>NZ_JBQTCG010000002.1:0-565453 GCF_052379855.1 Paracoccus sp. NSM | reverse complement strand
CTCCACAAGGGCCACCAAGGAGAGGCGCATGAATTCGGCCGCCGAACACCCGATGCGCTATGCGCTGGTCAACGAGCTGCATGCCCGGCCCTCGCCGCGTCTGACGGCGCCCGCGACGGCGGTCTTTCTGGCCTTCAAGGAACGCGGCGACGCCGCCAATCGCGACCGCGCGCGCGACCATGCCCATCTGGCCGAGATCGTGTCGCGTCATGGCGGGCCGCGCCCCGATCCAGCGGACAGCCATTATCAGGGCCGGCTGGGGCGGCACGAACTGAAATGGGAAAGCCATACCGAGTTCGTGACCTACATGGCCATGACGCCGGGCCTGCCGATCCGGCCTTTCGATCCGTCGGCGGCCTCGATCTTTCCGGATGCCTGGCAGAACGCGGCGCCGGGGCTGCGGATCGCGGCGGCGATGGTGCAGGTGGATCTGCTACCCGATGACCCCGCCGAAATTCCTGACAGGATTGCGGGTTGGTTCGCCGCGGACAGCCTTGCGGCGGTCTGGGTGCTTGAGGAATCCGCCGTGATCGCCAGCGATTTCCGGATCGATCCCGATGGGTGGATGCGCTTTGCCGTCTTTGTGCGGCCCGGCGTGTCTGAAAGCCGGATCGGGCGGCTTGTCCACCGTCTGGTCGAGCTTGAAACCTATCGCGCGGCCTCGATGCTGGGGCTGACGCGGGCGCGGTCGCTGACGACGCGGCTGAACGCGCTGGAGGGGCGGCTGTCGGCGCTGGTCGAAAGCATGGCCGACGAGGCCCGCCCCGCCGAGGAAGTGCTGCACGACCTGCTGCCCATTGCGACCGAGCTTGAGGCGCAGGCCGCCCAGCACAGCTTTCGGTTTGGTGCCACGCGCGCCTATCAGGCCATCGTCAGCGACCGGATCGAGGTCCTGCGCGAGACGCGCTTCATGCAGATGCAGATGCTGACCGAATTCATGCGCCGCCGCTATCTGCCCGCCATGCGCACCACCCAATCCGCCGAGGCGCGTCTGGCCGAGATGCAGGCGCGGGCCAGCCGCAGCGGCGAGTTGCTGCGCACCCGTGTCGAGGTGGAACGTCGCGCCCAGAACCAGAAGATCATGGAACGGATGGACCGCCGCGCCGATCTGCAATTGCGGCTGCAGCACACGGTCGAGGGGCTGTCGGTCGTGGCCATCAGCTATTACGCGATCGGCCTTTTGTCCTATGGTCTGGCGCCGCTGGCCTCGGGGATCGGGCTGGACAAGGGCGCGTTGATCGCCGTGCTGACGCCTTTGGTTGTCATCGTGGCCTGGGCCGGAATGCGGCGCGTGCGACAAAAGCTGCATCGGGGCGAGCACGGCGAAATGTGACTTGTGAGCGGCGCGCCCTGCGGCAATAGTGCGCGCAACCTCAACGGAGTTCCCACTGATGCGCCCCTTTCTGGCCCTGTCCCTGCTGCTGATCCTTTCCGCCTGCGGGGTGCCTTTCGTTCCCTTCATCTGATCGAGGAAATCATGTCCAAGTCACTGACGATGTTCGGTCTTTCGCATTGCTCGACCTGTCAGAAAGCGATTGCCGGCCTTGAGGAACACGGTTGGAGCGTCGCCTTCCGCGACGTGCAGAAAGAGCCTCTGACCGAGGATGAGCGCAAGGCGCTGGTCGCGGATTTCGGCGACAAGATCATCAACCGGGCCAGTCTGACCTGGCGCGGCATGTCCGAGGAAGAACGGGCCGCGGATCTGGTGACGATGCTGGGGGCAAAGCCCTCGGTGATGAAACGCCCGGCAATCCGCGCGGACGATCATCAGGCACTTGGCTGGACGGCCAATGTCAAGCGCGCGCTTGGCGTTCCGGCCTGATCGGAACGGTGAAGGGGCAGGGCGGTCGCGCCCTGCCTGACGGCACTGGCCGAATGCTCAGGCCCTCCGGCTTGCCAGCGACTCGATCAACGGACGCACGCCCGCCAGATCATAACCGGCCGCTGCGGCGGTCGCGATGATCTCATCCACTGGCTGCTTGCCCGCCTGGTTCAGCGCCCAGAGCACCGTCGAGCGGTTGCCGCTGCGGCAATAGGCGATGGTCGGGCCGGGATCGGCCAAAGCGGTGCCGAAGCCCGAGATCAGCTGCGGCGTGATCTCGCCCGGCGTGAAGGGCAGATAATGATAACGCATCCCGGCATCGGCCGCCGCCTTGGAGATCGCTTCGTGGTCGATGCCGGGACCGACCTCTGGATCGGGGCGGTTGTTGATCAGAACCTTGAAGCCCGCCTCGGCCAGCGCGCCGATATCCTCGGGCTGGATCTGGTCCGAAACGGCGAGGTTCGGGCTGAGTTGACGCAGATCCATGGCTGACCTCTCTTGATGCTGTCGCGCGATTCAGCCCTTTCGGTGGCTGATGTCAAGGCGCCGGCTGCGGTGCGGGCCGAAGATCGCCCGCCTGAGCCCTGAGCCGTGCCACAAGACCGGGCAATGCCGCGAAGTCGCTGAAATGCGCGTGGCTGACCAGATCCGCCACCGGGCTGTGGCGATACCCCTCGGTATAGAGCAGGAAGGGCACGCCCATCGCGGCAGCCGTTTCGGCGTCGAACTCGCTGTCGCCGACGAAGATGCCGGTCTGCGCGCCGAGCGCCTCGAAGGCCGCGCGCAGAGGCGCGGGGTCTGGCTTTTTCACCGGCAGTGAATCGCCGCCGATCACCGCCGGAAACAGATGGGCCAGGCCGAAATGATCCAGCACCGCACGGGTCGGGCCAAGCGGCTTGTTGGTGCAGATCCCAAGCGGATGACCCGCCGCCGCCAATTCCGCCAGAGCTTCCGCGACGCCAGGATAGAGCCGCGTCAGCGTGGTCGCATCGTGGTAGCGCGCCATGAAGGCCGCGACCAGATCGCGGCGATGAACCGGGTCGATCCCGCAGGCGGCGATGACACGCGACCACAGAATCTCGACGCCGCCACCGATGAAGCTGCGGACGCGCGGCAAAGATAGAAGCGGCACGCCGTTCTCGCGCAGGACGGCATTGACGCAGGCATGGATATCGGGCGCGCTGTCGATCAGCGTGCCGTCGAGGTCGAAGATGACGGGGCAAGGCGACATTCAGAGATTCTTCCACTTGATCGAGCAACCCATCGAAGGCACCTGATCTTGCGGGCCTTTTCCGGTTTTGGCGATCTGGATCATCGCCTCGAACAATTCGCGCCTTGCATCCGGCGCTGCCGCCTTGCGGCCTGAAGCGTCGAGCCTGCCACGATATTGCAATTGGCCATGAGCGTTGTAGCCGAAGAAGTCCGGCGTGCATTCGGCGCCGTAGGCCCGTGCGACCTGCTGGGTTTCGTCATGCAGATAGGGAAAGGTGAAACCGCGTTCCTCGGCCAAAGCCTTCATGCGGTCAGGCGCGTCTTCGGGATAGGCCGAGGCGTCATTGGCCGAGATCGCGACCACGCCGATCCCGGCCTGCTGCAATTCGACCGCGTCGCGCAGGATGCGGTCGAGGACCGACTGCACATAAGGGCAATGGTTGCAGATGAACATGACAAGCGTGCCACGCGGCCCTTTGATGTCATCGAGGCTATGGATGGCTCCATCCGTGCCGGGCAAGGCAAAGGGATGCCAAGGGGCGCCGAAATCGCATACAGGGGGTGAGACTGCCATGATCGACCTTTCCGTGCGGTGTGTGGCGATCCTGCTGTCTCGATGGAACAACGGCAAGGGTCGAAACCAGGTTAACGGCTGGGATATAAGTCATTCGTAACATAATTCGGATTATACAACGCACAGATCTTCGCGTTGCGCTTGACCGGTTCTGCTTTCCGATTGCTGTCGGCCAAGGCGCTGGTCTGCGATCCTTGCCTGCCGAGCGGACATGAAAAAGCCCCGAAGCGCGATGCTTCGGGGCCGTTTCGCGTGTCGGCCGATCAATCAGCCATGACGTTGTTCGGGTCGAACTCGGGCATGGCTTCGAGTTCTTCCTGCGTGAAGTTGGTGGCCATGACGATCTCGTCGTCGAAGCGCGCCACGTGCAGCATATCGCCGTTCAGCAGGACCGTGTGCGTACCGAGGCCCAGGAAGCCACCGATATCAGCCACATAGCCGATCAGTTCGCCCTCGGCGGTCAGGACGAGGTCCGAGATCGCGCCGATGTCGTTCCAGTCATCCGGGCGGGTGCCGCCGGTGACGTCGTTCCACTGGCTGCTCGAGGGCTCGTTCGTCGTGTAGACGGACCGGTCGGTCAGCCACGACGCCGTGATGCCCTGGTTCTCGGGGCTCAGGGTCGCGCCCAGTTCGGCGCTGCTGCGACGGGTCATCGTGACATCCGTGTCGGACTGGTCCATACCCGGCTGGGTCATGACTGCGTCGTCCTGGGCCATGCCCGGCGTGGTTTCGGTGGTCATGCCCGTTGCACCATCCTGCATCGTGCCATCCTGCGCAGTGCCGCCCATCGTGCCGTCTTGGGCGGTGCCGCCCATCGTGCCGGTGGCGGTGCCGGTCTCCGTGGTCGCGCCGTCCTGCACCGGGGCGGTCTGCATCGTATCGGCGGGGGCCTCGGTCGTCGTGGGCTGCTGCGACCAGGCGGGGGTCGTCAGGGCAATTGCGGCGGCGGTCAGCATGAAGTGCTTCATGTGATGGGCTCCTGTTCATTCCGTTTGTTCGCCGTGCAGCTGCACAGCACTGCCCCGACAACCAGAGCCGGAAGCGCCCCGTTCCGCTGATCTTTATCAACCCTGGAAAGGACGATTTTTCAGGAACAATGACCCAAGGTCGCAGTTCAGCGCGGTTGGCTGATGCGCCCGCCGCAGACCGGACCGGGCGCGGCGGTCGTGTCTGGCCCTGATGTGGGCAGGCCCTGCATCACGCGGACGGCCAACCAGCCGAAGGCCTGCGCCTCGAGCATGTCGCCGTCGAGGCCCGCGCTTTCGACGGGCAGCACCGGAGCCGACAGGCGCGCGGCCAGCGCGGCCATGATCGCGGGGTTCCGTCGCCCTCCGCCGCAGACCAGCACCGCTTGCGGGTCCGACGGCAACCAGCGCAGTCCCGCCTGAACCGAGGCCGCGATCACTGCAACCAGCGTTGCCGCCGCGTCCGCGTCAGAAAGCCCGGCCACCAATCCGGACAACCCCCCGAAATGGTCGCGGTCCAGCGATTTGGGCGGCGCATGGTCGAACCAGGGATCGGCCAGAAACCGCTCCAGCGCCTTCCGATCGGGGCGCCCTGCCCCGGCAAGCGCGCCGTCGCGGTCCAGCGTCACGCCCCGCCGCGCCTGCATCAGATCGTTCAGCGGCGCGTTCGCAGGCCCGGTGTCAAAGGCCAGACAGGCGCCCGGCGCCTCGGGTGCCGGGGCTAGCGGGTTCACCCAGGTGATATTGCCCACCCCGCCCAGGTTCAGGAAGGCCACCGGGGCGGGCCGGATCAGCCCACGCTCCAGCGCCCAGACCGCGCAGGCCCAGTGAAAGAACGGGGCAAGCGGCGCGCCCTCGCCGCCCTGACGGACATCTTCGGTGCGGAAATCCCAGACGACCGGCCTGCCCGTCCGCGCTGCAAGCCGCACCCCCGACCCCGCCTGATGCGTGCCGCGCCCGCGCGGGTCGTGGGCCAGGGTCTGGCCGTGATAGCCGATCAGCTGGGCCTCGGGGAATTCGCGGGCAAGGGCGGCATGGGCATCCTCGGACAGGCGCGTGGCCTCGGCCACGCCGGGATCGCCGGGCCAGCGGCCCAGGGCCGCGCGCAGCATCGCGGCCTCGTTGGCGCCGGTCGCGCGAAAGGCGCTGCGGCCGAAGGCGCCGATTCGGATGCCGTCGGTCTCGATCATCGCCGCATCGACCCCGTCCATCGAGGTCCCCGACATCATTCCCAGAGCCCGGATCATCGCGCCTTTTCCTTTGCCAGCCCGCCGGGTATATCGCGCCCAGACAGAAGGAAACAGCCCCATGACATACGCGCCCAAGTCCGATTTCCTCACCCAGCTGATCGAGCGCGGCTATGTCGCCGACTGCACCGATTACGAGGGGCTGGACCGCGCGCTGCTGGCCGGTCCGGTCACGGCCTATATCGGCTATGACGCGACGGCGGCCAGCCTGCATGTGGGCCATCTGCTGAACATCATGATGCTGCGGATCTTCCAGAAGACCGGCAACCGTCCGATCACGCTGATGGGCGGCGGCACGACCAAGGTGGGCGATCCGTCCTTCCGCAGCGACGAGCGGCCGCTTCTGGACGATGCCGCGATCCAGCGCAACATCGACGGCATGCAGAAGGTCTTTGACCGCTATCTGGATTACGGCCCGGACGCGGCGACGATGCTGAACAATGCCGAATGGCTGGACGACCTGAACTACCTGACCTTTCTGCGCGAGATCGGGCGCCATTTCAGCGTCAACCGGATGCTGTCCTTCGAATCCGTGAAATCCCGGCTGGATCGCGAGCAGTCGCTGTCTTTCCTGGAATTCAACTACATGATCCTGCAAGCCTATGATTTCCTTGAGCTGAACCGCCGCTATGGCTGTCAGTTGCAGATGGGCGGGTCGGATCAATGGGGCAATATCGTCAACGGGATCGACCTGACGCGGCGCGTCGATGACAGGGTGATCTGGGGCCTGACCTCGCCCCTGCTGACCACCAGCGACGGGCGCAAGATGGGCAAGTCGGCGGGCGGCGCGATCTGGCTGAACGGCGAGATGCTCTCGCCCTACGAGTTCTGGCAGTTCTGGCGCAACACGACCGATGCCGATGTGGGCCGGTTCCTGAAGCTCTATACCGAACTGCCGCTGGACGAATGCAACCGTCTGGGCGCGCTTGGCGGGTCCGAGATCAACCTGGCCAAGGTGCGACTGGCCAATGAGGTCACGACCCTGCTGCACGGCGCCGAAGCCGCCGCCAGCGCCGAGGCGACGGCGCGCGCGGTCTTTGAGCAGGGCGGCGCGGGCGGCGATCTTGAGGTCGCGCTGATCGACGCGGCCTCGCTGTCGGGCGGGCTGTCGGTCGTGCAGGCGCTGGTCCAGTCGGGGCTGGCCCCCTCGGGCAAGGAGGTCAAGCGCCTGATCGCCGAGGGCGGGCTGCGCCTGAACAACGAACCCGTCACCGACGCGCAGCTGATGCTGGACGCGGATGCGGTGGGCGACGGGCTGAAGGTCTCGATCGGCAAGAAGAAGCACCGCATGTTGCGGATCGGCTGATCGTCCCATGAACCCGGCGCATGGCAGCCTTGCGCCGGGTCTTTCGCCTCTGGTTTTCTGACCGGTCAGTCAATATCTGGACGGCATGGGAGGGAAGACCCGAACCCGGAGACGAACCATGTCGAAGCCTGACAGCAAGACCACCAGCATCGCGGATCGCAAGCGCGCGGCCGACGCCGAGGCCGCCCTCGACCAGATGTATGGCTATTTCACCCGCGAGGAAGCCCCGCGCGTGATCGTCAGCGAACTCGACGCCCGCCGCGCCGCCTGACAGGCCGCCAGCCGCGCGTTTCTCAAAGGGGCCTTTCGGCCCCTTTTCCATGTCCGCCTCACAGCTTCGCGGGCAGCTTCGCTTTTTCTTGGCCTGCCCTGCCCCTTTGGCTAAGCTGCCCTCAACATGCAGGAGGGGTGATGGAAGCGTCGATCAATGTCCTGGGCGGCAGGTTGCAGCCCTGCTCGACCGCACCGATGACGGGGTTTTATCGCAACGGGTGCTGCGATACCGGCCCGGATGATCGGGGCAGCCACACGGTCTGCGTGATCGTGACGGCCGAGTTTCTGGCCATGTCGGCCTATCTGGGCAACGATCTGTCGACGCCGCGCCCCGAATACGGCTTTCCGGGGCTGAAACCGGGGGATCGCTGGTGCCTCTGCGCCTCGCGCTTCCTTCAGGCGGCGCAGGAATTCGCGGCCCCCAGGGTGGTGCTGGAATCGACCCATCGCCGCGCGCTGGACATCCTGCCGCTGGAATTGTTGCAAAGTCACGCCGTCAATGAAGAAACCTGATCTGGCCGCGTTGGCCACTGCCGCGCTTCTGTGTGCCCTGCCCGCCCATGCAATCGAACTGGCCGACTTGTCGGACGAGGTCCGCCCCGACGACCGCGCCCGGCTGGAGCTTTTCGACGAAACTGCAGGCCGGGCGCTGATGGGCGCGCTGGCGGCTGGCGACGGGGGCGATGTCGGCGTGCTGGTCGCGGGCCTTGCGGGCGAGCCGCTGCCGCCCTCGGGCGCCGCGTCGATGCTGGAAGGCGACTGGTCCTGCCGCGTCCTGAAACTGGGCGGCGGCTTGCCTCTGGTCGCCTATCAGCCGTTCCGCTGCCGGGTCGGCGCGGATGGGCGTTTCGAGAAGCTGACCGGATCGCAGCGGATGCTAGGCCGGATCGGGCTGGTTGATGGCGAGGTGACCTATCTCGGCACCGCCTTCGTCGCGGGCGCGACCCCGCCCGATTACGCCGACCTGCCGCCCGAGATCGACCCGACCGCAACCCCTCAGTTCATGCCCGAGATCGGCCGGGTCGAGGTCGTGGATGGCGGCATGGCCCGGATCATCCTGCCGATGCCGCATCTGGAATCCGACCTGAACATCGTGCTTCTGGGCCGCTGAACGGCTGCGCGGGCGGCCCGTCGCCGCCCGCGCAGCCGCGTCAGGTGCGGATATCGTGGCCCAGATGCTTGGCGACGGTGAAGATGTCCTTGTCGCCACGCCCGCACATGTTCATCACGATCAGATGGTCGGCGGGCAGCGTCGGCGCGATCTTGATGACATGGGCCAGGGCATGGCTGGGCTCCAGCGCGGGGATGATCCCCTCTTGCGCGCAGCACAGCTGGAACGCGGCCAGGGCCTCGTCATCGGTGATGCTGACATATTCCGCGCGGCCCACATCCTTGAGCCAGGCATGTTCCGGCCCGATGCCGGGATAATCCAGACCCGCGCTGATCGAATGGCCTTCGAGGATCTGGCCGTCATCATCCTGCAACAGATAGGTGCGGTTCCCGTGCAGGACACCCGCGCGGCCGCCCGACAGGCTGGCGCAATGCTCCATCCGGTCATCGACGCCGCGGCCCCCGGCCTCGACCCCGATGATGCCGACGGCCGGATCGTCGAGGAAGGGATAGAACAGCCCCATCGCGTTCGAGCCGCCGCCGATCGCCGCAACCAGCGTGTCGGGCAGACGCCCCTCGCGCGCCATGATCTGCTCGCGGACCTCCTTGCCGATGATCGACTGGAAATCGCGCACCATCGCCGGATAGGGATGCGGACCCGCCACTGTGCCGATGCAATAGAACGTGTCGCGCACATTCGTCACCCAGTCGCGCAGCGCGTCGTTCATCGCGTCCTTCAGCGTGCCGCGACCGCTGGTGACGGGCACGACCTCGGCCCCCAGCAGGCGCATGCGAAAGACGTTGGGTGCCTGACGTTCCACGTCATGGGCGCCCATATAGACCACGCATTTCAGCCCGAACCGCGCGCAGACCGTGGCGGTGGCCACGCCATGCTGGCCCGCGCCGGTTTCCGCGATGATGCGGGTCTTGCCCATCCGCATCGCCAGAAGGATCTGGCCCAGCACGTTGTTGATCTTGTGCGCGCCGGTATGGTTCAGCTCGTCGCGCTTCATGTAGATCTTGGCGCCGCCCAGATACTGGGTCAGCCGCTCCGAGAAATACAAAGGCGAGGGACGGCCAACATAATGCGTCCACAGATCGTCCATCTGCGCCCAGAAGGACGGGTCGGTCTTGGCGCGTTCATATTCCGCCTGAAGGTCAAGGATCAGCGGCATCAGCGTTTCCGACACGAAACGGCCGCCATAGATGCCGAAGCGGCCCTGTTCGTCGGGGCCATGCATGAAGCTGTTGGGCAGGTCGTCGGCCATGGGATGCGCCTTTTGGATTGTCATCAGGTAGGGTCGGGCAGGATCGTTCCCGACCTTCTAGCCGCATTCCGCCCGCTGGTGAAGCCCGGCCGGACGCGACAAAGAACCCGCCCCCCGAAGGAGGCGGGCCAGTTCGGTCCGCGTCTTGATGCGCGCTTTCTGCTGCGACGATCCCGCCTGCCACCCCGCCCCCGTCGCCGGGGACGGTGTCTCGATCAACTGCAGCCGCTGGTGCCGCCGCAGGTGTTGCACTTCATGCAGGTGCCGTTGCGCACCAGCGTGTAATTGCCGCATTCGCCGCAGGGATCGCCCTCGTATCCCTGCATCCGCGCGCGGGCGCGGGCGTCGATGGCGGGGCCTTCCAGCGTGGCGCTTTGCGCGAGGCTGCTGGTCTGCAGGACCATCAGATCCTGCGGCAGGCGCTTGCGCAGATAGCCCGCGCTGCTGATCTGCTTGAGCATGGTCAGCGATTTCAGCTCGGTCTGGTCGCTGACCGGGGTGACATTGGCGGCCTCGGCCTCGCCGCCGCCGATATCGTCGAACCGCGCGCCCTCGGGCTTCACATGGGCCAGATCGGTCCGGTCCAGATAGCTGACGGCCAGTTCGCGGAAGACATAGTCAAGGATCGAGGTCGCGTTCTTGATGCTGTCATTGCCCTGCACCATCCCCGCCGGTTCAAAGCGGGTGAAGGTGAAGGCATCCACGAATTCCTCCAGCGGGACGCCGTATTGCAGACCGACCGACACCGCGATGGCGAAGTTGTTCATCATCGCCCGGAAGCCCGCGCCTTCCTTGTGCATGTCGATGAAGATTTCGCCCAGCTTGCCGTCGTCATATTCGCCGGTGCGAAGATAGACCTTGTGCCCGCCGACGATGGCCTTTTGCGTATAGCCCTTGCGGCGCTGCGGCAGTTTCTCGCGGTGGCTGCGGACGATTTCGCGGACGATGACCTTCTCGACGATCTTCTCGGCCAGAACGGCGGCCTTTTCGCGGGCCGAGCCCTGGGTCAGGATCTCTTCGGCCTCGTCGTCATCCTCGATCAGCGCGCTGGCCAAGGGTTGGCTGAGCTTCGAGCCGTCGCGGTAAAGCGCGTTGGCCTTGATCCCCAGAGAATGGCTGAGTTCATAGGCCGCCAGCGCATCCGCGATGGTCGCCGCCGCGGGCATGTTGATCGTCTTGCTGATCGCGCCCGAGATGAAGCTTTGGGCGGCGGCCATCATGCGGATATGGCTTTCGACGGACAGATAGCGGCTGCCCTTCTTGCCGCAGGCATTGGCGCAGTCGAAGACCGGCAGATGCTGCGCCTTCAGATGCGGCGCCCCCTCCAGCGTCATGGTGCCGCAGACATGATCGTTCGCAGCCTCGATCTGGGCGCGGGTGAAGCCCAGATGGCGCAGCAGGTCAAAGGCCGGATCGGACAGCTTGTCGGCGGGAATGCCAAGCGTGCCCCGGCAGAATTCCTCGCCAAGCGTCCACTGGTTGAACACGAAGCGGATGTCGAAGGCCGAGGGCAAGGCGGCCTCGATTTTCTCGATCTCGGCCAGGCCGAAGCCGTGGCCGGCCAGCGCGGTGTGGTTGATGGCGGGGCAGTTCCCAAGCGTGCCGTGGCCGACCGCATGGGCCACGATCTCGGCGATCTGGCCCGAGGAATAGCCAAGCGTCTCCAGCGCGGCGGGAACCGACTGGTTGATGATCTTGAAATAGCCGCCGCCCGCCAGTTTCTTGAACTTGACCAGCGCGAAGTCGGGCTCGATCCCGGTCGTGTCGCAATCCATCACCAGTCCGATTGTCCCGGTGGGCGCGATCACGGTCGTCTGCGCGTTGCGGTAGCCATGCGCCTGACCCAGGGCCAGCGCCTCGTCCCAGGCCTCGCGGGCCAGGGCGACAAGCTGGCGATCGGGGCAGTTGGCGGCGTCCAGCGCCACGGGGGCCACGTTCACGCCCTCGCAGGCCGTGCCATGGGCCGCGGCGCGGTGGTTGCGGATCACGCGCAGCATATGCTCGCGGTTGCGCGCATAACCCGCGAAGGCGCCCAGTTCGGCCGCCATCTCGGCGCTGGTCGCATAGGCCACGCCGGTCATCACCGCCGACAAGGCCCCACAAAGCGCGCGGCCCTGATCGCTGTCATAGCCCAGCCCCATATTCATCAGCAGGCCGCCGATATTGGCGTAACCCAGCCCAAGCGTGCGGAAATCATGGCTGCGCTGCGCGATCTCGCGGCTGGGGAATTGCGCCATCAGCACGCTGATCTCCAGCGTCACGGTCCACAGCCGCACGGCATGGACATAGGCGCCCGCATCGAAACCCTCGCCCGACCAGAAGGTCAGCAGGTTCATCGACGCCAGGTTGCAGGCCGTGTCGTCCAGGAACATGTATTCGCTGCACGGGTTCGACCCGCGGATCGGCCCGTCCTCGGGGCAGGTATGCCAGGCGTTCACCGTGTCGTGGAACTGGATGCCCGGATCGGCGCAGGCCCATGCCGCATGGCCGATCTGGTCCCACAGCTCGCGCGCGCTGACGGTTTTCGCCACCTTGCCGTCGGTGCGGCGGATCAGCTCCCACGGGGCATCCTCGCGCACGGCGCGCAGGAAGGCGTCGGTCACGCGGACCGAGTTGTTGGAGTTCTGGCCCGAGACGCTGACATAGGCCTCGCTGTCCCAATCCGTGTCGTAGGTCGGGAACTCGATGCTGGCGAAACCCTGCCGCGCATATTGCAGCACGCGGTTCACATAGGTTTCCGGGATCATCGCGCGCTTGGCGCTGCGGATCGCGTCCTTCAGGGCGGGATTCAGGGCGGGGTCGGTCTCGCCCTCGCCCTCGCGGATGGCGGCGAAGATCGCGTTCAACTCGCGCTGATGCAGTTTCGAGCCCGCGACAAGGCTTGCGACTTTCTGTTCCTCGATGACCTTCCAGTTGACGAAGGCCTCGATATCGGGGTGATCCATGTCGCAGATCACCATCTTGGCCGCGCGCCGCGTCGTGCCGCCCGACTTGATCGCGCCCGCCGCCCGGTCGCCGATCTTCAGGAAGCCCATCAGGCCGCTGGACTTGCCGCCGCCCGACAGGCGTTCCCCTTCGCCGCGCAGGGACGAGAAGTTCGTGCCGGTGCCGCTGCCATATTTGAACAGCCGCGCTTCACGGACCCAGAGATCCATGATCCCGCCCTCGTTCACCAGATCGTCGCTGACCGACTGGATGAAGCAGGCATGCGGCTGGGGGTGCTCATAGGCGCTGTCCGAGCGGACCATCTTGCCGGTCTTGTGATCGACATAGAAATGCCCCTGCCCCGGCCCGTCGATGCCATAGGCCCAGTGCAGGCCGGTGTTGAACCATTGCGGGCTGTTGGGCGCGCCCATCTGGCGGGCCAGCATGTGGCGCATCTCGTCCAGATAGGCGCGGGCGTCGGCCTCGGTCGAGAAATAGCCGCCCTTCCAGCCCCAATAGGCCCAGGCCCCGGCCATGCGGTCGAAGACCTGCGCGGCGCTGGTCTCGCCTCCGTAACGCTGATCCTCGGGCAGGTCGGCCAGGGCGGCCTCGTCGGCGACGTGGCGCCACAGGAAATCCGGAACGCCCTTTTCGCGCACCGGTTTCAGCCGCGCGGGAACACCCGCCTTGCGGAAATACTTCTGGGCGATGACATCGCTTGCGACCTGGCTCCAGCCCTCGGGGACCTGGACGCGGTCGTTGCGGAAGACGACCGAGCCATCGGGGTTGCGGATCTCGCTGGTGGTCGTGGCAAAGGCGATCCCGCCATAGGCCCCGCCTTCTGCGGTGGTGAAGCGCCGTTCGATCTTCATGTCCGGTCCCTGCCTGTTCAGCCGCCCGATGCGCCCAAGGCACGAAACCATCGACCCGCCAAGGCGGCCCGGCCGGGCGTCGCCCGGTCTGATACGGCTTTCATGAGGTTCCGGCAGCCCTGTCGGGGCTCACCAGATCTTGTGGTGCATCATCTACGGCCCACAAACTGCCGGGCGTTCCGGTGCATTTCAACTGATATTTTTCGCGCCGCGGGGCGATCAGGCGATTGACAGGCACCCTCTCGCCAAGGGGCGAGATTCGCGCACAATCCGGGGGACGCCGGGTTGTCCTTGCCGGGGGGTGGCGCTGAAAATGTGTTCAGAACAGGGCCTTGAGCGGTGTCTTTCCAAAGTTTTCCACAGGCTTTCCAGCAGTTCATCCCCAGGTTGTGCACAGCTGATGCAAAGCTGCAACGCCCGGCGGAAATCAGCGCGTCGGGCGCAGAGGCCCAAGGTCGGTGACGATCAGGTCCAGCGGCTGATCAAAGGCTTCGGCAGGGATGTTCGGGATCTGCTGGCAGGCAAAGGCAAGGCCGATCGCACGGACGGGCCCCGTTTCACGCAGCATTTCCAGCGTCCGGTCGTAAAATCCGCCGCCATAGCCCAGCCGATTGCCCGCAGGGTCAAAGCCCGCCAGCGGCACGATCAGAATATCGGGCCGGATCTCGGGCGCCGAATCAGCAGGGTGGCTGGTGCCCCACGGGCCGGGCTGCAAGGCCTCGCCCTGCCACAGCCGGAACGACAGAGGCCGGGCCGGGCCCGCCACCACGGGCAGGCAGACCGGCCCCCGATGCGCGCTCATCGCCGGGCGGGGGTCGGCCTCGTCGCGCATCGGCCAATAGCCTGCCAGAACCTGCCCGGCAAAGGGCGACAGCGCGTCCCGAAGATGCCGCGTCAGCGCCTCGGCGTCGCCGCCCGAGGCCCGCGCCTCCAGCGCCCTGCGGCGCAGTTCGGCCTTGGCCGCGCGCTGGTCCATGCTCATAGCAGGATCACGGTCGCCAGCCCGAGAAAGGCGAAAAAGCCCATTACGTCGGTCATGGTCGTGACGAACGTCCCCGAGGCCAGCGCAGGGTCCAGCCCCAGCTTGTCCAGCGTCAGCGGCACCAGAACCCCGCCAAGGGCCGCGACGATCTGGTTCACGACCATCGCAAGGCCCAGAACGACGCCCAGCCTGACGTCTCCGAAGATCAGCGTGCCCGCCAGCCCCAGGATCAGCGCAAGGCCGATCCCGTTCAACATCCCCGCGAACAATTCGCGCCGCACCACGCGCGGCGCGTTCGTGCGGTTCAGGTCACGCGTGGCCAGCGCGCGCACCGCGACGGCCAGCGATTGCGTGCCCGCGATCCCCCCCGTCGAGGCGACAATCGGCATCAGCGCCGCCAGCGCGACCAGCGCGGTGATCGTGTCCTCGAAACGGCTGATCACCACCGCCGACAGCGAGGCCGTGAACAGGTTCACCACCAGCCAGGGCAGCCGCTGGCGCGCCGTCGTGACCGGCCCGTCCGAGACGTGGCTTTCATCGTTCACACCGGCAAGGCGCAGCATGTCCTCTTCGTGTTCCTCGTCCAGAACGGCCATCGCGTCGTCGATGGTGATGACGCCGACCAGCCGGTCGGCCCCGTCCACGACGGGGGCCGAAATCAGGTGATACTGGTTGAACAGATAGGCCACGTCCGATTCCTCGGCCAGGGCGCTGATCGTGCGGAAACTGTCCTCGGTCAGGTCCTTCAGGGGGATGTCGCGCTTGGCTGCCAAGAGGCGGCCAAGCGTGACATAGCCGATGGGCTGGCGACGCGGATCGACCAGGATGATGTGATAGAACTGCTCGGGCAGCCAATCCTCGGCGCGCAGGAAGTCGATCGTCTCGCCCACATTCCAGTGCTCGGGCGCGGTCACGACCTCGGATTGCATCAGGCGGCCGGCCGAATATTCGGGATAGGCCAGCGATTGCTGAACGGCGGCGCGGTCGCTTTCGTCCAGCGCGGCCAGGATCTGGGCGCGTTCGGGCTCGTCCAGATCCTCGATCAGGTCCACGACATCGTCGCTGTCCATCTCGCGCACGGCTTCGGCCAGAACGCTGCGGGGCAGAAGGTCGATGACCTCCTCGCGGATGGATTCGTCGATCTCGGACAGGATCTCGCCGTCGATCTCGCCGGAATAGAGCTCCAGGAAGGCGCGCCTGCGGGCGGGCGGCAGGCGTTCGATGATGTCGGCGATGTCGGCGCCGTGCATCGGCTCAAGCAGGCGGTTCAGCAGGTCGGGGTCCGGCTGCTGGATGGCCGCGTCGATCTGCGCCAGCCAGGCACGGCTGGGGCCGAAATCCTCGTCCTCGCGCTCGGCTTCTGGGTCGGCCGCAAGGGTTTGGCCCTGGTCTTCTGCCATGATGCGCTCCTGTCTGGGGTTTCGGATCAGCCTGCCGCGGCGTTGAGCAGCTCCAGCGCCGCGCGGTGCAGCGCGGGGGTGGCCGCGGCGACGACCTGTCCGCCGCCGGCAGGATCGCCGCCCTGCCAGTCGGTCACGATGCCCCCGGCGGCCCGGATCACCGCGATCGGGGCCACGATGTCGTAGGATTGCAGCCCCGCCTCGATCACCAGATCGACCTGCCCCATCGCCAGCAGCGCATAGGCGTAGCAATCCAGACCATAGCGGGTCAGTTGCACCCGGGATGCGACACGCGCGAAGGCTGCGGCCTCGGCCGGGGTGCCGATCTCGGGGAAGGTCGTCATCAGCCGCGCCTCGCGCAGGCTGGCCGTCTGGCGCACCGACAGCGCGGTGCGGCCATGCGGGCCCTGCATCAGCGCATGGTCCAGACCGCCCTCGAACCGTTCGCCGGTATAGGGCTGGTCGATCAGGCCATAGATCACGCCCTCGGGGCCGGTCAGCCCGATCAGCACCCCCCATGAGGGCGCACCGCAGAGAAAGGCGCGCGTGCCGTCGATCGGGTCCAGCACCCAGGTCAGGCCGCTTTCGCCATCCTGCGCGCCGTATTCCTCGCCCAGGATCGCATCCTGCGGGCGGCGGCGGGCCAGAACCTCGCGCATGGCGCGTTCGGCGGCGCGATCGGCCAGGGTCACGGGATCATACCCCTCGGGGCGCTTGTTGTCCGAGGCGAGGTCGGGCTGGCGGAACAAGGGCAGGATTGCTTGCCGGGCGGCATCGGCCATGGCATGGGCCACGGCCCTGATCTCGGTGCTGTCCATGATGCGCGCCCCCTGCTTTGTCGTTCCGGCCTGTCCTAGCCGGGGCGCGATCCCCAAGGGCGCAGTCCCGGCGCGACAGACTTAACCCGGCGCGGTGCAGGGGGCCAGCCATGTTCGTCGGCGGTCACCTCGCCGTAACACAAAGGCGCCATGATGCGGGCGCTTTCGTGCAGGTCTCGTGTTCAGGCTGCGTTCAGGCAGCGTCCGACAGGACACGCGCCAGTTCAAAGATCTGACGGCGCTGCGCCTCGGGCATGGCATAATAGGCACGCACCAGTTGCAGCGCCTCCTTGTCGGCGAAGATGTCGCCCTCGACGAAATCCGAGGCGGCGCCGTCCTGAAGCCCCTCGAAGAAAAAGCTGACCGGCACATCCACGGCGCGCGCGATGTCCCAAAGACGCGAGGCCGAGACGCGGTTCATCCCGGTCTCGTATTTCTGGATCTGCTGAAACTTGATCCCGACCCGGTCCGCAAGCTGCTGCTGGGTCATTCCGATCATCCACCGGCGATGGCGGATGCGCTTGCCGACATGAACATCTACACCGTGCTTCATTTCAACCACCTTACTCAATCTAAGGAAGCACTAACTCACCCCGGCGCAATTTTCGAGTGTCATCATGGTTAACGCGGCGCTTTCTGACCAAAAAGACAGGTATGGATGGCGGTACCTTGGGCCTCTGCGCGTCAGGGCCGTTTTGCCTGATCAAAACCGCAGCAAGGCGGCTGCCACGGAGGTCCGGATCACGATGCCGGTTTTGCGCGTCGAGGCAACAGGTTTCCGTCCGCCCAAACGGCCGGCGTCGTGTTGAATTTTTCGGGATCAGCCGGGCCGAAGCGCCTGTGCGGCATTGAAAATCCGACCGTTTCGGACAATATATCCCGCAGGGATAAACCCCATGTCTTGAGAGGGAGTCGTTGATGGCAGACTACAACACTTACCGTACCGCGCAGGGCGTCGGGCAGCGTCAGGCTGTGATCGACGAAGGGCTGCGGGCCTACATGAACAAGGTTTATGGGCTGATGGCGGTCGGCATGGGTGTGACTGCCGTCGCAGCCTTCGGCATCGCCAATGCCGCGGTCTCGCCCGAGGGGCAGCTGACCGCGCTTGGCGCCGCGATCTACACCTCGCCGCTGCGTTGGGTGATCATGTTCGCGCCGCTGCTTATGGTCTTTGCCTTCGGTGCGGCGATCAACCGGCTGTCGATCACTGGCGCGACCGGCGTCTTTTACGGCTTCGCCGCGCTGATGGGCCTTTCGATCAGCTCTATCTTCCTTGTCTACACGTCCTATTCCATCGTGCAGACCTTCCTTGTGACGGCCATCGCCTTTGCCGGCCTGTCGCTCTGGGGCTACACCACGAAAAAGGACATTTCGGGCTGGGGCAGCTTCCTGATCATGGGCGTGATCGGCCTGATCGTCGCCTCGATCGTGAACATCTTCCTGGGCTCGCCGGCGATCCAGTTCGCGATCTCGGTTCTGGGCGTGCTGATCTTCGCGGGCCTCACCGCCTATGACACGCAGAACATCAAGAACACCTATCTTGAGATGGCCGCCCAGGGGGCCGATCAGGATTTCATCGGCAAGTCCGCGATCATGGGCGCGCTGCGTCTGTATCTGGATTTCCTGAACCTGTTCATGTTCCTGCTGCAATTCATGGGCCAGCGCGAGTGACCTTCGCGACAGCCTGACGGATCAGACCCCGCCGGTTCGCCCGGCGGGGTTTTTTCCTGTCCGGCGGGGCCGGATCGCGTCAGACGAATTGCTCGCGCAGCAGGCGTTCGTCCAGGCCGTGGCCGGGATCGAACAGCAGCCGGTGCCGGATCTCGGTCGCAGAGCCGATGCGAACCCGGATCACGTCGCGGAAGGACCGGCTGTCGGCGTCGGCCATGACCGGGCGGCGTTCGGGGTGGATCACCTCGACCTCGACCTGCGCCGCCTTGGGCAGCAGCGCGCCGCGCCAGCGTCGGGGACGAAAGGGCGCGATGGCGGTCAGGGCCAGGACCTCGGAACCGATGGGCAGGATCGGACCATGGGCCGAGTAGTTATAGGCCGTGGACCCGGCAGGCGTGGCCACCAGCGCGCCATCGCAGACCAGTTCCTCCATCCGCAGGCGGCCATCCACATGGATGCGCAGCTTGGCGGCCTGAGGGCCTTGGCGCAGCAGACTGACCTCGTTGATGGCAAGGGCCTCATGGCGGCCGCCATCGGTGCAATCGGCCTGCATCCGAAGGGGGTTGATCACCGTTTCTTCAGCCTGGGCCAGACGATCCGGCAGGCCGGTCTCGGCATAGGCGTTCATCAGAAAGCCCACCGTGCCGCGATTCATCCCATAGACCGGCAGGCCCAGCCCCTGCGTCGCGTGCAGCGTCTGCAGCATGAAGCCGTCGCCGCCAAGCGCCACCACCAGATCGGCCCGCTCCAGCGCGGCCTGACCGTGGCGCGCGGTCAGCGTGGCCCAGGCCTCTTGCGCGGGCGCGGCATGGCTGGCGGTGAAATGGATCGCAGGCGTCATGCCGTCCCCCCTGATGACGTCGGGCAGCATCCCTGCCCCGCCCCCGGAAGGCAAGCCCCCGAAAGACAGCGGACGGCCACATCGCCCAAGGGGCGCACCGGGTCGTTTTGTCACTTTCCGCAAGGGCCTGCTTGGGGTAAAAGCCCCCAATCCGCAGCCGCCCGAGCCATAAAGGACGCGAGAGACATGAACGCCCCCACCCGCGACAACGGTTTCTTCACCGAAACCCTGGCCAGCCGTGACCCCGAGATCGCCAAGGCCGTCACCCAGGAACTGGGTCGCCAGCGCGACGAGATCGAGCTGATCGCCTCGGAAAACATCGTCAGCCGCGCCGTGATGGAGGCGCAGGGCTCTGTCCTGACCAACAAATACGCCGAAGGCTATCCGGGCAAGCGCTATTACGGCGGCTGCCAGTTCGTGGATATCGCCGAGAATCTGGCGATCGAACGCGCCAAGGAACTGTTCGGCTGCGAATATGCCAACGTCCAGCCCAACAGCGGCAGCCAGATGAACCAGGCCGTGTTCCTGGCGCTGTTGCAGCCGGGCGACACCTTCATGGGCCTCGACCTGAATTCTGGCGGCCACCTGACCCACGGATCGCCCGTGAACATGTCGGGCAAGTGGTTCAACGTGGTCAGCTATGGCGTGCGCCAGCAGGATCACCAGCTGGACATGGACGCGATCGCGGAGAGCGCGCGCCAGCACAAGCCCAAGCTGATCATCGCGGGCGGCACCGCCTATAGCCGGACCTGGGATTGGGCCGCCTTCCGCAAGATCGCGGATGAGGTCGGGGCTTATCTGATGGTGGACATGGCCCATATCGCGGGTCTGGTCGCGGGCGGTGCGCATCCCTCGCCGGTGCCTCATGCCCATGTCGTGACCTCGACCACGCACAAATCGCTGCGCGGCCCGCGCGGCGGCCTGATTCTGACGAACGACGCTGAAATCGCGAAGAAGGTGAACAGCGCCGTTTTCCCGGGCCTTCAGGGCGGTCCGCTGATGCATGTGATCGCCGCAAAGGCCGTGGCCTTCGGCGAGGCGCTGCGCCCCGAGTTCAAGCTTTACGCCCAGCAGGTGGTGAAGAACGCCGCCGCGATGGCCGACGAGCTGATGAAGGGCGGCATCGACATCGTCTCGGGCGGCACGGACAACCATCTGTGCCTGGCCGACCTGCGCCCCAAGGGCGTGACCGGCAAGGCGACCGAGGCGGCCCTTGGCCGCGCGCACATCACCTGCAACAAGAACGGCGTGCCGTTCGATCCCGAGAAGCCCTTCGTTACCTCGGGCATCCGTCTGGGCGCGCCCGCCGGCACCACGCGCGGCTTTGCCGAGGCCGAGTTCCGCCAGATCGCCCGCTGGATCGTCGAGGTCGTGGACGGCCTGGCCGCCAATGGCGAAGAGGGCAATGGCGAGGTCGAGGCCAAGGTCCGCGCCGAAGTGTCCGAACTCTGCGCGCGCTTCCCGCTCTATCAGGGCATGTGATCCGTCAGGGTTTGTCCGGTTTTTTCAGAAGGGCCCGCCGCTGGATCAGCGGCGGGCCTTTTTCATTGCCGATCGGCTGAGTCTGTCGGGGTGAGGGTGAAGGGGGGCCAGCCCCCCGCCGCGCGTGCCGCGCGGCTCCCCCCGGGATATTTGCGTGAAGAAGAAGGGTCAGGCGTCGGATTGCCAGGAGGGTTTGCGTCGGTCGAAGAAGGCGGCGATGCCTTCGGGAGCCTCGCTGCCCTGCCAGACGGCGACGAGGCGTTCGATGCTGTCCTCGATCACCGCCGCGTCGATGCGGGGGCCGAGCGCGCGGCATTGCGCCTTGGCCGCCGCGATGGCGCCGGGGGCGGCCTGGAGGAAGGGCTGGGTCTCGGCCTCGATGGCGGCGTCGAGCATGTCGGGGGAGACGACGCGCGAGGCGAGGTTGAGGGATTGCGCCTCGGTCGCGTCGAAGAGCCGGGCCGAGAAGAAAACCCGCCGCGCCGCCGGTTCGCCCATCCGGGCCAGCACATAGGGGCCGATCGTCGCCGGGATGAGGCCAAGCCGCACCTCGGTCAGGCCAAAGCGGGCGGTGTCAGAGCAGATCA
Source organism: Paracoccus sp. NSM (assembly GCF_052379855.1). Lineage (NCBI taxonomy): Bacteria > Pseudomonadati > Pseudomonadota > Alphaproteobacteria > Rhodobacterales > Paracoccaceae > Paracoccus > Paracoccus sp. NSM. Next base: position 544,098 of record NZ_JBQTCG010000002.1, on the reverse strand, counting down.
CGATGTCGCTGACCGCCATCATGCCGACGCCGCCACCGAAGGCATTGCCGTGGACGCGCGCGATCAGCGGTTTCGGCAGCAGGTTCAGCGCCGACAGCATCCCGGCCAGCGCCCGTGCACCCTCGCGCCGGGTCTCGGCATCGGCCTGCATCTGCTCGCGCATCCAGCCCAGATCGCCGCCTGCGCAGAAGCTGGCGCCATCGGCCGCCAGAACGACGACGCGGATGGCGGGGTCGGCCCCGAGCGTGGCTGCGGCCTCGGTCAGTTCGTCCATCATCAGGCGCGACAGGGCATTGTGCTTGTCGGGCCGCGCCAGCGTCAGGGTCGCCACGCCGCGCGCGTCGGTGGTGATGCGGATCGTCTGCATCGTCATTCCTTTCTCATGCCTCGGGCCATCGCGGCCGCCTGGCGCAGCAGCGTCATGTCCAGCCCGGTGCGGAAACCGCGCGCCTCGAGATGGGCCGCAACGGCCTCGGTCGCGACATTGCCCGCGGCACCGGGCGCATAGGGGCAGCCGCCGAGGCCACCGACGGCAGCGTCAAAGACCCGCAGGCCCCGCGCGAGGCTTGAGTCGATATTCTCCAGCGCCCGGCCCGCCGTGTCGTGATAATGGCCGGCCAGCCGTTCGGGGGGCAGTTCGTTCAGAACGGCGGCCAGCATGGCATCGATCGTCTCGGGGCGGCCCTGCCCGATCGTGTCGCCAAGGCTGACCTCGTAGCAGCCCATGTCGCGCAGGGCCGCCGCGACGCGGGCAACGGCCCCGGGCGGCGTCGGGCCGTCAAAGGGGCAATCAGTCACCACGCTGACATAGCCCCGGAGGGGCATCCCGTCGGCGCGCGCCGCCTCGGCCACGGGGGCGAAGCGTTCCAGACTTTCGGCGATGGTCGCGTTCAGATTGGCGCGGCTGAACCCCTCCGAGGCGCTGGCGAAAATCGCCACCTCGCCGGCGCCTGCCGCCCGCGCCGCCTGATAGCCGCGCAGGTTCGGGGTCAGCGCAGCATAGCTTATCCCGGGCCTTCGGGTGATGCCCGCCAGAACCTCGGCCGCGTCGGCCATCTGCGGCACCCATTTGGCGGGAACGAAGCTCGTCACCTCGATCCGGCGAAAGCCCGCCTGCGACAGCAGATCGACCAGAGCGATCTTTTCGGCAGCGGGGATCAGGCGCTTTTCGTTCTGCAGCCCGTCTCGGGGGCCCATCTCGAAGATTTCGACCTCAGGCATCGGGCACCGTGTAGAAATCTCGCGAGAACAGGCTGCCGCCGCCCGCAGCTTCGGCCCGCTGATAGGCCGGCCGCGCCATCATCCGGCGGCCATAGGCGTCCAGCGCGGGGTAATCGGCGCGCGGCAGGAAGCGGAACACCGCGTCGATGTTGAAGCCCAGCATGCAATCGGCGGCGCTGAACGTGGCCAGCAGTGTGTCGCGCCCGGTCAGGTGGCGGTCCAGCGCGCGCGCCGTCACGGCCAGCCGCTTCGTGTCCAGCTTCATCAGCGGGATCGAGCGCGCGCTTTCGGGGCGCAGAAAGATGTGGTGGATGTTCAGCGCCTGGATGATATTCGCCTGGGTTTCCGCGAAATGGACCCATTCCAGGAAATCCGCCCGGTCGGGCGCGCCGGGGCGCGGGGCCAGCCGCCCTTCGCGTTCGGTCAGGTATTCGACGATGGCGCCCGATTCAAAGATCGCGCGGCCGTCGATCTCCAACGCGGGGGCGCGGCCTGCGGGCGACAACGACAGAAATTCCGGACTGCGCATGCCGCCATCGGTCAGCGACCACTGGCGCAGTTCATAGGGCAGGCCCAGTTCTTCCAGAAGCCACAGGACCCGCATCGAGCGCGAGCCGGGGATATGGTGCAGACGGATCATTCCGGGGTCTCCTCCAGCCGGATCAGGGGGGCGCCCGCCTCGACCTGATCGCCGGGCCGGGCCAGAACCTCGGCCACGACGCCGTCGCGGCTGGCGGTCAGGCTGTGTTCCATCTTCATGGCCTCCAGCACGGCCAGACGGTCGCCCGCCTGCACGGACTGGCCCGCCACCACATCGACGGCGCGCAGAAGGCCGGGCATCGGGGCGCGCGTCAGCGCCTCGCCACCGGCGTCCGCGCCCGCCCGCTCCAGCGGATCAAGCGCCACCAGATTCAGCCTGCCCGAGCCAAAGACGCTGACACCCGCATCATGGCGGACGACACGGCCCGGATGGGGCTGGTCATCGATCCACCAGCGCCCGCCCTGCCAGCGAACCTCGTGCGCGCCAGAGGCCATCGTGACGCGCGCCGACCCCGGACCCAGCACCTCGAGGACGGCGCTGCCACCCTGCCACTCGATGCTGCGGCGCAGGGGCTGCCAGAGGACCATGCCGCCCCGCACCTGCGGATCATCCAGCACGGCAAGCCCGATCACCCCAAGGGCCAGCGCCGCGTCATCGGGCCGGGCCTCGGCCAGCAACGCGTCCATATCCCGCGCGATAAGCCCGGTATCGACCTCGCCCCGGCCAAAGCCCTCATGCCGCGCCAGAGCGACCAGGAAATCAAGGTTCGTCACCGAACCCGCAACCTCGGTCCGGCCAAGCGCGCGCTCCAGCGAACGCAGCGCGATGGCACGGGTCGCGCCATGGGTGATCACCTTGGCGATCATCGGATCATACCAGGGGCTGATCCGGTCGCCCGCGCGCACGCCGGTCTCGATCCGTGCGCCGTCGGGAAAGGCCAGATGCGCCAGCCTGCCGGTCGCGGGCAGGAAGCCTGCAGGCACATCCTCGGCATAAAGCCGCGCCTCGAAGGCATGGCCGGTAATGGTGATGTCCTCCTGCCGCGCGGGCAAACCCTCGCCCGAGGCGACGCGCAGCTGCCATTCGACCAGATCGATCCCGGTGATCGCCTCGGTCACGGGATGCTCGACCTGAAGGCGGGTATTCATCTCCATGAACCAGAACCCGTCAGGGCGCAGGCCCCGGCTGCCATCCACGATGAACTCGATCGTGCCCGCGCCGGAATAGCCGATCGCCTCGGCGGCGCGCACGGCGGCCTCGCCCATCGCCGCGCGCATCTCGGCGGTCATGCCGGGGGCCGGGGCCTCCTCGATCACCTTCTGGTGGCGGCGCTGCAGGGAACAGTCACGCTCGAACAGGTGAACGGCGCGGCGGCCGTCGCCAAAGACCTGCACCTCGATATGGCGGGGTTGCAGGACATATTTCTCGACCAGCACGTCGGGGTTGCCAAAGGCGCCCAGAGCCTCGGAGCGCGCGCTCTCCAGCGCCTGCGGGAACCGCGCCGGGTCCTCGACCAGGCGCATCCCCTTGCCCCCGCCCCCGGCGACTGCCTTGATCAGCACCGGATAGCCGATCCGGTCAGCCTCGGCGGCGAGCCTCTCCACCGACTGATCGGCACCGTGATAGCCCGGCACGACCGGCACGCCCGCCTTCTCCATCAGTGCCTTGGCTGCATCCTTCAACCCCATCGCGCGGATCGCGGCCGCCGAGGGACCGACAAAGACCAGCCCTGCCGCCTCGACCGCATCCACGAAATCGGGGTTCTCGGACAGGAACCCATAGCCCGGATGGATCGCCTGCGCGCCCGTCGCCCGCGCGGCGGCGATGATCGCATCGCCGCGCAGATAGCTGTCGGCGGGCGCCGCGCCCCCCAGCCCGACGGCCTCGTCGGCCATGAACACATGCCGCGCCTCGCGGTCGGCATCCGAAAACACCGCCACCGTCGCCACGCCCAAGCGACGGCAGGTATCGATCACGCGGCAGGCGATCTCGCCCCGGTTCGCGATCAGGATCTTGTCGAACATCCGCGCGCCCTTTCCTTCTTCTTCATCCAAATATCCCCGCCGGAGGCATCCCGCCCCCGCCCCCCTCACATCCGGAAGAGGCCAAAGCGCGTCGGTTCCACCGGCGCATTCAGGCTGGCCCGCAGCGACAGGGCCAGAACCTCGCGGGTCTTGCGCGGGTCCACGATCCCGTCATCCCAAAGCCGCGCCGAGGCATAGAGCGGGTGGCTCTGGCGCTCGAACATCTCGATGGTCGGGCGCTTGAACTCGGCCTCCTCCTCGGGCGACCACTGGCCGCCTGCACGCTCGATCCCGTCGCGGCGCACGGTCGCCAGAACCCCCGCCGCCTGCTCGCCGCCCATCACGCTGATGCGGCTGTTGGGCCAGGTCCACAGGAAACGCGGCCCATAGGCGCGCCCCGCCATGCCGTAATTGCCCGCGCCGAAGCTGCCGCCCACCAGCATGGTGATCTTCGGCACCGAGGTCGTGGCCACCGCCGTCACCATCTTGGCGCCGTGGCGGGCAATGCCCTCGTTCTCGTATTTTCGACCCACCATGAAGCCGGTGATGTTTTGCAGGAACACCAGGGGGATACCGCGCTGGCTGCAAAGCTCGATGAAATGCGCGCCTTTCTGCGCGGCCTCGGAAAACAGCACGCCATTATTGGCGACGATGCCGACAGGGCAGCCCTCGATATGGGCAAAGCCCGTCACCAACGTCTCGCCGAAGCGCGCCTTGAACTCGTCCAGCCGAGAGCCGTCCACGACCCGCGCGATGACCTCGCGGATGTCATAGGGCGTCCGAAGATCGGCAGGGACGACGCCCAGGATCTCGTCGGGGTCATAGGCAGGCGCCTCGGGCGATTGCCACAGTACGGTCTCGGGGCGGCGGCGGTTCAGATGGCTGACGGCGCGACGCGCCATCGCCAGCGCATGGGCGTCATCCTCGGCCAGGTAATCGGCCACGCCCGACAGGCGGGTATGGACATCGCCGCCGCCCAGATCCTCGGCGGTGACGACCTCGCCCGTCGCGGCCTTGACCAGGGGGGGACCGGCCAGAAAGATCGTCCCCTGCCCCTTCACGATGATCGTCACATCGGACATGGCGGGGACATAGGCGCCGCCTGCCGTGCAGGACCCCATCACGACGGCGATCTGGGGGATGCCCTTGGCGCTCATCCGGGCCTGATTGTAGAAGATGCGCCCGAAATGGTCGCGGTCGGGAAAGACCTCGTCCTGATTGGGCAGGTTCGCGCCGCCGCTATCGACCAGATAAAGGCAAGGCAGGTGGCATTCCTCGGCGATTTCCTGCGCGCGCAGGTGCTTTTTCACCGTCATCGGGTAATAGGTGCCGCCCTTGACGGTCGCATCATTGGCCACGACCATCACGTCCTGCCCGTGGATGCGGCCCACGCCCGCGATGACGCCCGCGCAGGGGGCGGCGCCGTCATACATGCCATGCGCCGCCGTCGCGCCGATTTCCAGAAAGGGGCTGCCCGGGTCCAGAAGGTTCGCGACCCGCTCGCGCGGGGGCATCTTGCCTCGGCTCACATGACGTTCCAGCGCCCGCGCACCGCCCCCGGCGGCGGCGGCTTCTGCGGCCTCGCTTATGGTGGCCAGCATCTCAAGATGCGCCGCGCGGTTGGCGCGATAGGCGTCCGAACTGGTCAGGGCAGCGGATCTCAGCTTCATGGGCGGGCCTTTTGCAACAGATGGGACGGGATCGCGCGCGGCGGGCTTGCGGCGCGCGTTCCGGACTTGATTTCGGCGCGGTCCTGCGGAGGATGCCGACAGATCGGGGACGATAGGTTGCCGCGCCGGAGATGGTCATGATGAAGATGGTGATGATGGCGGCGATGGCCGCGCTGATGCTGGCCGGTCAGGCCGATGCGCGGCAGGCGGGCGACTGGACGCTCGGGCTGGGTCTGGGCCGGATCGAGCCGCCCGCAGGGAACGGCACCGTGATCGGTGCGACGCTGGACATCGACGCCGATACGCGGCCCGTCGTCACGATCGGCCATGCGCTGACCGACCGGCTGGGCGCGGAACTCATGCTGTCGGCGCCCTTCCGCCACCAGATCCAGCTGGAGGGTCGCGGCACGATCGGCAGCTTCCGTCAAAGCCCCACGATCCTGTCGCTGCAATATCACCACCCGCTGAGCGAACGCCTGACGCCCTTTGCCGGGATCGGTCTGGCGCATGTGCGGTTTTCCCGCGCGCAGGGGGCGGGCCTGCTGGAGGGGGCGGCGCTGGAACTGTCCGACGAATGGGGTCTGGCGCTTCAGGCCGGACTGGATGTCGCGGTCGGCCCACGCGGCGCGATCCGGACCGAGATTCGCTGGCTGGACCTGCAACCCGAACTGCGCCTGAACGGCAACGATCTGGGCGAAGTGCGGATCGACCCGGTGGCGATGGGCCTGTCCTACGTCCTGCGCTTCTGATGCCATGAGCCGCGCGCGCATCATTCGGCCTCGGCCATGGCGCGCAATTCGCGGCGCATGACCTTGCCGGTCACGGTCAGCGGCAGCGCGTCCAGAAAGGCGATCTCGCGCGGATAGGAATGCGCGGCCGACAGGCGCCGCGCGTGATCCTGCAACGCGGCGGCCAGTTCGTCCGACGGCGCATGGCCGGGCCGCAGCACGATATAGGCCTTGACGATCTGCGTGCGCAGCGGACAGGGCTTGCCGATCACCCCCGCCTGCGCGACGGCGGGATGGGTCAGAAGCACGTCCTCGATCTCGGACGGGCCGATCCGGTAGCCGGCCGAGGTGATCACGTCGTCGTCGCGGCCCACGAAACGGATATAGCCGTCCTCGATCACGCCGCGGTCGCCCGTCACCATCCATTCGCCGCGGAACTTGGCCCCGGTCGCCTGCTCGTTCCGCCAATACCCCAGCATCATGCTGCCCGCGCCGCGCCGGATGGCGATGTCGCCCTCACCCTCGGTCGGGTTGCCGGCCTCGTCGAGGATGCGGATGTCGAAGCCGGGCGCGGGCCTGCCGATGGCGCCGGGCCGGGCCGGAAACATCGCCCCCGATGACGAGGCGACCATGTTGCATTCGGTCTGGCCGTAGAATTCGTTGATCGTCACCCCAAGCGCGCGGCGGCCCCATTCCAGCATCTCGGCGCCCAGAGGCTCGCCGCCCGACGCGACGCTGCGAAGGCCCGACAGGCTGATATCGGCGGCTTTCAGCATCTTCAGCGCGGTGGGCGGGAAGAACACGTTGCGAATGGCGCAATCGGCGATCAGGGCGTCCACGGCCTCGGGCTGGAAACGCGCCATGCGCGAGGCGACGACCGGCACGCCAAGCGCAAGACCAGGCATTGCCACGTCGAAAAGCCCTCCGATCCAGGCCCAGTCGGCGGGTGTCCAGATCACGTCGCCGGGCTGGCCCAGCAGGTCGTGGCTCATCTCGACGCCGGGCAGATGGCCGGTCAGCATCCGGTGGCCGTGCAGCGCCCCCTTGGGCGCGCCGGTCGTGCCCGAGGTATAGATCAGCACGGCGGGGTCTTCCGGGCCGGTCGGGCGGGTGGCGAAGGCTCCGGCCTCGGGCAGGCCCTCTTCGGGGACGATCACGCGCAGGTCGGGGAAGGGCGCCAGCATGGCGCGGCCCTCGGGGTCGGTGATGACGATGCGCGCGCCCGCATCGTTCAGGCGAAGGGCCAGTGCCTCGGGGCCGAACAGCTTGAAGAGCGGGATCGAGATGGCGGCCGACTTCCACACCGCCAGATGCGCCGCCGCCGTCCAGGCCGATTGCGTCCTGAGGATCGCCACGCGATCGCCCGGCGCCGCGTCCAGCGCATGGGCCAGCCGGTCGGTCATGGCCGCCAGTTCGCCGAATGTCACGGGCCGGGGCTGGCCGTCATGTTCGATGATCGCCACATCGCCCGCCGGATGGGCCAGGCATTGATCGGCCATGTTCAGCCGCGCCGGATACTGCCAGCGGAAATCGCGGCAGATGCGCTGGTAATCGGTTCCGTTCAGCATCTGCGCCATGGCTCAGGTCTCGCCGCGATACTGGTCCAGCCACAGCGCCTGCCGGGCGGTCAGGGTCAGCATGCATTGCACGCCCGCAGGCCCCGCCCCGGTGCCGCCGCCCCACCGGCTGCGTTCGAAGGCACAGGCCGCGTCGCGCCAGGCGATCCAGCGGCGCTGCGCGTCCCGCAGGGCGGGGGCTTGCGCCTCTGCGGCGCTGCCCAGTTCGGCCATCTCGTCGTCCATCGCGCCGGATTGCGCCATCACCTCGCGGTAATGATCGTTCAGAAGCCCGTCCCACAGGTCGTATTCCAGCCCCAGGCATGCGCTCATCCCATAGGTCGAGAAGCCGCCGGGCTGTTCCATGCAGGCATTGGCCGCCAGCCCGATGCACGCCTCTCCCCGGCCATCCGCCAGGCAATCGGTCACCAGCGCCGGGTCGATCACCGGGTCGGGCAGATCGGCCAGCGCGGGCAGCGGCAGCAGGCACAGCGCAACGGCGGCCGCCCGCATCAGACCAGACCCATCAATTCCCGGCCGATCAGCATGCGGCGGATCTCGCTTGTGCCGGCGCCGATCTCCATGAGCTTGGCATCGCGGAACAGGCGGCTGACCACGCTGTCATTGAGGAACCCCGCCCCGCCAAGCGCCTGCACCGCCTGATGGGCCTGCACCATCGCCTGTTCGCTGGCGTAAAGCACCGCGCCCGCCGCATCCTGCCGCGTGACCTTGCCCGCATCACAGGCGCGCGCGACCTCGTAGACATAGGCGCGGGCGGTGTTCAGCGCGACATACATGTCCGCGATCTTGCCCTGCATCAGCTGGAACGACCCGATGGGCTGGCCGAACTGCTTGCGGTCGCGCAGATAGGGCAGAACCTCGTCCAGGCAGGCGGCCATGATGCCGGTGCCGATCCCGGCCAGCACGACGCGTTCGTAATCCAGACCCGACATCAGCACGCGCACGCCCTTGCCCTCGGCGCCCAGCACGTTCTCGGCGGGGATGGCGCAATTCTCGAAGATCAGCTCGCCCGTGTTCGAGCCGCGCATCCCCAGCTTGTCGAAATGCGGCCCCGTCGAGAAACCGGGCATGCCGCGTTCCACGATGAATGCGGTGATGCCCTTGCTGCCCGCCTCGGGGTCGGTCTTGGCATAGACGACCAGCACATCGGCGTCAGGCGCGTTCGTGATCCAGTATTTGTTGCCGTTCAGCACATAGGTGTCGCCGCGTTTCTCGGCGCGCAGCTTCATGCCGACGACATCGCTGCCCGCGCTTTCCTCGGACATGGCCAGCGCGCCGACATGCTGCCCGCTGCACAATTTCGGCAGGTATTTCGCGCGCTGCGCGTCGGTGCCGTTCAGCTTGATCTGGTTCACGCACAGGTTGGAATGCGCGCCATAGGACAGGCTGATCGAGGCGCTGGCCCGCGCGATTTCCTCGGTCGCGATGACATGGGCCAGATAGCCCATCCCGGCCCCGCCCCATTCCTCGGAGACGGTGATGCCCAGAAGGCCCAGCTCGCCCATCTCCGACCAGAGTTCGTTGGGAAAGGCATTGTCGCGGTCGGTCGCCGCGGCCAGCGGCTTGACGCGATCCTGCGACCAGCGATGCACCATCTCGCGCAGCGCGTTCACATCCTCGCCCAGATCGAATTCCATGCCCCGCGTGAACATCCGCAAGCCCCCTCCTGCTGCCGATATTAAATGAACGTATGTTCATTTAATGGATAGCGCGTCCATCCCCTCCGCGTCAAGACCAGCCTGCATCCCGGTTCGGCCCGCGTCAATCGGCCCCGTCTTGCCCTTGCGCTGCGGTCGCCGCATGGTGCGCGCTGAAACCACGGGGGACCTGATGAGCCTGATGATCCTGCGCCATGCCCCGGCCCTGACCGGCGGGCTTGTCACCGGGCGGCGTGAGGTCGATGCCGATTGCGGCGACCGCGCGGCGCTGGCGCGCATGGCCGCGCGGATCGGGCGCCCGGCGCGGGTCTGGTGCAGCCCGGCGCGGCGCTGCCTGCAGACGGCCCAGGCGCTTGGCCTGTCGCCGGATCGCGTGCTTCCCGCGCTTCTGGAACAGGATCAGGGCCTGTGGGAGGGGCGGCCCCTGGCCGATCTGCCCGACCTTGGCCCCCTGCCCCCCGAGGCTCTGGCCCGCCACCGCCCCGAGGGCGGCGAGAGCTTTCTGGACATGGCCGCCCGCGTCCGCCCCGCGCTGGTCGAGGCCCCGCCCGGCACGCTGATCGTGGCCCATGCCGGAACCGTCCGCGCGGCGCTTGCGCTGGTCGTGGGGGCGCGGGCGCTGTCCTTTGCCGTCGCGCCCCTGTCGCTGACCATCCTGCACCGGATCGACCCCGAGGGCGCGGAATGGGCCGTCGAGGCCGTGAACCTGACCCTGCCCGAGGCCACCTGATGGCGATGATCGCGGCCATCGCGCTGCTGATCGACGCGCTGATCGGCTGGCCGCAGGCGCTTTATCGGCGTCTAGGCCATCCTGTGACGTGGCTCGGGCGGCTGATCGCGGCGCTGGACGGGGCGTTGAACAGGGGCCGCGCGCGGGGCGCCAAGGGCGCGCTAGCCGCGCTTATAGTGATCGCGGCTGCGGTCGTTCCGGCGGCTTTGCTGCAAATCTGGCTGGGGCCTTGGGCGGCGGCGATCCTGGCCTGGCCGCTGGTGGCGGCGCGCTCGCTGGATGACCACCTGCGCGCAGTGCTGCGCCCTCTGCGCCGAGGCGATCTGCCTGCAGCGCGGGCGGCGACCGCGATGATCGTGGGCCGCGACGTCACCCGCGCCGACAGCCCGACCCTGAGCCGCGCCAGCATTGAAAGCCTCGCTGAAAACGCCAGCGACGGCGTGATCGCGCCCTTGTTCTGGGCCGCCATCGGGGGCTTGCCGGGGATCGCGGCCTACAAGGCGATCAACACGCTGGACAGCATGATCGGCCACCGCACGCCCCGGCACGAAGCGTTCGGCGCCTTTGCCGCAAGGCTGGACGATGTGGCGAACCTGATCCCCGCGCGACTGACGGCGTGCCTGCTTGCGCTGGCGGCAGGGCGGCGGGCGCGCACGGCGGCGGGGGTGGCGCTGCGCGATGCCTCGGCGCATCGCTCGCCCAATGCGGGCTGGCCCGAGGCCGCGATGGCGGGCGCGCTTGGCATCCGCCTGTCGGGACCGCGCGTCTATGCCGGCCGGGTCGCAGAAGAGCCCTGGCTGAACGCGGGCGCCCGCGATCCGGGGGCCGATGATCTGGCCGCCGCGATCAGGCTTTATCGTCGCGCCGTGGCGCTTTTCGGGCTGGTGCTGATCGCGGCTTGGGCGGTCTAGAGGATCTGGCGGACCTGCACGCTCTGCGCGGTCATGCTGGCGGGCGTGATCGTGGTCAGGAAGGCCACGTCCACGGCGTCGCGCCCGACGGCCACCAGCGCCATCTGGTCGGGCCGGGCCATGCCGGTCGGATCGACCAGATGCCACGCACCGTCCAGATAGACCTGCACCACGGCGTGGAAATCCTGCGGCTTGACGCTGTGGGCATAGACGCTGGCGATGCGCGCGGGCACCTGCCCCGCGCGGCAGAGCGCGATCAGCAGATGCGCATAGTCGCGGCAGACGCCCTGCCGCTGAACGAAGGTATCCGTCGCCGTCGTGTCCGCGCTGCTGGCGCCCGGAACATAGGCCAGCGCGCCCTGCACCCATTCCGCCAGAGCCGCGACCAGAGGGCCGCCCGACAACCCGCCGAACCGCGCGCCGACATAGGCCAGAAACCGGATCGGATCGCAGTAGCGCGAGGGCATCAGCGCGCGCAAGGCCTCGGCGGGCAGGTCCTCGACCGGCAGCGCGGCAAGGCGCGACAGATCCGGCGCGGGCCGGTCGATACTGAGATCGGCCCGATAGCGGCAGATCAGCCGTTCGGGCACATGCAGCGCCATCTTGCGACCCACGCCCTCGTCACCCGGCACCAGACGCGGCGACAGCGCCGGGTCCAACCGCAGATCCGAGCGCAGGACCTGCTGGCAAGGGGTCTCGGCGGCCTCGATCGACAGGATCGCGGCTCCGGGCGCGGCAAGGCGATAGTCCAGATCGACCTCGATCGTCATGCGCATGATACTTGTCCCGTGATCGGCCCGAAGGCCATGAAATCCGCAAGGGGGCCGTTCGTTCCCGGCGGGCCCTGTTCAGCCCGCAGCGCCATCCATCCGGGCCGAGGGCGGGTTCAACAGCAGCGCGAAGCGCGCCCCGCCCTGATCCGAGGCCCCGGCGCTGATGCTGCCGCCCAGCTGGCTGGCATAGATCGAACAGATCTGCATGCCAAGGCCCGTCCCTGCCGCTGGATCGAAGCCCTCGGGCAGGCCCGGCCCGTCATCCTCGACCACCAGCGACAGCCCCTCGGGCGTCTGCGCCATGCTCAGCCGGATCACCGGCGCATGGCCCGGCTTGCCCCCATGGCGCACTGCATTGGCGATCAGTTCGGCCAGGATCTGCCCGATCGCCGCCGCATCCGAGGGTGCGATCCGCACAGGCGGCATCGGCGACAGATCCACCTGCGCCCCAAGGGCGCCGCCGATGTCGCGGGCCAGCTGGCCGATGTAGTCGGGCAGCGCGATCAGGCTGGAGCCGGGGTCCAGGTGCAATTGCTCATGCACCCGCGCAAGCGTCGAGATGCGGTTCGCCGCATCCTCCAGCGCGATCCCCGCAGCATCGCCCCGATGTCCGCGCGCCTGCATCCTGAGCAGCGCGATCACGGCGGCAAAGCTGTTCTTGACGCGGTGGTCGATCTCGCCCAGCAGCACTTTCTGCCGGGCAAGCGCCTCGTCCTTCTGGGCAACCTCGTCGGCCAGAAGGCGGGCTTGTTCCTCAAGCTGGCGGCGGGCTTCGACCATGTCGGTCACATCGCGCGAGACCGACAGGATGCGTTCCACGACGCCGCGACCGTTGCGCACAGGCGAGACCGTCACCTGCCACCAGCGCGGCGTGCCGCGCGCCGTCGGGCAGAACGCCTCGAACCGGGTCACGCGCCCCTCGCGGGCATCGCGGATCGCCGCGTTCAGCACCTGCCGGTTCTCGTCCGGCCAAAGCTCGGGCCAGGGGCGGTCGGCCACCTGCGCGAAATCCTCGATCTCCATCACGCAGAGCCCGTTGGGGTTCATGTAGCTGAGGCTGCCGTCCAGCTCGATCAGCTTGATGCAGTCGGGGCTGCCATCGAGGATCGACAGCGCGAGACCGTTCTCGACCCCCGCCAACAGCCGGGCCGCGCGTTGGGCGGGGTCCGTCGCGGCAGAGGCAAGGGGCGGCACGGGCGCGTCAGGGCACATGGTTCGGACCGATCTGTTCACGGAGGGCGTCAGGGGCGGCGCTTGGCCAGGTCAGGCGGGATGCGAAGGCTTGGCAGGATCGGCGCCGCCGGTCAAGCCGTGTGACATCACGTCATGTCACGCCAGCGCGCGTGCCTGCCCCAGCCCGGCCGCGATCCGCGACAGGTCCGGCACCAGCGGGAACAGATCGGCCTGAAGCGCGTGATAAAGGTCGGGCTTGCCGGGAAACTGCGTCTCGGTCGGGCGATTGTCGGGGCCAAGCTCGTGCCACCAGCCGCCCTGTTCGTGATCGACCAGATGGCGGGCGGCATGATCCCAGAGGCGGCGATACCAGACCTCGTCCCCCGGCATCGGGTCCAGCTTGATCAGAGAGGCGACCGCGCCGATCGCCTCGGTCACGGGCCACCAGTAGCGGGCCGGGTTGTCCACCGCGCCAGTCCCAAGCGCCAGCGTATAGGCCAGCCCGCCAGCGGCTTCGTTCCAGCCGCCCGCCAGAGCGGCTTCGGTCAGGGCGCGGGCCATGGCGGGGCTGCCGTCATCGGGGCGGCCCGCCAGATCCCACCATTGCAAGAGAAGCCGCGCCATCTCGACGCTGTGGCCGGGCGTCGTGCCTGCGGGACGAAAGACCGGGTTGCCCGCATAGGTCGCATCGACGCGCCAGTCCTGATCGTAATGTTCGGGGATGCGCCAGCCATGCGCGCGCGCCTGCCCGTCGATGAAAAAGCGCAGGATGCGGCCCGCGCGGTCCAGATAGAGGGCTTCTCCGGTGGCTTCATACGCGGCCAGCAGCGCCTCGGCGCCGTGCATGTTGGCATTCATGCCGCGATAGGTCGAAAAGGGCTGCCAGTCGCGGGTGAATTCGTCGCGGAAAAGGCCCGCGGTTTCGTCCCAGTAATGGCGGTCCAGCACATCCGCCACATCGGCCAGCAGGCGGTCGGCACCGGGATGCCCGGCCAGTTTCGCGCTGGAAGCCGCCAGCAGGACAAAGACCTGCCCATAGGCCAGCTTGGTGCCATCGGCGATGCTGTCGCCCTCCAGCCCCCACAGATAGCCGCCGTGATCCGCGTCGCGGTGACGCCGCCACAGGTAATCCATCCCCTGATCCACGATCCCCGCCCGGTCGGGCCGCCCGGCAACATGCGCCAGTGCATAGGAATGCACCAGTCGCGTCGTCGTGTGCAGTTCCTGCAGATCGGTCGCGCGCGGCCTGCCCTGCCCGTCCAGCAGGTGAAAGCCGCCGCCCGCCCGGGGGCTGGCATCGAAGAAATCCAGCGCCCGGCGCGCATCCGCCACCAGAAAGGCCCGGTGCGCGGGATCGTCCAGCCAGAGGCCCTGAAAGCCCGGATCGCCTGCCTGCATCGCGCCCTCCATCAGCGTTTGCGGAACGCGTCGGCCAGGGCCGCGCCGAACGCGCCCTGAGACGCGCCCTTTGGTCCGGCCTGCATCTGGCGCGGCTTGGCGGGGCCACGATCCTGCCGGTCGCCGCGTGGGCCTTTCGGGGCGGGTTCGGCGCCCTCTTTCCGCATGGTCAGCCCGATGCGCTTGCGGGCCACGTCAACCTCGGTCACGCGGACGCGGACGACGTCGCCCGCCTTGACGACCTCGTGGGGGTCTTTCACGAAACGGTCGGCTAGCTGGCTGACATGGACCAGCCCGTCCTGATGGACACCGATATCCACGAAGGCCCCGAAGGCCGCGACATTGGTCACGGTGCCTTCCAGCGACATGCCGGGGCGCAGGTCCTTGATATCCTCGACACCCTCGGCGAAGCTGGCCGTGACAAAACCGGGGCGCGGGTCGCGGCCGGGCTTTTCCAGTTCCGCCATGATGTCGCGCACGGTGGGCAGGCCGAAATCATCGGTCACGAAATCGGCCGCGTTCAGCCGCTTCAGCGCCGCCGCATCGCCCATCAGCGCGCGCAGGTCGCGCCCGCAAGAGGCCACGATCTTGCGCGCCACGCCGTAAGCCTCGGGGTGGACAGCCGAGGCGTCCAGCGGCTCGTCCCCCTCGCGGATGCGCAGGAAGCCCGCGCATTGCTGGAAGGCCTTCGGCCCCAGCCCCGCGACCTTTTTCAGCCCCGCGCGCGATCGGAACGCGCCCGAGGCATCGCGATGCGCGACGATGGCCTGCGCCAGGGACGGCCCCAGCCCCGCCACATGCGCCAGAAGCGGCGCCGAGGCGGTGTTCAGGTCCACGCCCACCGCGTTCACCGCATCCTCGACCACGGCCTCCAGCGATTTTGCAAGCTGGCGCTGGTCCACGTCGTGCTGATACTGGCCCACGCCGATGGATTGCGGCGGCACCTTGACCAGTTCCGCCAGCGGGTCCTGCAAGCGCCGGGCGATGCTGACCGCACCGCGCAGGCTGACATCCAGATCCGGAAATTCCCGCGCCGCCAGTTCGGATGCCGAATAGACCGAGGCCCCGGCCTCGGAGACCACCACCCGCGTCGGCGCCTTGACGCCCTTGGGCAGGCGCTTCAGCACCTCGGCCACCAGACGTTCGCTTTCGCGGCTGGCGGTGCCGTTGCCGATGGCGACCAGTTCGACCCCGTGTTTCGCGATCAGCGCCAGCAGCGTGGCCTCGGCCCCGCGCAGGTCGTTCTTGGGCTGAAACGGATAGATCGTCGCCGTATCGACCAGCTTGCCGGTCGCGTCCACCACGGCGATCTTGCAGCCCGTGCGGATGCCGGGATCAAGACCAAGCGTCGGGCGCGGCCCGGCGGGGGCGGCCAGCAGCAGGTCGCGCAGGTTGCGGGCAAAGACCTGGATCGCCTCGGCATGGGCGCGCTGGCGCAGTTCGGTCAGAAGGTCGATATACATGCCGTTCGACAGCTTGACGCGCCAGGCCCAGCCCGCCGCCGCGCGCAGCCAATCCGCGCCCGGTCCCTGCCCCACGGGGCCAAGGGCCTGCGCCACGATCCCCTCGGCGCGCGCGGCGCCGGTCTCGGGGTCGGGCGCGATCTCGATGGTCACGACCTCTTCCTTGGCGGCACGCAGGATCGCCAGCGCGCGATGGCCGGGAATGGTCGCCCAGGCCTCGCGGTGATCGAAGTAATCGCTGAACTTGGCGCCGCTTTCCTCCTTGCCCGCCATGACACGGGCCGAGATCACGCCCTCGCGCCGCATGAAATCACGCAGGCGGCCCAGCAGATCGGCATTCTCGGACAATTCCTCGACCAGAATGTCGCGTGCGCCCTCCAGCGCGGCCTTGGGCGTCTCGACCGGGCCTTGCACATAGGCGGGGGCCAGCGCCTCGGGATTGGCGGCAGGATCGGCCTGGATCGCGCGCAGAAGCGGCTCCAGCCCGTTTTCGCGGGCGATCATCGCCTTGGTGCGGCGCTTGGGCTTGAAGGGCAGATAGATGTCCTCAAGCGCGGCCTTGGTCTCGGCCACGGCGATCTTGCGGGCCAGATCGTCGGTCAGCTTGCCCTGCTCGCGGATCGAGCCGAGGATCGCCGCGCGCCGCGCCTCCATCTCGCGCAGATAGGTCAGGCGGTCGGACAGCGTGCGCAGCTGCGTGTCGTCCAGCCCGCCCGTCGCCTCCTTGCGGTAGCGGGCGACAAAGGGAACGGTCGCGCCGCCGTCCAGCAGATCGGAGGCCGCCGTGACCTGCGCGGGGCTTGCGCCGATCTCGGTCGCGATCTGGCGGGCGATGCGGGCGGCAATCTGGGCGGCGGTCTGGGCGGCTGCGTCCATGGGAACCCCTTGTCTCTGGTCTGGATCGCCTGTCTAGCGGGTGACGCCCGCCTCGCCAAGCGGCTCGGAGGGCGCGGGCGGATCGTCCAGCCGGAATTCGGGAAGGCGCAGCACTTCGCCCGCCGAGGCCTTGCCCACCACGCTGTCGCGCACCGCGCGCCTGAGTGCAGGGGACCGTTTCAGCAACCGCCGGAACCCGGTCTCGTCCAGCATCAGCAGGGTCGAGGGCGTGATCGCGCGCACCTCGGCCCGGCGGATGCGGCCGGTCAGCACGCCCATCTGGCCGAACATCTCGCCCCGGCCCAGACGGGTGATCTGGCCCGCGACCTCTTGTTCGACCGCGCCCGAAGCCACGAAGAACACGCTGCGCGCGGGCGTGTCCTTGCGGGTGATGATCTGCCCCGCGTTCACATAGCGCGTCCGCAACTGGCGGCTGAGGCGCCTGAGTTCGCCATCATCCAGATCCGAGAACAGCGGAAAGACCCGCGCCAGCTCGTCCTTGCGCAGGGCAAGGTCGAGGGGCGGACGCGTCTCGGTCTGGGCGCGGCGGCGCAGGATGTCGGCGATCAGCTCGGTATGGACCTCGGCGCCGATCAGCCCGTCCTCGCGCATGGCGTTGTATTCGCGTTCCTCCAGCCGCAGGGCCGTGCGGCGGATGAAGCGGCGCTCAAGCTCCTCGGCATAGCCGGGATATTGCAGGCGCAGACCGTCCAACGCGGTATCCACGGCCTCGATCCGGCGGTTGAGCAATTCGTGCAGCAACTCGGCCACGCGGCGGCCATGGATGCGGCGGATGCGGCGGTCGATGAAGCCGTGCAGGTCGCGCAGGATCAGCCGCTTGGCCAGAAGCATCTCGAACCGGTCGGCGGTCATGCGGGCCAGCGGGCCGGATATGCCCAGCCGGTTGCGCAGAAAGGCCGCCAGCCGGAAGGCGGGACCATAGCTCAGCGACCCCCGCGCCGCGCGCTGATAGCCGGTGCGGCCGCCCTGGCGCGCGCCCTCGATCACGCGGTCGGCGTCGAACAGCGCCTGTTCTGACAGCCGGGCCGAAATCGCGCGTTCGCGCACGCGCTGCAGGATCGCCTCGCGTTCATGGCCCGCCAGCGCGATCAGGCCAAGCGTGATGCGGTCGCGGTCGAGGATCTCGGCATTGTGCTCGGCCTCGGCGCGTTCGACGGCCTGATCCAGCCGGCCGGCGAAGCGCTTGGCCTCGGAGCGGACGGTCTCGCGCGGCAGGTCGTATTTCTCGGTCGTGGTGGCGACCTCTTCGCGCACCGTCTGAAGCGCCACGGCGACGACCTGATTGGACAGCGCCCGATCCAGAGGCGACAGCCGGTCCAGCCCCAGCAGGCTGATGACCCAACGCAGCGTCGTCCCCTGCACCAGCAGCGTGAACAGCGCATAGCCCGTGGCCAGGATGCCGACCAGACGCTTGGTCTCGACCGGGACGCGCAGGCTTTCCGTCACCGCCAGCGCCAGCGCCAGTGTGACCGCGCCGCGCAGGCCGCCCCACATGATCGCCACGCGGTAAGGCCGCTCGATCCGGGGCGACAGGCGCAGCGCCCCCAGCAGCGGCAGAAGCCCCCACAGGATCATCGCCCGCGCCGCGAAGGCGGCCACGACCACCACCCCCACCAGCGCCAGATCGCCCGCCCGCAGATCGCCCAGAAGGCGCGGGATCAGCAGCGCGGCCAGAATGAAGATCAGCGCCCCCGCCCAATGCGCCAGAAGGCGCCAGACCTCGCGCAGGTTCACCCAGAAGGCAGGCGCCAGCCGCCCCGGCCCCATCAGGTTCAAGGTCAGCGCTGCCGCCACCACCGCGATCACGCCGGACGCGCCCAGAAGCCGTTCGGCCCCGATGTAAGCCAGATAGGGCACCGCGACCGAAACCGAGATCTGCGCCATCTCGAAACGCTGGAACAGCGTCATCAGGATCAGCGCGATGCGCGCGATCAGCCAGCCCACAAGGGCGCCGCCCAGGATCAGTTGCGGGACCTGCGCCAGCGCATCCGACAGGCGGGGATTGGGCACGCCCAGCATGACGAAGCCCATGAACAGCCCGAACAGCGCAATGGCGGCGGCGTCGTTCAGAAGGCTCTCGCCCTCGACGATGCGCGCCAGCCTGCGCGGCGCCGAGATCGAG
Source organism: Paracoccus sp. NSM (assembly GCF_052379855.1). Taxonomy (NCBI): domain Bacteria; kingdom Pseudomonadati; phylum Pseudomonadota; class Alphaproteobacteria; order Rhodobacterales; family Paracoccaceae; genus Paracoccus; species Paracoccus sp. NSM. The sequence goes on along the minus strand of NZ_JBQTCG010000002.1, from coordinate 525,212 downwards.
CGGAAGATGCTGACCACCGCCGAAGGGTCCGTGGTCGAGACGATCGCGCCGACCAGCAGGCAGACCATCAGCGGCAGCCCGCTGACCCAGGCCAGCGAATAGCCGATGGTCAGCGTCGCCACCACGACCGCCACCACGGCCAGCGTCAGGATCGGCACCCAGTCGTCCAGCATCCGCCGGACGTTCATCTCCAGCGTGGCCTGGAAGATCAGCGTGGGCAGAAAGACATAGAGAAAGACGTTCGACCGGATCGGCAGCGCCAGGATCGTCTCGGCCACGGGGTTGAGGACATTGGTGTAATCAGTGCTGAGCAGAAAGATCGCCCCGCCCCCGATCAGCATTCCCAAAAGCGCCAGTATCACGCTGAAGGGCAGCGCAAGACGGTCCGCGACCGGCTCAGCCGCTGCGATCAGCAGGAACAGAAGCGCCGTGAAGGTGGTCAGGAGAACAAGATCCATGGTCGTTCGATAACGCCAGAAGTGGCGCGCAGGAACAAGGGTCACGGTAAAGTTCGTGCGACTTTTCACGCCCTTGAAACCCGGCCTGCCGACGAACAGTTGTTGGCGCGGGCGCAGCTCTGCCCGACAAGTCGAAAGGATGCCGATGCCGACCCTCTTTGATCCCGTGACCATGGGCGCCGTCACGCTGCGAAACCGCATCGTCATGGCGCCCCTGACACGCGCCCGCGCCGGAGACAGCCGCCTGCCCAATGCGCTGATGGCCGAATATTACGCGCAGCGCGCAAGCGCCGGGCTGATCCTGTCCGAGGCCACCAGCGTCACGCCCATGGGCGTCGGCTACGAGGCCACGCCCGGCATCTGGTCGGACGCGCAGGTCGAGGGCTGGGCCCAGGTCACGCGCGCCGTGCATGAACGCGGCGGGCTGATCTTTCTGCAGCTCTGGCATGTGGGGCGCATCTCGGACCCCGAGCTTCTGGACGGCGCCCTGCCCGTCGCGCCCTCGGCCATCGCGCCCGCCGGTCATGTCAGCCTTTTGCGGCCCAAGCGGCCCTATGTGACGCCCCGTGCGCTGGAAACCAACGAGATCGCCGGCATCGTCGAGGCCTATGCCGAGGCCACCCGCCGCGCCCGCCATGCCGGGTTCGACGGGGTCGAGATCCACGGCGCGAACGGCTACCTGATCGACCAGTTCCTGCAGGACCGCAGCAACCGCCGCACCGACCGCTATGGCGGCAGCATCGAGAACCGCACGCGTTTGCTGTGCGAGATCACGGATGCGGTGATCGGGGCATGGTCGGCGGACCGGGTGGGTCTGCACCTGTCGCCGCGCGGCGACAGCCACGACATGGGCGACAGCGATCCGCATGCGCTGTTCACCCATGTCGCCCGGCAGATGGGCGCACGGGGTCTGGCCTTCCTGTTCCTGCGCGAACATCCCGGCCCCGACAGCCTGCTGCCCGCGATCCGCGCGGCCTTTGGCGGGCCGGTCATCGCGAATGAGGGGCTGACCCGCGAGATGGCGCAGAGCCTGCTGGCCGAGGATCGCGCCGATGCGGTCAGCTTCGGGCGCGACTTCATCGCCACGCCCGATCTGGTCGAACGGCTGCGCCGCGACCTGCCGCTGAACGAACAGGACCCCTCGACCTTCTACCGGGGCGGCGCGGCGGGCTATACCGATTATCCGGTCTCAACCGGCATCGCCGCCGAGTAAGCCCTTGGCCGGACAAAAGAAAAGGGCGCCTTGCGGCGCCCTTTCCACGATCACTGTCCCGGCATCTCAGCAGCTGTAATACATCGCGTATTCAACGGGGTGCGGGGTATGCTCGTAGGCATAGACCTCTTCCCATTTCAGGGCGATGTAGCCCTCCAGCTGGTCACGGGTGAAGACATCGCCCGCCAGCAGGAAGTCCATGTCCTTCTCCAGCTCCTCCAGCGCCTCGCGCAGCGAGCCGCAGACGGTCGGGATCTCGGCCAGTTCTTCCGGCGGAAGGTCGTAGAGATCCTTGTCGGATGCCGCGCCCGGGTCGATCTTGTTCTTGATCCCGTCCAGACCCGCCATCAGCAGCGCCGCAAAGCACAGATAGGGGTTGGCCGAGGGATCGGGGAAACGGGCCTCGACGCGCTTGGCCTTGGGCGATTCCGTCCACGGAATACGGACGCAGCCCGAGCGGTTGCGGGCCGAATAGGCGCGCAGCACGGGGGCCTCGAAGCCCGGGATCAGACGCTTATAGCTGTTGGTCGAGGGGTTGGTCAGCGCGTTCAGCGCCTTGGCGTGCTTCAGGATGCCGCCGATGAAATACAGCGCCTCTTGCGACAGGTCGGCATATTTGTCGCCCGCGAAAAGCGGCTTGCCGTCCTTCCAGATCGACATGTTGACGTGCATCCCCGAGCCGTTGTCGCCCTTCATGGGCTTGGGCATGAAGGTCACCGACTTGCCATAGGCATGGGCGACGTTGTGGATGACGTACTTGTATTTCTGGATGTTGTCGGCCTGTTCGACCAGACCGCCGAAGATCAGGCCCAGCTCGTGCTGCGCGCTGGCGACCTCGTGGTGGTGCTTGTCGACCTTCATCCCCATGCGCTTCATGGTGGACAGCATCTCGCCGCGGATGTCCTGGCCGGCGTCGATCGGGTTCACCGGGAAGTAGCCGCCCTTGTGGGCCGCACGGTGAGCCTGGTTGCCCATCTCGTATTCGGTGTCGGTGTTCCAGGCGGCGTCAACGGCGTCGATCTGATAGGACACCTTCTGCGGCGTGACCGAATAGCGCACGTCGTCGAAGATGAAGAACTCGGCCTCGGGGCCGAAATAGGCCACGTCACCGATGCCGGTCGATTTCAGATAGGCCTCGGCCTTGGCGGCGGTCCCGCGCGGGTCGCGGCTATAGGCTTCGCCGGTATCGGGCTCGACCACGTTGCAATGCACACAGAGCGTCTTTTCGGCGTAGAACGGATCGATATAGACCGAAGCCGGATCGGGGATCAGTTTCATGTCCGACTGGTCGATCGACTTCCAGCCCGCGATCGAGCTGCCGTCGAACATGAAGCCTTCCTCGAAGAAGTCCTCGTCCACCAGATCGCGGTCCAGCGTCACGTGCTGAAGCTTGCCCTTGGGATCGGTGAAGCGAACGTCGACATAGGCGACATCCTCGTCCTGGATCAGCTTCAAGACATCCTTGGTTTCCATCTCTTCCCTTTCTTCGTGGTAACGGCCCGGCGGCCATGGCCGGCCGGGCGCGGAAGTCCTGTTGGAACTGGTTCTTTGTTTTTTGTATGAGGTCGCGCGGATCAGACGGCGTCGTCGCCGGTCTCGCCTGTGCGGATGCGGATCGCCTGTTCGACGGGCAGGACGAAGATCTTGCCGTCGCCGATCTTTTCGGTCCGGGCGGCGCTGACGATGGCGTCGATGGCGGCGTCAACCTGATCGTCGGGCAGGACCATCTCGATCTTCACCTTGGGCAGGAAATCGACAACATACTCGGCGCCGCGATACAGTTCGGTGTGACCCTTCTGGCGGCCGAAGCCCTTGACCTCGGTCACGGACAGGCCCTGAACGCCAACCTCTTGCAGCGCCTCTTTGACATCGTCGAGCTTGAACGGCTTGATGATCGCCTCGATCTTCTTCATCGCAATTGATCCTTCCTCGCGGCTTGCCTTGAGGACTGCTTGGCGGGTTTCCGGCGCCGGGTAAATGTGGCAGCCTGTTTTGACCGTCGCTGAAATGCGTTGCCCGGGGTAGATGCACAATAATTGACCATGCAGCACAAATATCGGGCAAAACTGGTGCCAGACTGCACGGAAGTCATGAACGCCGCCCAAACGCGCGCCATGGAATCCGACGCGATCGCGTGCGGGCAGGCCTCTGCGCGGGGCCTCATGGCCTCTGCCGGGGCGGCGGTCATGGCCGCGATTCTGGAAGCATGGCCGGAATTCCGGGACGCCCGCCCCCATGATCCAAGACGCGCCATCGTGCTGTGCGGGCCGGGCAACAACGGGGGCGACGGCTTCGTCATCGCGCGGCATCTGGCCGAACACGGCTGGCGGGTGCGGGTCCTTTTCTGCGGCGAGGCGGCGCGTCTTTCGCCCGAGGCCCGCGCGGCCCATGACGCATGGTGTCGGCTGGCCGAAGCGCACCCCGTGGATCTTGCCGATCCCGGCCCTGTCGAGGGCGCGGAGCTTCTGGTCGATGCGCTGTTCGGCTTCGGCCTCTCGCGGCCCGTCACGGAACATCAGCCGCTGCTCACCGCCCTTGGCCGCGCGAGGGACGAGGGCAGGATCACCGCCTCGGTCGCGGTCGATCTGCCAAGCGGGCTTTGCACCGATAGCGGGCGGGCGCTGGTTGCTCCGGGCGGCAGGCTGATCCCCGCTGACCTGACCGTCAGCTTTCACAGCCTGAAGCCGGGTCATCTGCTGGCCGACGGCCCGGCTTTGTGCGGGTGGGTCGTGGTGGCCGATCTGGGTCTTGCGCTACCCGCCACGGCGATCCGGCGCAGCCTGTGGCGGGGGCGGCCCGCGGCCCTGCATCTGGCCAAGGCACCGGGCGCGCACAAATACGATCACGGACATGCGGTTGTTGTGGCGGGCGCGCCGGGCGCAGGGGGTGCTGCGCGTCTGGCGGCGCGGGCAGCCCTGCGCGTGGGCGCGGGCCTTGTGACGCTTGCGCCGCCCGACGCCGCGATGCCCGAACATGCCCGCCCGCCCGACGCGCTGATGCGCCGCCCCGTGGACGACGCCACGGCTCTGGCCGAGTGGCTGTCGGACGGGCGCATCCGCGCGCTGTGTCTGGGGCCGGGCTGCGGCATCGCGCGGGCCGAGGCGCTGCTGCCCGCAGCTTTGGATTGGGGCGGGACACTGGTCCTGGACGCCGATGCGATCACGGCTCTGGCCTCGCGCGCAGAGCTTCGGGCGAAGCTGCACCCGGGCTGCGTCCTGACCCCGCATGGCGGCGAATTCGCGCGGCTCTGCCCTGATCTCGCCACGCGGCTGACTGATCCGACGGCACCCTTGTCGCGGCTGGAGGCCGCGCGGCAAGCCGCCCGGGTTCTGGGCGCGACGATCCTGCTGAAAGGGCCTGACACGATCATCGCAACGCACGATCAGGCGATCATCCATTCGCGGCTCGATCTGGGCTGGCTGGCCACGGCGGGCGCGGGCGATGTTCTGGCCGGGCTGATCACCGGTCTTCTGGCGCGCGGTCGCCCCGCGGCTGATGCCTGCGAGGCCGCCGTGCTGCTGCATGCCGAGGCCGCCCATCGCATCGGCCCCGGCCTCATTGCCGACGACCTGCCCGAGGCCCTGCCCGCGATCCTGCGCGATCTGGAAGGGTGATTTTCCCCCTCGCCCCCGCTTACGGGCTTTGCTAAGAGAGCGCCGATGCGGGTGTGGCGAAATTGGCAGACGCACCAGATTTAGGTTCTGGCGCCGCAAGGCGTGGGGGTTCAAGTCCCTCCACCCGCACCACCATCCCTAAGCCGCGATGCCGCAAGCGTGATGGAACCCCGTCCGGGAAGGGATGAACTCGGGCCGCGATCCTGCTTATCTGCGCGCGATGATCCTCTTGCAGCGAGGCCCCATGGACCAGCCCGAACGCGCCCTTCCCGACGATCCCGGCAACCGCTACGCGCGCGAACTGGAACGCCATCTGGACTGGCTGGACAGCTTCACCCCGACAGCGCTTGGCGTGCTGGCGGCGGCCTCGGGGATCTACACCTATCTGGGCGTGCGGACCCTGCTGGAAGAGCCGGGCCTCTGGACGACCTTTGCCGCCTTGGCCTATTCGATCGCGGTGTCGGTCGGGATCTTCGTCTTCTGGTCCTACCTGCTGCGGCTGCTTCCGGCGGTGCGTGGCGCGACGGCGCGGATCGGGCTGTTCCTGTCGATGGGTCTGGGGGCGGTCGCGATCATCGCCATGTCCTCGTGGTTGAACGCCGCCGCGCTGGCAGGCGGGGCGGCGATGGAAACGCACATGGCCACCACCGTCAAAAGCTATCAGACGGCGCTGGAACGCGCCCATGCCAACGCCGTGTCAGGCCAGTCGCTCGCGCGCGACGTGGCCCGCGTCAGGCAGAGCTTTCAGGACCTGTCCGCGCAAGAGGAAGGCGGCATCCTTTCGGGCTTTTCCGGGCGCGGTGCGGTCTTTCGCGTGCTGACCCAAAAGGGCGCCGAATTGCAGGCGCTCGAGGATCAGCTGCTGGCCATCGAGGCGCCCATCGAAAGCACCTTCGCCCAAGGCAACGTGATCCTGTCGCGGATGCGGTCGATCTCGGTCGAGGCCGGGGGCCTGCCCGACCGCACCGTGCGCTTTTCCGAGGATGCCGTGGCGCTGGCCGGGCTGATCACCGAATTGCGCCAGCTGAACCCCGCGCCTCTGGTCCTGCGGGCAGCGCAGGATCTGGCCGATGCGGTGGTGCTGCCCGAACTGGACGGACGCACGGCCGAGATTCAGGCGGGCCAGAGCAGCACGATCAACTCGGTCCTGACGCTGGTCGCGCAGCGCGCCACGACCCTGTCGCAGGCCGCAGCCGAGGTCATCGCCCTGCCCGAACCCGACGACGCGATCTATACGCCCATGTCGGCGGCGGATGCGGTGATCGTCTATGCGGGGAACTTCGTGCCGGCCTGGGCGGGGGCAATATCCATCGACCTGCTGCCGGCGGTCCTTGTGTTCATCATCATGGTGGTGCAGGCCGCGATCCGCTCTGGCCGGGGCGAGGGGCGCAGCGATGACCGCATGACGGTGGGCGAACTGCGCGCGGCCCTTGCGGCGGCCGATCTGCTGCGTCCTGCCGAACCGCCTCGGCCCGAAGCCGCGCCCGCAACCCCGCGCGCCGAGGACTGACATGCGGTTCCTCTCGACCCCGCAGCGGGCGATCCGGGCCGTTCTGCTGTCGCAGGTGCTGCTGGGCGCGGCGATTGTCGGCGCCGATATGTGGCGCGCGCCGGGCGCGGCCTCGCCCGATCTATTCGCGCCACCCGCCCAGGGGCCCAGCACGCGGCCCTATCGCCCCGATCTGCGTCCGGGCGCGCCCGGCGGTCCCGCCATGCGGCCCATGCCCGAGCAGCTGGAATTCACCCAGGCCGAGGGTGCGATCACCCTGACCGGGCAGATCGCGCCCGGCGATGCGGACCGCTTTCTGGCCTGGCTCGACCAGACCCGCGCCGACGAGACGCTGGTGCGGCTGGACAGTTCCGGCGGGTCGGTCGGTGAGGCTGTGGCCATCGGTCGCGTCATCCGCAGCACCGGGCGCAACACGCTGATCGACGAAGGCGCGGTCTGCCTGTCGGCCTGCCCCTACATGCTGGCCGGTGGCGTCGAACGGCGTGCCGCGCCGGGTGGCGTCGTCGGCGTGCATCAGCACTATTTCGGGCAGAACACGATCCTGCCTGCCTTCATGGCGGTGCGCGACCTGCAACGCTCTCAGGCAGGCGTGATGGATTATCTGACCGAGATGGGAGTCGATCTGCGGCTGATGCCCTATGCGCTGCGCACCCCGCCCGAGGACATCACCATCCTCGACCCCGCGCAATTGCTGGATTTCCGCCTGATCACCGAAGGGCCGTCCAGCTGAACGGACGAAAAGGCCCCCGGCTCGCGCAGAGCCGGGGGCCGATCACTGTCCCATTGGCCGGGCCCTTGCGGGCGCCTGACCTCAGTTCAGACGACGCGCCACATCTTCGATGGCGTCGTCGATCCCGGCCGAGCGGTTGCCCGCGCGGACCTGAGCCTGCAGCAGTTCGGCAGCAGCAGCGACCGAAGCCGCAACGGCGCGGTTGCGCACGGCGCGGACGGCATCGCCCTCGGCGCTGGCGATCTGGTCCTGCGCGGCCTGAAGACGGCGCTCGATCGAACGGGCCAGATCGTCCTTGGCCTTGGCGGCCTGCGCCTCGGCCTCGCGCTTGGCATTGGCGACGATCTGGTCGGCCTGGGTCTTCACCTCACGGGCGCGACGCTCGTAGCTGGCATAGATCTCCTGCGCTTCCTCGCGCAGGCGACGAGCCTCTTCCAGTTCCTTGCGGATCGTCTCGGCGCGCTTGTCCAGCATGCCCCCCAGCAGGGCCGGGACCTTGTAGTAGACAAGGATGCCGATGAAGACGAGGAACGCGATCAGGACGATGAAATCGGTGTTGCGCAGCGAAAAGAACGGACCGCTGGCGGCAGCAGCCGGTCCGGCCGCAAGCAGGGCGGCGGACAGGGTTGCGATCAGGCGCTTCATTGCACGGACCCTTTCATGCGGCTGTCCAACGCGGCCTCGACGGCGGCGGCGTCGGCTTTGCCGCCGAAGCTTTCGACCAGTGTCGCGGTCACGTCGCGTGCGACCTCGCGGGCGCTGTCATCGGCCGAGAGGCGGATTTCACGGATGCGGGCCTCGGATTCGGCGGTGCGCGCCGAAATCTCGGCATCCGCCTTGGCGATGGCACGGTCAAGCTCGGCCTGGATCTCGGCGCGGTTCTGCGCGACGATCCGCTGCGCCTCGCTGCGGGCCTCAGCCAGGGCCTTGTCATAGGCGGCTTCCGCCTCGCGGGCCTTCTGCTTGAATTCCTCGGCCGCCATCAGGTCGCCGGTCAGCGCCCCCTGACGATCCGACAGAACGGCAGCGATCCGCGGCACGGCGACACGCGACAGGACCAGATAGAGGACCACAAGCGTGACGACCAGCCAGAAGATCTGGTTGCCGAAGGTGGTGACGTCCAGCTGCGGAAGGCCCGCGCTTTCCGCCGCGTATTGCGCCGCATCCCCATAAGCATGGGCGTCGGCGGCATGGGGTGCGGTCTCGTCGATGACGACGGCCTCTTCCCCGGTGATCTCGACCGCGGTGGTGGCGGCCTCTTGCAACAGGCTGAACATATCCTACCCCATGGCCTTGTAAGTCACGAAGGGGTGGGGGCATTGCCCCACCCCGCCGCAAGGATGGCGCAGGATCAGACCGCGAACATCAGCAGAAGCGCGACGAGGAACGAGAAGATCCCCAGAGCTTCCGCAAAGGCCATGCCGATGAACAGCGTGGCGGTCTGGCCGGCAGCGGCCGAAGGGTTGCGCAGGGCGCCGGCCAGGAAGTTGCCGGCAACGTTGCCCACGCCGAGGGCGGCGAAGCCCATGCCGAACGCGGTCAGACCGACGCCGATGTATTTGCCCAGATTTGCGAGTTCGCCTTCCATGGTATGTCTCCTTGCGGTTGGAAGATGGTTGTTCGGTTCTCTGCGGCGCCGGGATGGCGCCGCCACAGAGCTGCTGTCGTCGGCTCAGTGCGACGGGTGCAGCGCATCCTTCAGATAAACGCAGGTCAGGATCGTGAACACATAGGCCTGCACCAGTGCCACCAGCACCTCGAAGGCATACATGCCGACCACGGCCACGACCGCGACAGGGGCGACGGCGGCGATGGCCGCGAAGCCCGCGAAAACCTTGATCACGGCGTGGCCTGCGATCATGTTGCCCGCCAGACGAATGGACAGGCTGAGCGGACGGACGAAGTAGCTGATCACCTCGATCACGGCCAGGATCGGACGCACCGCCAGCGGAGCAGAGCGGACCCAGAACAGGTCAAGGAAATGCGCGCCGTTCTTGATGAAGCCGATCGCGGTCACGCCAAAGAACACGCCGAGCGCCAGAACACCGGTCACGGCGATATGCGAGGTGACGGTGAAGGCCATCGGCACAAGGCCCAGCAGGTTGGCGAAGGCCACGAACAGGAACAGCGTCAGGATATAGGGGAAGTAGCGCAGCCCGTCCTTGCCGGCGATGTCCTCGATCATCTTGTGAACGAGGCCGTAGGTCAGTTCCGCGACCGATTGCGCCCGGCTGGGCACGATGGCGCGGCCACGGCTGCCCAGGACCAGCAGAGCGATCGCGGCCAGCGCCGTCAGGAACAGCCACAGCGTCACGTTGGTCGGCGTGTACCATGCCACAGCCTCGCCGCCGAAGAGCGGCTTGACGATGAACTGATCCATCGGATGGAATTCAAGGCCGCCAGTCGCTTCCGTCGCCACGATCAGTCCCTCTCGTCTCGGTCCGGGCTTTCGCCGGATTTCCTGTCTAACTCGGACGCGGTACGCATCATCGTCTTGATGCCGGCCGCGAGGCCGAGAAAAATGAACACGATCATCATCAGGGGCATCGTCCCCAGCAGATAATCAAGACCGTAACCGAGCACGCCCCCCAGCCCCAGGCCGGTCACAAGCTCGATCACCATGCGCCAGGCAAGATTTGCCTGTTCGTATTTTCCCATCGGGCCGGGGACCCGAGGCTTGGGCGTCAAGGCGGCGATCCGTTCCTCCAGCGAGCGGAGCCGTTCGGCATCCGCCGACCGATCCTCTGCACCCTGGCGATCGCCTGATTGGGGCTTTTCGGCCACCTGTCACGCCCTTTTGTTCGTTGGGCGCTGTCTAGGGGCTGGGCGCCGTCAAGTCAAGCACCGGGATCATTGCGCTAAGGCATTGCATTTCAACATGTTTGCGCGCGTCAGCCACGCGGCGCTTGCGCTTGCAATCCCCGCTGTGGCACAGCATCATTCAACCGCAAAGTTGAGCTTTGGCGCCCGCGCGCGCCCCGAGAACCCGCCAAAGGCCCCTGCCGAACCGCCCATGACAAGCCACAATGACCCCTCGGGCGCCGGTCCCGGTGCGCTTGACCAGATCTTCGCGGCGCTGGCCGATCCGACGCGACGGCGCGTCCTGTCGATGCTGCTGGAAGACGACATGGCCGTCAGCGACGTGGCGCAGCCTTTCCAGATGAGCCTTGCGGCGATCTCGAAACACCTTGCGGTGCTTGCGGCGGCCGGGCTGATCCGGCAAGAGCGGCGGGGCCGGATCACCTGGTGCAAGCTGGACCCCGAGGGGATGCGTGCGGCCTCGGTCTGGATGCAGGGCTTCGGGCAGTTCGACCCGGTGGACCTAGACGATTTCGAACGCTTCCTTGAGGCCGAGTTGAGAGGCGAGGATGACCAAGACCCCTGACGTGCTGTGCATCGGCGCGATGCTCTGGGACGTGATCGGCCGCGCGCCGCGCCGCATGGCGCCGGGCGCCGACGTGCCGGGGCGGATCCGCCATCTGCCGGGCGGTGTGGCGCTGAACGTGGCGGTCGCGCTGGCACGGTGGGGGATGACGCCTGCGGTCCTGTCCGCCGTGGGCCGCGATTCCGAAGGCGAGGCGCTGATCCTCGAGGCCGAAAGGCTGGGCGTCGTCACCGACCACCTGGCGCGCGATACCGGCCTGCCGACCGATTGCTACATGGCGATCGAGGACAGCGAGGGGCTGATCGCCGCCGTGGCCGACGCGCTGAGCCTGGAACTGGCCGGCGACCGGATCCTTGCCCCGCTGGACGCCCTGCCCGCCTGGACCGGGCCGGTCGTGCTGGACGGAAACCTGACCGAGGAGCTTCTGGACGCCATCGCCCGCGACCCGCGCCTGTTGCGCGCCGATCTGCGGGTCGTCCCGGCCAGCCCCGGCAAGGCCGAGCGGCTGGAACCCCTGATCGCCGCGCGGCGCGGGTGCTTCTATCTCAACCGGCTCGAGGCCGAGATCCTCGCGAACCGCGCCTGCCCCGACGCCGCATCGGCGGCCGAGGCGGTGGTCGCGCGCGGCGCGGCGCGGGTGCTTGTGACCGACGGGCCGAACCCCGCCGCCGAGGCGATGGCGGGTGGCCCGACGCTGACCCATGCGCCCCCTTCCGTCACCGTCGAACGCGTGACCGGGGCGGGCGATTGCTTCCTTGCGGCCCATCTGGCCGCCGAACTGAAACAGATACCGCGCGAAGCGGCCTTGCGGCAGGCCGTCAGGGCCTCGGCCGCGCATGTCTCTGGAAAGGATGTCCCGTGACCGCCCTGCCCCTTACCTATTCGCCCGACGTGGCCGAGGCCCTTGCCGCAGGCCGTCCCGTCGTCGCGCTGGAATCGACGATCATCACCCACGGCATGCCCTGGCCGCAGAACCTGGAGATGGCGCGCAAGGTCGAGGCCACCATCCGCGAGGGCGGCGCCGTTCCCGCGACCATCGCCGTCATGGGCGGCCAGATCCATATCGGCCTGACCGACGAGACGCTGACCGCGCTGGCGCAGACGCCCCCCGATCAGGCGATGAAGCTGAGCCGCGCCGATCTGGCGGTCTGCGTCGCCTCGGGGCGGACCGGCGCCACCACCGTTGCCGCGACGATGATCTGCGCCGATCTGGCGGGCATCCGCGTCTTTGCGACCGGCGGCATTGGCGGCGTGCATCGCGGGGCCGAGACCAGTTTCGACATCTCGGCCGATCTGCACGAACTGGCGCGCACGCCCGTGACCGTGGTGGCGGCGGGGGCCAAGGCGATCCTTGACCTGCCCAAGACGTGGGAGGTTCTGGAAACGCTTGGCGTGCCGGTCATCGCATATGGTCAGGACGCCCTGCCCGCCTTCTGGTCGCGCGATTCGGGGCTGAAAGCGCCGCTGCGGATGGACACGCCCGCCGAGATCGCGGCGGCTGCCGAGATGCGCGCGCGCCTTGGCCTTGGCGGCGGGCAGCTTGTCGCCAACCCGATCCCGGTCGAGGCCGAGATCCCCCGCGACCAGATCAACCCGGTGATCGAACAGGCCCTGGCCGAGGCCGAGGCGCAGGGCATCGCCGCCAAGGCGGTCACGCCCTTCCTGCTGTCGCGCATCTTCGAGCTGACCGAAGGCCGGTCGCTGGACAGCAACATCGCGCTGGTCCTGAACAATGCGCGCCTTGCCGCCGCCATCGCGGTGGCGATGGACTAACGCGCGATCATCCCGGCAAAAAGCTGCGACAGGTCGAAGCTGTCGGTCTCGTTCAGCTTGTCGGCATGGTCGGTCAGAAAGGTGTCGGCGGCGGCCTGTCCCGCCGCCTTCATCCGCTCCAGCATGCCGGGGCGGGGCATGATCTTGGACCGTGCCGTCAGGTCGGTCATCAGCGCGTCGTCGATGATCATGTGGACCAGCACGTTCTTCATCGCCTTGTCGGTCAGGCGGTTCTCGGCGAACAGCTCCTTGACGAAGTTGATCGCGCGCAGCTGCGACAGAAGCGAGGCGTTGAAGCTGATCTCGTTCACGCGATCCGAAATCTCGACCGGGGTGCGCGGTAATTCGCAACGCACCATCGGATTGATCGCCACGATCACGATGTCACGCGGAAAGCGCGGCTTGTAGAGCGGATAAAGCGCGGGATTCCCCGCAAAGCCCCCGTCCCAATAGGCATCGACCTGCCCCGTCACCGGGTCCGCGATCTCGACCGCCTGAAACAGCGTGGGCAGGCAGGCCGAGGCCAGGACCGCATCGACATTCGCCTGCTCGCCGGTAAAGACCCGGATCGCACCCGTGCGGACATTCGTGGCGGATACGAACAGATCCGGCCCCTCGGTCGTGGCGAAATGCGGGTGGGGCAGTTCACGCAGCAGCGGCCCGAGCGGGTTGACGTAGAACGGCCCGTAATCATAGGGGCTGATCAGCCGCGTCAGGTTGTCGATCCAGGCGGCGGGGGACACCATCTCGGTCCAGCGTTGCAGGCCCTTGGTCATGGGCATCAGCGACTGCATCCAGCGCACCATGCGGTTGTCGCTCATGGCGCCGACCTCGGACCACAGCGCGTCCAGGTTCTCGCGCGCCGCCCGACGCCCCGAGACGCCGGGATTGAGCGCCAGACCGGCCTTGAGCGCGGCACCGTTCAGCGCCCCCGCCGAGGCGCCGGTGATGGCCGAGATGTGCAGCCAATGCTCGTCCAACAACCGGTCCAGCACGCCCCAAGTATAGGCACCATGCGCGCCGCCGCCCTGAAGGGCCAGGTTGATCTGCTTGTCCTTCATCGCCATCGCTGTCGCCTCGCGCCCTATGTTGCGGTTGCAGCATAGTAGGAAGCGCCAGGCAGGCCTGCAAGTTCCGCGCGACTTCGCTGCGCTGCGGCATGAGCGAGAACGAGGCGTCCTGCCTCAATCCTCGGCGTTGGCCTCGGCGCGGGTCTTGCCGGCGACGTCCAGCGCAAGCGTGGCGGCCATGAATCGGTCCAGATCGCCGTCCAGAACGCCCTGCGTGTCGCTGGTTTCTTCCGAGGTCCGCAGGTCCTTCACCATCTGGTAGGGATGCAGCACATAGGACCGGATCTGGTTGCCCCAGCCCGCCTCGCCCTTGGCGGCGTGCTGGGCGTTGATCTCGGCGTTCCGCTTGTCCAGTTCCATCTGATACAGCCGCGCCTTCAGTGCGGCCATGGCGTTGGCGCGGTTCTGATGCTGCGATTTCTCGGAACTGGTCACGACGATGCCGGTCGGAAGGTGCGTGATCCGCACCGCCGAGTCGGTCGTGTTGACGTGCTGCCCGCCCGCGCCCGAGGACCGATAGGTGTCGATGCGGATATCGCGGTCGGGGACGTCGATCTCGATATTCTCGTCCACGACGGGATAGACCCAGACCGAGCTGAACGAGGTATGCCGCCGCGCCGCGCTGTCATAGGGGCTGATGCGAACCAGACGATGCACGCCCGATTCCGATTTCAGCCAGCCATAGGCATTGTGACCGGTGATCTTGTAGGCCGCGCTGCGGATGCCCGCCTCGTCGCCCGAGGTCTCGGACAGCAGTTCGACCTCGTAGCCCTTCTTCTCGGCCCAACGCACATACATCCGCGCCAGCATCGAGGCCCAGTCGCAGCTTTCCGTGCCGCCTGCGCCCGCGTTGATTTCCAGGAACGTGTCGTTGCCGTCGGCCTCGCCGTTCAGCAGCGCCTCAAGCTCCTTCTGCGCGGCCAGCTTGGCCAGTTCCTTCAGGTTCGCCTCGGCCTCTGCGACCAGTTCGGCATCGCCTTCATCCTCGGCCAGTTCGACCATCTCGGCATTGGCGGCCAGATCACCCTCGATCCGGCGATAGGTCTCGATCGCGTCGGACAGCGACTGACGCTCGCGCATCAGCTTCTGCGCGCGGGCGGGGTCGGACCACAGGTCGCCATCCTCGATCATGGCGTTCATCTCTTCCAGCCGGTGCGGCGCGGTCGTCCAGTCAAGCCGCTGCCCCAGCAGCGCCAGCGAGCGGCGGATGGCTTCGATCGTGGACTGCGTCTCGGCGCGCATGGGCAGGCTTCCTTCGGTCTGGCGTCAGGTCCGGGGTGATACCCCGCCCGCGCCGCATCGGCAAGGGCGGCGCAACCGCGCGGGCGGCTGGGGCGTTCCGCCAAGGCGATCCGACCCATCAGCAGGAAACCCGCCATGCCCCCGATCCTCGACGACCTGTTCATGCCCCTGCAATCGACCAGCCTTGCCGTCGCCGCAGCGCGGCTGGCGCTGGCGATGGCGCTTGGCTCGGCCCTTGGCTGGGAACGCGAGCGTAGCGCCCATGCGGCAGGCTTGCGCACGCATATGCTGATCTCGCTGGCAGCGGCGCTCTTCACGCTGATCGCGATGGAACTGACCTATCTGCGCGCTGATGAGGATGCCTCGATGCAGGTCGATCCCCTGCGCCTGATCGAGGCCGTGACGGCGGGCGTGGCCTTTCTGGCAGCGGGGTCGATCATCCTGAACGGCGGCACGGTGCGCGGCGTGACCACGGGGGCGTCGATGTGGCTGGCGGGGGCGATCGGGCTGGCCGCCGGTACGGGCCGGGGCACGCTTGCGGTCATCGCGGCGCTGATGGGGCTTCTGATCTTGTGGCTGGTCGCGGTTCTGGCGGAACGCAGCACCGGCAAGCCGACCGACGATGCCGCGCACAACCTCTCCCACGGCGCCGGGCCGGGGGGTGCGGGGGGCAGCATGCCCCCCGCGCCACCGCGGGACGCAAAAGAGGGCGCGCCCCGCTAGACGATCGCGTTAATAGAGCCCGCCAGAGGACATGGTGCCGAAATCCGTCCGCTGAGGGATCACGCGGCGCTCGCCCGTCGAGGTCGTGATCGAGGTCGAGGCCCGCGAATCATCGCCAGCCTCCCAGGGCAGGACGACCGGGCCGTCGCCAAAGCCCGTGACGACCAGCGGCGCGCCCCAGTTCGGGTCGGCGCCCTGCCGGAAATATTCCGCGATGACGTTCGGCCCGGTCGCGTCATCGGGCAGGCGCTGGCCGGTCACGCGGTCGATCTTGACCCAGTAGCCACCCGGCGGCACGCGAAAGGCCGTGCCGCCATATTGCTCGACCGCCGCGCGCATGAAAGCGTTGAAGACCGGAACGCAGAGCGTGCCGCCAAAGGCGTTGCTGCCAAGCGTGCGCGGCTGGTCGAAGCCCAGATAGCAGCCCGCCACGATATTGCTGGAATAGCCGATGAACCACACATCCTTGGCGTCGTTCGTGGTGCCGGTCTTGCCCGCGACGGGCACGGGCAGGTTCACGCCCGACCCCGATCCGCGCGTCACCGCCCCCTCCAGCATCGAGGTCAGCTGATAGGCCGTGATCGCGTCCATCACCCGTTCGCGGTTGCTTTCGATCACGGGCGCCGCGCCTGCGGGCAAAGCCTGCATGCCGCAGGTCTGGCAGACGCGGCGGTCATGGCGATAGACGGTGCGCCCGCGCCGGTCCTGCACGCGGTCCACCAGCGTTGGTTCTACCCGCTCGCCGCCATTGGCGAACATCGCATAGGCCGCAACCATGCGGAACAGCGTCGTCTCCTGCGCGCCAAGGGCGTTGGCCAGGAAAGGCTGCAGCCGCTCATAGACGCCGAAACGCTCGGCGTAATCGGCCACCTGCTCCATGCCGATATTGTCGGCGATGCGGATCGTCATCAGGTTGCGCGACTGCTCGATCCCGGTCCTGAGCGAGGTCGGCCCGTAATGCCGTCCCGAGGCGTTCTTGGGCTCCCACAGGCCCTGGGGCGTGTTGATGCGGATCGGCTCGTCCACGACGATCGTGGCGGGGGTGTAGTTGTTGTCCAGAGCCGCCGCATAGACAAAGGGCTTGAAGCTTGAGCCGGGCTGCCGCTGCGCCTGCGTCGCCCGGTTGAAGACCGAGGATTGGTAGGAAAAGCCCCCCTGCATCGCCAGAACGCGGCCCGTGTTCACGTCCATCGCCATGAAACCGCCCTGAACCTCGGGGACCTGACGCAGCGACCAGCGCACAAAACCGCCATCGCTGTCGCGCGTCACCGCCCGGACCAGAACGGCCTCGCCGACGCGGACCAGATCGCCCGCGCCTTGCGCGCGCGGGCCAAGGCTGCCCGTCTCGCGGTCCAGCCTGCGCGCCCAGGTCACGTCCTCGGCGGTGATCCAGTGGCCCTCGGGTTCTTCGGCGATGCCCTCGATGCCGATGCGGGCGCGGCTGCCCTCGATGGCCAGAACCACCGCCGGGCGCCAGCCGGGCACGTCGCGCGGCAGGCGCAATTCCCACAGCGCGCCGCGCCAGGCGGCCTCGTCCCGCAGCAGCGAGGGGTCGATTTCTTCGCCGGTGCCGCGCCAGACGCCGCGGTTGCGGTCGTAATCTTCAAGCGCGCGTTGCAGGGCGGTCGCGGCTTCGGATTGCAGGCCGGGATCGACGGTGGCGCGGATGGTCAGGCCGCCGCCGAAGAACTCTTCGCGGCCGAATTCGCGGCTCAGCTGGCGGCGGATCTCGTCGGTGAAGTAGTCGCGCGGCGGCAGGCTGTTCTGGAAGCCCGGGAAATCGCCGTTCTGGACGCTGCGCAGGGGCTTTGCGGCCTCGGCCTGAAAGGTCGCCTCGTCTAGGTATCCGTTATGCCACATCTCGCGCAGCACGTAATTGCGCCTGTCGGTCAGCCGCTCCTTGGCGCGCACCGGATGCAGACGGCCCGGCGCCTGCGGCAGGGCGGCCAGCATCGCGGCCTCGTGGGGTTCAAGCTCGGACAGCGACTTGTTGAAATAGGTCTGCGCGGCGGCGGCCACGCCGAAGCTGTTCTGCCCCAGAAAGATCTCGTTCAGATAAAGCTCAAGGATCTGGTCCTTGGCCAGCGTGTTCTCCAGCCGGGCGGCCAGGATCAGTTCCTTCACCTTGCGTTCGATGCTGCGGTCGCTGGACAGAAGGAAGTTCTTCATCACCTGCTGCGTGATGGTCGAGGCCCCCCGCACGCTGCTGCCGCGCGAGACGACCGCCTCGTAGGCTGCTGACAGGATGCCGCGCAGATCATAGCCCGGATGGTGGAAGAAGTTCTTGTCCTCGGCGCTGATGAAGGCCTGCACGATCAGGTCGGGCACCTCGTCGATGGGCACGAAGACGCGCCGTTCCTCGGCGAATTCGTCGATCAGCTGACCTTCGGCGGAATAGATGCGGCTGATGGTCTTGGGCGTGTATTGCGCCAGCGTCTCGTGGCTGGGCAGGTCACGCGAATAGATCCAGAAGACCGCGCCAAGGGTCAGCGCGACGAAGATGCCCGCGGTCACGAACCACGAGAAGATCGCGCCGAAAAAGGAAAGGATGCTGCGAAACACGACGAAA
Organism: Paracoccus sp. NSM; assembly: GCF_052379855.1. Lineage (NCBI taxonomy): Bacteria > Pseudomonadati > Pseudomonadota > Alphaproteobacteria > Rhodobacterales > Paracoccaceae > Paracoccus > Paracoccus sp. NSM. The sequence continues at coordinate 506,925 of NZ_JBQTCG010000002.1, read as the reverse complement.
AGGGCCTTTCAGGAGATTGCCCCGTCTATAGCCGCCCCCGGCCTGTGGGTCAAAACACGATTGGCCCCGCATTCAGCGCCGCAAGAGACCCGCCCGCGCGGCCTCGTCGGCCCACCAGCCGGTGACGGCATCGGCCACCGCCTCGACCATGCGGGCGCGCCACAGGGGGTCGGTCAGGTTGGCCCGGTCGGTCTCGTCCGACAGGAAGCCCAGTTCCAGCAGCGCCGAGGGAATGTCGGGCGATTTCAACACCGAGAATGCCGCGCCCTGCACCGGGCGGCCATGCAGACCGATCCCCATCAGCGCCATGCGCGAGGTCAGGATCCGCGCGAAGGCCTCGGACCGGGGCTGCGTGTCGGTGCGGGCGAAATCCATCATCACGGCGGCCAGCTGGTCGTCCTGTCCGGTCAGGTCCAGCCCGCGCAGCATGTCGTGGCGTTCATGGCGCAGGGCCAGTTGCGCCGCCGCCCGGTCATCGGCCGAGGGGTTCCACACATAGACCGTCGCGCCCGCCGCATGGCCCTGCGGCAGCGCATCGGCATGAAGCGACAGGAACAGATCGGCCCCCGCCTTCCGCGCCATCGTCAGCCGCGCCTGAAGCCCCACGAAGATGTCGCTGTCGCGCGTCATCTGCACATTCACGCCGCGCCGTTGCAATTCCGTCCGCAGTTCCAGCGCGAAGGTCAGGACCAGCGCCGCCTCGGTCGCGCCGTCCACCTGCGCGCCGGGATCAAAGCCGCCGTGCCCGGGGTCCAGCATCACGGTCAGCACCTCGGGCCGGGGGCCGGGGGGCGGCAGGTCGGCGGGGTCGGGCAGATCGCGCAAGGCCGCCGCGGCCGAGGGGCGGGGCGCGAAATCGGCCTCGGGGACGGGATGCAGGCGGATCGCGATGCGCGGCTGCGCCCCGCCCGAGGCCTTGCCCGCCTGCGCGATCCGGTAGGGTCCGGGCAGTTCGATCACCACCCGCGACCACCCGGGCTGAAAGATGCCCCACCGCAGGGCGGGGACCAGATCATGCCCGAACAGGTCCGCCGGGTTCATGCCGGACAGATCGACGCCCTTCAGATCGACCACCAGCCGCGCGGGATCGCCCACCAGAAAGACCCGGTAGGGCACCGCATGATCCAGAGCCAGCGTCAGCTCCAGCGAGGGCTGGCCGAAAAGCCTCTGCCACCAGCCGCGCTCGGTCCGGGTCAGCGACGAGGCGCCCAGATCCAGCCGCACCGCCTGCTCGGCGGCCAGAGGCAGCGCCGAGACAAGCGCAAGCCCCAAGGCCAACAGCAAGGCGCGGATCTGCGGCACAAGGCGGATCATCGCGTGGCCATGAACCTTTCCAGCCGCGCCAGCCCTTCGGCAATGTCGGCCGTCGCGCGGGCATAGCTGAAACGCAAGGTGCGGCGCCCGCGCTCGGGGTCGAAATCAAGGCCCGGCGTGACGGCGACGCCTGCGCGTTCAAGGATCTCGGCGGCGAAGGCCAGGGAATCGTCGGTCAGGTCGGAGACATCGGCATAGATGTAGAAAGCCCCCTCGGGCGGGGCGATCCTGTGGAAACCGGCGCGCGGCAGGCCCTCCAGCATCAGCCGCCGATTTTCCGCGTAAACGGAAAGGTTTGCCTCGGATTCCTCGATGCAATCTAGGGCGGCCAGCGCGGCCACTTGGCTGGCATGGGGTGGGCAGATGAACAGGTTCTGGGCCAGACGCTCGACCGTGCGGATCATCGGCTCGGGGACGACCATCCAGCCGATCCGCCAACCCGTCATCGAGAAATACTTGCTGAACGAGTTGATGACGACAACCTCGTCGGTCACTTCCAGCGCCGAGACGCAGCGCCCGCCATAGGACAGGCCGTGATAGATCTCGTCCGAGATCAGCGCCATGCCGCGCGCCTGTGCCGCCTGCGACAGCGCGGCCAGTTCCGGCGCGGTCAGCACCGTGCCCGAGGGATTGCCCGGCGAGGCAAGGATCAGCCCCTCGGCCTGCGGCAGATCCTCGGGGCGCGGCTGATAGCGGTCCTCGGGGCGGGTCGGGATGCCGACCGGCTCCAGCGACATGGCACGCAGGATCTGGCGATAGCTGGGATAGCCCGGAAAACCCATCGCCACCCGGTCGCCCGCATCGAAGAGGGCCGAGAAGGCCAGGATGAAGGCCCCGCTGCTGCCCGGCGTCACCACGACCCGCGCGGGGTCCAGATCGACCCCGTACCAGCGCCGGTAAAGATCCGCGATGCCCTGCCGCAAGGCGGGCAGCCCAAGCGCGACGGTATAGCCAAGCGGTGCGTCAAGCGCCTGCGCCAGCGCACGGCGGGCACCCTCGGGGGCGGGGGTGCCGGGCTGGCCGACCTCCATATGGATGATGTGGCGGCCCGCAGCCTCGGCGCGCGCGGCTTTCTCCATCACATCCATCACGATGAAGGGGTCCACTTGCCCCCGCCTTGATTGCCGCATCGCCTGCCCCCTTGCTTTTTCCTGCGGTTTAGCGCGCCCTTGTCCGCCAGACCAGTTCCTTTCGGCTGTGCCTCGTCTTGCCTTTGCGCGCCCGAAGGCACAAGTTCAGCGCCAGAGAAACAGGGGAAGGACCATCATGAAACGCCTGATCGCCGCGCTGCTTCTGGCCGCGACCCCCGCCTCGGCGCTGGACCTGTCGGCCATGACCGAGACCGAGCGCGAGGCCTTTGGCGCGGCCGTGCGCGAATACCTGATGGAGAACCCGCAGGTTCTGGTCGAGGCGATCAATGTCCTCGAGGCGCGTCAGGCCGAGATGGGCGTGCAGAACGACCGCGCGCTGGTCGCCGCCAACCGCGCGGCGATCTTCGAGGATGGCCACAGCTGGGTCGGCGGCAATCCCGAGGGTGACCTGACCGTGGTCGAGTTCATCGATTATCGCTGCGGCGTCTGCCGGCAAGCTGCCGCCGATGTCATGGCCGCTGTCGAGCAAGACGGGAATACCCGACTGATCCTGAAGGAATTTCCGATCCTTGGGCAGGAAAGCGAGCTGGCCTCGCGCTTTGCGATCTCGGTCCACCAGATCGTGGGCGACGACGCCTATCTGGCCGCCCATGACGCCCTGATGGAGATGCGGGGCAGCATCACCCTCGACAGCCTTGCCGCGCTGGCGGGCCGCATCGGGGTCGAGGCGGAACCGGTCCTGAACCGCATGAACACCGATCCCGTGACCGATGTGCTGCGCGCCAACCGGCAACTGGCCGAGATCATGGCCATTCAGGGCACGCCCACCTTCATCATCGGTGACGAAATGCTGCGCGGCATGCCCCGTGCAGGCCTTGCCGCCACGATCGAGGCGATCCGCGACGGCGCCTGACCGCCGCGGCCCCCGGGATCAACGCGGCAGCGCCGCCGCCACCGCATCGGCCAGCGGGCGCGAGGGGCGCCCGATCAGCCCGGCCAGCGTCGCCCCGTCGCCCATCAGCGCCCCATCGGCGGCCAGACGGTCGCAACGGGCCAGCACCGCAGCCAGAGGCTCGGGCAGCCCCGCCCCGGTCAGGGCGGCTGCGTAATCGGCCTCGGGCAGGTTCACATAGGGGATCTGCCTGCCGGTCTGGCGCGACATTTCCGCCGCGACATCGGCCAGCGTATAGGCAGGCGCGCCGGCCAATTCGTGGACCTTGCCCTCGTGCCCCGCCTCGGTCAGGACGACGGCCGCCGCCTCGGCCAGATCGTTGCGCGCAGCACCCGCGATCAGGCCATCGCTCGCCGCGCCGTAAAGCGCGCCCAGCTCCAGCGCCGAGGGCAACGCCGCCATGTGGTTTTCCTGATACCAGCCGTTCCGCAGGATCGTGACGGCCATGCCGCTGTCATGCAGCATCGCCTCGGTCTGGCGATGCTCCTCGGCCAGAGGCAGGGGCGAGGTGTCGGCGTGCAGAAGACTGGTATAGACGATATGGCCCACGCCTGCCGCACGGGCGGCCTGGATCACGGCGCGGTGCTGAACGACGCGCCGGCCGACCTCGCTGCCCGAGATCAGCAACAGCCGGGTCACGCCCTCCAGCGCGGGGGCAAGCGTCTCGGGGCGGCCATAATCGAAGACGCGCGCCTGAACCGGCAGGGCCGTCCGGTCCGGGTTGCGGACCAGCGCCCGCAGACCGGATGCGCCACGGCGGGCGATCACATGGTCAAGGACGAGGCGGCCCAGCTGGCCGCTGGCGCCGGTGATGGCAAGGGTCATGGCGATCTCCTTCAGTGACGAATCGTTGCTTGCCAGATGTGACCCATCCACTTACATTTCGTAAGTACGTACATTCCTGTAAGTATGGATTTCACACGATGACCGAAGGACGACCCGCCCTCAGCGACCACCTGCGCCGGGGCGAGGTTCTGGCCGCCAATTGCCCCTCGCGCGCGGTGCTGCGGGTGATCACCAGCCAATGGGGGGTGCTGGTCCTGATGGTGCTGTCCGGGGGCACGCACCGCTTCAGCGCGCTGCGCCGCCGGGTGGGCGGCGTCAGCGAGCGGATGCTGGCCGAGACGCTGCGGCGGCTGGAACAGCACGGGCTGGTTCTGCGGGTGGCCTATCCGGTCGTGCCACCACAGACCGAATATTCACTGACCCCGAACGGGGTCGAGGCCGCGCGGCTGGTCGCCGCGCTGGCCGATTGGGTCGAGGTGAACATCCCCGACCTGCTATCCCCCGACCAGCAGGCCGAGGCCATGGCGGACGGCGCCTATTCCGCTGCCAGCGACTGATCCGGATCTGCCAGCGCCACACGGCCCAGGATATGGTCGGCGGCCTTTTCGCCGGTCATGATCGAGGGCGCGTTCAGGTTGCCGTTCGTGATGCGCGGAAAGATCGAGCTGTCCGCGACCCTGAGCCCCTTGACACCGATCACGCGCAATTCCGGATCGACAACCGCCATCGGATCGGTCGCCGCCCCCATCCGCGCGCTGCCACAGGGGTGATAGGCAGATTCGGCATGGTCCCGGATGAAGGCGTCGATCTGCTCATCGGTCTGCACGCCGTCGCCGGGCTGGATCTCGTCGCCGCGATATTCGGCAAAGGCGGGCTGGCCGAAGATCTTGCGGGTGTGGCGCACGCAGGCGCGGAACTCGGCCCAGTCATCGGGATGGGACATGTAGTTGAAGCGGATTTCGGGCGCGGCATGGGGATCGCCCGAGGCCAGCCGGATCGTGCCGCGCGACTTCGACCGCATCGGCCCGACATGGGCCTGAAAGCCATGCCCCTTGGCCGCGGCCTTGCCGTCATAGCGCACGGCCAGCGGCAGGAAATGATACTGGATATCCGGGTAATCCACCGCATCCGAGGACCGGATGAAGCCGCAGCTCTCGAACTGGTTCGAGGCGCCCAGGCCCGTCTTTTGCAGCAGCCATTCCACACCGACCCGGCTTTTGCCCAGCAGGTTGTAATAGGTGTACAGCGTCACCGGCTTCAGCGACTTGTATTGCATGTAGATTTCAAGGTGGTCCTGAAGGTTCGCACCCACGCCAGGACGGTCCGCGACGGGCGTGATCCCGTGCTGGCGCAGGTGGTCGGCGGGGCCGATCCCCGACAGCATCAGAAGCTTGGGCGTGTTGACGGAACTGGCCGACAGGATCACTTCGCGGGTGGCCATCACGGCCTGGACCTGGCCCTTGCGGTCCAGTTCGACGCCCACGGCGCGGCCATCGGCGTTCAGCACGCGCCGCGCAAGGCCGCGCACGATCGTCAGAAGGCCCGTGCGCTTGGCGGGGCGCAGATAGGCGTTGGCGGCGGACCAGCGGCGGCCCTTCCAGATGGTGGCCTCCATCGGGCCGAAGCCTTCCTGCTGCGCGCCGTTGTAATCGTCGGTGCGGGGCCATCCGGCCTGCTGGCCTGCCTCGATGAAGGCGTTGAACAGCGGGTTCTTGCGCTTGCCGCGCGTGATGTGAAGCGGCCCGTCGGTCCCGCGCAGGGGCGAGGTCTGCGCCCCGGTCGGGTCGCCGTGCCAGGTCTCCATCCGCTTGAAATAGGGCAGGACGCCCGCGTAATCCCAGCCGCTCGCGCCCGATTGCGCCCAATGGTCGAAATCGGCCGGATTGCCGCGCACGAAGACCATCCCGTTGATCGAGGACGACCCCCCCAGCACCTTGCCGCGCGGCGTGGCCAGACGGCGCCCGCCCAGATGCGGTTCGGGCTGGCTGGCAAAGCCCCAGTCATAGCGGCTCATGTTCATCGGATAGGACAGCGCGCCCGGCATCTGGATGAAGGGGCCGATATCGCTGCCGCCGAATTCGATCAGCGTGACGCTGCGGCCTGCCTCGGTCAGACGATAGGCCAGCGCGCAGCCCGCGCTGCCCGCGCCGATGATGACGTAATCGGCGTCGGCGGCGGCCTTCGGCAGATCAATAGGGTGCATCGACGCCTCCCATGCCCACATAGACGGATTTCAGCTGCGAATAATGTTCGATCGCGGCGGCGGAATTCTCGCGGCCCAGACCCGACATCTTGACGCCGCCAAAGGGCATTTCCACGGGCGTCAGGTTGTAGGTGTTGATCCAGCAGGTCCCGGCCTCGAGCGCCGCGATGACCCGGTGCGCGCGGGTCAGGTCCTGCGTGAAGACGCCCGCCGCGAGGCCGAAGCCGGTGGCGTTGGCGCGGGCGATCACCTCGGATTCGTCATGGAAGGTCAGCGCGGTCAGGACCGGGCCGAAGATCTCGTCGCTGGCGATGGCCATGTCGTCGCTGGCATCGGCAAGGACCGTGGGCGGGATAAAGGCCCCCTCGCCCGGCCCGCCGCAGACCAGCCGCGCGCCCGCAGCGATGCCGCCTGCGATGGCCTCGCGGATCTTGGCCGCCTGCGCGGGGTTGATGATGGGGCCGTGATTTGTCGAAGGGTCCAAGGGATCGCCCATCCGCGCCTGACGCACGCGCTCGGCCAGACGGTCGAGGAAGGCGTCGCGGATGCCCTCTTGCAGGAAAACCCGCGTCCCGTTCGAGCAGATCTGCCCCGAGGAATAGAAATTCGCCAAGATCGCGGCGCTGACGGCATGTTCAAGATTGGCGTCGTCAAAGACGATCAGGGGCGACTTGCCGCCCAGTTCCATCGTGACATGGCGCATCCCTTCGGCGGCGGCGGCATAGACGCGCCGCCCGGTCGGCACCGATCCGGTCAGCGAGACCTTGGCGATATTGGGGTCCGTGACCAGCGCCGCGCCGACCTCGCCCCGGCCCTGCACCACGTTGAAGATGCCGGGCGGCATCCCGGCCTCGATAAAGATTTCCGCCAGTTTCAAGGCGCCTAGCGGCGTTTCCTCGGACGGTTTGAAGACCATCGTATTGCCCATGACAAGCGCGGGCGCGGCCTTCCAGCAGGCGATCTGGCTGGGATAGTTCCAGGCGCCGATGCCCGCGCAGACGCCAAGCGCCTCGCGCCGCGTATAGGCCCAGTCCTGCCCCAGAGGGATCATCTGGCCCGTCAGCGTCGCCGCCAGACCGGCGAAATATTCCAGCGCCGCCGCGCCCGAGGGCCAGTCGGCGACCAGCGTTTCCTGAATGGGCTTGCCGGTATCCAGCGTCTCGAGCCGCGCGAGTTCCTCGTTGCGTTCCAGGATGATCGCGGCGGCGCGCGCCAGGATGCGCCCACGTTCGACCGGCGCCAACGCAGCCCATGCGGGCTGGGCGGCGCGCGCGGCGGCGCAGGCCTTGGCCACCTGTGCGGGGCTGGCCTCGCGCAGCTGCGCCACGGGCTCGCCGGTGAAGGGATAAAGCACCGTCAGGGCCGGGCCCTCGCCCTCGACGAACTTTCCGTCGATGAACAGACTGGCTGCGGGCTGGGCGTATGGGTGGCTCATGCGAGGGCCTCGTTCAGATAGGTTTCGATGACCGCCTGTGCGGCGGCGGCGTCGGTCGGGCCGGGGGTCAGGACGGTGCGCAGGTAAAGCCCGTCGATCAGCGCGCCGAGCGTGTCGGCCACGCGGCCCGGGTCATCCGTCAGCCCCCGCAGCGCGACCAGCAGGTTCGATCGCAGGCGCCGGTGGTAGACCCGCAAGAGGCGCGCGGCCTCGGGGCTGGTCAGAGCCAGCGCATAGAAGTTCAGCCAGGCGCTAACCGTCTCGCGCTGAAAGTTCACGGGCGCAAAGCTGGCGCGGATGATCGCGTCCAGCCGCCCGCGCGTGCCGCGCCCCGGCAGGGCTTCGCGCACGGTCGTCACATAGACGCGCAGGATGTAGCGCATCGCGGCCAGAAACATCTGGTCCTTCGATCCGAAATAGTGATGCGCCAACGCCGGAGACATCCCTGCCCGCCGCGCGATCTGCGCGACCGTCACGTCCAGAGACCCCGCCCGCCCCACTTCGAAGATGGTGGCGTTGATCAGCGCGGCTTTTCGGATAGGCTCGGCCCCAAGTTTCGGCATATCGGTGCGCTCATGTTTGTTGTTGCCTTGTCGAAACAATGTAGCGTTAATTGATCAACCAATCAAGAACAGGGAGCCTTTCATGACACATCGCAGCATTGCGCCCGCGCTGACCGCCCTTGCCCTACTGGCCCAACCGACGCTGGCTATGGCCGACGATCATTGCGGCCGGGTCGTGTTTTCGGATGTCGGCTGGTCGGACATTACGGCGACGACGGCGCTGGCCACGACCGTGCTGGAGGCACTTGGCTATCAGACCGAGACGCGAATCCTGTCGGTGCCCGTGACCTATACGGCGCTGTCCACCGGCGATGTCGACGTGTTCCTGGGCAACTGGATGCCCACGATGGAGGCAGACATCGCCCCCTATGCCGAGGCCGGGACCGTCGATACCGTCCGCACCAACCTGACCGGCGCGAAATACACGCTGGCCACGAACCGCGCGGGCGCCGATCTGGGCATCACCGATTTCGCGACCATCGCCGAACACAAGGACGCGCTGGAAGGCCGCATCTACGGGATCGAGCCGGGCAATGACGGCAACCGCCTGCTGCTTGAGATGATCGCCATGGACCAGTTCGGCCTTGGCACCTTCGAGGTGGTGGAATCCAGTGAACAGGGCATGCTGGCGCAGGTGCAGCGGGCCAGCAATGCGGGCCGCCCGGTCGTCTTTCTGGGCTGGGAGCCGCACCCGATGAACGCGCAGTTCGACATGACTTATCTGACCGGCGGCGACGACGTGTTCGGCCCCGATCTGGGCGGCGCCGAGGTCCGCACCAACACCCGCGCGGGCTATGTCGAGGATTGCCCCAATGTCGGCCGTTTCCTTCAGAACCTCGAATTCTCGCTGGCGATGGAGAACGAGGTGATGGGCAAGATCCTGAATGACGGGCAGGAGCCCTCGACCGCCGCGCGCGACTGGCTTTCGGCCAATCCCGACGCCGCGACGCCGTGGCTCGACGGCGTGACCACGATCGAGGGCAACGACGCCGAGGCCGCCCTGACCGAGGCCCTGGCCGGATAAGGCCCGCCGCCCGGCGCGCCCCCGGGGGCCGCCGGGCGGGGTTGCAAGCAAGGACGCGCGCATGGAATTCCTGAACCTGCCTCTGGGCTGGATCACCGACAACAAGATCCCGGTGGGCCGGACGGCACGGTCCGTCTTTGACTGGCTGAACGCGAATGGCGCGGCGGTCTTCGACGCGATCTCGGCTGGGATGAACGCGCTGATCTCGGGCGTGCTGGCCGCGCTTCAGGCGCCGCATCCGCTGGTCTTCACCGCGCTGGCCATGGCGCTGACCTACGCGCTGCAACGCCGCATCGCGCCGGTCCTGCTGGTCGGCGCGGGGCTTTTGTTCATCCTGAACCAGGGCTACTGGACCGAGACGCTGCAGTCGCTGACGCTGGTCCTGTCGGCCTGCATCGTCTGCATGGCGATCGGGGTCCCCATCGGCATTGCGGCCGCCCACCGACCCCGGCTCTATGCCTGGATGCGCCCGGTTCTGGACCTGATGCAGACGCTGCCGACCTTTGTCTATCTGATCCCGGCCATCGTCTTTTTCGGCATCGGCATGGTGCCCGGCCTTCTGGCGACGGTGATCTTCGTGCTGCCCGCGCCGATCCGGCTGACGCAGCTTGGAATCGCCTCGACCCCGCCCGCGCTGATCGAGGCCGCGACCGCCTTTGGCGCCACCCGCCGCCAGCTGCTGTGGAAGGTCGAACTGCCAAGCGCCCTGCCCCAGATCATGGCCGGGCTGAACCAGACGATCATGCTGTCGCTGTCGATGGTCGTGATCGCGGCGCTGGTGGGCGCCTCGGGACTCGGCGTGCCGGTGGTGCGCGCGCTCAACAGCGTGAACACAGCGCTCGGCTTCGAGGCCGGGTTCGTGATCGTCGTCGTCGCCATCCTTCTGGACCGCATGCTGCGGATGGAGAACCGCAAATGAGCCGCATCGCCGTCGCGTTCGACCGCGTCAACATCGTCTTTGGCGATCACCCCGAACGCGCCCTGCCCTTGATGGACGAGGGGCTGGACCGCGGCCCGATCAAGGCGGAAACCGGCCAGGTTCTGGGTGTTCACGATTGCAGCCTCGACGTGGCCGAGGGCGAGATCCTGGTGCTGATGGGCCTGTCCGGTTCGGGCAAATCGACGCTGCTGCGCGCGGTGAACGCGCTGAACCCGGTCTGCCGGGGCGAGGTGCGGCTGCGCGTGGGCGACGATATGGTCAGCGTGACCGCCGCGCGCGGTCGCGCCCTGCGCGAGATCCGTCTGCGCCATGTGGCGATGGTGTTCCAGCAATTCGGCCTGCTGCCCTGGCGGACCGTGCGCGAGAATGTCGGTCTGGGCCTTGAACTGGCAGGCGTTCCGGCGGCGGAACGGCGCGCGGTGGTGGACCGGCATCTGGCGGTCGTGAACCTGACCGACTGGGCCGACCGCAAGGTGGGCGATCTGTCGGGGGGCATGCAGCAGCGCGTGGGTCTGGCCCGCGCCTTCGCCACCGAGGCGCCGATCCTTCTGATGGACGAGCCCTTCAGCGCGCTGGACCCGCTGATCCGCGCGCGGCTTCAGGACGAATTGCTGGAACTGCAGGCCCGCACCAAGCGCACGATCATCTTCGTCAGCCATGATCTGGACGAGGCCTTCAAGCTGGGCAACCGCATCGCCCTGATGGAGGGCGGGCGCATCGTGCAGGTCGGCACCGCGCGCCAGATCATTGCCGCGCCGGTGAACGACTATGTGGCGGATTTCGTCGCGCACATGAACCCCCTGGGCGTCCTGACCGCCGAGGACGTGGCCGAACCCGGCGCGCTGGACGAGGGACAACCCCTGCCCCGCGACCTGCCCCTGCGCGAGGTGATGCGCCACCTGGCCGAACGCCCTGCGATGGCGCTGGAGGGCGGCGGCGTGGTGCGGCGCGAGGCGGTTCTGGCGCGGCTGGCCGGGCGGGGGTGATCCCCGCTCAGCTCTGCTGCAGGTCGCGGTGATAGCGCAAGAGCAGCGCCAGCCCCAGGGCGAACACCCCCAGCCCCAGCCCGAAGACATAGATATAGCTGACGTAATCGCCGTGATAGCTGGGGTAGAACGCCTGCCGCATCTGGCCGACCACATGGACCAGCGGGTTCCACCACAGCCAGTCGCGGTAGGGCAACGGGATCGTGTCGAAAAGAAAGAAGATGCAGGACACCAGGAACAGCGGGCGCATCAGGATGCTCCAGACCGGCTGCCACCAGGTGAAGGCCTCGAAGAGGAAGCAGTTCATCACCCCGACCGCCGAGGCGATCAGGATCATCATCGCGAAAGCCAGCGCGATCTGCAGGATCTGCGGGTCGGTGCGCGTGTCCAGCATCAGCAGGATTCCGGTGAAGATCAGCACCGCCACCATCGCCTGGGTGATGACGCTGAACAGGATGCGCGCCAGCAGCGCGTCCATGAAGGTCACCGCCGGATAGGTCAGCAGCGACTTGGAATAGCGGATCGATCCCGCGACCTTGTTCGACATGTCCAGATAGGCCATGAACGGCACCACCCCGGTCGCATAGAAGATCGCGAAATTCGTCCCGAGCGGCGGCGCCCGGAAGCCCACCGAAAAGATGAGCGTCAAGAGGACGATCCCGCCCACAGGCTCGGCGATGGCCCAAAGATAGCCCCCGGCGGACCGGCCGTGGCTGGTCGCCATCTCGCGCAGCATCAGCGCCCCGATCGCCCGCAAGGACGCAAAGCGGCGATGCTTGCGGACCTCTTGCAGGTCGCCCTTTTTGCCCTGCCCGGCCTTGCGCTGCGGCAGCGGCGCGGCCGGCCGCTCGGCGGATCGGTCTGAGGGCTGGGGGGCGGAGATGTCTGACATCGCGGGGGCTCCGGGCTTCTCCGGCTCACGTTCCTTTGCCCGGACGGGCGGGGATCGCGCTGGAACTGTCCATCGGGCTTATGTATGAGGGCCGGGCAGAGATCAACAAGCCAAGGCGGCCAAAGCGCATGTCGGTTCCCTCGAACAGCCCCGCACAGGTCACGCCTCCGGGCCAGAGCAAGGCCCCCGCGCAGCAGGCCACATCGCAGCAGGCAAAAACCCAGCCGGTCCAGCCGCAGACCCCAAAACCCGCAGGCCCCAAGGCAGCCGCCGCCAAGCAACCGATCCGGCCGACCGCCAGCCCCGCCAGGATGAAGCCGCGCCACTACGGGATGGTGATCAGCTTCGCGCTTGTGGTGGCCCTGCCGCTTTTGATCAGCGCGTGGTACCTGAACTTCCGTGCGGCCGATCAATACGCCTCTTATGTCGGCTTTTCGGTGCGCAGCGAAAGCGCGCCGGGCGCCTCGGACATCCTGGGCGGGCTGGGCTCGCTGGTGGGCGTGACCAGCAGTTCAAGCAGCGATACCGACATCCTCTACAAGTTCATCCAGAGCCGCGATCTGGTCGAACGGGTGAATGCCCGGATCGACCTGCGAGAGGTCTGGTCGAAGGCGCCCGACGATCCGGTCTTCCGCTTCCGCGGCGGCACCAGCCTCGAGGATCTGTCGCGCGAATGGGACCGCAAGGTCCGCATCCATTTCGACACCGGCATGATCGACCTGCGTATCCTGGCCTTCACCCCCGAGGACGCGCAGGCCATCGCCAAGGCTATCCTTGACGAGGGCGGCATCCTGATCAACGAGCTGAACGACGTCGCGCGCGAGGATGCGCTGCGCTATGCCCGCCAGGAACTCGACCGCGCCGAGGCGCGCCTGCGCGAGGCCCGCGCCGAGATGACCGAGTTCCGGAACCGCTATCAGCTGGTCGATCCGGCGGCGGATGTGCAGGGACAGGTCGGCGTGGTCAGCTCGCTGCAACAGCAGCTGGCCGAACAGCTTGTGGCGCTTGGCCTGCTGCGCGCCAACGCCCAGGACAACGATCCGCGCATCGCCCAGACCGAATTGCGCATCGCCGTGATCCGCGAACAGATCGATGCCGAGCGGTTGAAGATCGGCAGCGTCAGCGGTGAACGCGCCCTGTCCGATCTGGTGGGCGAGTTCGAGACCCTCGCGGTCGAACGTCAATTCGCCGAGACCAGCTACACGACCGCGCTGGCCAGCTACGAGGCCGCCCGCGCCGAGGCCGCCCGCCAGTCGCGCTATCTGGCGCCCTATATCCGCCCCACCTTGGCGCAGGATGCCGAATTCCCCGAACGCACCACGCTTCTGGCGATGATCCTGGGGTTCCTCTTGCTGGTCTGGATCATCGGCACGCTGGTCTTCTACAGCCTGCGCGACCGGCGATGATCCATCTGGACGACCTCTGCAAGACCTACACGCTGAACGGCCGCCACAAGGTCGTGGCCGACCATATCACCATGACCTTTCCCAGCTTCACCTCGGTCGCGCTGCTGGGGCGCAACGGGGCGGGCAAGTCGTCGCTGCTCAAGATGATCTCGGGCGCGATGCTGCCCAGTTCGGGGCGCATCCTCTCGACCGGGACGATCAGCTGGCCGGTCGGTTTCTCGGGCAATTTCAGCGGCGAGCTGACGGGCGAGCAGAACACCCGCTTCGTTGCGCGCATCTACGGGATCGACACCGACGAAATGGTCGATTTCGTGGCCGATTTCGCGGAATTGGGGCAGCATTTCAAAATGCCGATCCGGACCTATTCGTCCGGCATGAAGTCGCGGCTGGCCTTCGGAATCTCGATGGCGGTGCCCTTCGACACTTATCTGGTGGACGAAGTATCGGCGGTGGGCGACGCTGCGTTCAAATCCAAGTCGAACCGCGTCTTCAACGACCGCCTGGCCCAGGCCGGGGCGGTCGTCGTCAGTCACTCGATGGGCCTTCTGCGCGAGATCTGCGATCGCGGCGCCGTGCTCGAGGCGGGGCGGCTGACCTGGTATGACGACATCAACGAGGCGATCGACGTCCACTTGGCCAACATGAAGCGCCCCCGCCCGGCGTGATGCCTACTGCACCTTGACCCAGGTCTGGCTCTTGCACAAAAGCCCGCCCGCGACGCAGCCCGACAGGCTCATCTGGTTGCCCGACACGGCAGCCTTGCCTGCATAGATGCGGTCATTGGCCGGGCGCCACACGCGGCCCTGGTAATTGCCGCCGCCTTGGGGGGCCATGTCGATGACGATCTGCCGCCCGACATTGGGCGAGGCATATTCGGCCTGGTCCTTGAAGGCGCGGGTGATCGTGCCGCAATAGGCGCTGCCGCAGGGCGCGATGGTGACATGGGCAAAGGCGCCCTCGTCAGGCTGGGTCTGCCAGACCCCCTCGATCGGGTCGGCGGCAGCCGCGCCCGCGGCCAGTGCCAGCCCGGCGGCCAGAATGATGTGACGCATGGTCCCTCCTCCTCAGGAATGGGACCAGATTGTCGCGGCCATCGCGCATCTGGCAAGCATGACGTCAGGTCCGCCTCTTGCCGCCGGACCTTGCGTCATGCCAAAGACGCGCCAGATCGATACCATCACGGAAGGGCGCGCCATGATCCTCTATCCTGCCATTGACCTGAAGGACGGCAATTGCGTGCGCCTGCTGCGCGGCGAGATGGAGGCCGCGACGGTGTTCGGCACCGACCCCGCAGCCCAGGCCCGCGCATTCCAGGACGCAGGCGCGCGCTATCTGCATCTGGTGGACCTGAACGGCGCCTTCGCGGGCCACCCGGTCAATGCCGCAGCGGTCGAGGCGATCCTTGCCGCCATCGACATCCCCGCCCAACTGGGCGGCGGCATCCGCGACATGGCGACGATCGAAACCTGGCTTTCGCGCGGGCTCGACCGGGTGATCCTAGGCACGGTCGCGGTCGAGAACCCCGCTCTCGTGCGCGAAGCCGCCGCCGCCTTCCCCGGCCACATCGCCGTCGGCATCGACGCGCGGGCGGGTCGGGTGGCCACGCGCGGCTGGGCGACCGAGACCGATATCGACGCGACCGACCTCGCCCGCCAGTTCCAGGACGCCGGCGTGGCCGCCATCATCTACACCGATATCGACCGCGACGGCGCGATGGGCGGCCCCAACATCGCGGCGACCGAGGCGCTGGCCCGCGCCGTCCAGATCCCCGTCATCGCCTCGGGCGGGGTCTCGTCACTGGCCGATCTCAAGGCGCTGGCCGCGACCGGCGTGATCGCGGGCGCGATCTCGGGCCGCGCGCTCTATGACGGCGCGCTGGATCTGGGCGAAGCTCTCGCCGCGCTCGGCTGATCCTTTGCCTTGGTGCAAATATCCCGGGGGGAATCGCGCTCGCGCGATGGGGGGCAGCGCCCCCCTGCCCGCTCTGGCCCCGCGCCCCGGCCTGCGCTAGAAGCAGCCTGACCGACCCCGACAAAGGCCCTGCCCGATGCTCAAGACCCGCATCATCCCCTGCCTCGACGTGGCCGATGGCCGCGTGGTCAAGGGCGTGAACTTCGTCGATCTGGTCGATGCCGGAGACCCGGTCGAGGCCGCCCGCGCCTATGACGCCGCCGGCGCCGACGAGATCTGCTTTCTCGACATCCACGCCACGCATGAAAACCGCGGCACGATGTTCGATCTGGTGACGCGCACGGCCGAACAATGCTTCGTGCCGCTGACGGTGGGCGGCGGCGTGCGGACCCATCACGATGTGCGCGCGCTGCTGCTGGCGGGGGCGGACAAGGTCAGCTTCAACTCGGCCGCCGTGGCCGATCCCGATGTGGTGGCCCAGGCCGCCGACCGATTCGGCAGCCAGTGCATCGTCGTGGCCATCGACGCCAAGACGGTCGCGCCGGGGGAATGGCGGATCTTCACCCATGGCGGCAGAAAGCCCACCGGCATCGACGCGGTCGAATTCGCGCGGCTGGTGGAGGCCAAGGGCGCGGGCGAGATCCTTCTGACCTCGATGGACCGCGACGGCACGCGGGCGGGCTTCAACCTGCCCCTGACCCGCGCCATCGCCGATGCGGTGAACATCCCCGTCATCGCCTCGGGCGGGGTCGGCACGCTGGATCACCTGGTCGAGGGCGTGACCGAAGGCCGCGCCAGCGCCGTCCTGGCGGCCTCGATCTTCCATTTCGGCACCCACACCATCGCCGAGGCCAAGGCCCATATGGCCGCCGCCGGCATCCCGATGAGGCTGACATGAGCGCCCTTCACCGCCTTGCCGCAACGATCGAGGCCCGCAAGGCCGCCGATCCCGACAGTTCCTGGACCGCGAAGCTGCTGTCGAAGGGCCCCGAGAAATGCGCCGAGAAATTCGGCGAAGAGGCCATCGAGGCCGTGATCGAGGCCGTCCGGGGCGACCGCGACCGCCTGACCGCCGAGGCCGCCGACGTGATCTTTCACCTGCTGGTGATGCTGGCGGCGCGGGACGTGACGCTGGCCGACCTCGAGGCCGAGTTGACCCGCCGCGAAGGTCAGTCCGGACTGGCCGAAAAGGCGGCACGTCAGGGCTGAAGGCATTGAATTCCAATACTGCGGGCCCTGAAGGGCGCCAGACCCTTCCCCTCGGGCAGGCAGAAAGGCTATAAGCCCCGCAATCGCCGCGCAGGAACGCGGCCCGACCAGAAGATGGCAGAGGATGGCATGAGCAACGATTCCAACACGGACAAGCATCACGAGGGCGACGTTGCCTTCATCCGGTCGCTGGCCGAACTTCTGAATGCAAGCGAGTTGAACGAGATTTCGGTCAAGCGGGAATATGGCGAACATGACCGCCTGACCGTCAGCCTGACCAAGCAGGGCAAGCAGGTGGTCTATGCCTCGGCCCCGGCCGCAGCCCCCGCAGCAGCCCCCGCACAGGCGGCGGCCTCCGCCGCGGCACCCGCCGCCCTGGCGGCCCCCGCCACCAGCGAGGACCCCGCCAGCCACCCCGGCGCCGTGACCTCGCCCATGGTCGGCACCTCGTATCTGGCCGCCGAGCCGGGCGCCGCGCCCTTCGTCACCGTCGGCCAGACCGTGGCCGAGGGCGACACGCTGATGATCGTCGAGGCGATGAAGACGATGAACCACATCCCCTCGCCCCGCGCGGGCACCGTCAAGCGGATCCTCGTCGATGACGGCACCCCGGTCGAGTTCGGCACGCCCCTGATGATCGTCGAGTGACGCGCATGTTCGACAAGATCCTCATCGCCAACCGGGGCGAGATCGCGCTGCGCGTGATCCGCGCCTGCCGCGAGATGGGCATCGCCTCGGTCGCGGTCCATTCCACCGCCGATGCCGACGCCATGCATGTCCGCATGGCCGACGAATCGGTCTGCATCGGCCCTCCCCCCTCGGGCCAGAGCTACCTGTCGATGCCGGCCCTGATTTCCGCCTGCGAGATCACCGGCGCGCAGGCCATCCATCCGGGCTACGGCTTCCTGTCGGAAAATGCCGGCTTCGTGCAGATGGTCGAGGATCACGACCTGGTCTTCATCGGCCCCCGCGCGGAACACATCCGCATCATGGGTGACAAGATCACCGCCAAGGACACGATGAAGGCGCTTGGCGTGCCCTGCGTTCCGGGCAGCGATGGCGGCGTGAACGATGTGGACGAGGCCAAGCGCGTCGCGGCCCAGATCGGCTATCCGGTCATCATCAAGGCCACCGCAGGCGGTGGCGGGCGCGGCATGAAGGTTGCGCTGGACGAGGCCGGGTTGGAAGTCGCCTTCCGCACCGCACGGTCCGAGGCCAAGGCCGCCTTTGGCAACCCGGACGTCTATATCGAAAAATACCTGCAACGCCCCCGCCATATCGAGATCCAGGTCTTCGGCGACGGCAAGGGCCGCGCGGTCCATCTGGGCGAACGCGACTGCTCGCTGCAGCGCCGCCACCAGAAGGTGCTGGAAGAGGCTCCTGGCCCCGCCATCTCGGCCGAGGAACGCGCCCGGATCGGCAAGATCTGCGCCGATGCCGTCGCCCGGATTGGTTATTCCGGCGCCGGCACGATTGAATTCCTCTATGAGGACGGAGAGTTCTACTTCATCGAGATGAACACCCGCCTTCAGGTCGAACATCCCGTGACCGAGGCGATTTTTGGCGTGGACCTTGTTCGCCAGCAGATCCGCGTCGCCGCCGGCCTGCCGATGGAATTCGAGCAGGACGATCTGGTCATCAACGGCCATTCGATCGAGGTGCGGATCAACGCCGAAAAGGTGCCGGGCTTCACGCCCTGCCCCGGCCGCATCACCCAATATCATGCGCCCGGCGGACTGGGCGTGCGAATGGATTCGGCGCTTTATCAGGGCTATTCGATCCCGCCCTATTACGACAGCCTGATCGGCAAGCTGATCGTGCATGGCCGGGACCGGGACGAGGCGCTGGCCCGCCTGTCGCGCGCCCTGGGCGAGCTGATCGTGGACGGCGTCGAGACGACCGTGCCGCTGTTCCGCGCCCTTCTGGCCGAGCCTGACATCCAGTCCGGCGACTACTCGATCCACTGGCTCGAGCGCTGGCTGGAGAAGCATTACGGCTGAGACTGTGATCGGCCCCGCGCGTCTACTGGACAGCTACGCGCGGGGCGTCTTTCCCATGGCCGACAGCGCCGAGGATGACCGCCTGTTCTGGGTCGATCCTCCGATGCGCGGGGTGCTGCCAGTGGGCGGCGTCCACGCCTCGCGCTCTTTGCTGCGAGATCTGAGGCGGGGGGGCTGGACGGCCCATCTGGATTGCGATTTCGACACCATCGTCGAAGGCTGCGCCGCCCGCGAGACGACCTGGATCAACGAGCCGCTGCGTCAGCTCTATCACCAGCTGCACCTGTCGGGGCACGCCCATGCGATCGAGGTCCGACGGGACGGAGCGCTGGCGGGCGGCATTTTCGGCGTCACGATCGGCGGCGCCTTCTTCGGTGAATCGATGTTCTCGACGCGGCGGAACGGGTCGCGCATGGCGCTGCTCTGGACCTCGTCGCATCTGAAACGCTGCGGCTTCCGCCTGTTCGACACGCAATTCCTGACACCGCATCTGGCCAGCATGGGCGGATACGAAATCCCGCGCACGCGCTATCAAGCGCTGCTGCGCGAGGCGATCACCCTGAGCGCAGATTTCCGGTCACATCATCTGCCTGGGGCCGATCAGCTCTGGCAGGAAATCACCCAGACATCGTAGCGGGCATCGTCCAGTGCTGACAAGGCCGGCGCGCTGGCCAGCATCCAGCCCGCGAAAACCTGCGTATTCTGGCGCAGATCGATGATCGTCAACTGTGCATAGGCGTCAGAACTGGGATCGGCGGCTGGATAGCGGCACTCGCCCAGCCGGATCTCAAGCCGGCCATAACGGATCGCCTCGCCCACCTGGACCGGCAGGTCCGTCACCCGGCCCGACACCTTGTCCAGCCCACGCAACATGGCAGCACCGGCGCGCTGCGTCTCGGCCTGATCCTGCGCCAAGGCACCGGTGGAAAGGGTCAGCGCCAGCATGGCGGCAAACCACTTCATGGCGCGGTCTCGCCCGATTGGCTGTCCACGAATTTCATCATCAGCTGAAACAGGCTGACAGCGCCCTGGACGTCCTCGATCTCGTCGCCGGGAGCGAGATTATCCATGCTGCCGCCGGGTTGAAGCTGGATATAGGCGCCGCCCAGCAGACCGTCCGACTGGATGATCGCGGCGCTGTCGGCGGGCAGCAGCACGTCCTGCGGCAACCGCAGCACCGCATCCGCCATGTAAGTCTGTCGGTTGAGCGTGATCGCGGCGACGCGGCCGACCGGCACACCGGCCAGCCGGACCTCGGTGCCCACGGTCACGCCATCGACATCGGGAAAGGAGGCCGTCACCTCATATCCGCTGCCGGGCATCATCCTGCCGCTGGCTGCCCAGCCCAGAAAGCCGATGGCCACCGCAAGGACAACCCCCCCGGCGACCAGCTCACCCCGCGCCTCGGAGGCCGTGACGCTCATTTATTCCGGCTGCCAGGCGTCGTAATCGCGGCGCTGAGCAGGCTGGGCCCGCATCAGCGACCCCTCGGGCACATAGGCCGCGGGCGTGCCAGTCAGGTTGGGCTTGTGCGGCTGTTCCCAGGTCTTGCGCGGCAGCGGCTGTTCGGTCGGCGCCTCGTTCCAGGTGTGGTGCAACCAGCCATGCCATTCCGGGCTGATGCGGCTGGCCTCGGCCTCGCCGTTGAAGATGACCCAACGGCGCTTTCCGTCGCGGCTTTTGTAAAAAACGTTACCCTCGACATCCTCGCCGACCTTGACCCCATTGCGCCAGGTCCAGAACTGGGTGTTGAGCGTCTGGCTGTTCCACCAGGTCAGGAAACGCAGCAGAAAGGACATCGGGTCCACCGTGTTGAAGGTCTGTCGGGAAGCATATGCCGCAGTTTGGCGGCAAGGTCCAGTGCGACGGATCGCCGGAAAGGCGCCTCAACCGGCCGAGGCGCTTTCCTTCTTGGCATCGGTGTGGATCAGCAGCGGCTTCACGCTCGGGTTCTCGACCGCGTCCTCGTTGACGACCACCTCGACTACGCTGTCCATGCCCGGCAGCTCGAACATCGTGTCGAGCAGGATCTCCTCCATGATCGAGCGAAGACCACGCGCCCCAGTCTTGCGCTTGATCGCGCGCTTGGCGATGGCAGTCAGCGCATCGTCGGTGAAGGTCAGCTGCACCCCTTCAAGATCGAACAGACGCTGATACTGTTTGACCAGCGCGTTCTTGGGCTTGGTCAGGATGATGATCAGCGCCTCCTCGTCCAGGTCGGTCAAGGTGGCGATGACCGGCAGACGGCCGACGAATTCCGGGATCAGACCGAATTTCAGCAGATCCTCGGGTTCGAGTTCCTTGAACAGCTCGCCCACACCCCGATCGTCCTTTTCCTTGACCGAGGCGCCGAAGCCCATCGCCGTGCCCTTGTTGCGCTGTGCGATGATCCGGTCGAGGCCCGCAAAGGCACCGCCGCAGATGAACAGGATGTTCGTCGTGTCAACCTGCAGGAATTCCTGCTGCGGATGCTTGCGCCCACCCTGCGGCGGCACGCTGGCGACCGTGCCCTCCATGATCTTCAGCAGCGCCTGTTGCACCCCCTCTCCCGAGACATCGCGCGTGATCGAGGGGTTGTCGGACTTGCGCGTGATCTTGTCGACCTCGTCGATATAGACAATGCCGCGCTGCGCGCGTTCGACATTGTATTCGCTGGCCTGCAGAAGCTTGAGGATGATGTTCTCGACATCCTCGCCCACATAGCCGGCCTCGGTCAGGGTGGTCGCATCGGCCATCGTGAAGGGCACGTCGAGAATGCGCGCCAGCGTCTGCGCCAGAAGCGTCTTGCCGCAGCCGGTCGGGCCGATCAGCAGGATGTTCGACTTGGCCAGCTCGATCTCACCCTTGCCGCCGTGGTTCAGGCGCTTGTAGTGGTTGTGGACGGCCACCGACAGGACACGCTTGGCATGTTCCTGGCCGATCACGTAATCGTCCAGCACGCCGCAGATCTCGCGCGGGGTCGGCACGCCATTGCCGGTCTTGAGCCCGGTCGATTTGGTCTCTTCGCGGATGATGTCCATGCACAATTCGACGCATTCATCGCAGATGAACACGGTCGGCCCCGCGATGAGCTTTCGCACCTCGTGCTGGCTCTTGCCGCAGAAGCTGCAATAGAGCGTGTTCTTGCTGTCGCCGCCGGACTGGTTCGCCATCGTCCACTTCCTTCAATTCCGCAGCCGGTCAGGCGGTCTGCGGGCGGCCCCGGCTGTCGCCTTCGGCCGCATGTCCTGATCTCCCGCCCCGCCGAACGGGCGAAACGGGCTTTGCTTCATGTTACGGACGGACAGAGCCCGTCACAATCCCCAACGCGGCTATTTCTTGTCAGGGTCCACTTTGCCGCGCGGCGCGACGACCTCGTCGATCAGGCCCCACTCCTTTGCCTCTTCGGGCGACATGAAGCGATCACGCTCCAACGCCTCCTCGACTTCGGAGAGGGTCCGGCCGGTATGTTTCACATAGATCTCGTTCAGGCGGCGCTTCAGTTTCTCGGTCTCGCGGGCATGGATCAGGATGTCGGTTGCCTGACCCTGGAACCCGCCCGAGGGCTGGTGGACCATCACGCGGCTGTTGGGCAGCGAATAGCGCAGACCCGGCTGACCCGCGGCCAGCAGCAGAGAGCCCATCGAGGCCGCCTGCCCCACCACCAGCGTCGAGACGCGCGGGCGGATGTATTGCATCGTGTCGTAGATCGACAGGCCCGAGGTCACGACACCGCCGGGGCTGTTGATATACATGCTGATATCCTTCGAGGGGTTTTCCGCCTCGAGGAACAGAAGTTGCGCACAGATCAGCGTGGACATGCCGTCATGGACGGGACCCGAGACGAAGATGATCCGTTCCTTCAGCAGGCGCGAGAAGATGTCATAGGCCCGTTCGCCGCGCGAGGTCTGTTCGACCACCATGGGAACGAGGGTGTTCATGTAGAATTCTGCCGGATCGCTCATCTTCTGTCCTTGCCTGTTCTTCCCTGGTTCCCGCGATTCGTCCGGGCATTCCACCCTGTCTTAGCCGCGAAAGGTTGACAGAGTCTTAGTAACCGGCAAGGTCCGCCGCAAGGGACGCAAATCAGAAATGCCCTTTCCCAGGGCAGCACCAAGGATGGGGGCGCCTGATGAAACTGATCGTCGGTCTGGGCAATCCGGGCGCGAAATATGCCGCGAACCGCCACAATATCGGCTTCATGGCGCTGGACCGCATGGCCGAGGATCACGGTCTGGGGCCTTGGAAGGCCCGCTTTCAGGGTCTGACCGCCGAGGGCCGGATCGGCGCGGCGCGGGTCGTTCTGCTGAAACCGCAGACATTCATGAACCTGTCGGGGCAATCTGTGGGCGAGGCGATGCGATACCTGAAGCTGACCCCCGCCGATGTGATCGTCCTTCACGACGAGCTGGATCTGGCGCCGGGCAAGTGCCGCCTGAAACAGGGCGGCGGCCATGCGGGCCATAACGGCCTGCGCTCGATCCACCAGCATGTCGGCGAGGCTTACGGCCGCGTGCGGCTGGGGATCGGCCATCCGGGGCACAAGGACAAGGTCGCGCCCTATGTGCTGTCCGATTTCGCCAAGGCCGAACAGGATTGGCTGGATGATCTGATGCGCGGCATCTCGGACGGGGCCGAGGCGCTGGCGCTTGGCGACGGGCCGCGGTTCCTGAACGCGGTCGCCTCGCGGACCGCTCCGCCGCGCAATGCCGGACGGCCCGAGGCGCCATCGGCCAAGCACCCGCGCCCTGGGGCGGCACCCGCCGCGAAACCCGCGCCAGCCGACCGGCCGCAGAGCCTGTCGGACCGGCTGCGCGCCCTGACGGAACGGTTCCGCTAGGGCGCACGGCGCTTACATCTGCTCGGCCAGTTCGCCCGACAGGTCGAAATTGCCGGTGACGTTCTGCACGTCATCGTCATCTTCCAGCATGTCGATCAGCTTCATCAGCTTCTGCGCGGTCTCGAGATCGGTGATCTCGGTCGGCGCCTGCGGCTTCCAGATCAGCTTGGCCATCTCGGATTCGCCAAGCGCGGATTCCAGCGCGGTCGAGACCTCGTTCAGCGCGGTGTCGGCGCAGTAGATCCAGTGGCCTTCGTCATCGGTCGAGACATCGTCGGCACCCGCCTCGATCGCGGCCATCATCACCGTGTCGGCGTCACCGACCGACAGCGGATACATGATCTCGCCCACGCGGTCGAACATGAAGCTGACCGAACCCGTCTGGCCCAGATCGCCGCCCGCCTTGGTGAAGTAGCTGCGCACGTTCGAGGCCGTGCGGTTGCGGTTGTCGGTCATCGCCTCGACGACCAGCGCGATGCCGTTCGGGCCGTAACCCTCGTAGCGGATTTCCTCGTAATTCTCGGCATCGCCGCCCTGCGACTTCTTGATCGCGCGGTCGATCACGTCCTTGGGGACGGATTTCGACTTGGCCTCCTTGACGGCCAGACGCAGGCGGGGATTGTTCTCAGGGTCGGGGTCGCCCATCTTCGCCGCCACGGTGATCTCTTTGGCCAGCTTCGAAAAGAGCTTCGAGCGCAGCTTGTCCTGCCGGCCCTTGCGATGCTGGATATTGGCCCATTTGGAATGACCTGCCATGTGGGGTCGTCCTTCGCAGTTCGGATGAAAACTGTGCCGCTTCTAGTCCAGCCCGAGGCGCGCCCGCAAGACGAACCCGAAACCGGCTGATACGTTAGAACAGGCAAGCCCGGCGGAACCGGGCCGGGGGGACAAGGATGACCTATCCGCAACTGGTGCTGTTCACGCTGCTCGGGGTGATGATGGTGCTGATGTTCTGGGGGCGCTGGCGCTATGATCTGGTGGCCTTCGCGGGGCTGATGGCGGCGGTGCTCTTGGGCGTCGTTCCGGCCGAGCGCGCCTTTGACGGTTTCGGCAACCCGACCACGCTGATCGTCGCGCTGGTGCTGATCGCCACGGCAGGTCTGGTGCGCAGCGGCGCCGTCGCGCGGCTGACGCGGCTGATCGCGGGGCGCGAGCGCGGCACGACGGGCCATATCCTGACCTTCGGGATGGTGGGCGGGATCCTGTCGGGCTTCATGAACAACATCGCGGCGCTGGCGATGCTGATGCCGGTCGATCTTCAGGCCGCGCGCAAGGCGAAGCGTGCGGCGGGGCTGACGCTGATGCCGCTGGCCTTCGCCACGATCCTGGGCGGGATGCTGACGCTGATCGGGACGCCTCCGAACCTGATCGTCTCGGGCTTTCGCGCGGATGTGCTGGGCGAGCCCTACCGGATGTTCGACTTCCTGCCGGTGGGCGGGGCGGTGGCGGCGGCGGGGATCGCCTTCATCGCGCTGATCGGCTGGCGGCTTCTGCCCGCGCGCCTGGCCGAGACGGGGCCGGGTCAGGACGGGCCGCAGCGGCGCTATCTTGCGGCGCTGGTGGTGACGCCGTCCAGCCTGGACGGGCTGCGGGTTCTGGGCGACGCGCGGGCCGAGGCGCTGAAGCAGGGCGTCCGCATCATCGCGATCCTCAGGCGCGGGCAGGAACTGGCCGGCAAGCTGGACGAGCAGCAGATCGAGGATGGCGACGCGCTGGTCCTGCGCGCCGACCCCGCGGCGCTGGACGCTTTCCGTTCGACCCAGAACCTGGCCTTTCCCGACGGCCGAAACGAGCCGCGCGCACGTCCCGATGCCGAGGAACAGCATCTGGTCGAATGCCTTGTGCCCGCCGCATCCGAGCTGATCGGGCACAGCGTCCAGTCCTTCGGGGTAATGAACCGCCATGACTGCGTGCTGATCGGGCTGCGCCGTCGGGGTATCGCCTTGCGGCACGGCCTGCCGCGTCAGGTGCTGGAATCGGGCGACATGGTGCTGATGCTGGTTCCCGACAGCCGGGCCGAGGAATTGCTGCAGGCGACCGGCCTTCTGCGGATCGACGGGGGCGTCCTGCCCGTGAACCGCGAGCGCCACATGCGCCGGGCCATCGCGCTGTTCGCGCTGGCGGTGCTGGCGACCAGTCTGGGGCTGACCTCGATGCCGATCGCGCTTGGCTGCGTGATCATCGCCTATGTGCTGTCGGGCGTGCTGTCGGTGAACGAGCTTTACAATCACGTGGATTGGCCGGTGATCGTGCTGCTCGGCGCGATGATCCCGCTTGGCCTGGCGCTGGACCAGACCGGGGGGACGGCGCTGATCGCATCCGGGCTGGCGGCGCTGACGCAAGGCTATCCCGCCTGGCTGGCGCTGCTGTTGCTGATGGGGGCCACGATGTTGCTGTCGGACGTGCTGAACAACAACGCCACCACGATCATCGCCGCGCCGGTCAGCATCCGCCTGGCCGAACAATTGCAGGTCCAGCCCGACGCCTTTCTGATGGGTGTGGCCGTGGCCGCGTCCTGCGCGTTCCTGACCCCGATCGGGCACCAGAACAACACCGTGATCCTGGGGCCGGGCAATTACCGCTTTTCGGATTACTGGCGGATGGGCCTGCCGCTTGAACTGATCGTGCTGGCCGTCTCGGTGCCGCTTTTGCTGATTGTGTGGCCGCTCTGAGAGCTGAAACGCAAAACGCGGCCCGGAACCGGACCGCGGATGCGTCTTGGCAGCTGCTGCGCGATCAGAGCGCGGCGGCGCCACCCAGAATGCGGCGGATTTCGCCGTCGCGGGTCAGGCCCTTGGCGGCCAGTTCCTCGTCCGAAGTCGCGCTGAGGCGGCTCAGGGCGCGCATCTGCGGGCTGGCTTCGGCCAGCATGACCATGAAGCGGCCAATCGCGCGGAACGGCGCCAGAAGAACCGAGGCCGAAAAACCTTGCCCGCGGGCATTGGTTGTGATGGTTGCCATTTCGGAAACTCCTTGCATGTGACAAGCCGTTTCCTCCCCTGCGCCCTAGATCGTGTTTCGCAGGGGGAATCACAACCGCTGATGCTGCATGGCAGCATTGACCGAAATGCAAGCCGATCAGGGGTTCAGCGGCCAGATCAGCGGGATCAGCACGGCCGCGACAACCGCCATCATCAGGTTCAGCGGCACGCCCACGCGCAGGAAGTCGGCAAAGCGGTAG
Organism: Paracoccus sp. NSM; assembly: GCF_052379855.1. Lineage (NCBI taxonomy): Bacteria > Pseudomonadati > Pseudomonadota > Alphaproteobacteria > Rhodobacterales > Paracoccaceae > Paracoccus > Paracoccus sp. NSM. The sequence goes on along the minus strand of NZ_JBQTCG010000002.1, from coordinate 480,213 downwards.
CCGCCCGGGCCATAGACCAGCGTGTTCGTCTGATAGCCGATCGGCGTGGCGAAACTGGCCGAGGCGCCCAGCATCACCGCCACGACCAGCGGCCGCGGATCCAGCCCGAGCGTATGGCCGAGCGTGATCGCCAGCGGCGTCAGGATCACCGCGACCGCGTTGTTCGTGACCGTCTCGGTCAGGGTCGAGGCCAGCAGGTAGACCGCCAGCACCAGCGCCCAGGGCGGCAATGTGCTCAGCCACGGCGCCACGCCATCGACGATCAGCGCGACCGCGCCGCTGTTCTCCAGCCCCGCGCCGACCGCCAGCATGGCGAAGATCAGCGCCATCAGCCGGCCATCGACAAAGGACAATGCCTCGTCGGCGTCGATGCAGCGGGTGCCAAGCACCACCCCCACCCCGATGAAGGCCAGAAGCAGGATCGGCGCGACCTCCAGCGCTGCAAGCAGCACGACCCCCAGCAGCACCGCCACGACGATGGGCGCGTGCTTGCGGCGATAGGCCCGGTCCGAAGGGGCGTTCACCTCGACCATGTCCATGTCGGCGGCAAGACGCTGGACATCGGCCGGCGCGCCCTCCAGCAGCAGCGTATCGCCCACGCGCACGACCAGATCGTCAAGCTGGCGGCCGATGTTCTGGTTCTTGCGATGTGCGGCCAGCACATAGACGCCATAGCGGCGGCGCAGGCGCATCGAGCCGAGGCTGCGGCCCACCATCCGGCAGCCCGGCGTGATCAGCACCTCGACCGTCGAGGTCTGGACCGAGCTGAGCTTGTCCACCATGCGCAATTCCTTGTGCGCCTGAAGGCCCAGAACCTCGGACATGGGGGTGCGCAGGACGACGCGGTCCCCTTCTTCCAGCCGCACGGCGGCCAGATCGCGCCTGAGCGAGGCGTCGCCCCGCAGCACGTCGATCACGCGCGCGCTGTCGCGGCTGAAGATGTCCACCTCGTCGATGCCCTTGCCGATCAGGCTGGAACCCTCGGGGATGGCGACCTCGGTGAAGAACTTCATCTTGCTGCGACTGGACAGAAGCTGCGACATGGAGTCGCGGTCGGGCAGCAGGCGGGGTGCAAAGATCATCAGGTAAAGCACGCCCACGATGGCCATGGGCAGCCCGACCCAGGTGATCTCGAAAATCGAGAAATGCTGCATCCCCTGCGCACGGGCGACCCCGTCCACCAAAAGGTTCGTCGAGGTCCCGATCAGCGTCATCGTGCCGCCTAGGATCGACAGATAAGACAGCGGAATCAGCAGCTTCGAGGGCGATTTGCCCATTTCCTTGGCCAGCTGCATGAAGATCGGCATCATCACGACGACCAGCGGCGTGTTGTTCACGAAGGCCGACATCAGGCAAACCAGGCAAGAGACCAGCGCCAGCGTCAGGACCGGATGCTCGCCTGCATGGGCGGCGGCGCGCTGGCCGATCCAGTCCAGCGCCCCGGTGCGGACCAGCCCGCCCACGATGATGAACATGAAGGCGATGGTCCAGGGCGCCGAATTCGACAGGACCCCCGCGATCTGAGAGGGTTGCAGGATGCCCAGACCCAACAGCACCACCGCGCCGATGATGGCGGTGACTTCGGGCGGATAGGTTTCTCGGATGAAGAGGACCAGCATCCCCGCGATGATCGCGATGGTCAGCAGCGCACCGGACGTTCCGGCCAGTTCAAATCCGAACATTCACAACCCGTTCTTGCGGACCCGGCGCGCAGGCCGGCCCATTCGGCGGCATCCTGCGCCAAGTGACCTTCCCGCCGCAAGCACCCAAATCATGCGGCGAAAGCCTTTATGCAGGCAGGCTCGGCGCCAGCCGCCCGCCCTCGCGGATGGGCAGGATGCTGCGGGCCGGGCCGCCGCGATCATCCGTCTCGACCAGCACGCCCGACAGGGTCGCCTCGCCCTCGGCCGGGGTGAAGCGGTCGCGCGCCATGCCGGTGATGAAACGGCGCAATGGCTCGGTCTTTTCCATGCCGATGACACTGTCGTAATCGCCGCACATGCCCGCATCGGACAGATAGGCCGTGCCGCGCGGCAGGATCTGCGCGTCGGCGGTCGGCACATGGGTATGGGTGCCGACCACGATGCTGGCGCGGCCATCGCAGAAATGGCCGACGGCCATTTTCTCGCTGGTGGCCTCGGCGTGGATGTCGATCAGCGCCGCCTGCACCATCCCGCCCGGAGGATGCGCCCTCAGCACCCCGTCCAGCGCCGAGAACGGATCGTCATAGGGCCGCGACATGAAGACCTGGCCAAGCGCCTGCACGATCAGCGCCTTGCGCCCGCGGGCATCGCTGATGATCGTATGGCCGCGCCCCGGCGCCTCGCGTGCGAAGTTCAGGGGGCGGACGATGCGCGGCTCGCGGTCGATATAGGCGATCATGTCCTTCTGGTCGAAGGCATGGTCGCCAAGCGTCAGGCAATCAGCCCCCGATTCCAGCAGAAGCTGCGCGTGCCCCGCCGTCACGCCGCGCCCACCGCTGGCATTCTCGGCATTCACCACAACCAGATCGGCCTTCAGCCGCGCCCTGAGGCCCGCCAGCCGCTCGGAAATCGCCCGGCGGCCCGACCGGCCCATCACATCGCCAAGAAAGAGAATACGCATCCCGCCCTGCTAAGCCAAAGAAGGCCGCGCCTCAAGGCCGCTTCTAGTCGGCTGCCCAGGCGTGGCTGCCCGGCCCCGACAGGAAGATCTGCGCCTCCATGATGTCGCGCGGGGCCATGCCCGCGCTTTGGGCGACGTCCAGAAGGCGCGCATCTTCCTCGGCCAGGAAGTCCAGCAGCGCCAGCTGCGCCGAGCCGTCGCGTGCCATCGCCCGCAAATCACCCGGCTGCAACCCGCTGGCGGCCAGAAAGGCCGACAGGATCTCGGGGCGTTCGGTGATGTGCAGCAACAGCGCGGTGGCCCTGTCGCGGGCCTGGGATGCAGAAATAGCCATGATCTTTCCAATTTTTCGCAAGAGCGACGCCAAGGCGCCCGTCCGGAAACACTTTGTTAAGGATTTCGCCGGAAAATGACAGTCACATGCCATGCCGGGCGAGGCCAACAGGATGACCGCACGAATTCTGGTCGCAGACGGAGTCGCGACGACACGCATCACCCTCAAGGTGCGGCTGTCGGCGGCCTGCTATGACGTGATCACCGCCACCGCGATCGACCAGATCGCGGGCCTTGTCGAGGAGGTGCGGCCCGATCTGGTGATCCTCGGCAACGGGTTCCCCGAGGGCGAGGCGCTGCAGCTGTGCGAGGAACTGTCGGGCGCGGGGCCGCATGGCTCGGTGCCGATCCTGATGCTGGTGCCGACCCGGTCGCGGCTGGCCGCGCTGCAGGCGGGCGCCGCCGCAGCGCTGGACCCCGAGATCAACGACCAGATGCTGCTGGCCCGCGTTCGCGGCCTTCTGCGCGACAGCGAACCCGCCCTGCCCGTGGGTTTGGGGATGAGCGAGGGCGCAACGCCTTTCGAGGGGCTGCAATCGCCGCGCATCGCGCTTGTGACCGACAGCCCCTCGCGCTCGCAGCGCTGGCGGCAATTGCTGTCCGACCGGATCGAGGCGCGATTCGACATCCGCAACCCCGAAGAGGCCCTGTCCGCGGTGCGGCAGGGGCGGCCCGCGGATCTCTACCTCATCTGCGCCGACCTGGAACAGCGTGGCGACGGGCTGCAATTGCTGTCGGAACTGCGCTCGCGCCACGGGTCGCGCAATGCGGGCTTCGTGATCGCCATCGCCCCCGACCGGGGCGAGATGGCGGCGATCGCGCTGGATCTGGGGGCGGGCGACGTGCTGCCCGACACGCTGGCCGGCCCCGACGAGATCGACGCCGCCGCCATGGCGCTGCGGATGCAACTGGCGCGCAAGACGCGCGGCGACCACCAGCGCGCCGAGGTGCGCCGCCACATGGTCTGGGCGATGACCGACCCCCTGACCGGGCTCTACAACCGCCGCTACGCCCTGCCGCGCCTGTCCGAAATCGCGCGCGACGCGATCATCGGCGACCGGGCCTTTTCGGTGCTGGCGATGGATCTGGACCATTTCAAGTCGATCAACGACCGCTTCGGCCATGCGGCGGGTGACGCGGTCCTGGTGGCCATATCACAGCGCATCGGTGACGCGCTCGGCGCCGAGGGGATGGCCGCGCGCATGGGCGGCGAGGAGTTTCTGGCCGTTCTCTGTCCCTGCGACGGGCCTGGGGCCGAGGCGGTCGCCGAACGGCTGCGGCTTGCCGTGCAGGACAGGCCCATCGCGCTACCCAGCCTGTCGGGCGGGGGGCAGACCCGGGTGACGGTCTCGGTCGGGGTGGCGACGGCCCTGCCCTCGGATCGCAGCGCCTGGCCCGAACAGCTAGCCCGCGAGACGCTGGAACGCGCCGACCGTGCCCTGCTGGCCGCCAAGGCAGCGGGCCGCAACCGGGTCGTCGTATTCGAACCCGCCCGCGCGGCCTGAAGTTGCTGCGACATGAGGGGGCTGGCATCGGCTTGCCGCAGAGCCTAACCTTCAGCGCAGCGCGATAGGGGGATACATGCGATGGCGGACGGGGCTTTGCAGGGAATGGCCACGGGCGGGGATGACCGCCCGACGGGGCTTGCGATGCGGCGCGGCGCTTTCGGACGCTGCCCGGCTTGCGGCGAGGGGCGGCTTTTCAGCGCCTTCCTCAAGGTTGCCGATCATTGCCCCGCCTGCAACGAGGCGCTGCACCATCAGCGCGCTGATGACGGACCGGCCTATCTGACGATCCTGATCGTCTCTCATCTGGGCGCACCGATTCTGCTGGCCTCCTATATGGCATGGCGGCCAAGCGCGATGACGATGATCCTGTCCTTCGGGGCCGGTGCGATCATCCTGTCGCTGGCCATGCTGCCGCTGATCAAGGGCGGCATGGTCGGCCTGCAATGGGCGCGCCGGATGCACGGTTTCGGGTCCGAGCCCGACCACGCCGCGCCATGACCGAGGCTGATCCCCCGATCCGCGACGCGGCAAGCATCCTGGTGCTGCGACGCGGCCCAAAGGGCGCGGATGTGCTGATGGGGATGCGTGGCAAGGCGGCGGTGTTCATGCCGTCGAAATTCGTCTTTCCGGGCGGCGCGGTGGACAGGGAAGACGCCGCGATCCCATTGGCCCGGCCCCTGGCGCGGCCCCATCGCGACCGCCTGCTGGCCGAGCCGCGCGATGGCACGCCCAGCCCTGACGCCATCGCCGCGGCCGCGCTGCGCGAACTGGCCGAGGAAACCGGATTGCTGATCGGCCGCCCCGGCAGCGGTGGACCTGCCGGCTTTGCCGAGGCAGGGCTTGCCCCCGATGCGGGGGCTCTCTCCTATCTCTTCCGCGCGATCACCCCGCCGGGCCGCCCGCGCCGCTTCGACGCGCATTTCTTCGTCGCCGACGCCGCCGACATCACGGGCGATCCCGACGATTTCAGCGCCGCCTGCGACGAGCTTTCGCATCTGCACTGGGTCGCCCTGACCGAGGCGCGCGCATTGGACCTGCCCTTCATCACCGAGGTCGTTCTGGCGGAACTGTCCGAGCTGGCGGATCAGGTGCGGTGGGACGAACCCCTGCCCCTGCCCGCCAGCGTGCCCTTCTTCGACAATCGCGACCATGCGCCGCGTTTCGTCCAGATCGCCTGATCAGCGTCCCTGAAAACGGGGCGCGCGCTTTTCCAGAAAGGCGGTCACGCCCTCGACGAAATCGGCGCTGCGACCGGCCTCGCCCTGCAGCCGCGCCTCAAGCTCAAGCTGCGCCGACAGGTCGTTCTGGGTCGAGGCCGCCAGGGCCTCGCGGATCGCGCGATAGGCGCCCGTCGGCCCCGAGGCCAGATGGCGCGCCCGCGCCGTCACCCCGGCCTCGAAATCGGCATCGGGCAGGCATTCCCAGATCATGCCCCAATCGGCGGCCTGCCGGGCGGTGATCGTCTCGGCAAACAGCATGGCCCCCGCCGCGCGCGCCAGACCGATCAGCCGAGGCATCATCCATGTGCCGCCGGCATCGGGAACAAGCCCGATCCGCGTGAAGGCCTGAACGAACGAGGCGCTTTCGCTGGCGATCACCACATCCGCGACCAGCGCCAGATTGGCCCCTGCCCCCGCAGCCACCCCGTTCACCGCCGCGATCACCGGCACCGGACAGGACCGGACCGCATGCAGCATGGGTTCGTATTCGCGCCGCAGCGTGCCTTCCAGATCGCGCGCCGCCGAGGCATCGGTCAGGTCCTGACCCGAGCAGAAGCCCCGCCCCGCCCCCGTCATCACCACGCAGCGCGTCCCTTCGGGCAGGTCGGTCAGGGCGGCGGTGATCTCGGCCCGCATGGCGCTGTTCAGGGCATTCATCACCTCCGGGCGGTTCAGCACCAGCCGGGTCACGCCCGCATCATGGCTCAGCGCGATGGTCTCTTGGGTCATGCGGTCCTCCGTTCGGCATGTCGGGCGATCATGCGCGAAACGGGCGCCGGGAAAAGCGCGACCCCGCGTCAGTTGCCGCGCATGATCTCGTCGAGGCGGCGGCGCTCGGCCTCGGACAAGCGGGTCTCGTCCTCGGGGCGTGACTGCGCGCGGCGGACCAGAAAGCGCCATGCGACGATCACCGCGATCATGCCCATCAGCGGCCCGGACAGCCAGAGCAGCCAGTTGATCCCCTCGGCGCGCGGCTCGAACAGGACGTATTCGCCGAACCGGTCGGCCACGTTGTCCAGAACCTCGGTGTCGCTGTCGCCCGCCACCAGCCTTTCGCGCACGTAAAGACGCAGGTCGCGGCTGATCGGCGCGTTCGATTCGTCGATATTCTCGCCCGCGCAGACCGGGCATCGCAGTTTCTGCGACAGATCACGGGCGCGGCTTTCGAGACCGGCATCCGAGAGCACCTCGTCGGGCTGGACGGCCATGACGGGGGCGGCGGGCGCCAGCGTGACGGCCAGCGCCAGCGCAAGGGCGTGCAGCGCGCCCCTCATTCCGCGGGCACCGCGCCACGGGCGCGCGCATCGCGCGAGGCCCCCGCCGCCACCCGGTAGCGGCGATCAGTCAGGCTGATCAGCCCGCCAAGCGCCATCAGGATCGAGCCCGCCCAGATCCAGTTCGCGAAAGGCCGGATATAGCCGCGCACCGCCCAACCGCCATCAGGCTGCTGGTCGCCCAGCACCAGATAAACGTCGCGGAGGAAGCCGTAATCAATGGACGCCTCGGTCGTGGGCATGTTCTGCACCGTATAGACCCGCTTTTCGGGGTTTAGCACCGCAACCGGCCGACCGTCGCGCGTCACCTCCAGCATGGCCATGGCCGAGATGTAGTTCGGACCGTCCACCCGGTCCACCGAGCGCAGCACCACATCATAGGGGCCAAGCTTGTAGGGTTCGTCGATCTGAGCGACGCGGATATCCTCGACCTGCCAGGCGGTGATCAGGGCGATTGCGATGAAGGTGATGCCCAGCCCGGAATGCGATACGGCCTTGCCCCAATCCGCGCGCGGCAGACGGGCCAGACGCGACAGGCCGGAATTGCCGGTGCGGTGGACCAGTTCGGCGATGGCGCCAAAGACCAGCCATGCGCCCAGCCCCGCCCCGATCACCGCCAGCGCCGAACGCCCGGTCGAGACCGCAAAGACCAGGGTCATCACAGCCCCGGTCAGGATCAGCGCGCCGCGCAGAGGGCGCAGGCTGCGCCCCAGGCTGCCGCGTTTCCACGGCATGATCGAGCCAAGCGGCAGCGCCAGCGCCAGCACCACCATGAAGGGCGTGAAGGCCTGATTGAAGAAGGGCGGGCCGACCGACAGGATCCGGCCCCAGAACATCTCGGCGATGAGCGGCCACATCGTGCCGACAAGGACTACGAAACACGCGACCGCCAGCAGCACGTTGTTCACCACCAGCGCCCCCTCGCGCGAGACGGGTGCAAAGACGCCCTTGGCCGTCAAGGCAGGCGCGCGGACAGCATAGAGCGTCAGCGCGCCGCCCACGAAGAAGACCAGGATCGCAAGGATCACGATGCCACGCTCGGGGTCGTTGGCGAAGCTGTGAACCGAGGTGATCAGCCCCGACCGCACGATGAACGTGCCGATCAGCGAAAAGCCGAAGGCCATGATCGCCAGCAGGATCGTCCAGCTTTTCAGCGCCTCGCGCTTTTCGACGACGATGGCGGAATGCAGAAGCGCGGCGGCCAGCAGCCAGGGCATGAAGCTGGCGTTTTCCACCGGGTCCCAGAACCAGAATCCGCCCCAGCCCAGCTCGTAATAGGCCCACCAGGACCCAAGCGCGATGCCGATGGTCAGGAACACCCAGGCCGCCAGCGTCCAGGGCCGCACCCATCGCGCCCATGCGGCATCGACCCGCCCCTCGATCAGGGCGGCGACGGCAAAGCTGAACGCCATCGAGAGGCCGACATAGCCCAGATAGAGAAACGGCGGGTGAAAGGCGAGACCTGGATCCTGCAACAGCGGGTTCAGGTCGCGCCCGTCAAAGGGCGGATTGCCCATCCGCCAGAACGGGTTCGAGGTGAAGATGATGAAACCGTAGAAGGCCGCCGTCACCGAGGCCTGAACCGCCAGAACGCGCGCCCGCAAGGTGGGCGGCAGGTTGTTGCCGAAGACCGCCGCCGCCGCGCCGAACAGCGCAAGGATCAGCACCCACAGAAGCAGGCTGCCCTCGTGATTGCCCCAGACGCCGCTGATCTTGTAGATGAACGGCTTCGAGGTGTGCGAATTGTCATGGACCAGTTTGACCGAGAAATCCGAGGTCACGAAAGCCACGGTCAGCGCACCGAAGGAAATCAGCATCAGCATCAGTTGCGCCAGCGCCGCAGGCCGGGCGCTGTCCATCCAGCCATGCCAGCCCTTCGCCGCCCCCACCATCGGCACCGTCATCTGGAACAGCGACAGCATGAAGGCCAGGATCAAGGCCAGGTGGCCGAATTCAGCAATCATCGGGGCAACCTCTGTAATTGCCGGACAGCATAACCGTCCGGCAGAGGGGGGGAAAGACCTCCCATGGTCGCGCTGTCACGGTTGTGAGGCGCGCCGCTGCGTCCTAACCGCGCAGCGTTGCCGCCCAGTCCCGCAAGGCCGCGTTGTCGACGAAATCGTCCGAGGGGCGCGGGCCGGGCATCTGGGGCGATGCGGGGTCGGGCAGCGGCTCGGGCGTGTCCGGCTGACGCGGGGCGGGCCAGACGCGGTTGCGCAGGTAATGCGCCTCTCGCGCGCCGAAATAGAAGCCCACGATCGCGCCCAGAAGCCACCAGAGCGGTTCGGGCACCATCTGAAGCCCCTGCATCCGCAGGCCGAAGCCGGCAGGCTCGACCATCGCATAGATGAACAGCCCCATCGTCCCGAGCGCCAGCAGCGGACGCGGCAGGCGGTTCAGCCCGTTCACGAAGGCGTCAAAGCGCCCCTCGCGCTGGATCAGAAATTCCTGTCCGTGCTGGGTCAGGGCGCGGGCATGGGCTTCATCGTCCAGCTCCATCCGGCGGGTGGCGTTCTGGGTGAAGATCTCGGCCATGCCGGTCGCGGCGTGGCCAAGGGCGGTGACGGTGGGCGCTGCGCCCAGAATGCGACCCATCACCCCCATGCGGCGACCCTCGCGCGGTGCTGCGCCGCCGTCAGGTGATAGCGGGGAGCGATGAATTCCTCGGCGCGGGTGATCCAGCCGCCCTTGCCCCCGGCCTTGGTGCGGGCGAACTTGCGGCTGGCCGGGCGCTGGTCGGCCAGCGCGTAATAATAGTTGCGCCGCGCGATCCCGTAGGCATCCGCCAGATGGTCGGGCGCGGCCTCGGCGGCAGCGCGGGCTGCGGCGATGGTGCGGGGGCCCACGATCCCGTCATCGCTTGCGGCAAAACCCATCCGGGTGATCAGCCGCTGCAGGATCTTCACCGCGTTGTTGCCTGCGTTCACATACATGTCGAACAGGCTCGGCTGCAACGCGGCGGGCAGTTCCGCCAGCCGGGGTCGGCGGAAGTAATGCTCGACAAAGACCTGTTCGGCCTGAGCACGGGTCAACGCCCGCACGTCCTGCACGTCGATGCGACCGTCGCGGTTCAGGTCCATCCCGAGCGAGCGCATCGTGCCGATGGTCACACCGAAATTCGTGGCCCCGCCCGGATCATCCGGGTCGTTGACGAAGCCCCCCTCGCGCCGCACGATCTCTCGTGCGATCTCTTCCACGCTTTTCATGGCAATCCCCGTGAAACCCGCCGCGCGCAATCGCGGCATCGGGGGATGCTGCCGGGAAGGGCTTAACCCTTTCTTAACCCGGCGCGCGTTGCCTCAGCTTTCGGGGTCCTTGTAATGGCCAGTGGCCTTCAAGGTATCGATCACCTCGCGGGGCATGTAGGTCTCATCGTGCTTGGCCAGGATCTCGCGCGCCTCGAAGCGGCCCTCGCGGTACCAGCCCTTGGCGATGGTGCCCTGCCCCTCGCCGAAGAGATCCGGGCGCGGGGTCTGGCCGACATAAGACACGGGGATCTCGACCGCGCCATCGGTCAGCACGAAGTCGAAGGCGACGCCCGTCCTGTTCACGATCGAGCCCTCGACCACCAGCCCGCCCAGCTGGAAGAACTCGTCGGGATCGGGGGCATTCTCGCTGACCTCGGTGGGCGAGCGGTAGAGGTTGATGCCGTCGCTGAACCCGTATCCGATCAGGCCCGTGGCGATGATCAACGCGGCGGTCGCCGCGAAGATCACCTGAATCCGGCGCTGTTTCTTCAGGGATTTCATGCCCGCCATGCCGCCCTCCGTTCCGTCACGCCGCCTCGAACCGGATCGGGCGGCGCAGAAACTGCGTGGCTTTGCCCGACACGCGCACCGGATCGCCCGTCGTCAGATATTTCGTCTCGCGCCCCTCACCCAGGAATTCGGGGCGCCGCTGAAGATAATCGGCGAGGCTTTCCGCCACCAGCCCGGCCTGACTGTAAACGGTCACGTTTTCGCCAAGCGCGCGCTGGAACGCGGCCTCCATCAACGGGTAATGCGTGCAGCCCAGAACGGCCGCCTGCGGATGGGGCATGCGCCGCAACAGCGATTCGACATGGCTTGCCACCAGGGCCTCGGCCAGGATCTCGTCCCCCAACTCGATCGCATCGACGATCCCGGCACAGGGCTGGGCCTCGACATCGACGCCCACCGCGCGGAAGGCCAGTTCGCGCTGGAACGCGCGGCTGGCCACTGTCGCGGGGGTGGCGAACAAGGCCACATGCTTGACCGCGACCTCGCGCGGCGGGGAATTGTCGCCCCAACGACGCTCGGTCAGGGCCTCGATCATCGGCACGAAGACGCCAAGGACGCGCTTGTCGGCGGGCAGCCAGGTCTCTTGCATCCGCTTCAGGGCGGCGGCGCTTGCGGTGTTGCAGGCCAGGATCACCAGATCGCAGCCCTCGGCCCAGAGCCGTTCAACGCCGCGGCAGGTCAGCTCGAAGATGTCATCGGCCGTCCGCACGCCATAGGGCGCATGGGCGTTGTCGCCCAGATAGACCAGCGGCAGGTCAGGCAGACGCGCGGCGATGGCCTGATGGACCGTCAGCCCGCCCAGACCGCTGTCGAAAACCCCCACCGCCATGTTCCGCCCCCTTGCTGTCGCGTGGCGCCTTCATAAGCCGCCACGCGCGCTTTGCAAATGATCTGGATCATTCGGCGGCCTGACGAAGCGGCGCACCCCCTGACCTGAACCGCGCCAGCAGCGCCTCGCGCCGGGCAGCGGCATCGTGCGCGGCCTTTTCCTTGACCGGACCGTAGCCGCGCACCGACAGGGGCAGTTCGGCCAGTTCCAGCGCGACGGGCATCGTGGCATCGGTGACATTGGCGAATATCTCGGCCATGTCGGCTTCGTATTCGCGGATCATCTGACGCTCCATCCGCCGCTCGGCGGTGTAGCCGAACGGATCGAAGGGCGTGCCGCGCAGTCCCTTCATGGCGGCCAGAACGCGGAAGGCGCGCAGCATCCACGGCCCGAATTCGCGTTTCTTCGGCCGCCCCTCGGCATCCTTTCCGCCCAGCATCGGCGGGGCCAGATGGAAGGACAGGCGCAGATCGCCCTCCCATTGGCGGGCGACGGCCTCGGCGCTGGTCAGGTGCAGGCGGGCGACCTCGTATTCGTCCTTGTAGGCCAAGAGCTTGTAATAGCTTTTCGCGACCGCCTCGCGCAGGGGCGCCGGGGCGGCATCGACCAGCTGCAGGAACCGCCGCTTGAGGCCCTTGCCCTGATAGGCGACCAGCCGCTCGGCGCGGTAGGCGACCGGATCGACCGGCAAGGCCGCAACCTCGGCCGGGCGTTGCGCCTGTTCGGGGAAAGCCATCGCCCAACGCCCGATCTGGAAGGCGCGCTGGTTCTCGGCGACCTTGGCGCCGTTCAGCTCGATCGCCTTCAGGATCGCCTCTTCGGTCAGCGGGATCAGCCCCTGCTGCCAGGCCGCGCCCAGGACCAGCATGTTGGAATAGATCGAGTCCCCCAGCATCCGCAGCGCCAGATCGCTGGCATCGAAGAAAGCCACCCGCTCGCGCAAGCGCGCCTCCAGCGACAGCTTCAGCCGGTCGGACGGCACCTGGAAATCGCGGTTACGGGTGAAGTCGCCGGTGATGATCTCGTGATCGTTCACCACGGCGCCGGTGCGCCCTTCGGTCATCAGACCGACGGTCTTGGCACCCGCCGTCACAACCAGATCGCCGCCGATGACGCAGTCCGCCTCGCCCGTGGCCACGCGGATGGCGCTGATATCCTCGGGGCGGTTGGCCAGACGCAGGTGGATATGCACCGCGCCGCCCTTCTGGGCCAGTCCCGCCATCTCCATCATCCCGGCGCCCTTGCCGTCGATATGGGCAGCTTGGGCCAGCACCGCGCCGATCGTCACGACGCCGGTGCCACCGACGCCGGTGATCACGATGTTATGCGTGCCGCTGATCGCGGGCAGCGCGGGGGCGGGCAGCGGCGGCAGGTCCAGCGCCTCGGCCTTGGGGCGGCGCAGCTTGCCGCCCTTGACCGACACGAAACTGGGGCAGAAGCCCTTGACGCAGCTGAAATCCTTGTTGCAACTGGACTGGTCGATCTGGCGCTTGCGGCCCAGCTCCGTGTCCAGCGGCACGACCGAGACGCAGTTCGACTGGACCGAGCAATCGCCGCAGCCCTCGCAGACCTCGGGGTTGATCCAGACGCGGCGGTCGGGGTCGGGGAACTGCCCCTTCTTGCGGCGGCGGCGTTTCTCGGCGGCGCAGGTCTGGATGTAGAGGATCGCGCTGACGCCCTCGGCACCCTCCAGCTCGCGCTGGACGGCCATCATCTGCGCGCGTTCCTCAAAGCGCAGACCTTGGGGGAATTGCGCCCGGTCGATGTCTTCCTTGTCGTCATAGACAACGACCAGCGGGCTGACGCCCATCGCCACAAGCTCGCGCGCGATCTGGGGCGCGGACAGCCCGCCCTCGTTCGGCTGGCCGCCGGTCATCGCCACCGCGTCATTATAGAGGATCTTGTAGGTGATGTTCGTCCCGGCAGCCAAAGCCGCCCGGATCGCCAAGACCCCCGAATGGTTGTAGGTTCCGTCGCCAAGGTTCTGGAACACATGGTTTCTTGTGCTGAAAGGCGCCTCTCCGATCCAGTTCGCGCCCTCGCCGCCCATATGGGTGAAGCCCTCGGTATCGCGGCCCATCCACTGGACCATGTAGTGGCAGCCGATCCCGGCATAGGCGCGGCTGCCCTCGGGCAGACGGGTCGAGCTGTTATGCGGACAACCCGAGCAGAACCAAGGGGTTCGGGTCGCTATCTCGGGTGCATTATCGGCGCGGCGCACGGCTTCAAGCCGCGCGAGACCCGCCCGGATCGCCTCGGTCCCGCGACCTTCCTCGACAAGGATCGCGCCGATCCTCTGCCCAATCATCACCGGGTCCAGCGCATAGCGGGTCGGGAACAATTCCTCGCCGGTGCGGTCGTGACGCCAGCCATGCACCCGGCGGCCCCGGCGATTGTCGAAGATCGCCTCTTTCAGCTGCACTTCGATCAGCTTTCTCTTTTCCTCGACGCAGACGATAAGTTCAAGGTTTTCAGACCATTCCTGAATGGACTTCATGTCCATGGGCCAGGTCTGACCGACCTTGTAGGTAGTCAGGCCCAGACGCTCGGCCTCGGCCTCGTCGATGCCCAGCAGCGACAGCGCATGAACCAGATCCAGCCAGTTCTTGCCCGCCGCGACAAAGCCGATCCGCGCGCCGGGCTTGCCCCAGACGCGGCGATCCAGACGGTTGGCCCGGCTGAACGCCTCGGCGGCGCGGCGCTTGTAGTCGATCATCCGCGCTTCTTGCGCGACGGGCGTGTCGCCCAGGCGGATGTTCAGCCCGCCCTCAGGCATGACGAAATCCTCGGGGGTGACAAAGCGCATCCGCTGCGGGTCGCCATTGACCACGGCCGTGGCCTCGACCGTGTCCTTCATGGTCTTGAGGCCGGTCCAGACGCCCGCATAGCGCGACAATGCGAAGCCGTAGAGCCCGAAATCCAGGATCTCCTGCACGCCGGCGGGCGACAGCACGGGGATATAGGCATCCACCATCGCCCAGTCCGACTGATGCAACACGGTCGAGCTTTCGCCCGTATGATCGTCGCCCATCGCCATGACGACGCCGCCGTGACGCGACGACCCGGCCATATTGGCATGGCGCATCACGTCGCCCGAGCGGTCCACGCCCGGCCCCTTGCCATACCACAGCGCAAAGACGCCGTCATGGCGCCCCTCGCCGCGCAGTTCGGCCTGCTGGCTGCCCCAGATCGCGGTCGCGGCCAGATCCTCGTTGAGGCCCGGCTGAAAGCGCAACCCGGCCTCGGCCAGCCTTTTGCCCTCGCGCATCATGGCCAGATCGACCCCGCCAAGCGGGCTGCCGCGATAGCCTGTCACCAGACCCGCCGTGTTCAGCCCCGCCGCCTTGTCGCGTGCCGCCTGCATCAGCATCAACCGAACCAATGCCTGCGTTCCGTTCAACAAAACGAGATCTTTGGTCAGGTCAAAACGGTCGGCTAGCGAAAAATCCTGCTTGCTCATCCTGCACTCCTCCAATGCCTGATGCCCCTTGGCTCAGTATAGGTCAGAAACGCTGACCGACAAAGACATAAATTCTTGACTTGACGTGCAGGGCTTCCAACTTCAGGGAGAAGCAAGACCTGCAAAGAACGCATGGCAGGCATGACAGGATCGTAACGCGCATGGATTGGGACAAGCTAAGAATATTTCACGCGGTGGCCGATGCGGGCAGCCTGACCCATGCGGGGGATGTGCTGCATCTGTCGCAATCGGCGGTCAGCCGCCAGATCCGCGCGCTGGAAGATTCGATCGGCACGACCTTGTTCCACCGTCATGCGCGCGGCCTGATTCTGACCGAACAGGGCGAATTGCTGTTCGAGGCGACCTCGGCCATGGCGCGCAAGCTGGACGGCGCCGCCGCCCGTATCCGCGACAGCGAACAGAACGTGCTGGGCGAACTGAAGGTGACGACGACGGTCGGCTTCGGAACGCTGTGGTTGGCGCCGCGTCTGGTCAAGCTCTACGAGAAATATCCCGACCTGCGCATCGACCTGATGCTGGAGGAACGCGTGCTGGACCTGCCCATGCGAGAGGCCGACGTGGCGATCCGCATGAAGGAACCCAGCCAGTCCGACCTGATCCGCAGGCGGCTGCTGAACATCCAGATGCGCCTTTATGCCAGCCCCGAATATCTGGCCGCGCGCGGCATGCCCACCACGCTGGAGGAACTGGCCCAGCACCGGCTGATCAGCCAGAAGCCCGATCAGCCGCAGGTCGCGGCGGGCGCGCGCCTCGTCCAGCAGCTTCTGTCGCAGAATGTCGGCTCGACGCTGACGGTGAACAACTATTTCGGCGTGCTTCAGGCGGTGTTGGCCAATCTGGGCATCGGGGTGCTGCCCGATTACCTGACCGCCGACCACGACAGGCTTGTGCGGGTCTTTCCCGATCTGGAATCCGGCGAGGTGCCGGTTTTCCTGGCCTATCCCGAGGAACTGCGCCAGACGCGCCGCGTCGCGGTCTTCCGCGATTTCGTGCTGGAGGAGATCCAGGCCTATCGCCGTGCCCAGTCCGAGGCCGGTCTGGACTAAGGCCCCGTCCGACCGGTCAATCCGACTTTTGTCTGTAGCTATTCGGTAACTGCATGGCGGCTATGTTGCATGTGCAGCATGATAATTCTTGAACCGTTCACATCCTGCACATAAATCGGGCTCAGAAGGCGATGCCTAGCGTATCCGCTCATCACCTTCTACCTCCCTGTTGGACTTGGGCCGGGCCTTGTGCCCGGCTTTTTTTTATGCCGCAAGGCGCGCGGGCGGCCTTCCCCTGCCTGCGATCTGCGCCTAAAAGGCGCCAGAATTCTCGCGCAGGAAGGGCAGGACATGCAGGAACCGACGATCACCCCGGAACTGATCGCCGCGCACGGGCTCAAACCCGACGAATACGACCGCATCCTGCAGATCATCGGGCGTGAACCGACCTTCACCGAACTGGGCATCTTCAGCGCGATGTGGAACGAGCACTGCTCTTACAAATCGTCGAAGAAATGGCTGCGCACTCTGCCGACCGAAGGCCCGCAGGTCATCTGCGGCCCGGGCGAGAATGCGGGCGTCGTCGATATCGGCGACGGTCAGGCCGTGGTCTTCAAGATGGAGAGCCACAACCACCCCTCCTATATCGAACCTCATCAGGGCGCCGCGACCGGCGTGGGCGGCATCCTGCGCGACGTCTTCACCATGGGCGCCCGCCCCATCGCGGCGATGGATGCGCTGTCCTTCGGCTTGCCCAGCCATCCCAAGACCGCGCATCTGGTCAAGGGCGTGGTGGAAGGCATCGGCGCCTATGGCAATGCCTTCGGCGTGCCCAATGTCGGCGGCGAGGTGCGTTTCCACGCAAGCTATAACGGCAACTGCCTCGTGAACGCCTTTGCGGCGGGCCTCGCGGATGCGGACAAGATCTTCTATTCCGCCGCCTCGGGCGTGGGCATGCCGGTCGTCTATCTGGGCGCCAAGACCGGCCGCGACGGCGTCGGTGGCGCGACCATGGCCAGCGCCGAATTCGACGACACGATCGAGGAAAAGCGCCCCACCGTGCAGGTCGGCGACCCCTTCACCGAGAAATGCCTGCTTGAGGCCTGCCTTGAACTGATGGCCTCGGGCTCGGTGATCTCCATTCAGGACATGGGCGCGGCGGGTCTGACCTGCTCGGCGGTCGAGATGGGCGACAAGGGCGGTCTGGGCATCAAGCTGGTGCTGGACCATGTGCCCCAACGCGAAACCGGCATGACCGCCTACGAGATGATGCTGTCGGAATCCCAGGAACGGATGCTGATGGTGCTGAAGCCCGAGAAAGAGGCCGAGGCCCGCGCGATCTTCGAGAAATGGGATCTGGACTTCGCCATCGTGGGCGAGACGATCCCCGAGGACCGGTTCCTGATCATCCATGGCAATGACGTCAAGGCCGACCTGCCGCTGTCGAAACTGTCCTCCTCGGCGCCGGAATATGACCGCCCCTGGGTGGAAACGCCCGCTGCCGGTCCCGCCCCCGTGCTGCCCGAAATTGCCCCCATCGCCGCCCTGCGCGCCCTGATCGGCAGCCCGAACCACGCCCACAAGGCCTGGGTCTGGGAACAATACGACACGCAGGTCGGCGCCGACACGATCCGCCGCCCCGGCATGGGCGCGGGCGTCGTCCGCGTCCACGGTACCCGCAAGGCGCTGGCCTTCACCAGCGACGTGACCCCCCGCTATGTCCGCGCCAACCCGTTCGAGGGCGGCAAGCAGGCCGTGGCCGAGGCTTACCGCAACCTGACCGCCGTCGGCGCCCTGCCCTTGGCCACGACCGACAACCTGAACTTCGGCAACCCCGAGAAGCCCGAGATCATGGGCCAGTTCGTCGGCGCGATCAAAGGCATCGGCGAAGCCTGCCGCGCGCTGGACTTCCCCATCGTGTCGGGCAACGTCTCGCTTTACAACGAGACCGACGGCAAGGGCATCATGCCCACCCCCACCATCGGCGGCGTCGGCCTTATCGCGGATCTGGACGACATCATCGCGGGCCTGCCGCAGGCGGGCGACGCAGCCTTGGTCATCGGCGCCACGCAGGGCCATCTGGGCCAATCCGCCCTGGCCTACGAGGCTTTCGGCATCGAGACCGGCGACGCCCCCCATGTGGACCTGACCGCCGAGCGCAAGCATGGCGAATTCCTGCGCGCGCAGCGCGCCCATCTGGCGGCGGCCAATGACCTGTCGGATGGCGGCCTGGCGCTCGCGGCCTTCGAAATGGCCGAGGCCGCGGGTCTGGGCGTCACGCTGGACGCATCCGATATCGGGCAGCTTTTCGGCGAGGATCAGGCCCGCTATCTGGTCGCCTGCCGCCCCGACGCGATTTCGGCGCTGACGCAGGCCGCGCGCGATGCGGGCGTCCCGCTAGCACAGGTGGGCCGGTTCGGCGGCGACAGAGTCAGCTTCGGCGGTGACGCCGCGCCTCTGGCCGAACTTTCGACGCTCTATCGCACGGCCTTTGCCGCAGCGATCAAGGGCGACATGCCCGACCACGCATGATCCGCGCCCCGGCAGGCTTTGCCGCGCTGATCACGGCGGCAGGTCGCGGCACCCGGGCGGGCGACGGCGCGCCCAAGCAATGGCGCGACCTGGCCGGGCGCCCGGTGCTTGACCGGACGCTGGCCGCCTTTGCGGGCTTTTCACGCATCGTGCTGGTGGTTCATCCCGAGGACATGCCGCAGGCGCTTCAACGCTATGCGGGACGCGTCACGCTGGTCGAGGGCGCGGCGACCCGCGCCGCCAGCGTCCGCGCGGGCCTCGATGCGCTCGAGGGTCAGGCAAACCACGTCCTCATCCATGACGGCGCGCGGCCTCTGGTCCCCGATGCGGTGATCCAGGGCGTGATCGACGCGCTGGCGCAGGGCGCCCCTGCCGCGGCCCCGGCCCTGCCCGTGTCGGATGCGCTCTGGCGCGGTGCGGATGGCCGCGTGACAGACACCGCTTCCCGCGACGGGCTCTTTCGCGCGCAGACCCCGCAGGGCTTCGCCCTTAACCGCATTCTCGCCGCCCATCGCGCCCACCCCGCGGATGCCGCCGACGATGTCGAACTGGCGCTGAAATCCGGGATCGAGGTTGCGATCACCCCCGGTTCCGAGGACAATCTCAAGATCACCTTTCCCGCAGATTTCGCGCGGGCCGAACGCATCCTGGGAGGTGCCATGGATATCCGCCTCGGCAATGGCTACGACGTCCACGCCTTCGGGCCGGGCGATCACGTGACGCTCTGCGGCATCCGCGTCCCGCACGAAGCCGGGCTGATGGGCCATTCGGATGCCGATGTCGGCATGCACGCCCTGACCGACGCGATCTACGGCGCATTGGCGCAGGGCGATATCGGGCGCCATTTCCCGCCCTCGGACCCGCAATGGAAGGGCGCCGACAGCGCGATCTTTCTGGCCCATGCGGCAGGCTTGGCCCGCGACAAGGGGTTCCGCATCGGCAATGCCGACGTGACCCTGATCTGCGAGGCGCCCAAGATCGGACCGCACGCTCTGGACATGGCGCAACGCCTGGCCGAGATCATGGCGACAGATCCAGACCGGATCAGCGTCAAGGCGACCACCTCGGAACGGCTCGGCTTCACCGGGCGGCGCGAGGGCATCGCGGCCATCGCCACCGCCACCCTGATCAAGGAATGATCATGGCGCGCATCCTCTGCATCTGGTTCGGCGCGGGCCTTCTGCGCCCGGCACCGGGAACCTGGGGCTCGGCGGTCGCCCTGGTGCTTGGCCTCCTGATCCATCGCATCGGGCATTTCCCGCTGCTCGCACTTGCGACTGTCGCGGTCACGTTGGCGGGGTTCTGGGCGGTGCGCGTCCACACCGCCGGCATGGCCGATCCCGACCGCTCCGAGATCGTGATCGACGAGGTTGCGGGCCAGTGGCTGGCGCTTCTGTTTCCGTCCTTCGGCTTCTGGCTGATGGGCCTGCCTGCCGAAACCTTCCCCTACCCCGGCTGGCTGGCGGCCTTCCTGTTCTTCCGCCTCTTCGACATCTGGAAACCCTGGCTCGTCGGCCGCGCCGACCGCCGCCACGATGCCCGCGGCGTGATGGAGGACGACCTCTGGGCGGGCCTCTTCGCGGGCATCGCCACCATGATCGCGGCCGCCGCCTTCCACATTCCGATGATGCTATGACCCTCGCCGCCGAGATTCTCGAGGCCGCCCGCGCACGCGGCGTAATGATCGCCACCGCCGAAAGCTGTACCGGCGGCCTGATCGCAGGCGCCCTGACCGAAGTGCCCGGCTCGTCCGACGCATTCGACCGGGGCTTCGTGACCTATTCCAACGCGGCCAAGCAACAGATGCTGGGCGTCCGCCCTGAAACGCTGGACGCCCACGGGGCCGTCAGCGAAGAGGTGGCCGCCGAAATGGCCACGGGCGCGCTGCGCCATTCGGGCGCGGGCATCACCGTCTCGGTCACCGGCATCGCTGGCCCCGGCGGCTCGGAACACAAGCCCGAAGGCCGCGTCTGCTTCGGCATCGCAGAAGCCTTCGGCACCCGCACCGAAACCGTCGAATTCGGCGCCATCGGCCGCCACAGGGTCCGCGCGGCCAGCGTCGAACACGCCCTGAACCTGCTGGCCCAGGCTTTGAGTGCCTGACCCTTTCTTCTTCACGAAAATATCCCGGGGGGGCCGCGCGGCACGCGCGGCGGGGGCAGAGCCCCCCATCCGCAGTCTCAACCCGCCAGCAGGCCCGCCATCCGGGCGACCATGGCCTCGGGCATGTCCCAGGCCGCGACCAGCCTCACCGGCACCGGGTCCAGTCCATCGGCCGGCGCATCCGTCCACAAATGATAAAGCGCCCCGGCAGCGCGCGCGCGCCTGTGGGTCTCGGCCGGGATCTCGGCAAAGACCGCGTTGGATTGCACCGGAGCCAACAGCCGCCCGCCGCCGCGCGTCACGGCCTCGGCCAGCGCCCGTGCATGGGCATTGGCGGTTGTGGCCAGGTCCAGCCACAGACCGCGCTCGATCAGGGCCAGCATCTGCGCGGCAAGGAACCGCTGCTTGGAAAACACATGGCCCGCCTGCTTGCGGCGATAGTCGAACCCATCGGCCCGGGCGGGATCGAAGAATACCACCGCCTCGGCGGCCATCGCGCCGTTCTTCGTCCCGCCCAGGCACAGCGCGTCCGCCCCGGCGCGCCAGGTCATCTCGGCCGCGCTGCATCCGGCCGACACGACTGCATTGGCAAAACGCGCCCCGTCCATATGCAAAGGAAGCCCGGCCTCATGCGCGATCCCTGCAAGTGCCGCGACCTCTCCGGGCGAATAGACCGTGCCCCATTCCGTCGCATTCGTGATCGACACCATCGCGCCGAGCCCACCGTTCAGCCCCGCCCCCGCCCCGGCGCGAAGGGCATCGGCCAGCGTCTCGGGCGACAGCTTCCCCTCGGTCCCGGGCAGCGTCACCAGCTTGGCGCCATGGGCATAGAACTCGGGCGCGCCGCATTCGCTGGTTTCGATATGGGCGTCCTCGTGGCAATAGATCCGCCCGAACGAAGGCGCCATCTGCGCGCAGACCAGCGCATTGGCCGCCGTGCCGGTCGCCACGAACCGCACCACCGCATCGGGCGCCTCGAGCGCCTCGCGGATCACGGCCTCGGCCCGCGCCGTGACCGGATCGCCGCCGTAGCCCATCACCGCGCCCTCATTCGCCCGCGCCAGAGCCGCCAGAACCGCCGGATGCGCGCCCCAGGAATTATCCGAGGCGAAATTCACGACAGGTCCTCGATGATGTAATCCTCCCAGTCATCCTCGGTCACGGTGATCTCGCTGACGGTCCAGCCGCGCACGCTGGCGCCTGCGCGATGCACCGCCTCGGGATCGCCCGAGACCAGATGATGCCAGTCGTAAAGCGGCTTGCCCTCGGCCCTGAGGCGATAGGCGCAGGTCGCGGGCAGCCACCAGGCGATCTGGCCCAGCTTTTCGGGGGTCAGCACCACGCAGTCAGGCACGAACTGGTGGCGATTGGGATAGCTGGTGCAGCGGCAGGTCTGGCCGTCCAGCAGCTTGCAGGCCACGCGGGTAAAGGCCAGCTCGTCGGTATCCTCGAACTCGATCTTGTTCAGGCAGCATTTGCCGCAGCCGTCACAAAGCGCCTCCCATTCGGGGCGGGTCAGGTCGTCCAGCGGCAATTCCCAGAAACGCGGCCGCATCAGCCGCCTGCCAGCACGCGCCGCGCCTGATCGGCGTCGCGTGCGATCTGGTCGATCAGCGCGGGCAATCCGTCAAAGCGCAGCTCGTCGCGCAGGAACTCAACCAGCGCGACCGACAGGTGCTGCCCGTAAAGATCGCCCGAGAAATCGAACAGATGCACTTCCAGATTGGGGGCGTTCTCGCCGAACATCGGGCGCACCCCAAGCGAGGCGACCCCCTGGCAGGACAGCCGGTCCGGCCCGGTCAGCACATCGACCAGAACCGCATAGACGCCAAGGCGCGGCAGATGCAGCCCCTCCATCGCCATGTTGGCGGTAGGCCAGCCCAGTTCGCGACCGCGCTTGGCGCCATGCACGACCTCGCCCTCGATCCGGTGCCAATGGCCCAGCATCCGTTCGGCATCGCGTGTGCGCCCCTCGGTCAGGGCCTGACGGATCGCGGTCGAGCTGTATTCCGCCCCCGCATCGCCCACCAGCGGCAGGATCGTGACGCCGAAGCCAAGCGCCCGGCCCAGATCGGCCAGCATGCGGGCATTGCCGGCCCGGTCCTTGCCAAAGCAGAAATCGGCACCAACAGTGACATGGGCCGCGCCCAGCCCCTCGGCCAGAACCTCGCGGGCAAAGGCCTCGGGCGTCAGCCCCGCCAGAACCGCGCTGAAGGGCAATTCGTAAAGCCGCTCGACCCCCAGACGCGCCAGCCGGTTCGCCCGCGCTTCGGCATTCATCAGCCGAAAGGGGGGCGCGTCAGGGGCGAAGAATTCACGGGGATGGGGCTCGAAGGTCAGCACGCCAAGCGGCGCGTCCGAGGCCGCACGCGCGGCCTCGATCACGGCGCGGTGACCACGATGGACACCGTCGAAATTGCCCATGGCCAGACTGGCCCCGCGGGCCGAAGCGGTCAATCCGGTCCAGTCACGATGGATCTGCAAGGCCAGCCCTCATCTGATGGCCGCGTGCGGCCCGTTCCGGCTTTGCATATCGCGCAGGGCGGACCGGGTTGCAAGAGACCGGCCCGCCGCAGCCCGTCAGCGCAGCCGCCCGATCGCGTAGCGCGGCGCCTGTTCCTGGATCGAAAGCCACTCCGCCAGCGCGACCGGTTCGGGATTCTCGACATCCGGGCCGAAGGCATCCGCTGCCAGACCGCCGGTCACGAAGAGGGCGTCGATCCCTTCCTGCGCCGCGCCCTTGATATCGGTTGCGATCCCGTCGCCCACGGCCAGGATGCGGGCATCCTCGGCCAGATCCATCAGGCGGCGGGCGCGGTCATAGATCGGCGGATGGGGCTTGCCGAAATAGAAGGCCTTGCCGCCAAGGCTTTCGTAGAACTCGGCCAGCGCGCCCGCGCAGTAGATCCGCGTCTCGCCCAGATCGACCACGATGTCGGGATTGGCGCAAAGCATCGGCAGGCCACGTTCGCGGGCCAGCAGGAAGCGGGCGCGGTAATCCTCGGGCGTCTCGGTCTGCTCGTCGAAGGGGCCCGAGGCGACGATGCCCTCGGCCTCTTCCAGGGGCACGCGCGTGATCGGCGGCGCATCGGCGAATTCGGGCGGGATGTCGGTAAAGAATCCCTCGTCCTTTTCCAGCCCGATATGCCAGACCTTGCGGCCGACCGCGCCCGCGAACATCGCCTCTTGCGCGGCGTCGCCCGAACTGACGACCAGATCCCACGCGTCGCGCGGCACACCCATGCGGTCGAGCTGCTCGATCACATAGCGGTTGGGCCGCGGCGCGTTGGTCATCAGGCAGACCCGGCCACCCCCCTTGCGGAAGGATTGCAGCGCCGACACGGCCTCGGGCCAGGGCTGCCTGCCATTGTGCAGGCAGCCCCAGAGGTCGCAGTAAAGCGCCTCATAGCCGTCCGCGATCTCGGACAGCGCGCCGATGATCTGCGTCATCAGACCGCCAGCACCGGCAGGATCTGCTTCTTGCGGCTCATGATGCCGGGCAGGACGACGCTGTCGCCGGTGACGGTGGCGGCAAAGCTGCGCTCGGCCACGGATTTGACGAAATCGTTCGGCACCAGCAGCGTGGCTTCCTCGCGCAGGATGTCCACGATGAACAGCAGCACCTCGTCCGCGCCGTCATCCGAGGCGACCTTGGGCATCGCCGCCAGCAGCGCGGCCTTGCGGTCCAGCAGGACCTGCGGCGCGGTCGTTTCCAGCACCGAGACGCGCAGCTTCTTGCCGCCCAGCTCGTATTCCTTGCTGTCCATCCGCAAGAGCGCCTCTTCCGAGAAGGCGCTGACATCGGATTTCGCCGCGAACATCTCGGATGCGTAATCGGCGACGGTGATGCCCAGTTCGGCGGCCAGCTTCTCGGCCACGGCGCGGTCATGGGGGGTGGTGGTCGGGCTGCGGAATTCCAGCGTGTCCGACAGGATGCAGGTCAGCATCGCACCCTTGATGGATTGCGGGGCGCGGGCCATGTCCTCGCCGATCAGGTCGTGCATGATCGTGGCGGTGCAGGCCAGAGGGCGCACGGTGATGTTGATCGGGCCGCGCGTCTTGATGCCGCCCGCAAGCAGGTGGTGGTCGATGATCTCGATCACGTCGGCCTCGTTGATCGAGGCGGGCAGTTCGCCCGGATTGTTCGTGTCCACCACGACGCATTGATCGCCCTTGGCCACGTCCTGGATGATGCGCGGCTTCGGCAGGTCCCACCGGTTCAGCATCCAGGCGGCTTCGGTGTTCGGCTCGCCCTGCAGGACGGCCTCGGCCGGCTGCTTGCGGACCTCGTTCAGATACCAGGCCCAGATGATGGGCGAGCCGGTGGAATCGGTGTCGGGAGAGGTGTGGCCGAAGACCTTGATCATGGGAAAGCGCCTTTGCTTCATGCGTCACTTGACCGCGCTTATAGGAAAGCCCGCGGGGCTTGTCCACGACCGCACGGGCGCCCGCGACAGGCATGTGACGGCATGGCGCGCCACGGAAAAAGGGCGCCGGTCGGGGCGCCCTTTGGCAAGCGGGGCTTGGCAGGATCAGGCCGCGCGCGAGGTCAGGACCTCTTCGACGCGCTTCTGGGCGCCACCTTCGTCCAGGCCACCGACTGCGGCGACTTCGCGGGTCAGGCGGTCCAGCGCGGCCTCGTAAAGCTGACGCTCGGAATAGGATTGCTCGCGCTGGTCGTCGCTGCGGTGCAGGTCGCGCACGACCTCGGCAATGGCCATCAGGTCGCCGGAATTGATCTTCTGCTCGTATTCCTGGGCGCGGCGCGACCACATGGCGCGCTTGACGCGGGCCTTGCCCTTCAGCGTCTCAAGCGCGCGGTCGATCAGGTC
This sequence comes from Paracoccus sp. NSM, assembly GCF_052379855.1. Taxonomy (NCBI): domain Bacteria; kingdom Pseudomonadati; phylum Pseudomonadota; class Alphaproteobacteria; order Rhodobacterales; family Paracoccaceae; genus Paracoccus; species Paracoccus sp. NSM. The sequence goes on along the minus strand of NZ_JBQTCG010000002.1, from coordinate 454,753 downwards.
GGGCGAGGACAGGCTGCGCATACCGATCTCGCTGGCGCGGGCGGTGGGCACGCGCAGGGTCATCTTGTCCTTGTCGAACGAGATGACGAACATCTCAAGCCGCAGCCCCGCGACTTCCTGCTCTTCGATCGAAACGATCCGGCCGACGCCATGGGCCGGATAGACGACGAAATCGTCGGGGCGGAATTCGTTCTTCTTGGTTTTCGACATCTGGCTTCCTCTGCATGCGCCCCGACCGGGGCACAAAAAAACCGCAAGCGGCGGGGGCCACCTTCGGTCCGTTTTCCTGTCTGTCTGTCGATCCGGCCCGGCAGAGGGCGCGGAAAGGGCAGCGATACGGCACATGCTGACTAAGCCTCTGACAGGCGGTCAGCAGCGCGACAGGCCGGAACATAACACAAAAATGACGCGCAAGAAAGCGCCCGTTCGGGGCGCCTCGAGCATGGCTGGCCTGCGGATTTCGCCAGATCGGCCAAGATGTTGCAACCGGCGTGCCAGGACGGGGCGGCCTGCCCCTGCGCCTGTCCGCCGAATCGCCCTTAGTCGCCCGCGCCGGGCGTTTCCGAGAAATACTTGTCCAGCTTACCCTCGACCCCGTCCATCTCGGAGGCGGTGGGCAGCGGGTCCTTCTTGCGGGTGATCACCGGCCAGAGTTCGGAATATTTCCGGTTGAACTCGACCCATTTCTCCATGTCCGGCTCGGTGTCGGGACGGATCGCATCCGCCGGGCATTCAGGCTCGCAGACGCCGCAATCGATGCATTCGTCGGGATGGATGACCAGCGTATTCTCGCCCTCGTAGAAACAGTCAACAGGGCAAACCTCGACACAGTCGGTGTATTTGCACATGATGCAGTTGTCGGTCACGACATAGGTCATCTGGCGCGCTCTTTTCGTGCGTGGCTGTTCAAGGGTTCACCTAGTCCCTTCGGGCGGATCAATCAACCCGTCGGAAAGATCACGGTAGAGGCCCTGTGCCTCGGGCGCCGGGCCGCGGCGATGGCCCAGTTCAACCACCTGCAAGACGCGCACCCGGCCATGGGCCGAGATCACCACCTCGTCGCCCGGCCTGATCGTGCGATGGGGCTTGAGACAAGGCTGCCCATTGACGCGAACGCCGCCGCGCGTGATCCGCTCGGCGGCAAGGGCGCGGGACTTGAAGACCCGCGCCTGAAACAGCCACTTGTCCAGGCGCAGGCCCGGATTGGCGGCCTCCTGCACTTATTTGCGGTCCTTCAGCGCAGCGAGGATCGCGAACGGGCTGTCGGGATCGGCCTTCTTCTCGGGACGCGAGGAAAAGGTCTTCGGCCCCTGCCCGCCCGGCTTGCCGCCGGATTTCGGACCGCCGGGCTTGCCCTTGCGCTCGTGACGCTGGCCGTCGCCGCGCCCGCCCTGCGCCTGATCGCCATCGCGGCCACGCGCGGGCTTGCCCTGCGGACGGCGCTGGCCGTCGCGACCGTCGCGCGGCTGGCCGTCGGCGGCCTCGTCGCGCGGCTGGCGGCCACGCGGGGCGCCGCCGTCACGGCGCACCTCGCCGCGCGGATGGCGCGGGCCGCGGGGCTTGGGCGCCCAACGGAAGGTGTAATAGGTCTCAAGCTCCTCGGGCGCGGCCTCGACCGTCTCGCCGGCATCGGCGTTCGCTTCGGCCTCGGCGCGGCGTTTCTCGGCCTGCTCGGCCTCCCAACGGGCGCGGGTCTCGGCGGCCAGAACCGATTCCTCTTCGGTCAGCGGCGCGTCGGAGGCCTCGCCTTCGGGCTGAGGGGCCACGGGCGCGGCCTCGGCGGCCTTGACCTTGGGGCGCTCGGCCTTTTCGGCGCTGTAGCCCAGACCCTGCATCAGGCCCGAGAACTGCTCAAGCGTCATGCCGGTGATCGACAGCATGTCGGGATTGGCCTCGAACCCGCCGCGCGTGTCCTGTCCGCGCAAGAGGTCGGCCAGACGCTCCAGCATGTCGATACGGATCGCGCGTTCGCCCGCAGGGCGATAGCCCGACAGGGTGTAATAGCCTTCGGGGACGCCGGGAATGTTGGGGATCGTGACCAGACCGGGGGGCGGGCTTTCGGGGAATTCGTCCAGCCCCTCGGCCAGCGACCACAGGACCAGCCGCAGCCGGGTCGGGGCGGGCTTCAGCAGCGCGGGCAGGAAGATCGTGAACTGGCCGAAGCGGACGCCATGCTTGCGCAGCGCGGCGCGGGCATCCTGATCAAGTTCCTTGACCTCGCTGGCCACGCCGTCGCGGGGCAGGACGCCAACGTTCTCGACCAGGCGGAAGGCGAAACCGCGCGCTAGGCCGGTCAGGGTCTCGTCGCGGCTCATGGTCAGAAGCGGCTCGAACAGCGCCGCGACCTTGCGGTCGATGAAATGCTGCAGGCGGCGACGCACCTTGTCGGCGATCTCGGTCCCGGCTTCCTCGTCCACGAAAGCCTCGACGCCGGGATGCAGCGCGTCCGCGCCCTTGACCAGCTTGCCCACCGCCTGGTTGCCCCACATGAGGCCACCCTGTTCGGTAAAGTCCATCTCGGTGTCCGGCGCGTTGTAGAAACGGTCGGCGCGCAGATGGAATTCGGGGCGCAAAGCCTCGTAGCTGGCGCGGTTCAGCATCTTCGCCTCGTCGACCGATCCGGTCTGGTCGGGGCGAAAGCGGAAGCCCTCCAGACGGCCGGCGAATTCGCCCTCGACCGTCACTTCGCCCTTGTCGTTCACTTCGGCCACGAGGCTCTCCTTCTGCTTGAGCCGGCGCAGAAGCACGGATGTGCGCCGGTCCACAAATCTCTGGGTCAGGGCCGCGTGCAACGCGTCCGACAGGCGGTCTTCTACAGCGCGCGTTTCCGCGCGCCAATGCTTTTCGTCCTGAACCCAGCCCGTTCTTTGCGCCACATAGGTCCAGGTGCGGATATAGGCCAGCCGCTTCGAGATCGCGTCGATATCGCCGTGCAGCCGGTCGATGCGCTTGACGGCGCGGTCCAGCCATTCGGCCGGGATCGTGCCCTCCTGCAGAAACCCGAAGATCCGCGCCAGAAGCGTAGCATGTTCCATCGCGGAAATGCCCCTGAAATCGGGCACGCGGCAGACATCCCACAACAGGCGCACATCCTTGCCGCCCTGCACGCGGTCGCGGATCTCGGGCAGGTCGCGCAGGATCTTCAGCGCGGCCAGATCGTCGGCCTCGCGCCCGCGAGACAGCCATTCATGGCCCGGCGCGGCCTCGAGGCTCTGGACAAGCCGGTCCATCGTGCCGAATTCCAGCGCCCGGTTGCGCCACATCAGGCGGCTGATCGGGGCGAAACGGTGGTTTTCCAGCGCCTCGATCAGGCCCTCGTCGGGGATCTGCGCCTCGCCGGTCACGCCGAAGGTGCCGGATTCGGTGTGCCGCCCGGCCCGGCCCGCGATCTGGCCCATCTCGTGCGGGAACAAAGGCCGGACGCGGCGGCCGTCGAACTTGTGCGTGGCCGAAAAGGCGACGTGGCGGATGTCGAGGTTCAGCCCCATCCCTATCGCGTCGGTGGCGACGAGGTAATCGACCTCGCCGGCCTGATACATCTCGACCTGCGCGTTGCGGGTGCGGGGCGACAGCGCGCCCATGACCACCGCGCAGCCACCCTTCTGGCGGCGGATCAGTTCGGCCATGGCGTAGACATCGTCCACGCTGAAACCGACGATGGCGCTGCGCGCGGGCATCCGCGACAGTTTCTTGGACCCCGCCCAGGACAGGGTGGACAGCCTTTCGCGGCGCACGAACTGCACGTCGGGGACAAGCGCCGCGATGGCGGGGCGCATCGTGTCGCTGCCCAGAAACAGCGTCTCGTGCAGGCCGCGCATATGCAGCAGGCGGTCGGTGAAGACATGGCCGCGTTCGGGATCGGCGCAAAGCTGGATCTCGTCGATGGCGACGAAATCGGCGCCGATCTCGGGCATGGCCTCGGTCGTGGCGACCCAGTATTGCACCCGGTCGGGCACGATCCGTTCCTCGCCCGTCACCAGCGCCACGACCGAGGGGCCGCGCGCCGCCACGATCCGGTCATAGACCTCGCGCGCCAGAAGCCGCAGCGGCAGGCCGATCACGCCGGTCCGATGCCCCAGCATCCGCGTGATGGCATGGTGGGTCTTGCCCGTATTGGTCGGGCCGAGGATGGCGGTGATCCGCCCGCGCGTTGTCATGGTCATTCCTCAGATATCGGTGCCGCGCAGGCGACGTTCCAGACGGGCGGCGGCATCCAGCGCCTCTTGCTGATGAGGATGGACCTTCAGGCTTTCGCGATAGGCCGCCAGCGCCCGTCCCGGCTGGCCGATCTCTTCCAGCATGGCGCCAAGCTGGGTCAGCGCGGCGAAATGACGCGGCTCCAGCACCAGGGTGCGGGCCAGATCCTCGATGGCGGGGCCGAACTGGCCAGCCATGGCCAGGGCCGCCGCGCGCGTCTGCCAGCCCGCCGCAAAATCGGGGGCGTGGTCGGTCAGCGCGCTCAGATGCCCGATCGCCTCGTCCAGATCGCCGCGATCCAGCGCATCCTCGCCCCGCCTGAGCAGCAGATCCATCGCGGGCGAGCCTGACCGTGACCAGGCGCGCAGGATATCGCTTTCGGCGATGCGCCAGCCCTCGCCCTCGGGCTGGGCCAGCCGGGCGAAAGCATCGTCGAGGTCGACCGGCTGGGCGCCGGCTGCGAAAGCTGTTGCCATGACAAGCAGAATTGTCACTAATCCGGCCTTGAATGCCGCGACGACATTATGGATTTGGTGACGAAGCGCGCTCATAACGTCTGGTGTAACCCAGCCCGTATGCCGGGCGCCAGCCAAAGCGCAAGAGAGGACATGAAATGAGCGAAGTCGTGAAAGCCGCCGTCGAGAAACTGAGCGAGAAGATCGACAGCTTCGACTCGACCGCGAAATTCGTCATCACCGACGAGGGCGCCATCATGATCGACGAAAGCGGCGTGCGCGCCGCCGACGACGGCGAAGAGGCCGAGGTGACGCTGACCGCCAGCCGCGACACGTTCGAGGGGATCCTGTCGGGCGACGTGAACCCGACCACCGCCTTCATGATGGGTAAGCTCAAGGTTGACGGCTCGATGGGCGTCGCCATGCAGCTGGGCCAGAAGCTGTCCTGATCCATGGACAGCGCGCCGTTCCGCCAGCTGGCCGATGATCCGCTGGAACCGGCCCGCGCCTATTGGCTGCGGGCCGAGGACGGCATCCGCCTGCGGGTCGCCTGCTGGGAAACGGCGCGCGCCGCAGCCGAGGGCAGCGTCCTGCTGTTCCCCGGCCGCACCGAATATGTCGAGAAATATGCCCCGATAGCCCGCCGCCTGAACGCGGCGGGCTATCACGTCCTGGCCATCGACTGGCGCGGACAGGGCCTGTCGGACCGGTTGCAGGCCGATCCGCGCCCCGGCCATGTCGGCGCCTTCAGCGATTATCAACGCGACGTGGTCGAAATGATCGTCGCCGCCGAGGAACTGGGCCTTGCCCGTCCCTGGCACCTGCTGGCCCATTCGATGGGCGGCTGCATCGGGCTTGCGGCGCTGGAATCGGACCTGCCCGTCGCCAGCGCGGTCTTTTCGGCGCCGATGTGGGGGATCAACCTGCGCCGGTTGCAGCACGGTGTCGCACTTGGCATCGCCTATCTGGCGGGGCGCGTCGGGCGGGGCGGCGTCGCCGCGCCGGGCAGCGGCGGGACGCGCAGCACCTATGTGCTGGACGAATCCTTCTCGGCCAATCTGCTGACGCGGGATGTCGATGAATGGGCGCGACTGGTCCGCGAGGCTGCCGCCTGGCCCGACCTGACCATCGGCGGGGCCAGCTTCGACTGGGTGTCGAAGGCGCTGAACGAATGCACGCGGCTGTCGCAGATCGCCTCGCCCGACCTGCCGATGCTGGTCTCGGTCGGCAGCGACGAGCGTGTCGTCTCGGGTCAGGCGATCCGCGACCGGGCGGCGCGCTGGCCGGGCGGCCAGCTGCTGGAAGTGCCCGGCGCGCGGCACGAGGTCATGATGGAGACCCCGCCCCTGCGCGACCTTTTCATCCAGGCGATGCTGGAGCGCTTCGCCGACAGCTAGTCGGCGCGCGTGCCCCCGCCCGTGGCCTTGTCGGTGGCCGAACCCAGCCGGGGCATCCGCAGGCGCAACCGCTTGATCCGGCGCGGATCTGCTTCGACCACCTCGAATTCGGCGCCCGAGGGATGGGCGACGACCTCACCCCGCAGCGGCACGCGACCGATCAGCATGAAGATCAGACCGCCAAGCGTGTCCACCTCTTCCGCCTCGTCCTCGGGGGCCAGGCGCAGGCCCGTCTCGGCCTCGACCTCATCAACTGGCGCGCGGGCCTGGATCAGCCATTGGCCCGGCTTTTCGCTGACCCACAGATGGCCCTCATCCTCGTCATGCTCGTCCTCGATCTCGCCGATGACCTGTTCGATCAGGTCCTCGATCGTGACAAGCCCGTCAACGCCACCATATTCGTCGATGACCAGCGCCATGTGGATGCGCTTCTGCTGCATCTGCTGCAGCAGCACGCCGATGGGCATAGAGGGGGGGACGTAAAGCAGCGGGCGCAGCATCGGGCGCAAGGTGAACTTGCCGCCCGCGCCGAAGCCGTGTTTCAGCGAAAGATCCTTGAGGTGGATCAGCCCGAGCGGGCTGTCCAGCGTGCCCCGAAAGACGGGAATCCGCGAGAAGCCATGCTCGCGGAACATCGTCACCAGATCGTCAAGGGTGATCGACAGCGGCGCGGCGATGATCTCGGCCTTGGGGATCGCCACGTCATCGACGCGCAGGCGGCGCAGGTTCACCATGCCCGGCGCAGGCTGGCTGTCGCTGCGAGGGGCGGCGGCGTCCTCGTCGTCGGTCTCGGCCTCGCCGCCCTTCAGGGCGTCAAAGACCCGGCCAAAGAAACCACGCTGGCGATCCTGCTCGCCCTCGTCTTCGGCCATGTCGCCCGGTTCACGGGCGGCGACCGGTAATCGACTGTCGGAATTCATCTTTCGCTGGTCTCCTCATAGGGATCGGGAATGCCCAGACCGGCCAGGATTCGGCGCTCGGTCTGTTCCATCACTTCGGCATCGGGTCCGTTCTCGTGGTCATAGCCCAGCAGATGCAGGCAGGCATGGACCAGAAGATGCATGACGTGATGCGCGAAGGGCTTGCCCTGCGCCAGCGCCTCGGCCGCGCAGGTGTCGTAGGCGATGGCGATGTCGCCAAGCTCGTCCGCGTCGGGCATGTCCGGCGCTGTGCCGGGTGCGCGCGGTTCAGCCTCGACCGAGGGCCAGGACAGGACGTTCGTCGCGCGCGGCTTGCCCCGGAAATCGGCGTTCAGGGCCGCGATGCGGGCATCGTCGCAGCCCATGACCACGACCTCGCCGCCGATGCGGTGCCAGTCCAGCGTCGCAGTGACGGCGCGGGCCGCCAGATCCTCAAGTCCGGCGGCCTCCCATCGGTCATCCTCGATGACGCAGTCGGCGGTGATCTCGTCAGGCATCGTTCCGTATCGCCCGCCGCGGGGCGTATTGGCCGCGCGGCTCATCCATGTCGCCGCGGGCAAGGGCCGCGACCTCTTCGGCGTCATACGCCTTGATGATGCGCGCGACAAGCGGGTGACGCACGACATCATCGGCGGTGAAGTAGCTGAAGCTGATCCCCTTGACGCCCCCCAGGATGCGTTCGGCATCGACCAGACCCGATTGCATGCCGCGCGGCAGGTCGATCTGGGTGCGGTCGCCGGTGATGACCATGCGCGAGCCCTCGCCCAGCCGCGTCAGGAACATCTTCATCTGCATCGAGGTCGCGTTCTGCGCCTCGTCCAGCACCACGAAGGCACGCGACAGGGTGCGGCCGCGCATGAACGCCAGGGGCGCGATCTCGATGCGCTTTTCCTCGACCAGCTTCTGCATCTGCTTGGCGGGCAGGAAATCGTTCAGCGCATCATAGAGCGGCTGCATGTAGGGATCGACCTTCTCCTTCATGTCGCCGGGCAGAAAGCCCAGACGCTCGCCCGCCTCGACGGCAGGGCGCGACAGGATGATCTTGTCCACATGCCCGCCGATCAGCATGGTCACGCCGACCGCGACGGCCAGATAGGTCTTGCCCGTCCCGGCAGGCCCGATCCCGAAGGCCAGTTCATGTTCGAAGAGCGACCGCACATAGGCCTTTTGCGCGTCGGTGCGCGGCTCGACCGATTTCTTGCGGGTCCGCAGCTCGTAGACGCCCTTCGAGAACATCTCGAGCTGGTCCGCAGGCGTCGGATCGCCCGCCGGGTCGATGCCCATGCGAAGCGCCGCGTCAACCTCGCCCAAGGAAACCGGGCGCTGCTTTTCCAGACGATCGTAGAGGCCGCGCAGGACGTTGCTGGCCTCGGACTGGGCCTCGGGGCCGCCGACCACGGCCAGGAGGTTGCCGCGTCGCAGGATATGCACGCCCAGGGCTTCCTCGATCCGGGCCAGGTGGCGGTCATTCGCGCCGCACAGGTCGATCAGCAGCCGGTTGTCGGGAAATTCCAGCACGGTCTCGTTCGGAGGGGTGGTGACGGGGGGCGTTGGCGATAGGCCCAAATCGTTCTCCTGCTCAGGCGTCCTTGGGGTCATGGTGGCAAGCTTGCGTGAGTCGCACAAGGAGAGGTTGTCTGCCAAGGCGGCATCCCTGCCCCCGCATACGGCAAAACGCGTGCCAAGGCGCGCGGGTTGCATCAGGAATGGGCAACAGGCGCCCTGCCCAGAAAGGCCGCCAGCGCCGGTTCGCTGTCCATCCCGGCGACCGGGCCGATATGCGCGATCACGCCGTTCTGCAGCATCGCCACCCGGTCCCCGATCAGCGCGACCGAGCGCATGTCATGCGTGATCGTGATGGCCGTGGCGCCGGTCTCGGTCACGATGCTGCGGATCAGATCGTCGATGGCGCGGGCGCGAATCGGGTCGAGGCCGGTCGTCGGCTCGTCGAAGAAGATCACCGCCGGGTCATCCGCGATGGCACGCGCCAGACCCACCCGCTTGGCCATGCCGCCGGACAATTCGGCGGGCATCAGATCGGCGGTCTCGGGCGTCAGACCCACGCGCGCCAGCTTGTCCAGCGCGATGGCGCGGGCCTCGCGGTCGGGCATCCGCTGGCGCAGGCGAAAGGCGATGTTCTGCCAGACATTCAGGCTGTCGAACAGCGCGCCGCCCTGAAACAGCATGCCAAAGCGCGTCAGGAATTGCGGCAGGCGCGCCGCGTCCAGCGGCTGGCCCTGCCACAGGACCTGCCCGCCATCGGGCGGCACGAGGCCGAGGATGCATTTCAGCAGAACCGACTTGCCGGTGCCCGACTGGCCGATCACGCAGAGGCTTTCCCCCGGCGCAACGGCCAGATCGACACCCGCCAGCACGCGCTTGGCACCGAAGCTGCGGGTCAGGCCGCGCGTCTCGATCATCGGCGCGCTCATCGGAAGAACAGTCCCGTCAGGATGAAGTTCGCCGCAAGGATGCCCACCGCCGCCGCCACCACGGCCGAGGTCGTGGCCCGGCCCACCCCCGCCGCGCCGCGCGCGCAGCGCATGCCGAACCAGCAGCCCGACAGGGCGACGACCAGCCCGAAGACCGCGCCCTTGATCAGGCCCGACAGCACGTCCCAAGTCTCAAGATAGGCCCAGCTGTCGGCGATGTAGCGCGCCGAGGTGAATCCGAGCGAGGTCGTCCCCACCAGCCAGCCGCCCATGATGCCGATGATGTCCCCCACCGCGACCAGAACCGGCAGCGACAGTATCGCGGCCCAGAGGCGCGGCGTCACCAGCCAGCGCACCGGGTCGGTGGATAGCGTGACCAGCGCGTCGATCTGTTCGGTGACGCGCATCGTGCCGATCTCGGCGGCGATGGAACTGGCCACGCGCGCCGCGACCATCAAACCGCCCAGAACGGGGCCAAGTTCGCGCACCATGCCGATGGCGACAATGGCGGGGACGACATCGCTGGCCTGAAAGCGCGCGCCGCCCGAATGGATCTGCAAGGCCAGCGCCGCGCCGGTGAAGAGCGCCGTCAGCCCGACCACGGGCAACGACAGCCAGCCGATCTGGATGATCTGCTGCGCCAGCGCGCGCCCCGGGAAAGGCCGCAGCCGCGTCAGACCGCGCGTGGCGAACAGCGTCACCGCCCCGATCCCGCGCAGCATTGCCAGCGCCGGGCGGCCAAGGCCGCGCAAGGCCGTTACGACCATGAGCGGGCGTAACGCTGACGCAGGGCGGTCAGGATCTCGTATCCGATGGTGCCTGCCAGATCGGCCAGCCGGTCGATGGGCTGATGGGCGCAGATCAGGTCCAGCGTCTCGGGCACGTCCTCCAGCGCCGTCACATCGACGGTGATGAGGTCCATCGAGACGCGCCCGACGATGGGGCAACCGGTATCGCCCGAATAAAGCATCGCCCCCTTGCCGGACAGCGAGCGCAGCACACCATCCGCATAGCCCGCATCGACGGTGGCGATGCGGCAGGGGCGGTCCGCTATATATGAGGCGCCGTAGCCGACCATCTCGCCCTTGGCGACGGCGCGGGTCTGGATCACGCGCAGCGACAGGCGGACGGTCTGCTGCGCCTCGGCAAAGGGCAGGCCGCCATAGAGGCCGATCCCGGGCCGCACCATGTCGAAATGGTAATCCGGCCCCAGCAGGATGCCGCCTGTCGCAGCCAGCGACAGCGGCACACCCTCGCAACCCCGCGTCATCTCGCGGAAGGCTGCAAGCTGGGCGGGATTGGCCGGGTGGTCGGGTTCGTCGGCGCAGGCCAGATGCGACATGATGAAGTCAGGCCCCGCGGCCAGAGCTTCGGCGCGGATCGCGGCCCATTCGGGCGCCTCCATCCCCAGCCGGTTCATGCCGCTGTCAAGCTGGATCGCGAAGGGCTTGCCGGGGCGCAGCGCGCGGTCGCGGAAGAACTGTTCGGGCGAGTTCAGGACGGGGACGAGGCCGGTCAGATCCTCGCCCGGCATATGGCCCGACAGGATGCTGATGCGCGCATCATCCGGCAGATGCGGGCGCAGGGCGCGGCCCTCGCTGGCAAGGGCGACGAAGAAGTCGCGCGCGCCCGCCGCATAGAGCGCCGGTGCGACCCGCGCCGCCCCCAGCCCGTAGGCATCCGCCTTGACCACAGCCGCACAGCGCGCACCCGGCGCGCGGGCGGCCAGCGCCCTCCAGTTGGCCGTGACGGCCGCGATATCGATCTGCAATCCCATGCCGGTTGAGTGCCTTCGCAGGCGCCGCGCGTCAAGCGAAAGTGGCGGAGGGGGGACGCGCCGGGCCGGCCATCGAGGCCGCCCCGGCGCGGCGTCCGACCCTTTAGGGTCGCCCGCGCGCACCCCGCTGTGTTTGCACTTTTTCAGTTTGCGCGCGATCAACGCGACATAGTTTGCAAATTTTCTCAAAAATCCTTTCCAGCTCGCGGGTTGGCGTCTAGTTTCGCAACACGGCTGAGCGGAGGGGACTTGCGATGAAGGATATCCTTGCGGAACTGGAACGGCGGCGCGACCAGGCCCGGATGGGCGGCGGCCAGAGGCGCATCGACGCGCAGCATGCCCGCGGCAAGCTGACCGCGCGCGAACGCCTCGATCTGCTGCTGGACGAGGGCAGTTTCGAGGAGTTCGACATGTTCGTCGCCCATCGCTCGACCGATTTCGGGATGGAGGCCGACCGCCCGCATGGCGACGGCGTGGTGACCGGCTGGGGCACGATCAATGGCCGCATGGTCTATGTCTACAGCCAGGACTTCACCGTATTTGGCGGATCGCTGTCGGAAACGCACGCCCAGAAGATCTGCAAGATCATGGACATGGCGATGCAGAATGGCGCGCCCGTCATCGGGCTGAACGATTCGGGCGGCGCCCGCATCCAGGAGGGTGTGGCGAGCCTTGCGGGCTATGCCGAGGTCTTCCAGCGCAACATCCTGGCCTCGGGCGTGGTGCCGCAGATCAGCGTCATCATGGGCCCCTGCGCGGGCGGTGCGGTCTATTCGCCCGCGATGACCGACTTCATCTTCATGGTGCGCGACACGTCCTACATGTTCGTGACCGGCCCCGACGTGGTGAAGACCGTGACGAACGAGGTCGTCACCGCCGAGGAACTGGGCGGCGCCAGCACGCATACCAAGAAATCCTCGGTCGCGGATGGCGCCTTCGAGAATGATGTCGAGGCCCTGTCGGAAATCCGCCGCCTGTTCGATTTCCTGCCGCTGAACAACCGCGAAAAGGCGCCGACCCGGCCCTTCTTCGACGATCCGAGCCGCATCGAGCCCAGCCTCGACACGCTGATCCCCGACAACCCGAACCAGCCCTATGACATGAAGGAGCTGATCGCCAAGGTCGCGGATGAGGGGGATTTCTACGAGATCCAGAAGGATTTCGCGGGCAACATCATCATCGGCTTCATCCGGCTGGAGGGGCAGACCGTCGGCGTTGTCGCCAACCAGCCGATGGTGCTGGCGGGGTGCCTGGACATCGACAGCTCGCGCAAGGCCGCGCGTTTCGTGCGCTTCTGCGACGCTTTCGAGATCCCGATCCTGACGCTGGTGGACGTGCCGGGCTTCCTGCCGGGGACGGGCCAGGAATATGGCGGCGTGATCAAGCACGGGGCGAAGCTGCTTTTCGCCTATGGCGAGGCGACGGTGCCGAAGGTCACGGTCATCACCCGCAAGGCCTATGGCGGGGCCTATGACGTCATGGCCTCGAAGCACCTGCGTGGCGATTTCAACTATGCCTGGCCCACGGCGGAAATCGCGGTGATGGGCGCCAAGGGCGCGGTCGAGATCCTCTATCGCAGCGAATTGGGCGACCCCGACAAGATCGCGGCCCGCACGAAGGACTACGAGGACCGCTTTGCCAACCCCTTCGTCGCCGCCGAAAAGGGTTTCATCGACGAGGTGATCCAGCCCCGTTCGACGCGCCGCCGGGTGGCGCGGGCCTTTGCCTCGCTCAGGGGCAAGCGGCTGAGCAATCCGTGGAAGAAGCACGACAACATCCCGCTGTAAGCGACACCGACCATGCGCCCCCACCCCAAGCACAAATGCGTGAATGATGCAGCCGCGCCACAGCCTCGCCGGGGCGACCTGCCCGGCCGTGGCGGCGACTGTCTGAAATCGGGGCGCGCCGCTATCATGCCGACCGGGCCGGTTCGAACCGAAACCGGCCTCAACCCGAGCAGCAGGGCGCCACGCCGCCCGCATCACAGGAGTGCATGTTCATGTCGAAGAAAATCATCCTCGGCCTCGTTCTGGTTTCGGCCTTCGCGGCCTGCCAGCGTCAGCAACCCGATGTCTTCGTGCCGACCGCGCCCGCAGCGCCCGTCGCCAATCCGGTCACGACCGAGCCCGTCTTCCGCGGCAAGTTCTGATACGATCTGCCCGATCAGACCGTGCGGGCGGCCCGTCTGCCCGCACGCAGAAACAGCCCCCGCAGGACACATCCTTGGGGGTTATCCATGCTGAAACACCGTGGTTTTCCGGGCCGCCTGCCCGGCACCGACTTTCAATTCGTGATCCGGCGCGAGAATCGCAAGGCCGGGGCTACGCCCATCACCCGCCGCGAACGGTTCAAGGACCGCAGGCCCGCCGACAAGCGCGCCGACGAGGGCTTTCTGGCGGCGCTCATCGAACATTTCGGCGACCAGCCCTTTGAGCGCGGCAATCTGGATGCCGGGCGCCTGTCCTGGCTGATCGGCCGCGAGGTCAAACCCGTGGGCGAGTTCGACCCTGCCGATTACGACCAGCTTCTGCAGGTCGATATGGCGGTGGCGCAGGCATCCTTTCCGCAATTGTTCCAAAGCGACGACCCCGAGGACGGGGATGACGACGACTGGTCCGACGATTGGGACGATGACACTGACGCGGATGACGACGACGAGGGCGACCGCTGATGCGCGAAACGCTGCTGATGGGAACCGCGTCACGGGCATGTCAGTTTGACCTTCGCAAAGGTCATGCGATAACGCACGCCCATCAACAACCGGTCCCGCAGCGGATCATAACAACAGGCAGCATATCATGCAAAAATCCGTTCTCTTCCGCATCGGTGGCGTCTCGGCCCTGGTCCTCGGCCTGGCGGCTTGCGACCCGAACATGCAGACCGGTCTCAGCCCCGATGCGCAGCGTGCGGCCGGTGGTGCCGTTGCAGGTGCGGTCGTCGCCCGCGCTCTCAACGAAGACGTCGCAACCGGCGCGGCGCTCGGTGCTGCGGGCGGGGCGCTCTGCGACGATCTGGGCGTGTGCCAGCGTCGCTACTGATAGCCTTGCAGCCGCACAGGGAACCACCGCGTCCCCTGCGCGCCAGACAGGATTAGAGCCATGTCCAAGATTCTCGCCATTGCCGCCGTCATCAGCGCGACCGCTGTCGCCGGCTGCACCCAGAACATCAACCCGACGGATGCCGACCGCGCCATCATCGGCGCCGCGACCGGCTACACCGTGCAGACCGTCCGCGGCCGCGGCGGCAGCGACCGCCTGCGCGGCGCGGCCATCGGTGGCGCGGCAGGCGCGCTCTGCGACGATTTCCGTCTCTGCCAGTGATGATCTGACGCGCGGCGCTTGCCGCGTGCCAAACAGGATTGAGACCGTCCCCGGCCTTGCGGCCAGGGGCGGTTCTTTCATGTCGACCGGTCGGGAGGGGCCATGTTCAAGAAGATTCTGATCGCCAACCGGGGCGAGATCGCCTGCCGCGTCATCAAGACCGCGCGCCGCATGGGCATCGCCACCGTCGCCGTCTATTCGGATGCCGACCGCAATGCCCTGCATGTCAAGATGGCCGACGAGGCCGTCCATATCGGCCCTCCGCCCGCCAACCAGTCCTATATCGTGATCGACAGGATCATGGAGGCGATCCGCCAGACCGGCGCCGAAGCCGTGCATCCGGGCTATGGCTTCCTGTCCGAAAACATGAAATTCGCCGAGGCGCTCGAGGCCGAGGGCGTCTTCTTCATCGGCCCGCCCTCGGGCGCGATCGAGGCGATGGGCGACAAGATCACCTCGAAGAAGATCGCCGCCGAGGCCGGCGTCAGCACCGTTCCGGGCTATATGGGCCTGATCGCGGATGCCGACGAGGCCGCACGGATCAGCACCCAGATCGGCTATCCGGTGATGATCAAGGCCAGCGCGGGCGGCGGCGGCAAGGGCATGCGGATCGCCTGGTCCGAGGACGAGGCCCGCGAAGGCTTCGAATCCTCGAAGAACGAGGCCGCCAGCAGCTTTGGCGACGACCGCATCTTCATCGAAAAATTCGTGACGCAGCCGCGCCATATCGAGATTCAGGTTCTGGCCGACAAGCACGGCAACGCGGTCTATCTGCACGAACGCGAATGTTCGATCCAGCGCCGCAACCAGAAGGTCATCGAAGAGGCCCCCTCGCCCTTTCTCGACGAGGCGACGCGGGCGGCGATGGGTCAGCAGGCCGTCGCGCTGGCCAAGGCCGTGGGCTATTCCAGCGCCGGCACCGTCGAGTTCATCGTGGACGGCGACCGCAATTTCTATTTCCTCGAGATGAACACCCGGCTTCAGGTCGAACATCCCGTGACCGAATTGATCACCGGCGTCGATCTGGTCGAGCAGATGATCCGGGTCGCTGCGGGCGAGCCGCTGCCCTTCGCGCAATCGGACCTGAAGATCACCGGCTGGGCGATGGAAAGCCGCCTCTATGCCGAGGATCCCTATCGCAACTTCCTGCCCTCGATCGGGCGGCTGACGCGCTACCGGCCCCCGGCCGAGGTCGCCTCGGGGCCGATGCTGGCCAATGGCAAATGGCTGGAACAGGCCCGTCAGGGCGATCAGGCGGTCCGCAACGATACCGGCGTCTATGAGGGCGGCGAGATCAGCATGTTCTACGACCCGATGATCGCCAAGCTCTGCACTTGGGCGCCCTCGCGCCCTGAGGCGATCGAGGCGATGCGTCTGGCGCTGGACGAGTTCGAGGTCGAGGGGATCGGCCACAACCTGCCCTTCCTGTCGGCGGTGATGGACCATCCGCGCTTCGTCTCGGGCGAGATCACAACGGCCTTCATCGCCGAGGAATATCCCGAGGGCTTCCAGGGCGCGACCCTGCCCGACGCGGACCTGCACCGCATCGCCGCCGCTGCCGCCGCGATGCACCGCGTGGCCGAGATCCGGCGCACCCGCATCACCGGGCGGCTGGACAACCACGAACGCCATGTCGGCGAAAACTGGGTCGTGTTCATCGGCGATCAGGAACATCCCGTCCGCATCCGCGCCGACCGCGACGGCTCGACCGCCAGCATCGCGGGACAGGATCTGCGCGTCGAAAGCGACTGGAAGCCGGGGCAGAGCCTTGCGCGACTGATGGTCGATGACCGCCCGCTGGTCCTCAAGGTCGAGCGCATCGCGGCTGGCTACCGGCTGCGGACGCGCGGCGCCGATCTGCGCGTGCATGTGCGCCGCCCCCGCGCGGCCGAACTGGCGCGGCTGATGCCGGTCAAGCAGGCGCCCGACACGTCGAAACTGCTGCTGTGTCCGATGCCGGGGCTGATCGTGAAGATCAACGTGGCCCCCGGCGACGAGGTGCAGGAGGGTCAGGCGCTGGCCACCGTCGAGGCGATGAAGATGGAGAACATCCTGCGCGCCGAGCGCAAGGGCGTCGTCAAGTCGGTCAATGCCGAGCCGGGCCAGAGCCTCAAGGTCGATGAGATCATCATGGAGTTCGAATGATCGGCCTGCTGCCGTCCCTGTTCCTTGCGGCTCTGCCCGCGCTGGCGGCGGGGGCGGGCGCGGTGCTGGCTTTGGGGGGCGAGACCTTCCCGGCAGGCCCGACACGGCTGCCGATGGTCTATGTGCTGACGCCGCTGGCGGTGCTGGCGGTGTTCCAGATCGTGTTCGGCGCGCTGACCGGGCGCTGGCGGGGCTGGCGCTTCTGGGCACTGGCCCTGCCGGTCAGCGCGATTCTCTGGGGGGCGGGGCTGATCCTGTTCCTCGACGGGCGCGCCGCGCCCCTGCCGCTGCTGGTGTCAGAGGCGGTGGCGCATCTGCTGGTCGCAGTCATCGCGCTGGTTGCGCTGGAGCGGATGCGGCTGTCATGACGCACCAGCCGCGCGCCGCCGTCTTCAATCGCAAGGGCCTGGCGCCGCGCCGTGCCAGGGCCTGGTGGATGGCACCGATGCTGCCCGGCCGCGCCTATCGCTGCGCCGCGCGGCCCGTTTCCTGGCGTCTCAGCGGAAAGCGGTCGATGGCGCGGGCGATCTCGCGCACGCTCCAGGGGAAGGGCTTGCGCTGCTTGACCTGCCCGTCCTTGTCCAACACCACCAGCGAAAAGCCCGAGGGGCGGAGTTGCTGCCGCCAGATACTGTTGGCGCGCGGATCGGTATCGACGATCACGATCACGTCGCGCTGGACCAGCATCGAGGCACCCTCGTTCAGCATCCGCATCTGGTCGGCCACCGCCGGATCGCCGGGCGTGTCGGCAAAGACCACGATGGGCCGCCGCGTCCACAGGAACTGCTCGGGCGTGACCTCGTCGAAGCCCACGACCTCCAGCGCGGGGGCCGTCTGCGACGACATGTCCCGGGTTTCGGGCAGGATTTCGGGGGCCGCGCGCTCGGCCACGGGCGGCAGGCGGGCGGGATTGCGCTGCTGGCCCCGGTCTGGGGCGGTGCTTTCGGCCTGGGGCAGCGCGTCCGGGTCGGGCGGCGGCGCGTCGCGGCCGGGTCCCATCGCGCCCAGAACCATGGCGAATATCAGGAATTTCAACTTCATCGGCACCTCATCCTTGTCTGAATATAGGGCAGGACGTGCCGTGGGAAAGGACGGATCATGACAAAACCCACGCTTCAGGATTGGCGCAAGCTGGCCGAGAAGGAGTTGAAGGGCCGCGATCCCGACAGCCTGACCTGGCAGACGCTGGAAGGAATCCCGGTCAAGCCTCTCTATACCGAGGCCGATACCGAGGGGCTGACCCATCTGGGCAGCCTGCCCGGCCTTGCGCCCTATACGCGCGGCCCCCGCGCCACGATGTATGCGGGCCGGCCCTGGACGATCCGGCAATATGCGGGCTTCTCGACGGCCGAGGAATCGAACGCCTTCTATCGCAAGGCGCTGGCGGCGGGGCAGCAGGGCGTCTCGGTCGCCTTCGATCTGGCGACCCATCGCGGCTATGACAGCGACCACCCGCGCGTCGTGGGCGATGTCGGCAAGGCGGGCGTGGCCATCGACAGCGTCGAGGACATGAAGATCCTGTTCGACGGCATCCCGCTGGACAAGGTGTCGGTCTCGATGACGATGAACGGCGCGGTGATCCCGATCCTGGCAAACTTCATCGTCACGGGCGAGGAACAGGGCCATGACCGCGCGGTCCTGTCGGGCACGATCCAGAACGACATCCTCAAGGAGTTCATGGTCCGCAACACCTATATCTACCCGCCCGAGCCTTCGATGCGGATCATCGCGGACATCATCCAGTATACTTCGGACGAGATGCCCAAGTTCAACTCGATCTCGATTTCCGGCTATCACATGCAGGAGGCCGGGGCGAATCTGGTGCAGGAGCTGGCCTATACGCTGGCCGACGGGCGCGAATATGTGCGCGCGGCCATCGCGGCGGGCATGGATGTGGACGCCTTTGCGGGGCGGCTGTCCTTCTTCTTCGCCATCGGCATGAACTTCTTCATGGAGATCGCCAAGCTGCGCGCCGCCCGCCTGCTGTGGCACCGCATCATGACCGAGTTCGAGCCGAAGAAACCCGGCAGCCTGATGCTGCGGACGCATTGCCAGACCTCGGGCGTCAGCTTGCAGGAGCAGGACCCCTACAACAACGTCATCCGCACCGCGTATGAGGCGATGTCGGCGGCGCTTGGCGGCACGCAGTCGCTGCACACCAACGCGCTGGACGAGGCCATCGCCCTGCCGACCGAATTCAGCGCCCGCATCGCGCGGAACACGCAGCTGATCCTGCAGGAGGAGACGGGCATCACCCATGTCGTCGATCCGCTGGCGGGCAGCTATTACATCGAGAGCCTGACCGCGCAGCTGGCGGACGAGGCCTGGAAGCTGATCGAGGAGGTCGAGGCGATGGGCGGCATGACCAAGGCCGTGGCCTCGGGCATGCCCAAGCTCAGGATCGAGGAGACCGCCGCCCGCCGTCAGGCGCTGATCGACCGGGGCGAGGATGTGATCGTCGGCGTCAACAAGTACCGCAAGGACAAGGAAGACCCGATCGACATTCTCGATATCGACAATGTCGCCGTGCGCGAGGCGCAGATCGCGCGCCTGTCTCGCATCCGCGCCAGCCGCGACGCGGGCGCGGCCCAGGCCGCCTTGGCCGAGATCACCCGCCGCGCCCGCGAGGGCGGCAACCTGCTGGAGGCCGCCGTCGAGGCCGCCCGCGCCCGTGCAACCGTCGGAGAGATCAGCATGGCGATGGAAGAGATCTTCGGCCGCCACCGCGCCGAGGTGCGCACCCTGGCGGGTGTCTATGGCGCCGCCTACGAGGGCGACGAGGGCTTCGCCCAGATCCAGCGCGACGTCGAGGCCTTTGCCGAGGAAGAGGGCCGCCGCCCCCGGATGCTGGTCGTCAAGATGGGCCAGGACGGGCATGACCGGGGCGCCAAGGTGATCGCCACGGCCTTTGCCGATATCGGCTTTGACGTGGATGTGGGCCCGCTGTTTCAGACCCCCGAGGAAGCCGCGCAGGACGCCATCGACAATGACGTGCATGTGGTGGGCATCAGCTCTCAGGCGGCGGGTCACAAGACGCTGGCGCCCAAGCTGATCGAGGCGCTCAAGGCGCAGGGTGCGGGCGAGATCCTGGTGATCTGCGGCGGGGTGATCCCGCAGCAGGATTACGATTTCCTGCGCGCGGCGGGGGTCAAGGCGATCTTTGGCCCCGGCACCAACATCCCGCAGGCCGCCGCCGAGATCCTGACCCTGATCCGCGACGCACGCCGCGACTGATGGCGCAGGTTGCGTCCCGCGACGCCTTGGGGGGCCTTCGGCGGCCCCCAAAACCCCCTGCCCCGGACCCGGCGCGGACCGGGTCGCCCATAGGCCTGCGTCATGCCTCTGCCCCGCGCGCCTGACCGGCTGTCCGACGAGATGGCCGTGGCCCTCGGCCATGCGGTGTCGGGCTTCGGCTTTCTGGAAGAGGCCCTGAAGCGGGCGATCTTTTCGCTGTCGCGTCAGGGCCTCGGCGAAAGCGCGGACGAACGGGCGCTGACCCGCTGGCTGCGGCGCATGGAGGAAATTGCCGATGACAGCCTTGGCACGCTGATCGACAGCTTCATCGCCGCCGCGCGGCAGGCGGGCGTCGATGACTGGCGCGATCTGGAGGCCGAGCTGAACCGCATCCGGCTGCTGCGGAACCTGCTCTGCCATGCCTCGTGGCGACCGGGGCAGCGCGGCGGGCAATGGTATCCGGGCTTCATCAACACCCGCGGCGAGCGCTATCCCGATGACATGGGGACCGCCGATCTGGAGGCGATCCATGCCCAGACCCTCGCCCTTGCGCGGCGAGTCGTGTCGATCATGCGCGCCACCGGGATCGACGGGCGCTGGCTGGGCTATCCCGACGGCCGTTCCGAGGGTGGCGACTGAAAGCCACAACCGCACGGCCTTTGCCGCTTCGCGCGTTGCATGAAGGGCCAAGCCGCGCTAACACCCGCGAAATCTGGAAGCGAGGAAGCTCATGTCGTCCCCTCTCCGCCTGGGTATTGCCGGGCTTGGCACCGTCGGGATCGGTGTCGTCAAGATCGTGCAGAAACATGCCGACCTGCTGGCGCTGCGGGCGGGACGGCCCATCACCATTACCGCCGTGTCGGCCCGCGATCCGCTGAAGAACCGCAGCGCCGACATCTCGACCTACCGGTTCGAGACCGACCCCGTCGCCGTCGCCACCGCCGATGACGTGGATGTCTATGTCGAACTGATCGGCGGCGAGAATGGCGCGGCGCGCGACAGCATCGAGGCCGCGCTGCGCGCGGGCAAGGATGTGATCACCGCGAACAAGGCGCTTCTGGCCGTGCATGGCGCGGAACTGGCCGCGCTGGCTGAAAGCCTGGGCCGCGTGATCCGCTTCGAGGCGGCCGTGGCGGGCGGCATCCCGGTCATCAAGGCGATGACGGAATCGCTGGCGGGCAATGCCATCACCCGCGTCATGGGCGTGATGAACGGCACCTGCAACTACATCCTGACCCGGATGGAAAGCGCGGGCCTGCCCTACGAGGCCGTCTTCGAAGAGGCTCGCCAACTGGGCTATCTGGAGGCCGATCCGACGCTGGACGTGGGCGGCATCGATGCCAGCCACAAGCTGGCCATCCTGTCCTCGATCGCCTTCGGCACGCGGATCGATTTCGGTTCGGTCGAGATCGAGGGGATCGAGCGCGTCAGCATCGACGACATTCGCCGTGCCCGCGATCTGGGCTACCGTATCAAGCTGCTGGGCGTCGCTCAGATGACCGCACGCGGGCTGGAACAGCGCATGTCGCCCTGCCTTGTGCCCGCGGACAGCCCGCTTGGCCAGCTGGTCGGCGGCACGAACATGGTCGTGATCGAGGGCGACAGCGTGGGCCAGATCGTGCTGCGCGGCGCGGGTGCGGGCGAAGGCCCGACCGCCAGCGCCGTCCTGTCGGACTTGGTCGAGGTCGCGCGCGGCGTGCGCCTGCCGGTCTTCGGCCAGCCCGCCGAGACGCTGGTTGCCGCCCTGCCCGCCCGCACCGCCGTGCCTGCGGCCTATTACATCCGGCTGGAACTCCAGGACAAACCCGGCGCGCTGGCCAAGGTGGCCACGGTTCTGGGCGATGCGGGCATCTCGATCGACCGGATGCGGCAATACGGGCAGCACAGCCCCGCCAGCGTCCCGGTTCTGGTCGTCACCCACAAGACCACGCCCGAGGCGATCGACTTCGCGGTTGAGGCCCTGCCCAGGACCGGGGTTCTGGTCAGCGACCCGGTCGAGTTGCGGATCGAGGAGGTCTGAGGCCGCAAGGCCCCGACCTGTCGGACATGAGAAAGGCGCCGGAGGTTCCCCTCCGGCGCCTTTGCCGTTTTCACGACGCTCAGCCCAGACGGTAATTCGGGCTTTCGCGGGTGATCTGCACGTCATGGACGTGGCTTTCCTTGAGGCCCGCGCCGGTGATGCGGACGAACTGGCAATTGCGGCGCATCTCGGGGACGGTGGCGCAGCCGGTATAGCCCATGGCCGCGCGCAGGCCGCCGACAAGCTGGTGGATCACGTTGCCAGCCGGGCCCTTGTAGGGGACCTGCCCCTCGATCCCTTCGGGGACCAGCTTGTCGGTGGCGGCGTCCTTCTGGAAGTAGCGGTCAGCCGAGCCGCGCGCCATCGCGCCGAGGCTTCCCATCCCGCGATAGGATTTGAAGCTGCGGCCCTGATAGAGGATCACCTCGCCGGGGCTTTCATCCGTGCCGGCGATGGCGCTGCCCACCATCGCGCAGCTTGCGCCCGCCGCGATGGCCTTGGCGAAATCGCCCGAGAACTTGATGCCGCCATCCGCGATGACCGGTACGTCACCGGCCGCGCCCGCGGCGTCCATGATCGCCGTCAATTGCGGCACGCCCACGCCCGCCACAATCCGGGTGGTGCAGATGCTGCCCGGCCCGATCCCGACCTTGACCGCATCGGCCCCGGCCTCGATCAGGGCGCGGGTCGCCTCGGCGGTGGCGACATTGCCTGCCACGACCTGAACGTCGGGGGCGAATTCCTTGACGCGCTCGACCGCGCGGGCGACGCCCGCCGAATGGCCATGCGCGGTATCGATCACGACCATGTCCACCCCGGCCTCGATCAGGGCACAGCTGCGCGCGAAGCCCTCATCCCCCACGGTCGAGGCTGCCGCGACGCGCAGGCGGCCCAGATCATCCTTGCAGGCCAGCGGGTTCAGCACGGCCTTTTCGGTATCCTTCAGCGTCAGAAGGCCGGTCAGCTTGCCCGAGGAATCGGTGACAAGCAGCTTCTCGATCCGGCGGGCCTTCATCAGGCTGATCGCCTCGGACCGGTCGGCGGGCTCGTGCAGGATGGCAAGGTTCTCGGCCGTCATCATCGCGCGCACCGGGGTGCGGTCATCGCTGGCAAAGCGCATGTCGCGGTTGGTCACGATGCCCAGGACGCGGCCATCCTCGTCCACGACCGGAAAGCCGGTGACGTTGTAGCGGTCCTGAAACGCCTTGGCGTCGGCCAGGGTCTGATCGGGGGTCAGCGTGATCGGGCTGTAGACGATGCCGCTTTCGAAACGCTTGACGCGGCGCACCTCGGCGGCCTGCTGGTCGATGGTCAGGTTGCGGTGGATCACGCCCATGCCGCCCGCCTGCGCCATGGCGATGGCCATGCGGCTTTCCGTGACCGTGTCCATGGCCGAGGACAGAAGCGGGATGTTCATGCGGATGGTCCGCGTGACATGCGTGGTCACATCCGCCGTCGAGGGCATCACCGTCGAGGCGGCGGGAACCAGAAGCACGTCGTCGAAGGTCAGGGCCTCACGAATCTGCATGGGAGATCATCCTTGCGGCAATGTCGTTTGGCAGTTTCCCCTTTCACGGGCGGGCGCATTTGTCCAGCCCGCCTGAAGCCGTTGCGACGATGTCACGGCAAGGCATTGACGGTTACGTGAACGTCACGTCATCTGCTGACGGGAATTGATTGTGCGACTCCCGCTGCTAGGCTCATTTCGGGGCAAGTAGGCTTGCCAAGGGAGGATGACATGAAAAAGACCATCGGCGGCCTTGCCGCACTGATGCTGACCACCGCGCCGGCCTTTGCCGGTGGTATCGAGCGCGCGCCGCAATCGCTGGCCGTGCTGTTCGAGCCGGGCAACTACGTCGAACTGAGCTTCGGCGGCGCCAACCCGACCGTCAGCGGCCGCGACGTGGCGGGCTTTCCGACCGGCGATGTGGCGCAGGGCTACGGCTTCGTGGGTCTGGGCTACAAGCAGCAGATCAACGAGAACCTGTCGGCGGGCCTGATCATCGAACAGCCGTTCGGGGCCGATGTGCGCTATCCGACGCAGCCCGGTGTGCCGAACCCGGCCGTTGACGGATCGGTCGTGCTTGGCGGGACCTTCGCCACGGTGAACTCGACCACGGTGACGGCGCTGGCGCGCTACAAGCTGGACAACAACATCTCGTTCCATGGCGGGATCCGCGCCTCGCGCGCCGATGCCGAGGTCGGGCTGAACGGCGCGGGCTATGGCGCCATCTCGGGCTACAACGTCCGGATGGATGCGGCCTGGGGCACGGGCTACGTGATCGGCGCCGCCTACGAGATCCCCGAGATCGCGGGCCGCATCTCGCTGACCTACAACAGCAAGGTCACGCATGAATTCGACACGCGCGAGAACATCAACCCGGGCGCTGTGACCACGACCTCGGTCGATACGCCGCGTTCGATCACGCTGGAGGGCCAGACCGGGGTGGCAGCCGACACGTTGGTCTTCGGCTCGATCCGGTGGGTGAAATGGTCGGAATTCCTGGTCGAGCCCGCCCGCTTCACCGCAGCGACGGGAAATGGCCTCGTTTCGCTTGAGGATACCACCACCTACACGCTCGGCGTGGGCCGCCGATTCACCGATAATTGGTCGGGCTCGGTCTCGGTCGTCTACGAGCCCGAAAACGACGACCTCGTGTCGCCGCTGGCGCCGACCAATGGGCGCAAGGGGATCACGTTGGCGGCCGTCTACACGATGGACAATTTCAAGGTCACCACCGGTATCAATTATTCGAAGCTGGGCGATGCCCGTCCGCAGACCGCCGGCCAGCCGCGCGCGCAGATGGAAGACAGCGATCTCTGGGGCATCGGCATCCGGGTCGGCTACAGTTTCTGATCGCGTTGATCTGATCCGAAAGGACGGCCCTGCCCTCGCGGCGGGGCCGTTTTTTCGTTTCGGGCGGCGGACCTTGCCGGGGGCGGTGGCCGGGGGAGTTCGCTCCCCCCGGACCCCCTGCGGGGGCGCACCCCTTGACCATCCGCGCTGCAGAGGGGGGTCCGGGGGGCTGGCCCCCCGGCGGTCGCGGGACGCAGGGACCCGGCCGCAGGGGCGCGCCCACCCCTTTTCTTGGCACGCCCGCGCGGTTAGCTAGAGGGCAGGCGGCGAAAGGGGCGGCGGATGATCTATGGCAGCGCGGATGAATGGCACTCTGCGCCCTCGAAGCGGATCGTGCTGTTCGGGATGTCGGGCCTTGGCAAGACCTATCTGGCGACGATGCTGCGCGAGACGGGCGACTGGTTCCATTACAGCGTCGATTACCGCATCGGCACGCGCTACATGGGCGAATACATCGCCGACAACTTCAAGCGCGAGGCGATGAAGGTCCCCTTCCTGCGCGAATTGCTGATGTCGGACAGCGTCTACATCGCCTCGAACATCACCTTTGACAATCTGGCGCCGCTTTCGACCTATCTGGGCAAGCCCGGCAGCCCCTCGCGCGGGGGTCTGCCCTTCGATCAGTATTGCCTGCGCCAGGACCAGCACCGCCGGGCCGAGATCGCGGCCCTGCTGGACACGCGCCACTTCATGGACCGCGCCGCCCAGATCTACGCCATCCCGCATTTCGTCTGCGACAGCGGCGGCTCGATCTGCGAGGTGGTGGACCCCGACAACCCCGACGACCCGGTCCTGACCGCGCTGGAACGCGACCTGCTGATGGTCTGGATCAAGGGCAGCGACGCCCATACCGCCGAACTGGTGCGCCGCTTCGACCGCGCGCCCAAGCCCATGTATTACCAGCCGCAATTCCTGGAGCGCGCCTGGATCGACTATCGCGTCGAGAAGGGCCTGACCGAGGACGAGGTCAATCCCGACGATTTCATCCGCTGGACCTATGCCCGCGCCCTGGCCCACCGCCAGCCCCGATACGAGGCGATGGCGCGCCGCGGCGTCACCATTCTGGCCGAGGAAGTGGCCGAGATCCGCAGCCCGGCCGATTTTGACGACCTGATCGCCCGCGCCATCGCGCGCAAGAAAGACTGAGCCATGCCGATCACCCTGAACGAGAACCTGCCCGCCTATCGCATCCTGTCCCAGGAAGGCGTCATGGTCATGTCGCCGGGCCGCGCCGCGACCCAGGACATCCGGCCCCTGCGGATCGGCCTTCTGAACCTCATGCCGAAGAAGATCCAGACCGAGAACCAGTTCGCCCGGCTGATCGGCGCCACGCCCCTTCAGATCGACTTTCAGCTGATCCGCATGTCGGATCACGAAAGCCGCAACACCGCCGCCGACCATCTGGAAAGCTTCTACCGCCCCTTCCGCGAGGTCGAAGCCACGGGCGAGAAATTCGACGGCCTGATCATCACCGGCGCACCGATCGAGCACCTGCCCTTTGACCAGGTCACCTACTGGGATGAACTGACCCGCGTCTTTGCCTGGACGCAGACGCATGTGCATTCGACTTTTGGCGTCTGCTGGGGCGGAATGGCGATGGCGTGGCATTTTCACGGCCTGCCCAAGCACATCCTGCCCGCCAAGGCCTTCGGCTGCTTCCGCCACCGGAACCTGGCCCCCGCCTCGCCCTATCTGCGCGGCTTCTCGGATGACGTTCTGGTCCCCGTCAGCCGCTGGACCGAGGTGCGACAGGACGATGTCGATGCCCGCCCCGCGTTGACGACGCTGCTGGCCAGCCCCGAGGTCGGGCCCTGCCTGCTGGCCGATCCGGGGCACCGGGCGCTCTATGTGTTCAACCATTTCGAATATGACAGCACCACGCTCAAGGACGAATACGACCGCGACGTGGCGGCCGGTAAGCCCATCGAGGTGCCCGCGAACTACTACCCGGACGACGACCCCGCGCAGATGCCCGCGAACCGATGGCGCAGCCACGCGCATCTGCTCTACGGTAACTGGATCAACGAGATCTACCAGACGACATGGTATGACATGTCCCGCATCGGAGAGACCCAGCCATGACCCGCCCCGCCCCCATCGCAGAACTGCCGCTGGTCGGGCGGATCTCGGATTATCTGGAAAACGACGCGCCCGCCGCGCTGCGTCAGGCCGTGACCGAGAGCGGGCGCCGCGAGATCCTCGACGCATCGTTCCCCTATCAGCGGATGATGGACAAGGCGGAATACGAGGCCGCGATGGAGCGGTTGCAGCTGCAGCTTGTGCGCATGATGCATGACGTGATCGCCACGAAAAAGCGCGTCGTGGTCCTGTTCGAGGGGCGCGACGCGGCCGGCAAGGGCGGTGCCATCGAACGGGTGCGCGCCAATCTGAACCCGCGTTCGGCCTATGTCGTGGCCCTGCCCAAGCCCACCGACCGCGAGGCCGGGCAATGGTATTTCCAGCGCTATGTCGATTGGCTGCCCGCCTCGGGCGAGATCGCGCTGTTCGACCGCAGCTGGTACAATCGCGGCGTGGTCGAACGGGTCTTCGGCTTTTCCTCCGAAAGCCAGCGCGAGGCGTTCTTTCGCCAGCTTCCCGGCTTCGAGCAGATGCTGATCGATGACGGCGTGATCCTGGTGAAACTGTGGCTGAACGTCGGCCGCGCTGAACAGTTGCGGCGGTTCCTTGCGCGCGAATGCGACCCGCTGAAGCAGTGGAAGCTGAGCCCGATCGACGTGGACGGACTGTCCAGGTGGGACGATTACACCCAAGCGATCCGCGACACGCTGGACCGCTCGCATTCCGACATCGCGCCGTGGACGGTCGTGCGGGCCGACGACAAGCGCCGTGCCCGGATCGCGGTGATCCAGTCGGTCCTGCACGCCGTCGATTTCGCGGGCCGCGACCTGTCCGCCATCGGCACCCCCGACCCCGCCATTCACGGCGGCCCCGAGATGCTGCGCGGCTAGCCCCTCTTGGCGGCTCAGGGCGCGCATGGCAGAACGGAGCCGTTCAGCCAGAGAGGGGGAGAACATGGAACTCGCACAAAGCCGCGCCATCGTGACCGGGGGCGCCTCGGGTCTGGGTCTGGCCACCGCGCGCCATTTTCGCGAGGCGGGGGCCGAGGTGATGATCCTCGACATGGCAGAAGCCGGACAGGCCGAGGCTGACCGCATCGGTGCGGGCTTCCAGCGCACGGACGTCACCGACGAGGCCAGCGCCGAGGCCGCCATCGCAGCCTCGGTCGCGCGGATGGGGGGCATCGACATCTGCCTGAATTGCGCGGGCATCGCCACGGGCGAGCGCGTGCTGGGCCGCGAGGGGCCGCACCGGCTGGACAGCTTCCGCCGCACCATCGAGATCAACCTGATCGGCAGCTTCAACATCATGCGCCTGGCCGCCGCCGAAATGGCCCGCAACGGGCTCGACGAGAACGGGGTGATCGTCAACACGGCCTCGGTCGCGGCGTTCGACGGGCAAAAGGGTCAGGCGGCTTATGCGGCCTCGAAGGCGGCGATTGCGGGGATGACGCTGCCGCTTGCGCGCGATCTGGCCAGCCAGCGCATCCGCGTCTGCGCCATCGCGCCGGGCATCTTCGGCACGCCCATGCTGCGCGGCCTGCCGCAAGAGGTGCAGGACAGCCTGGCCGAGGAGGTGACCTTTCCCAAGCGTCTGGGCGAGCCCGAGGAATATGCACGCCTTGCCGCTTTCATCGTTGCCAGCGGCTATCTGAACGGCGAGGTGATCCGCATGGACGGCGCGCTGCGGATGCGCTGATACACGGCCACGCGAGCCGCTTGCGCGCCTTGGTTCGCGCGGCTAGCCTCTGGCAAACTGCAACAGGAAGGCCTGCTTTTCATGCGTCTGCTGACAACCACCATTCTGGCCGTCTCGGCCCTTCCCGCCTTTGCCGCCGATCCCGAACTGACCGTCTTTGACTGGGCGGGATTCGAGGTCCCCGAGATCTTTCAGGCCTATGTGGACAAGCACGGCCAGTCGCCCACCTTCGCCTTTTTCGGCGATGACGACGAGGCGTTCCAGAAGGTCTCGTCGGGGTTCCGCGCCGATATCGTCCATCCGTGCAGCCAGATGGTCGGCAAATACCGCGACGCCGGCCTGATCGAGCCCTGGGACACCAGCCGCATCCCGAATTTCGACAAGATCGACGAGCGTTTCCTGGACAGCGAGGTGTTCCGCGACGATTCCGGCGTCTGGTTCATCCCGACCGATTGGGGCGCAACCGCCATCGCCTACAACACCGAAACCGTCCCGGCCGAGGACGTGGCCAGCCTTCAGGTCTTCGTGGACCCGGCCTATCAGGGGCGCACCTCGCTGCCCGACAGCGCGGATGACGTCTGGGCGCTTGGCTATCTGGCGACCGGCACGGCGGATTGGACCAACGTCACCGACGAACAATTCCAGGCCGCCGCCGACTGGCTGCGTCAGGCCCATCAGAATGTCGCGGCCTATTGGTCCGACCCGTCCGAACAGGCGCAGCTGATGGCCTCGGGGCTGGTGGATGTGGCCTGGTCGTGGAATGACGGCGTCGTCTATCTGCAAGGCGACGATTATCCCGTGGGCTTTCAGCGCGCCGCCGCCGAAGGCTCGTCAACCTTCTTCTGCGGTTTCGTGAACGTGAAGAACGGGCCGGGCAGCGAGGACAAGCTTTATGACTTCATCAACGCCTGGCTTGAGCCTTCGGCGGGTCGCGCGCTGCTGGACGCGATCGGCTACGGCCATACCTCGGTCGAGGCCATGGCGACCATCGCAGACGATCCGGCCGTGATCGAGGGGCTGGGCGATCTGGACGTTCCGGTTCTGGCGCAGACCCCGAACGACCCGCAGCAGCGCATCCGCCAGCTGGCCGAATTCGAGCGGATCAAGGCCGGGTTCTGATCCCGGAACACGACCGGACGGGGGCGGGGGCGCAGGCCACCGCCCCTTTTTCATGGGGCGCAGAGTTGCACGCGTTTCATGATCTTCTCCAGAAGTATGAATTTGCGGACAGGGGCGCGTGCAGTTATATCACGGGCTTCAATCACGAGGCCTGCCCCATGTCCCTGACCCCGTCCCCCGTCTTCAAGGCGCTGAACGACGCCGCGCGCGACCGCATCCTGATCCTCGACGGGGCGATGGGCACGCAGATCCAGAACCTCGGTCTTGGCGAAGAGGACTATACCGGCCACGGGTCGGGCCATGCCTGCCGCCACCACACGGATCACCCGCAAAAGGGCAATAACGACCTGCTGATTCTGACCCAGCCCGAAGCGGTCGAAGAGATCCATTATCGTTACGCCATCGCGGGCGCCGACATCGTCGAGACGAACACCTTTTCCGCGACCACCATCGCGCAGGCCGATTACGGGCTGCAACAGGCCGTGACCGACCTGAATGTCGAGGGCGCGCGCGTCGTGCGCCGCGCGCTGGACCGCGCCACGGCCCAGGATGGGCGCCCCCGCTTCGTCGCGGGCGCCATCGGGCCGACGAACCGCACGGCCTCGATCAGCCCGGACGTGAACAACCCCGGCTACCGCGCGACCAGCTTCGAGGAATTGCGCGCGGCCTATCTGCAGCAGGCGCGCGGCCTGATCGCGGGCGGCGCCGACATCCTGCTGATCGAGACGATCTTTGACACGCTTAACGCCAAGGCCGCCATTTTCGCCTGCCAGCAGGCGATGGAGGAACACGGCCTTGCGCTGCCGCTGATGATCTCTGGGACGATCACGGATGCCTCGGGTCGGACGCTGTCGGGGCAGACGCCCACGGCCTTCTGGTATTCGGTGCGCCATGCCCGGCCCTGGACGATCGGCCTCAATTGCGCGCTTGGCGCCGAGGCGATGCGCCCGCATCTGGCGGAACTCTCGGGCGTGGCCGAGACGCTGATCTGCGCCTATCCGAATGCCGGCCTGCCCAACGCCTTCGGCCAATATGACGAGGGGCCGCAGGACACCGCCCGGCAGGTCGCCGAATTCGCCCGCGAGGGCCTTGTGAACGTCGTGGGCGGCTGCTGCGGCACGACGCCCGACCATATCCGCGCCATTGCCGAAGCCGTCGCGGGCTTCGCCCCCAGAAAGGTGCCCGCCTATGCCTGACCGTCTTCTGCGCCTCTCGGGTCTGGAACCCTTCACGCTGACGCCCGACATTCCCTTCGTGAACGTGGGCGAGCGCACGAACGTCACCGGCAGCGCGCGTTTCCGCAAGCTGATCAAGGAACGCGACTACGCCACCGCGCTGGAAGTCGCCCGCGATCAGGTCGAGAACGGCGCCCAGATCATCGACATCAACATGGACGAGGGGCTGATCGACAGCCGCGCCGCCATGGTCGAGTTCCTGAACCTCGTCGCCGCCGAACCCGACATCGCCCGCGTGCCGATCATGATCGACAGCTCGAAATGGGAGGTGATCGAGGCCGGGCTGCAATGCGTGCAGGGCAAGCCGGTCGTCAACTCGATCAGCATGAAGGAAGGCGAGGACCAGTTCCGCCATCAGGCCCGCCTGTGCCTGGCCTATGGCGCGGCGGTCGTGGTCATGGCCTTCGACGAACAGGGCCAGGCCGACACCGCCGCCCGCAAGATCGAGATCTGCCAGCGCGCCTACAACATTCTGGTCAACGAGGTGGGCTTCCCCCCCGAGGACATCATCTTCGACCCCAATATCTTCGCCGTGGCGACCGGGATCGAGGAACACGACAATTACGGCGTCGATTTCATCGAGGCCACGCGCTGGATCCGCCAGCACCTGCCCCATGCCCATGTCTCGGGCGGGGTCTCGAACCTCAGCTTCAGCTTCCGTGGCAACGAACCCGTGCGCGAGGCGATGCATGCGGTGTTTCTCTATCACGCCATCCAGGCGGGGATGGATATGGGCATCGTCAATGCCGGCCAGCTGGCGGTCTATGACCGGATCGACCCCGACCTGCGCGAGGCCTGCGAGGATGTCGTCCTGAACCGCAAGCCCCGCGCGGGTGGCACCGCGACCGAACGCCTGCTTGAGATCGCGGAACGCTTCCGGGGCGACGGCGCGGGCGCGAAACGCGAAAAGGACCTGTCCTGGCGCGAATGGCCGATCGAAAAGCGCCTTGAACATGCGCTGGTCAATGGCATCACCGAATATATCGAGGCCGACACCGAGGAAGCCCGCCAACAGGCCGAACGCCCGCTGCACGTCATCGAAGGCCCGCTGATGGCGGGGATGAACGTCGTCGGCGATCTCTTCGGCGCAGGCAAGATGTTCCTGCCGCAGGTGGTGAAATCGGCCCGCGTGATGAAACAGGCGGTCGCCGTCCTTCTGCCCTATATGGAGGAGGAAAAGCGCCTCTCGGGCGGCGAGGGGCGCGAGACGGCGGGCAAGGTGCTGATGGCCACGGTCAAGGGCGACGTCCATGACATCGGCAAGAACATCGTGGGCGTCGTGCTCGCCTGCAACAATTTCGAGGTGATCGACCTTGGCGTGATGGTGCCGCCGCAGAAGATCCTGCAGGTCGCGCGCGACGAGAAGGTCGATATCATCGGGCTTTCCGGCCTCATCACCCCGTCCCTGGACGAGATGGTGCATCTGGCCAGTGAGATGGAGCGCGAGGGCTTCGACATTCCGCTGCTGATCGGCGGTGCGACAACCTCCAAGATCCATACGGCGGTCAAGATCGCGCCGCGCTACACGCGCGGCCAGACGGTCTATGTGACCGATGCCAGCCGCGCGGTGGGCGTGGCCTCGGCGCTGATGTCGCCCACGCAGCGCGCCGATTACGTCGCGGGCATCCGCGCGGAATATGCCGACGTGGCCGAACGCCATGAACGGTCCGAGGCCGCGAAAAGCCGCCTGCCGTTGGCCGCCGCCCGCGCCAATGCCATCCGCCCGGACTGGGCGGCCTATGCGCCGGTCGCGCCTTCCTTCACCGGCACCCGCGTGATCGACGATTGGGACCTGGCGGAAATCGCGCGCTACATCGACTGGACGCCCTTCTTCCAGACATGGGAGCTGAAAGGCGTCTATCCCCGGATCCTCGACGACGAAGCCCAGGGCGCCGCCGCCCGCCAGCTTTTCGCCGAGGCGCAAGAGATGCTGTCGCGCATCATCGAGGGCAAGTGGTTCCGCCCCCGCGCGGTGGTGGGTTTCTGGCCCGCCAATGCCGCAGGCGACGATATCCGTCTGTGGTCCGACGCCGACCGCACCACGCCCCTGGCCACGCTGCACACGCTGCGCCAGCAGGTGACCAAGCGCAACGGCCGCCCGAACGTGGCGCTGTCCGATTTCGTGGCCCCCGAGGGCATCGCCGATCATGTCGGCGGCTTCGTGGTGACGGCCGGCCCTGAAGAGGCCGAGATCGCCGCCCGCTACGAACGCGCCAATGACGATTACGGCGCGATCATGGTCAAGGCGCTGGCCGACCGCATCGCCGAAGCCATGGCCGAGATGCTGCATGAACGCGTCCGACGTGACTACTGGGGCTACGGCGCGGACGAGGCCTTCACCCCCGAGGAACTGATCGCGGAACCCTACAAGGGCATCCGCCCGGCCCCGGGCTACCCGGCCCAGCCTGACCATACCGAAAAACTGACGCTGTTCCGGCTGCTCGATGCCGAACAGGCGACGGGCGTGACGCTGACGGAAAGCATGGCGATGTGGCCCGGCTCATCGGTCTCGGGCCTCTATATCGCCCATCCTGACAGCTATTATTTCGGCGTCGCCAAGATCGAGGAAGACCAGGCCCGCGACTATGCCGCCCGCAAGGGCTGGAGCCTGGAGGAAACCGAACGCTGGCTGGCGCCCGTCCTTAATTACGACCCCGCCCGGCGTGCGGCTGAAGAGGCGGCCTGACGCCCCTTTGCCTTGGAAAAATATCCTCGGGGGGTGCAGGGGGGCAGACAGCCCCCCTGCCCTTGCCCAAGGGGCACTCAGTCGGCGCTGCTGCGCGAATAGACATCCTCGTAGCGGATGATGTCGTCCTCGCCCAGATAGCTGCCGGTCTGCACCTCGATAAGCACCATCGGCACCTTGCCCGGATTCTCCATCCGGTGAATGGCGCCAAGCGGCACATAGATCGACTGGTTCTCGGTCACCAAGGTCACCGTGTCATCCACCGTTACCCGAGCCGTGCCCGACACGACGATCCAGTGTTCCGACCGGTGGACATGGCTTTGCAGCGACAAGGCCGCGCCGGGCTTCACCACGATGCGCTTGACCTGAAAGCGGTCGGCCAGGGCCAGCGTCTCGAACCAGCCCCAGGGGCGGTGATCGCGCGGAAAGGCCTCGGCCTGCTTGGCGCGGCGCGTCTTCAGCGCGCTGACCGCGTGGCGCACATCCTGCGCACGGTCCTTGTCGGCGACCAGAACCGCATCGGACGTTGCAACGACCATCACGTCGCGCAGGCCGATGCCCACCACCTCGACCTCGTCGCTGTCCGAACGCAGCAGCACGTTCTCGCAGTCGATGGCGGTGGCATGGGCTTCGGCCAGAACACCATTGTCCGAGGGGTTGCGCGACAGGCCCTCGCGCCAGACGGCATCCCAGCCGCCCAGATCCGACCAGCGGCCCGAATAGCGCACCACGCTTAGATTGCCGGCCTTTTCCATCACGGCATAGTCGATGGAATTGTCCTCCAGCCCCTCCCACGGGCCGCGCGCAAGGCGCAAGAAGCCCAGATCGCGTTGCGCACCATCCACGGCGGCCTGCACCGGCTCCAGATACGCAGGCGCGTGCTGGCGGAAGGCGTCGATCATCGCATCGGCGCGGAAGAGGAAGATCCCGGCATTCCAGAGGAAATTGCCCGCCTCGACCATCTGCGCGGCCCGCACGGCATCGGGCTTTTCGACGAAACGCGCCAAAGGCTGCGGACCCTCGCCGTCCGAGGCGAGTTCGAGATAGCCGTAGCCAGTCTCGGGGCGGTCGGGCGTGATGCCGAAGGTCACGATCCGCCCCGCCTGCGCGGCGACCGCACCCTGCGCCACGGCGGCGCGGAAGGCCGCCGCATCGGGAATCACGTGATCAGAGGGCGCGACCAGCACCAGACCCGAAGGGTTCCCGGCCGCGACCATCAGCGCAGCGGCCAGGATCGCGGGGGCGGTGTTGCGGCCGGTGGGCTCTATCACGATGGACCCGGCCTCGATGCTCGCCTGTTCAAGCTGTTCGGCCACGATGAAGCGGAAATCCGAATTGGTCATCACCATGGGCGCGGCGAAATCATCGCCGCAAAGGCGCCGGGCCGAGGCCTGAAACAGCGTCTCGTCGCCGACAAGCTGCGCGAACTGTTTGGGGAAGCTCTTGCGCGAGACGGGCCACAAACGCGTGCCGGACCCGCCCGCCATCAAGACCGGAGTAATCTGAACCATGACAATCCTCTTGGCGCGCAGCGCCGCCTTTTCATCTGATGCGGGCAGCATCCGCCCGCCTGCGGCCAGTCAAATGACGAACCGCGCCCGGCGTCAACCCGTCGGGCCATCCTTGGCGCCCTCAACAGCCCGATTGCCACGCATTTGCAGCGTTTTCCCCGCCTTCATTACCCGCCCGCCTTCATCGCCCGCCCGCCTTCATCGCCCGCCCGCCTTCATCGCCTGTCCGGCGACATAGGTCTGGGCGACCGCGCGATCATCGCCCATGATCTGGAGGATGAACAATTCCTCGGCCAGGGTGGTCGCGCGTTCGGCCCGCAGCGCCATGGCGGGCGTCGCGCGCGGGTCCAGCACCACCAGATCGGCGGCGCTGCCCGGCGTCAGGGTGCCGATTTCGGCCTCGAGGCCAAGGGCAAGCGCATTCCCGCGCGTGGCCCAGTGAAAGGCCGCCAGCGGGTGCAGCTTCTGGCCGCGCATCTGCAGGACCTTGTAGCCCTCGTTCAGGGTCTGAAGCATCGACCAGCTTGTGCCGCCCCCGACATCGGTGGCGATCCCGCTGACGATCCCCGCCGCCCGCAGGCCGTCTGCATCGAACAGCCCCGAGCCCAGAAACAGGTTCGAGGTCGGGCAAAAGACCGCGCGGCTGCCCGTCTCGGCCATGCGCGCGATCTCTCGCGGCTCCAGATGGATGGAATGGCCCAGCAGCAGACGCGGCGACAAGAGGCCGTGGCTTTCGTAGATGTCCAGATAGTCGCGCGCCTGCGGATAGAGGCTCAGCGTATAGGCGATTTCGTCCAGGTTCTCGGACAGATGGGTCTGGATGTGGCAATCGGGATGCTCTGCCGCAAGCGCGCCCGCCGCCGCCAGTTGCTCTGGCGTCGAGGTGATCGCGAAGCGCGGCGTGATCGCGTAACGCTGGCGTCCCTTGCCATGCCATGCCGCGATCAGCGCGCGGCTGTCGTCATAGGACGACTGCGCCGTGTCCTGCACCGCCGGGATGGCGTTCCGGTCCATCATCACCTTGCCCGCGCTCATCGCCATGTTGCGGGCATGGGCGGCGGTGAACAGCGCATCCGCGCTGGCCTTGTGGCTGGAGCAGAAGGCAACGGCGGTGGTCGTTCCATGCGCCGTCAGCTGGTCGAGAAACAGCCCCGCCATCCGCGCGGCATGGTCGGGGTCCGCGAATTCGGCCTCTGCCGGGAAGGTATAGGTGTTCAGCCAGTCCAGAAGCTGCGCGCCCCAGCTTGCGACGACCTGAAGCTGCGGAAAGTGGATATGCGGGTCGATGAATCCCGGCAGGATCAGATGCGGGCGGTGGTCGATCTCCTCCAGCCCCTCACGAGCCAGATCGGCGTGATCGCCCACGGCCAGGATGCGGCCGTCCTGCACCAGGATCGCGCCGTTTTCCCAGTAGCGGTGATTGTCGGTGGTCTCGGCGGGGTCTGCATGGAAATCGAGGACGCGGCCCCGGATCAGCTGTTGCATGGGTCTGTCTTTGCTGGGGTCGTGGTCAGCCGCGCCATGAGTTCGGCGGCGGTGAAGGCGGCGATGATCTCGGGGCGCTTGTCGCGCGAGAACCCGGCTCCGATGGGACAGGTCAGAGCGGAGGGATCGACGCCGCGCCCTGCCGCGAAACGGCTGAATTGGGCGCGTTTCGTGGCGCTGCCGATCATGCCGATATAGGCCAGATCGGCCCGCGCCAGCGCCTCGGTTGCCAGCAGGAAATCCAGCGCGTGGTCATGGGTCAGGATCACCAC
This sequence comes from Paracoccus sp. NSM, assembly GCF_052379855.1. Classification (NCBI taxonomy): domain Bacteria; kingdom Pseudomonadati; phylum Pseudomonadota; class Alphaproteobacteria; order Rhodobacterales; family Paracoccaceae; genus Paracoccus; species Paracoccus sp. NSM. The sequence continues at coordinate 417,914 of NZ_JBQTCG010000002.1, read as the reverse complement.
CGCACTGCCGGGGCGGGCGGCGCGGATCTCGGCCTCGGGGAATGCGGTCAGGAGCGTCGGGCCGGTGGCGCGGGTCAGTTCGGCCTCGCGGCTGTCGATGAGGAGCGCGTTGACTGGCAGGGGCGCCAGCGCGCGGGCGAGGGCGCGGCCGACATGACCCGCGCCGAAGATCAGCACGTCGGGATGATCCTGCGGGGTGGGCGCGTTGCGGTCCAGTTCCAGCACGACCCGGCCGCCGCAGCATTGCCCGATCTCGGGGCCGAGAGGGATGTCCATGCGCGCCGCACCTTCGCCCCGCGCCAGCATCTGCCGGGCGCGGTCGATGGCCATGTATTCAAGCTGCCCGCCGCCGATCGTGCCCTGGATGGCATCAGGGGTCACGATCATCTCGGCCCCTTCGTCGCGCGGGGTCGAGCCGCGCGCCGCGATGACGCGGACCCGGATCATCCGCGCAGCCGCTCGGCCGCCATCAGCACGCGCTCGGGCGTGGCGGGGGCGTCGATCCGCGCAGGTTCCCGGTAATCGGCCAGCGAGGCCACCGCCATATTGATCGCCTCGAAGACGCTGATGCCCAGCACGAAGGGCGGCTCGCCCACGGCTTTCGATCGTTTGATCGTGCGCTCGGCGGCCTCGGACCAATCGGCCAGAGCCACATTGAAGATGCGCGGCCTGTCCGAGGCCAGCGGCACCTTGTAGGTCGAGGGCGCATGGGTCCGCAGCCGGCCCTGCGTGTCCCACCACAATTCCTCGGTCGTCAGCCAGCCCGCGCCCTGGACAAAGGCGCCCTCGACCTGGCCGCGGTCCAGCGCGGGGTTCAGGCTGCGGCCCACATCATGCAGGATGTCGGCCCGGTCGATCACGTATTCCCCCGTCAGCGTATCGACCGAGACCTCGGCCACCGCCGCGCCATAGGCGAAGTAATAGAAGGGCCGGCCCTGCCCCGTCGCGCGGTCCCAGTGGATCTTGGGCGTCTTATAGAAGCCCGCCGCCGACAGATGGATGCGCGCCAGATAGGCCGCGCGGATCACCTGATCGAAAGGGATCATGTGATCGCCCGCCCGCAGATGGCCCGGCGCGAAGGCCACCTGATCGCGTGCGACCTGCCAGCGTTCGGCCACGAAATCGACCAGCCGCGCCTTGATCTGCTCGGCCGCGTCCAGCGCCGCCATGCCGTTCAGATCGGTCCCCGACGAGGCCGCCGTGGCCGAGGTGTTGGGCACTTTCTCGGTCGTGGTGCGGGTGATCTTGATGCGGCTGATGTCGCATTGGAACGCCTCGGCCACGACCTGCGCGACCTTGGTGTTCAGGCCCTGGCCCATCTCGGTGCCGCCATGGTTCAGCTGGATCGAGCCATCGGCATAGACATGGATCAGTGCGCCCGCCTGATTGAAGGCGGTGTTGGTGAAGCTGATCCCGAACTTGACCGGCGTCAGCGCGATCCCCTTGCGGATGACGCCATCCTGCGCGTTCCAGTCCAGCACCGCGCGGCGGCGGGCCTGATAATCGCTGGTCGTCTCCAGCTCGGCGATCAGGCGGGGCAGGATCTGGTCCTGCACCGGCTGATGATAGGGCGTCAGCTGGCCGTTTTCGTAAAGGTTGCGCTTGCGGACCTCCAGCGGGTCGAGGCGCAGCGCATAGGCGATTTCCTCGATCACGCGTTCGGCCATGATGCAGCCCTGCGGCCCGCCAAAGCCGCGAAAGGCCGTGTTGCTGACCGTGTTCGTCTTCATCGGATGGCTCGATACGCGCACATCGGGGTAGTAATAGGCGTTGTCGGCGTGAAACAGCGCCCGGTCCGTGACCGGGCCCGACAGATCCGCCGAGAAACCGCAGCGCGCGATGAAATCGCCCTCCAGCGCGGAGATACGGCCCTGATCGTCAAAACCCACCTGATAATCGATGACGAAATCATGCCGCTTGCCGGTCGCGCTCATGTCGTCGTCGCGGTCGGGCCGGATCTTGACCGCCCGCCGCCAGCGCCGCGCCGCGACCGCCGCGATGCAGGCAAAGAGGTTCATCTGCGTTTCCTTGCCGCCGAAGCCCCCGCCCATGCGCCGCACATTCACCACGATTGCATGAGAGGCCACGCCCAGCACATGCGCGACCATGTGCTGCACCTCGGAAGGGTGCTGGGTCGAGACATGCAGAACCATGTCTTCGTCCTCGCCGGGGATGGCCAGCGCGATCTGACCCTCGAGGTAGAAATGGTCCTGCCCGCCCACCGCCAACCGCCCGTCGATCCGGTGGGGCGCGCGGGCCAGCGCGCCCGCCGCATCGCCCCGGCGCAGGGTCAGGGGTTCGGTGACATAGGCGCCACCCGCCTCGCGCGCGGCGACCGGGTCAAGGATCGCGGGCAGCGGGTCATAGCTGATGCGCGCCTTGTGGGCGGCGCGGCGGGCCTGATCGCGCGTCTCGGCGATCACCGCAAAGACGGGCTGACCCCAGAACTCCACCAGCCCGTCAGCCAGGATCGGATCATCGCCCCGCCCCGAGGGCGAGACATCGTTCACACCCTCAAGATCGGCTGCCGTAAGGACGCCCAGAACCCCCGGCTGGGCCAGGGTCACGGCGAAATCCATCGCCGTGATGCGCCCATGCGCGCAGGTCGAAAGGCCCAGATAGGCATGCAGCGTGCCGACGGGTTCGATCAGGTCGTCGGTGTAATCGGCCCGGCCCTTGACATGCTTCACGGCGCTGTCATGGGTCATGTCCTGATGCGCCTGACCGCGCAGCACGGGGCTGTCATCCTTCATGGCTCAGGCCTCCTCGGGGTGGCGCAACCGCAGGGGCAGGCCGGGTTCGGATTGCTCCAGCCAGAAGCGGCGGATCAGGTTGCGCGCGACGGTCGCGCGGTATTCGGCGCTGGCGCGCATGTCGGACAATGGCTGAAAATCATGCGCCAGCGCGCGGCCGGCCGCATCGAACGAGGCTTCGGCAAAGGGCTGGCCCAGCAGCGCGGCCTCGGCCAGGGTGGCGCGGCGCGGCGTGCCCGCCATGCCGCCAAAGGACAGCCGGGCGCGGGTGATGCGCCCCTCCTCAACCCGGATCGCAATGCCGGCGGCGACCGCGGTGATGTCGCTGTCGCGGCGCTTGCTGATCTTGTAGGCGGCGATGCGGTCGCCCGGCTCGGGCAGAGGGATCAGCACGGCCTCGACGAATTCGCCGGGCTGGCGGTCCTGCCGCCCGTATTCGACAAAGAACGCCTCCAGCGGGATCTCGCGGCGGGCATCGCCCCGGCGCAGGACCAGCCGCGCGCCAAGCGCGATCAGCAAGGGCGGCGTGTCCCCGATGGGCGAGCCATTGGCGATATTCGCGCCGATCGTGCCGGCATTGCGCACCTGCCAGCCACCGATCCTCGACCAGTATTCGGCGGCCTGCGGCAGGTGGCGGGCGATCAGCGGCATCGCCTCGGAATAGGTGACGCCCGCGCCAAGGCGGATCATGCCATCCTGAACCTCGATCTCCTTCATCAGATGGCCGATGAAGATGGCGGGGCTGATGTCGCGCATGAACTTCGTGACCCACAGGCCGACATCGGTCGCCCCCGCGACCAGCGTCGCGCCCGGCTCCTCCAGCAGGGCTGCGGCCAGATCATCCGTGTCGGCCGGGATCAGCGCCCGGTCGCCCCCGCGCGCAAGCGAAACGCGCGCCCCCCGCATCGACCTCAGGCGCGCGGCCACCGCCAGACGCTCGCGCGCCAGCGCGTCCTGCGTCTGGCCGCCAGCCGCCCCCACCGCCAAGGCCGCCCGGATGATCGGCGCATAGCCCGTGCAACGGCAGATATTGCCCTGAAGCGCGGTCTCGATCTCGGCCTCGCCCGCGTTCGGGTTCGTCATCCACAACCCGTAAAGCGCCATGACGATACCCGGCGTGCAGAACCCGCATTGGCTGCCGTGGTGATCGACCATCGCCCGCTGCACCGGATGAAGCCCGCCATCGGGGCCGCCGAGATGCTCGATCGTCACGATATGGGTCGCGTGGCAGGAGGCCATCAGCCGAATGCAGGCATTGATCGGCTCGTAGATCAGGCCATCCGGCGTCAGCCGCCCCGACAGGACGGTGCAGGCGCCGCAATCACCCTCGGCGCAGCCCTCCTTGGTGCCGGTCAGCCGCCGCGTCAGCCGCAGGTGATCCAGCAGCGTGTCAGAGGCGCCGACCTCGGTCAGGGCGATCTCGGTATCGTTCAGAAGAAAGCGCAGCTGGGTCATTCTGGTCCGTCCTTGCCTGCCCCCGATGCTAGGCCCGATCTTGCAGGGGGGAAATCGCCCGTGGCATAGAAGACTTTACACGATCCATTGAAAGCGGGCCAAGCACATGTCCTATCTGGAAAGCCTGCGCGTCTTTGTTCGGGTGGTCGAACTGGGCTCGATCACCGCCGGAGGCAGGGATTTGCGGCTTTCTCCGGCAGTTGCCTCCAATCGCATCAAGGATCTTGAAAATCGCTTTGGGCTGCGGCTTCTGAACCGCACCACCCGCAAGCTGACGCCAACCGAGATCGGGCGCGCCTTCTATGACCATGCCCGCCGCGTGATCGAGACGCTGGACGAGGCCGAGGCCCTCGTCTCAAGCTATTCGGGCAAGCCGCAGGGGGTGATCCGGCTGACCGCGCCCCTGGGTCTGGGGCGGCGGCTGATCGCGCCGCTGATCCCGGTCTTCTGCGCCGAAAATCCGGGCGTCGAGATCAGGCTGCGCCTGTCCGACCGCAACGTCAATATCGTCGAGGACGCGATCGACCTGGCCTTCTTTCTGGGCGAGCCTGCCGATTCCGCGCTGAAATGGCGCAAGATCGCGGATTGCCCACGCCTGCTGGTCGCCGCACCCGCCTATCTCGCGGCGCGGGGGATGCCCGAGGGGCCGGACGATCTGTCGGATCACAATTGCCTGCTGCTGCGCTATCCGCGCAGCCCGGAATATTTCTGGGTGCTTCAGACCGAGGACGGCCCCCGCAAGCTGGGCTTGCAGGGGCGGTTCGACACGGATGACGGCGATGTGCTGCGCGACTGGGCGCTAGGCGGGCATGGCATCGCCAACCGCCCGCTTTACGAGGTGGCCGATGATCTTGCGGCGGGGCGTCTGGTCGAGGTCCTGCCGCAGAACCGGCCCCTGCCCGCGCAATTCGGCTGTCTGACACCGCATCGCCGCCTTCAGGACCCCAAGGTGCGGATGTTCGCCGATTACGCGACCCGCGAATTGCGCCCGCTGTTTCAGGAATGATCCGGGCGGGCCGTGCCGGGGCTTGGGCGGCGCAACCGTGCCGGACACGCCTCGAACGGCCGTTCTGCGGCGACGGGGTACCCACAGCCTGCAAGCCGCGATCAGAGACCCGCCACCCCGAAGGCGCCGACCTCGCGGAACCAGCCCATGATCTGGGCGCGCTCATCAGGCTGCATGTCGGTCAGGTTGGCGGGCGGCATGGCATCGGTCAGGCCCGATTGCACATAGATCTCGCGCGCGGCGCGGGCGATGTCGGCGGGGGTTTCCAGCACCACGCCCTTGGGCGGGACGCGGATGCCGTCCCAGACCGGCTCGCGCGCATGACACATCGAGCAGCGCCCGATCACGGTCTGCGTCACCGCGTCAAAGCCGGGGGCGTGGGCAAAGCGCGCCTCGACCGGGGTCAGGGGGCGGGCCATCGCGTCGTCATAGCTGTCCTGGTTCACGCCAAGCGCGGACAGCCACATCACCCCGATGAACAGCATCACCGTCACCGCCCAGGTCCACCATTGATAGCCCTTGCGGGCATGCATGGTGTTGAAGAAATGCCGGATCGTCACGCCCATCAGGAAGATCAGCGCCGCGATCAGCCAGTTGTATTCGCTGGCGAATGCCAGCGGATAATGGTTCGACAGCATCAGGAAGATGACGGGCAGCGTCAGGTAGTTGTTATGCGTCGAACGCAGCTTGGCGATCTTGCCGTATTTCGGATCGGGCGCGCGCCCGGCCTTGAGATCGGCCACCACGATACGCTGGTTCGGCATGATGATCAGGAAGACGTTCGCGGTCATGATCGTCGCCGTGAAGGCGCCCAGATGCAGCAAGGCCGCACGGCCCGTGAAGATCTGATCATAGGCCCAGCCCATCGCCACCAGCGCCACGAACAGCAGAAGCATCAGCACCGTCGGGCGGTTGCCCAGAGGCGATTTGCAGAGCCCGTCATAGATCAGCCAGCCAAGCGCCAGCGATCCGGCCGAGATCGCGATCGCCTGCCAGATCGCCAGATCGGCCTTGGAGGGTTCGATCAGGTAGAGGTTCGCCCCCGCCCAATAGGTCACCATCAGAAGCGCCGCGCCCGACAGCCAGGTCGAATAGCTTTCCCATTTGAACCAGGTCAGGTGCTCGGGCATCCGCTCGGGCGCGACCAGATATTTCTGGATGTGGTAGAAGCCCCCGCCATGGACCTGCCATTCCTCGCCATGGGCGCCCTTGGGCAGATGCGGCGCCTTTTGCAGGCCCAGATCCAGCGCGATGAAATAGAAGCTGCTGCCGATCCAGGCGATGGCGGTGATGACATGGATCCAGCGGACCGCAAAGGCCAACCATTCCCACAGGATGACGGTTTCCGGGATCATTTCAGCTGCCCCGATAGGTCGAATAGCCGAAGGGCGAGACCAGCAACGGGACGTGGTAATGATTGTCCTGCGACATGCCGAAGCGGATCGGGATCACGTCCAGAAAGCGCGGTTCCTCGGGCGGGATGCCGGTGGCGTCCATCCAGGCGCCTGCGTGGAATTCCAGCTCGTAGCGGCCGGTGGCGAAACCTTCGGCCGGCAGGATCTGGCGGTCGGTGCGGCCGTCCGCATTGGTGATCAGCCGCGCAAGCTCGGTCCGGGTGGCACCGTCGAGGCGGTAGAGAACCACCTCCATCCCCTCGGCCGGGCGGCCGCGTGCGGTGTCCAGAACATGGGTCGTCAGATAGCCCGGCATCCATTCCTCCGTCGGCAGGTCCTGCCCCTTGATACCCCATGCCGCCCGCCATTCGAGGGGCGGCATGGGCAAGGCAGTCTTAACATCCCGTTTATAATCACGCGCAAGCCCCGGCGGTGCTAGTGCCGCCCCTCGCGCGGCTTCAGCCCCTTGCCATGACCCTTGAGCCCGCCCGAGACCTGTTCGGTGGCCTCGGCGGCCAGTTCGCGGGGCAGGACAAGGTTCAGCACGATGGCGATCAGCGCCGCAGGCAGGATGCCCGAGGCGCCCAGGATCCGCAGCGTCTCGGGCAGGTGCTGCAGCGCATCGACCCCGCCCGGCGCGGTTCCCATCGCCTCGAGCTGCAGGCCAAGGCCCACCGACAAGGCGACGGCAAAGATCACCATGTTGCGCCGGTTCCAGTCCACATCCGACAGCATCGAGATCCCCGCCGCGACCACCATGCCGAACATGACGATGACGCCGCCGCCCAGAACCTCGATCGGGATGGTGCGGATCAGGCCGCCGATCTTGGGGACCAGCCCGCACAGGATCAGGAACAGCGCGCCAAGCGTCACGACATGGCGGCTCATCACGCCGGTCATGGCGATCAGGCCGACATTCTGGCTGAACGAGGTGTTGGGCAGCCCGCCGAACACGCCCGCCACCGCCGTGCCGATCCCGTCGGCATAGGTCGCGCCCTCGATCTCGCGGTCGGTCGCCTCGCGGCCCGCGCCGCCCTTGGTGATGCCCGAGACGTCGCCCACCGTTTCCACCGCCGAGACAAAGGCCATCAGGCAAAAGCCGATCACCGCCGCGGCAGAGAACTCGAACCCGTAGCGGAACGGCATCGGCAGCGCGAAAGCGGCCGCCTGGTTCCACGACCCGGTGATCGCCGCGACCGGCAGCTTGCCCGTCATTAGGCAGAAGGCATAGCCCGCCGCAATCCCGATCAGCACCGCCGAGATCGACAGCATTCCGCGTGCGAAGAATTTCAGCGCCAGCGTCACCACGATCACGACCAGAGCCGCCGACCAGCTGGCCCAATCCCCATAGGCCGCCGAGCCCTGCGCCTTGAGCGGCACGCCCCCGGCCGCGTATTCGATGCCGACCTTGACCAGCGCCAGGCCGATCATCGTGACGACCAGCCCCGTCACCAGCGGCGGCAGCGCAAAGCGGATGCGCCCGATCACCAGCCCAAGCGCCGCGTGGAACATCCCGCCCAGCAGAACCCCGGTGAACAACGCCGCCAGCCCGTCAACCCCCTTGCCCGCGACCAGCGGGATCATCACCGGGATAAAGGCGAAAGACGTTCCCTGCACGATGGGCAGCTTCGCGCCCACTGGCCCGATCGTCACCGATTGCAGCAGCGTGGCCACCCCCGCGAACAGCATCGACATCTGGATCAGATACAGCATCTCGGGGAAATCGGGGCTGTTCGAGCCAAAGCCGAACCCCGCCGCCCCCGCCACGATGATGGCGGGCGTGACATTCGCCACGAACATGGCCAGGACGTGCTGGATGCCAAGCGGCACCGCCTGCCACAGGGGCGGCATATAGTCGGGGTCGCGCAGCTGTTCGGCCGTGCCGATGCCAGAATGGGTCATTCACTGTCCTCCCTTGTGCGGGACCGCCGCGCCGTCGCGCCTGCCCCTCAGTCTGGGTCGGGACCGATGCCCGCCCCATTGTTTTCGCACGGCCCGGCCGACCGGTCCGCCCCTTGCCGCCCGGACGATCACCGCCACACGCGAAAGCCCGCCAATCGGTCAGACCGATGACTTGACCTTGGACGCGGGGGCGTCGAAACTGCAGGCATCTCCTCCGGTGCACAGCATTCCCAGCCGTGGCCTGCGGCGCAATGTCACATTTTTGTGGAATATCTTTCCATATCGTGGCATGAATTAACCAAACCATCTGTTTTCAACGCATTGACCCAGGCCGGCCGTGATTTTCTGCCGAACGGCTATGCTATCTCAACGGAGTGACGAAAATGGCCGAAGCCATCCGCCGCAGGGGCCGTCCGCCCAAAGCCACGCCCGAGGCCCCCGCCACCGTGCAGGCGCTGGAACGGGCGCTCGACATGCTGGACCTGCTGGCGGCGCGGCCCAACCTGACGCTGAGCGAGGTGGCCGAACGCGCGGGCCAGCCCCCCTCGACCACCCATCGGATCCTGCACACGCTGGCCTCGCGCGGCATGGTCGAAAGCGATCCGGCGACGCAGGGCTGGAATATCGGCCCGGCCAGCTTTCGGCTGGGTTCGGCCTTCATGCGTCGCTCGGGGCTGGTGGAGCGCGCACGCCCGATCCTGCGCGGCCTGATGGAACATACCGGAGAGACCGCCAATCTGGGCATCCCCAACGGCGACGCGGTCCTGTTCATCAGCCAGGTCGAGACGACCGAGACGATCCGCGCCTTCTTTCCGCCCGGCACCCGTTCGCCCCTGCACGCATCGGGCATCGGCAAGGCGCTGCTGGCCTTCGGCCGCCCGGCGGTGCTGGACGCGATGCTGTCGGGGCCGGGCCTTCAGCGCTTCACCGACCAGACGCTGACCGACCCCGAGGCGCTGCGCGCCGATCTGGCCCGCATCCGCCATCGCGGCTTTTCGCTGGATGACGAGGAAAAGACCCGCGGCATGCGCTGCATCGCCGCCCCCGTCTTCGACCTGACCGGAGAGGCCGTCGCGGGCATCTCGGTCAGCGGCCCCGCGCATCGCATCCAGCCCGAGCACGTCAAGACGCTCGGCGCGGCCGTCACCGCCGCCGCCGCCGCCCTGACCGAGGCGATGGGCGGCCACCCCCCCGAAGCCCAGGGCTGACCATCTGCCCGTCCTGCGGGCAGCGCGATTGTCGCCGTTTCCTTGATAGTGAATTCCGCCCCTGCCCGCTTGCCCCGGGCAGCGCGGCGCGCTTTGCTGGCCGGTGACAGACCCACCGGAGGACGACATGCGCTACAGCCGCGACCTGCGAGGATACGGCCCCACGCCCCCCGACCCGAAATGGCCCGGCGGCGCGCGGATCGCGGTCCAGATCGTGGTGAATTACGAAGAGGGCGGCGAGAACAGCATCGAACATGGCGACGCCGCCTCCGAGGCCTTCCTGTCCGAGATCATCGGCGCCCAGCCTTGGCCCGGCCAGCGGCACTGGAACATGGAATCGATCTACGATTACGGCGCCCGCGCGGGGTTCTGGCGGCTTTTGCGCCTGCTCGAGGGCATCCCCGTGACATGCTACGGCGTGGCGACCGCGCTGGAACGCAACCCCGAACAGGTCGCGGCCATGCAGGCGGCGGGCTGGGAGATGGCGACCCACGGCCTGAAATGGATCGATTACCGCAACGTCCCGCGCGAGATCGAGGCCGAACACATCGCCCAGGCCATCGCCCTGCACACAGCCGTCTGCGGCGAGCGCCCGCGCGGCTTCTATCAGGGCCGCACCTCGATGAACACGGTCGCGCTTGGCTGCGAGGAAGGGGGCTTTGAATACCTCGCCGACACGATCGCGGACGAACTGCCCTATTGGCATGTCCATGAAGGCCGCCCCCAGCTGATGGTGCCCTACACGATGGACGCCAACGACATGCGGTTTTCCTCGGGTCAGGGCTTCGGGACGGGCACCGATTTCTTCGACTATCTGCGCGACAGTTTCGACATGCTCTACGCCGAGGGCGCGTCGGGCGCGCCCCGGATGATGTCGGTGGGCCTGCATTGCCGCCTTGCGGGCAGGCCGGGCCGGGCGATGGCACTGAAACGCTTCCTCGACCACGCGCGCAGCCATGATGGCGTGTGGTTCGCCACCCGCCTCGACATCGCCCGCCACTGGGCGCGGGTGCATCCCTTCCAGCCGCAGCCGCGCCCCTCGCAGATGCAGCGCGACGACTTCCTGGCCCGCTTCGGCGGCGTCTATGAACATTCCCCCTTCATCGCCGAACGGGTCTGGTGCGCCGAGATGGGCGCCGCCCATGACAGCGCCGAGGGTCTGGCCGCGCGCATGGCACAGATCTTCCGCCAGGCCTCGGACGACGAACGCCTCGGTGTCCTGCGCGCCCATCCCGACCTTGCGGGCAAGCTGGCCCAGGCCCGCCGCCTGACCGCCGACAGCACCGCCGAACAGGCCAGCGCGGGGCTCGACGCCCTGACCGATGCGGAACGCGCGGAATTCACGCGCCTGAACGACGCGTACATGGCGCGCCACGGCTTTCCGTTCATCATCGCGGTGCGCGACCACGACAAGGCGGGGATCCTCGCCGCCATGCATGCGCGGCTGGACAGCGACACGGCCACCGAACGCGCCACCGCCGAGGCTCAGGTGATCCGCATCGCCAGCCTTCGCATCGCCCAGATCATCACCGAGGCCCGGACATGACCCTCTCACCCTATGCCGGTCCGGTCGCGGGCCTGCCCCCCCAGACCGACCTGACCACCGACACGGCCATCTTCACCGAGGCCTATGCCGTCATCCCCCGCAGCACGATGCGCGACATCGTCACCAGCGCCCTGCCGGGCTGGACAGGAATGCGGATGTGGATCATCGCCCGTCCGCTGACCGGCTTTGCCGAGACGTTCAGCCAGTACATTGTCGAACTGGCGCCCGAAGGCGGCAGCGACAGCCCCGACGACGACCCCGAAGTGCAGCACGCGATCTTCGTGACCGAGGGAAGCCTCTCGCTGGATGTCGGCGGGCAAGGCCACGAACTCGAACCCGGCGGCTTCGCCTACATCCCCCCCGGCACCGCATGGCGCGTCGCCAATTCGGGCCGCGACACGACCCGCTTCCACTGGTGGCGCAAGCGTTGGCAACCCGCCCCCGGCACGACACGCCCAGACCCGATCATCGCCCGCGAACAGGACATCGCGCCCGCGATGATGCCCGGCACGAACGGCGCCTGGGGCACGACCCGCTTCATGGACCCGGCCGACCTGCGCCACGACATGCACATCACGCTGGTGACCTTCGAACCGGGCGGCTCGATCCCCTTCGCCGAAACCCATGTGATGGAACACGGCCTCTTCGTCCTCGAGGGCAAGGCCGTCTACCGCCTCAACCGCGACTGGGTCGAGGTCGGCCCGGGCGATTTCATGTGGCTGCGCGCCTTCTGCCCGCAGGCCTGTTACGCAGGCGGTCCGGGCCGCTTCCGCTACCTGCTCTACAAGGACGTGAACCGCCACGCCCCCCTCTGGCCCACTGGCTGAGCGCCCCTTCTTCTTCACGAAAATATCCCGCAGGGGGTCCGGGGGGCGCGAAGCCCCCCGGCGGTCGCGGGACGCAAAAGCCGCGTCAGATCTTCGTCGCGCCCACCGCCGGAGTCTTGATCGTCGCACGCAACCGCGCCTCGCGCCAGGTGATGTAGCTGATCGCCGCGATCATCATCGCCCCGCCGAGGATCACCCAGCCGTCCAGCGGCTCGTGAAAGACAAAGACGCCGACAAGGCTCGCCCAGACCAGTTGCAGGAAGGTGACGGGCTGCGTGACAGTCAGCGGAGCGGCGGCAAAGGCGCGGGTCATCGTGTAATGGCCAAGCGTGGCGAAAAAGGCGACCAGCCCCAGCCACAGCACCTGCGACAGGGTGGGCGGCACCCAGACCATCAGCGCCAGAGGCGCCAGGCCGATGGCCACGGTCAGCGACATCATCGCCACCACGACCGAGGCCGGAACCCGCTCGGACAGGCGCTTGGCGACCAGATAAGACGCGCCGAACGCGACCGAGGCCAGGATCTGCGACAGATGCCCGGGGTCCAGTTCGCGCAGGCCCGGCCGCAGGACGACCAGCGCGCCCAGCAGCGCGACGCCCACCGCGGCGATGCGCCGCGCAGCCAGCCGCTCGCCCAGGAACAGCGCGGCACCAAGCGTCACGATGATGGGGTTGAGAAAGCCGATGGCCGTCACCTCGGCCACGGTGATGCGCGACAAGGCATAGAACCAAGCGACCACCGCCACGACATGCAACGCGCCGCGCAGGCCGAACATGCGCCAGACGACAGGCTCGAAACCGCGCCGCATGGCAGGCAGGATCACCGGCACCAGCACCACAAGTCCGATCACGAAACGGATGAAGGCCGCCTGCGGCGCGGGCAGCGCGCCCTCCAGCCCCCGGACGATTGCGTTCACCGCGACAAAGCAGAGCCCCGTCGCGACCATCCAGCCGATGCCGACCAGATCACGGCGAGTCGTGGCGTCGAGTTGCATATGCTGCAAATGACGCCTTTCCCGCCATCGCACAAGGGGGAATGGCCGCCCGCCCTCAGCGGTTGCCGGGCAGGAAGCGCGCCGCGCCCTCGGCCGCGCGTTGCAGGGCGCGCGACTTGTTCACGGTTTCCATGAACTCGGCCTCGGGGTCGCTGTCATAGACGACGCCGCCCCCGGCCTGGATGTAAAGCGCGCCGTCCTTGACGACACCCGTGCGCAGCGCGATGCACATGTCCATCTCGCCATTGGCGGCGAAATAGCCGACCGCCCCACCATAGACGCCGCGCTTTTCAGGCTCCAGCTCGTCGATGATCTCCATCGCGCGGACCTTGGGCGCGCCGGAAACGGTCCCCGCGGGCAGGCCCGCCAGCAGCGCCGACAGCGCGTCCTCGCCGCCCCGCAGCTCGCCCACCACGTTCGAGACGATATGCATGACATGGCTGTAGCGTTCGATCACGAATTGCTCGGTCGGGCGCACGGTGCCGGGGCGCGCCACGCGGCCCACATCGTTGCGGCCCAGATCCAGCAGCATCAGATGCTCGGCCAGTTCCTTCTGGTCCGACAGCAGATCGGCCTCCAGCGCCTTGTCCTCGGCCTCGTCGGCGCCGCGCGGGCGGGTGCCCGCGATGGGCCGGATCGTCACCTCGCCGTCGCGCAGCCGCACGAGGATCTCGGGCGAGGCGCCGACGATCTGGAACCCGCCCATGTTCAGGTAGAACATGAAGGGCGAGGGATTCGTGCGCCGCAGGCTGCGATAGAGCGCGAAGGGCGGCAGCGGAAAGTCCATCCGCCAGCGTTGCGACGGCACGACCTGAAAGATGTCGCCCGCGCGGATGTAATCCTTGGCCTTCTCGACCGCGGCCAGGTAATCGGCCTTGGCGAAGTTCGAGATCGGCTCGCCGATCCGGGCCTCGTCGCCCAGGGCGCGCGGCTCTTGCGGGACGCGGTCCAGCGATATCAGCGCGTCCATCACGCGCTCGGCGGCGCGGGCATAGGCGGCGCGGGCATTGCCGCTGCCGTCATGCCATGCGGGCGCGCAGAGCGTCACCTCGCCCTTGACGCCGTCCAGAACGGCCACGACCGAAGGCCGCATCAGGATCGCGTCGGGCAGGTCCAGCGGATCGGGGTTCACGTCGGGCAGATGCTCGACCAGCCGGATCATGTCATAGCCCAGATAGCCGAACAGCCCCGCCGCGACGGGCGGCACGCCTTCGGGCATGGTCTCGATCCGGCTTTCGGCGATCAGCGCGCGCAGGCTGTCCAAGGCCGGGCGGTCGTCATCCTGCCAGGCGTCCGAAAAGCGCGCCTCGCGGTTCAGCCGGGCGCGGCCGTCGCGGCATTGCCAGATCAGGTCCGGCTTCATGCCGACGATAGAGTAGCGGCCGCGCAGCTCGCCGCCCGTCACCGATTCCAGCATGAAGCTGTGGGGCGCGGCCTCGGCCAGTTTCAGCATCAGGCTGACCGGCGTGTCCAGATCCGCCGCCAGCCGGATCGTGACAAGCTGGTTGCGCCCCGCCTGCCATTCGCGCTGGAAGGCGTCGAAATCGGGGGAAAGCTGCATCACTGGACCTGCGTGTTGATGGCGTTGATCGCGGCCTGGTTGACCTCGATCCGGTGCTGACGCTGAACGTAGCGGGCGAAATAGTCGAAGATGTCGTCCTGCAGCGACTGCCCGATCCGCGCGGCGACCCGGTCCTGAACGGCCAGCGCATCGGCGCTGGAGAGGTCCGCATCGCCAACCGCATCCAGACGCACAAGGATCACCCGGTCGCCCGCATCGACGATCTCGACCTCGCCGGGTTCGTCGATGGCAAAGGCTTCCAGAAGCGCGGCCTGAGGCAGGTTCGGCAGCCAGGAATTGCGCACCATCTGCGTTTCCGAGGTCCAGGGATCGGCAGGCGCCTCGGCGGCATCCCCGGTTGCGTCGGATGCGCTGTCGGCGGGCAGCGTGGCGGCTGTTTCGGGGGCGGGTTGCAGGGCGCGCATCGGCTCGACCACGGCATCGGCCAGGGCCGCGACCTGAAGGTTCTCGGCCAGTTCCAGAAGCTGGCGCTGCAATTCGGCCTGGCGCCAGTCGGCCAGAACCTCGTCGCGGGCCTCGGCAAAGGGGATCAGCGCGGGGGGGATCACCTCGTCCAGACGCAGCGTATAGACGCCGCCATCGACCAGCTCGAACAATTCGGGAAAGTCGCGTTCGGTGATGGTCTCGGCGCGCTCGCGGAAATCGGCATAGGCGGCGATGCTGTCCTCGGCGGCTTCAAGCCCCGGATGCCATTCGATCCGACCGGCCTGCATCTCGGTCTCGGCGGCCAAATCCTCGATCGTGGCGCCACCGGCGAGCAGGTCCTCGAATTCCAGAACGCGGTCCTGGATCAGGCGCGCCGCACGGCTCAGCGCGGCCTCGTCGCGCAGGCCCTCGCGGGCCTCTTCGAAGGGGACATCGACCGGATCGAGGATCGCGTTCACGGAAAACAGCGCCCAGCCCAGATCGGTCTGAAGGGGGCCGACGACCTGATTGCCCGGCGCGGCAAAGACTTCGCCCCCGGCGCTGCCCAGTTCGGCCTGCGTGACCGCACCCAGATCGACATCGTCCAGCGTCAGGCCGCGTTGCAGCACGAAGGCCTCGAAGGGCTGTTCGCCCGCCTCGATGGCCGCGGCGGCCTCGTCGGCCTGTTCCTGCGAGCCGAAGATCAGACGGCTCAGCAGTCGCCGTTCGGGTTGCTGGAATTCCGCGATGTTCTGGTCATAGGTCGCGCGCAGGGCGGCCTCGTCCAGTTCGACCTCGGGGGCCAGCATCTGCGGCGTCACCCAAGCGTAAGAGATCACGCGCGTCTCGGGCGCGGTGAAGCGGTCGGCATTGGCCGCGTGCCAGGCCTCCAGCGTCGCCTCGTCGGGTTCGGCGATGGGGGCGGGCAGATCGGCCTCGGTCAGTTCGCGCCAGCTGAAATCGCGGGCCTCAAGGACCCAACGCGTCGTCTGGTCGACCATCGGCGCGGGCGCAGCGACGCCACCGGCAACGGCGCGTTGCAGCAAAAGCCGCGCCTCGTCGGTGCGGATCGCGGCCTCGAACTCGGCCTCGGTCAGGCGCTCGCGGCGCAGCACCTCGGCATAGGCCGCGCGGTCAAAGCGGCCGTTCGGCCCGCGGAAGGCATCGGCGGCCAGGATCGTCTGGGCGACCCGCTCGTCGCCGACCGAAACGCCCATCACGCGGGCCTGTTCGGCAAGGGCGGCGGCGGTGAACAGGTTGGCCTGCACGGCCTGCGGCAGGCCCATCGCCTGTGCCTCGGACATGCTCAGCGGGCGGCCGGTCTGGCGGGTGATGGCCACCATCTCGCCACGCAGCGCGCGGGCATATTCGTCGGCGGTCACGCGGGTCTCGCCCACCTGCCCCACGGCGGTTGACCCACCCGAGAAGCTGGTCACGCCAAAGCCCCCGAGGCCCAGGACCATCAGACCCATCAGGATCCAGACGATCGTCGATTTGCCCTTTGCGCGCAGGTTGGCCATGGCTTGTCCTTGTGCTTGTCGTCGCTGCCGTCTTTAGGACGGCGCGGCCCCCGCGACAAGCCGTCAGCCGCGCAAGAGGCCAAGCCTTTCGGCAAGTTGACCGATCCCGGCCGCATCGACATTGGCGAATGCGATCCGCAGATGGCGCGCGCCCGAAGGGTCGTCATCGGGCGTGAACATCGTGCCGGGCAGCGCCAGAACGCCGATCTCGGCCACCATGCGGCGCGCCAGATCGGCCGAGCTTTCGGCGAAGGGATGTTCGATCCAGGCGAAATAGGCGCCCGCGCTTTTCAGCCGCCAGCCCGGCAGGGCTGACAGCGCCGCATCTGCCGCAGCGCGCCGCGCCAGGATCTCGGCCCGTTCGCCCGCCAGCCACAGCCCGAGGTTTTGCATCCCCCAGACCGCGCCGATCTGACCCGGCTGGCTGGGCGAGATGGCGACGGTATCGAGGAATTTCTCGATCTGGGCCAGCCGCGCGGGGCTCGTGACCAGCGCGCCGACGCGGTGCCCGGTCAGGCGGTAAGCCTTGGAAAAGCTGTAAAGCTGGATCGCCGTCTCGTCCCAGCCCGGCCGCGTCAGCAGGTCATGGGGCGCGCCCTCGCGGCTGTCGAAATCGCGATAGGTCTCGTCCAGGACCAGCGCGATGCCGTGGCGCTGCGCCAGATCGAAGAAGCGCCCGACCAGGTCGGCGGGATATTCCGCCCCCGAGGGGTTGTTGGGCGTGACCAGAACGATGGCGCGGGTCCGCGGCGTGATCAGCGCAGCCGCCCGGTCGGGATCGGGCAGCATGTCGTCTCCGC
This sequence comes from Paracoccus sp. NSM, assembly GCF_052379855.1. Taxonomy (NCBI): domain Bacteria; kingdom Pseudomonadati; phylum Pseudomonadota; class Alphaproteobacteria; order Rhodobacterales; family Paracoccaceae; genus Paracoccus; species Paracoccus sp. NSM. The sequence continues at coordinate 400,522 of NZ_JBQTCG010000002.1, read as the reverse complement.
AGGCCAGCGGCACGGTTTCCACGCCGGCCATGTCCAGCCACATCTTGTGGTTGAAATACCACGGCGTCGGCAGGATGACCTGATCGCCCGGCCCGGCAAGGCTGGCCATGACCGCGCAGAAGGCCTGATTGCAGCCCTGCGTGATCGCCACCTGAGCAGGCGCGACCGCACCCCCATAGGCCGCCGAGAAGGCAAGCGCGACTTCCTCACGCAGATCGGCATTCCCCAGAACGGGACCATAAAGATGCGCCTCGGGCCGGTTCAGCAGGGCATCCGCCATGGCCTGCCGCAGCCCCTCGGGCGGCGGATCGACGGGGGCCGCCTGGCTGACATTCAGCAAGGGGCGGTCGGGTGCGAATTGCACGCCATCCAGCCAGCGGCGGGCCTCCATCACCGGGGGTGCAAAGGTGGCGGCGATCAGGGGATTCATGGGCTGCATCAGTCACGCTCCAGTCGGCGCAGGTCGCTGAGGTCGGGCGGCAGGGACAGATCCAGCGCGGGCGCATGCAGGCGGGGGATGGCGGTGGGCAGGACTGTTTCGGCTGCGGGATCAAGGGGGGCGGGATCAAGGGGGGCAGGTTCTGTCGCGGCGGGGGCTGCGGGCGCCTCGTCGCGGGGCGCGCGCAGGGTTGCGGCGGGGGCTGCGGGACGGTCGGGCGCAGCTGCGCCATCCAGCGCAGGCAGGTCCAGCGCGGGGCTGTCCGTGGCAGGCAAGGGCTGGCTGCGCGCGGGGGCGTCGGGATCGGGGGCGGTCTCGGGCGGCTCGTTGGCGCCGGTCGCAGCGACGGGCGCGGGTTCCGAGGCCGAGGGCGCGATGGCGGGCGCGGGCGCAGGCAGGGCGGCGGTGCCGCTGCTGGGCGCGGGCAGACGCGGCGGCAGATCGCCGCCCCGGCCGAATTCCGACCCGACGGGCAGATCCAGCGTCCCAAGCGCCGGGCCACCCTCCTGCGGCGCAGGCGCCTCGGGCGCGGCAACCGGCGGGGTCGCGGCTTCGGGCTGCGCCAGCGTCGCCTGGTCGGCCTGGCTGTCAGGTTGGAGTTGGGGTTGGGGTTGGAGTTGAGGCAACGGCATCACCAGTGCGCCCGCCGCCAGCAAGGCCGCGCCAACCGCCGCACCATGGATCACCCCGCGAAAGAACCCGCCTGCCATCTGCCCTTCATCCCGCGCCGCGGCGCTGTCTGTTCTGCTCAGCGACCGGGCAAGGCGAATGCCGCTCTTGACCCTTGGTCGCGCTTTGGCCCATCTATAGCCGACGCTTTCGCGGGGGGAAACCGCCCCCATGCCAAGGCCCCGAACTGCCTAAGACGGGTGCATCATGATCCTTCTGATCGACAATTACGACAGCTTCACCTGGAACCTTGTCCATTACATGGGCGAAGCCGGGGCCGAGGTCATCGTGCGCCGCAACGACCAGATCACCGTGGACGAGGCGCTTGAGATGGCCCCCGAGGGCATCGTGATCTCGCCCGGTCCCTGCGATCCGGCGCAGGCGGGGATCTGTCTCGACCTGATCCGGGCGGCGGCGGAACGCGGCATTCCGCTGTTCGGCGTCTGTCTGGGGCATCAGGCCATCGGCGAGGCTTTCGGCGGCCATGTCGTGCGCGCCAACCGCATCCTGCACGGCAAGGTCGATGCGATCAGCCATGACGGCACGGGGGTCTTCACCGGCCTGCCCTCGCCGCTGAACGCGACGCGCTACCATTCGCTGACCGTCCAGCCCGAGACGCTGCCCAATTGCCTGCGCGTGACCGCGACCTCGGATGACGGCACGATCATGGGCCTGATCCACGAGGCCCTGCCGATCGAGGGCGTGCAATTCCACCCCGAATCCATCGCCTCGGAATACGGGCACGAGATGATCCGCAATTTCCTTGACCGTTGCGCGGCACGGAAAGACGCCGCATGACCGACATCCGGCCCCTGATCGGCATTGCCGCCGAACGCGCCCTGACCGGCCCCGAGGCGACGCTGGCCTTTTCCGCCCTGTTCGACGGCGCCGCGACCCCGGCGCAGATCGGCGGCCTGCTGATGGCTTTGCGCGTGCGCGGCGAGACGGTCGAGGAAATCGCCGCCGCCGCAGGTGCGATGCGTGCGCGGATGAACCGGATCACTGCGCCTGATGGCGCAATGGACATCGTCGGAACGGGCGGCGACGGCAAGGGCACGCTGAACATCTCGACCGCGACGGCCTTTGTCGTGGCGGGTGCGGGCGTGCCGGTCGCCAAGCATGGCAACCGCAACCTGTCGTCGAAATCGGGGGCGGCGGATGCGCTGACGCAGATGGGGATCAACGTGATGGGCGGCCCGGCCGTGGCGCAGCAGGCGATCACGGGCGCGGGCATCTGTTTCATGATGGCACCGATGCACCACCCGGCGATGCGCCATGTCGGCCCGCCCCGCGCCGAACTGGGCACCCGCACGGTGTTCAACCTGCTGGGCCCGCTGACCAACCCCGCAGGCGTGCGCCGCCAGCTGACCGGCGCCTTCTCGACCGCCTGGCTGCGCCCGATGGCCGAGGTCCTGCGCGATCTGGGCAGCGAGGCCGCCTGGCTGGTCCATGGCAGCGACGGCACCGACGAGATCACCATCGCGGGCGAAACGCAGGTCGTCGCGCTGAAGGATGGCCGGATCGAGGAATTCACGGTGACGCCCGAGGATGCGGGCCTGCCGCGCCACCCGTTCGAGAAGATCATCGGCGGCGAGCCTGCCGAGAACGCCCGCGCCTTCCGGGCCCTGCTTGAGGGCGAGACCGGCGCCTATCGCGATGCGGTCCTGCTGAACGCGGCGGCGGCCCTGCTGATCGCGGGGCGCGTGCCCGATCTGCGCGCGGGGGCCGCGATGGCCGCGCAAGCGATCGACAGCGGCGCGGCGCGCGCCAAGCTGGCCGCTCTGGCCGAGATCACCGGCGCCCCCGAATCGTGACCCCGCCCGCCGCCTGGGCGCATCTGCCCTTTTTCCGCGCCGAATGGCCCCTGATCAGCGACCGGCTGGCCGCCCTGCCCGGCTTTCTGCCCGGACCCGGGCGCCTCTTCGCCGCGCTGGAGGCCACACCGCCCGAAAGGGTGCGTGTCGTGATCCTGGGACAGGACCCCTATCCGACGCCGGGCCATGCCAACGGGCTGGCCTTTTCGGTGGAACGGGGCGTGGCGCTGCCTCGGTCGCTGGCCAATATCTTCAAGGAATTGCAGGCCGATCTGGGCGGGGTTCCGGCGGATGGCGACTTGTCCTTCTGGGCGGAACAGGGGGTCTTGCTGCTTAACACGGCGCTCAGCGTGATGCCGAGTCAGGCGGGGGCGCATGCCGGCTGGGGCTGGGACCGACTGGCCCGGCAGGCCGTGGCCGAGGCGCAGCGCCACGGCCCGCTGGCCTTCGTGATCTGGGGCAACCACGCGCAGAAGGCGCTGGCCGGCCTGCCGCGCGCGGGCGATCTGACCGTCGCCAGCGCCCATCCCTCGCCGCTATCGGCGCGACGGGGATTTTTCGGCTCGCGTCCCTTCAGCCGGGTCAATGACTGGCTTGCGGCCTCGGGCCGGGAACGGATCGACTGGACCGGCTGATCCGCACCCCCTTCCCCCACGCGCCATCCGGGGCTAGAACCGGGGCATGAACATTCTCGACAAGATCAAGGCCTACAAGCTGGACGAGATCGCCGCCGCCCGCGCGGCCCGTCCGCTGGCCGAACTCGAGGCGCAGGCCCGCGCCGCAGATGCCCCGCGCGGCTTTGCCCGCGCCCTCGACCGCGCCGCAAAGACCGGCCCGGCGCTGATCGCGGAAATCAAGAAGGCCAGCCCCTCTAAGGGGTTGATCCGGCCCGACTTCGACCCGCCCGCCCTCGCCCGCGCCTATCAGGCAGGCGGCGCGGCCTGCCTGTCGGTGCTGACCGACGGCCCCAGCTTTCAGGGCGCGCCCGATTATCTGACCGCCGCCCGCGCGGCCTGCGACCTGCCCGCGCTGCGCAAGGATTTCCTCTATGACACCTATCAGGTGGCCGAGGCCCGCGCCTGGGGCGCCGATTGCATCCTGATCATCATGGCCTCGGTCGAGGACGCGCTCGCCCGCGATCTGGAAGACGCCGCGATTCATTGGGGCATGGATGTGCTGATCGAGGTCCATGACGCCCGGGAACTGGACCGCGCGCTGGAGCTGAAATCGCCGCTGATCGGGGTGAACAACCGCAACCTCAAGACCTTCGAGGTGACGCTGGACGTGACCCGCGATCTGGCGCCCCGCATCCCGGCCGACCGGCAGCTTGTCTGCGAAAGCGGCCTGTTCACGCCCGCCGATCTGGGCGCGATGATGCAGGTGGGCGCACGGCGCTTCCTGATCGGCGAAAGCCTGATGCGGCAATCCGACGTCGCCGCCGCCACCCGCGCCATTCTGGAGGTCGCCGCATGAGCCTGACGCATTTCGACCAATCCGGTCAGGCGCATATGGTCGATGTCTCGGCAAAGACCGCGACGCTGCGCGAGGCCGTGGCCGAGGGTCGCGTCCGCATGACGCCCGAGACGTTGGCCCTCGCCCAGGGCGGCGCCGCCAAGGGCGATGTGCTGGGCGTGGCGCGGCTGGCCGGGATCATGGGGGCCAAACGCACCGCCGATCTGATCCCGCTCTGCCATCCCCTGCCCCTGTCCAAGGTCTCGTTGGAGCTTGAAGCCGATCCGGGGCTGCCCGGCATCCGCGTCACTGCGACCGTCCGCACCACCGGGCCGACCGGCGTCGAGATGGAGGCCCTGACCGCCGTGACCACCGCCTGCCTGACGATCTACGACATGCTGAAAGCGGTCGAGAAAGGCATAGAGATTCAAGGCATAAGACTGCTTTCCAAGACGGGCGGCAAGTCCGGCCCCTATCGGGCCGCGCCGTGATCTCGGTTGCCGAGGCTCTGGCCCGCGTCCTGGCGCTGGCCCCCGCCCCGCGCCCCGAGACGATCCGCCTTGAGGCCGCCTATGGCCGCGCCCTGCTGGACGCCCCCCCGACCAGCCTGACGCAACCACCCTTCGACAGCGCCGCGATGGATGGCTACGCCCTGCGCGATGCCGACCTGCCCGGTCCGCTCCAGATCATCGGAGAGGCTGCCGCAGGCCATCCCTGGCACGGCACGCCGCGCCCCGGCACCGCGATCCGCATCTTCACCGGCGCGCCCGTCCCCGCCTTCTACGACCGCGTCGAGATGCAGGAAAACACCATCCGCGAAGGCGAGACCGTCACGGTCACGAACCCCTCGGCCGGGCGCCACATCCGCCCGCGCGGCGGGGATTTCGTCGCCGGCCACCGCCTTGCACCGGGCCGCAGGCTGTCGGCCCCCGATATCGGGCTGCTGGCAGCAATGAACATTCCGCAGGTCCAGGTGGCGCGCCGCCCCGTGATCGCGATTCTGCCGACCGGAGACGAACTGCTCCAACCCGGCGCGACCCCGGACGAAGGCCAGATCATCGCCTCGAACCACCTTGCCATCGCCGCGCTGGCCACCGAGGCAGGGGCCGAGCCGCGCCTGCTGCCCATCGCCCGCGACACGGCGTCCGACCTGCAGCGGGGTCTTGATGCGGCGCAAGGCGCGGATCTTCTTGTGACCATTGGCGGAGCCTCGGTCGGAGATCGGGACCTGATCGCACAAATCGCGCAGGATCAGGGGTTTGATCGCGATTTCCACAAGATTTCGATGCGACCGGGCAAGCCGCTCCTGTCGGGAATGCTGGGCAAATTGCCCTTGCTGGGACTGCCTGGAAATCCAGTTTCGGCAATCACTTGCGGCATCTTGTTCATGCAACCTCTGCTGCGGGCGATGCAGGGGATCGATCCCGGACCGAGCCGTCTTCGCGCCCGCCTGTCTCGCGCCCTTCCCCCCGAGGGTCCGCGCGAACACTACCTGCGCGCCAGACTGACGCCGGGCGATGACCTGCCCTGCGCCGATCCTTTCGACAGTCAGGATTCCGCCCTGTTGTCGATCCTTTCCTCGGCCGATGCGCTTCTGGTCCGCCCCGCTGGCGATCCCGCGCGCGAAGCCGGCGAGATCCTCGACTACATCCCCCTTGGCCCCTGACGATTAACGATTTCTTCACGCCGATCTGTTCAGTTTGTTGACGAGATTCGCACGTTGGGCTAGAACAATAACAGAACTTTGGGGAATTGCGGGCCATGCTGACGAAGAAGCAGATCCAGTTGCTGGAATTCATACAAAAGCGCATGGGCCGCGACGGCGTGCCGCCCTCGTTCGACGAGATGAAGGACGCGCTGGATCTGCGGTCGAAATCGGGCATCCATCGCCTTGTCACGGCGCTTGAGGAACGCGGGTTTATCCGGCGCCTGCCCCATCGCGCCCGTGCATTGGAAATCGTGCGCCTGCCGGACGCGCTGATGCCCCGCGACGAGGCTTCCGGCCAGACCGTCAGCCGGGCCGACGGGTTCAGCCCGCGTGTCGTACAGGGCAGCCGCGCGGCGCGTCCGCGCGGTGCGATGTCTGTCGTGGACAGCCCTGCCGTTGATCTGCCGCTGATGGGGCGTATCGCCGCTGGCGTGCCGATCGAGGCGATCAGCGAGGTCAGCCACCACGTCGCCGTGCCCGGAACGATGCTGACGGGGCGCGAACATCATTACGCGCTCGAAGTGACAGGCGATTCGATGATCGAGGCCGGGATCAATGACGGCGATGTCGTCGTGATCCGTGAACAGGATACCGCCGAAAACGGCGATATCGTCGTGGCCTTGGTCGATGGACAAGAGGCGACGCTGAAACGCTATCGCCGCAAGGGCTCGATGATCGCGCTCGAGGCTGCGAACCCTGCCTATGAGACGCGCGTCCTGCCTCAGGACCGAGTTCGCATTCAAGGTCGGCTGGTGGGGTTGATCCGCAGCTATTGAATGCAATCGATCGGGGGCAGGTCAGCCCCCGGCCAGAAAGCCCGGTCCAGCGCGCATCAGCAATTCGCCTGCCAGATCGTCGCCCATCGCCACGCCGTCAGCAATGCTGCCCTCTCGGCTCGCGCTGTGGACCTCGCCTCCGTCCGGCCGCAGGATCTCGCCTCGCAGCACCAGCCGATCGCCGGCCAGTTCAGCCAGCGCGGCGATCGGCGTCTGGCACGACCCGTCGAGGCGCGCCAGAAAGGCGCGCTCGGCGCGCACCCGCAACTCCGTCGGCCGGTCGTTGATCGGCGCCAGAAGCAGTGCGACCATCTCGTCATCGCGACGCCGCTCAACCCCGATGGCGCCTTGCGCCACTGCAGGCAGCATCTGCGTGGGCTCGACGGGGCTGCGCGCGATCTCGGTCAGACCCAGACGCGACAGCCCGGCCATAGCCAGAAACGTCGCGACCGCGATGCCGTCCTGCAATTTCTGCAGTCTGGTCTGAACGTTGCCCCGAAACTCGACCAATTGCAGGTCCGGACGCCGATGCGCCAATTGCGCGCGCCGCCGCAGGCTCGAGGAACCAACGACCGCACCGCGTGGCAATGCATCAATCGAGGCATGATGCGGCGAGATGAAGGCGTCACGGACATCCTCGCGCGGCAGGAAGCAATCGATCACCAGCCCCTCGGGTTGCTGGGTCGGCATGTCCTTCATCGAGTGGACAGCGATGTCGATCTCGCCTCCCAGCATCGCATCCTCGATCTCGCGGGTGAACAGGCCCTTGCCGCCGATTTCGCTGAGGGGACGGTCAAGGATGCGGTCGCCCGTCGTCTTGATCACCACAATGCGGAACGCATCCTCGGGCAGTCCGTGGGCGGCCATGAGCCGGTTGCGCGTTTCGTGCGCCTGGGCCAGCGCCAGCGCCGAGCCGCGCGTTCCGATCCTGAGGGGGCGGGTGGGGTCAGGGAAGCGTGTCATGCCCCCGCCATACCCGCCCGCCCCCAGCTTGACAACGCCCCGTCCCTCGCTTTGAAGGGGTGCAGGAGGCATCATGACCAAACTTCTGCTGCGTGCCCTGGCGGGTGAGACTTTGCCGACCCCGCCGATCTGGATGATGCGTCAGGCCGGGCGCTACCTGCCGGAATACCGCGCGACCCGTGCCCAGGCGGGCGATTTCCTGTCGCTCTGCTACAATCCGGAACTGGCCGCCGAGGTCACCTTGCAGCCGATCAGGCGCTTCGGCTTTGACGCGGCGATCCTGTTTGCCGACATCCTGCTGGTGCCGCAGGCGCTTGGCGCGGATCTGTGGTTCGTGACGGGCGAGGGCCCGCGGCTGAGCCAGATCCGCGAGGCATCGGACCTTGCCGCGCTGAAGCCTGCCGACGCGATCCACGAGCGACTGTCCCCGGTTTACGAAACCATCCGGATCCTTCGCCGCGAGCTTCCGGCCGAGACCACTCTGATCGGCTTTGCAGGCGCGCCGTGGACGGTGGCGACCTACATGGTGGCAGGTCGTGGCACGCCGGATCAGGCCCCGGCCCATGCGCTGAAGGATACGGATCGCGACACTTTCCTTCGGCTGATCGACCTGATCACCGAAGCGACGATCGCCTATCTGTCGCGGCAGATCGAGGCAGGCGCCGAGGTCGTCAAGCTGTTCGACAGCTGGGCGGGCAGCTTGAAGGGCCGGGATTTCGACGATTTCGCTGTCGAACCGGCGCGCCGGATCATTGCTGCCCTCAAGGCGCGCCATCCGGGCGTGCCGATCATCGCTTTTCCGCGCGAGGCCGGGCAACGATATATCGGCTTTGCAAAAGCGACCGGGGCGGATTGCGTGGCGCTGGACAATTCGGTGTCCGCCGAATGGGCTGCGGCCCATGTCCAGGTCGATGGATGCGTGCAGGGCAATCTGGCGCCGCAGCACATGGTCACGGGCGGGCCGGAACTGGTCGCAGAGGCGCAGCGGATCACGCGCGCCTTCCGGGGCGGACCACATATCTTCAATCTGGGCCACGGGATCACGCCGGATGCCGATCCCGACAATGTCGCGCGGATGATCGAGGCGGTCAGAACCGCCTGATCGACCGGCCAGCCGATCAGCGGGCAACCGCGCCGGGCCAACCTTCGGAGCGCAGGCGGTTCAGCACCTCGATCAATGTCCGGCGGTCGTCGAAGGGGCCGGCCATGATGACCATCGGCTGATCAGGATCGGCCCTCAGGCGGACGGCAGGCAGGCGCTTTGCCGCCAATGCCCGGATCGCGCGGTCAGCATCGTCAGGCCGGAAAGCACCGATCTGCACGTAGCGGGCATGAGCCGGAATCATCTCGACACCCGCAACCGGTGCTGCCGCGCGGCGCGTCGGTGCGCCGCCGGCCTGTCCGGCAGATGCCTCTGGCGCGCGGGCGTGTGTGGCAGCGGCGGCCGCGGGGCGTGGCGGTGCAGGGTCTGCAGGGGATGCCACCTGACGTGACGCGGGCGTCATATCGCCCAGCACCGCGCCGGGTGCAGGCGAGCGCGAGCCAGGGCAGAATCCTGTCGGGTCCGGCACCCCCCCCTCGACCGGATCGTCACCATAACCCAGCCGGCGGCAGAGATCACTCTGCACGCCGAAACCCTGCGCGGCACGCTGCTGCACCGCAAGGCTGGCCGCGATCTGTTCGCTGAGTGGCGAAGGGGCAGCCGGTGTCGGTGCGACCACGGGCGTGGGTTCGGCAAGATCCGCCTGACGCAATTCCTCGGCCAGCCTTTCTGCCAAGAGGGCGGCCGGATCGGCTGGAGGTTCGGGCGGTCCCATGAGCAGCACATGGCTGCTGTCAGGATCGAGGCGGCGCATTTCGATACTGGGTGGAAAGCCGCAGAGGGGTTCACCGGCGCTGCCGGTGCGCGCCTGCCAGCCGCCCTCGACCCGCTGAAAGACGCAGCCTTTTCCGTCGATATACTGAACGCCCGTGAAATTCCCGGGCGGCGGCGGGACCGGCGCGGCAAGGGCCGCAAGCGGGGCCAGCAACAGCGCCATCAGGACCGGAACACGCATCATGGGATCACCTTGCCGCAAACTGCGACAAGGATTAGCGCAAGGGCGTGAAGGCCCGGTTAACGGCCGCTATTTCGTGCCGAACATCCGGTCGCCCGCATCGCCCAGACCGGGCACGATATAGCCGTGGTGGTCCAGCCGCTCGTCCAGTGCGGCGGTGAAAATCGGGACGTCGGGATGCGCCTCGTGCATCCGCTGGACGCCCTCGGGTGCGGCCAGGAGGCACAGGAATCGCAGGTTTTTCGCGCCGCGTTCCTTCAGCATGTCGATGGCCGCGACCGAGGAATTGCCTGTGGCCAGCATCGGATCGACAACGATGGTCATGCGCGCATCCAGCTCGCGCGGGACCTTGCAGTAATATTCGACAGGCTTCAGCGTCTCGGGGTCGCGGTAGAGGCCGACAAAGCCCACCCGCGCGCCGGGAATCAGTTCGAGGATGCCGTCCAGCAGCCCGTTCCCCGCCCGCAGGATCGAGATCAACGCAAGCTTCTTGCCCTCGAGCGTGGGGGCCTCCATCTCGCAAAGCGGCGTCTCGATCCGGGTTGTGGTCAGTTCCAGCTCGCGCGTGACCTCATAGGCCAGAAGCAGGCTGATCTCGCGCAGAAGGCGGCGGAAACCGGCGGTGGACACGTCCTTTTGCCGCATGATCGACAGCTTGTGCTGCACCAGCGGGTGATCGACGACGGTCAGGTGCTGCATCAGGCAAAGTCCTTCATCAGGCGGTCGCGGGTGGCCTGGTCGCAGAAAGCGGCCTCCAGCGCCCAGAGATTGATCTGTCGGAATTCCGTATCGCCCCAGCCGAAGGTCGAGGCAAGCCGGTCGTATTCATCACGCATGGTGGTGTGGAAAAACGGCGGATCATCGGTCGAGACGGTGACGCGCAGCCCCGCATCGGCCAGCCGCGCGATGGGATGGGCGGCCCAGTCCGGCACGACCCCAAGCGCCACGTTCGAGCCGGGGCAGACCTCCAGCGTGATCTCGGCCTCGCGCAGGTCGCGCATCAGATCCGCATCCTCGATGGACTGCACGCCGTGGCCGATCCGGGTGCAGCCAAGCGCCAGCGCCTCGCGGATCGAGGCGGGCCCGCCCCATTCGCCCGCATGGCAGGTCAGGCCAAGCCCGGCCTCGCGCGCGCAATCATAGGACCAGGCGAAATCGGTGGCCTTGTGCATCTGCTCGGCCCCGCCCATGCCGAAGCCCGTGACCCAGCCCGTCCAGTCGGCCGAGGCGGTCTCGGCGGCGCAGCGCGCGGTCAGGCGGGCGCGTTCGGGGCCGAAATGGCGGATGATCGTCACGACGGCGCGGCTGTCGATCCCTTGGGCGCGGGCCTTGTCGGCCACCTCGGTCATGGCGGCCAGATAATCGCGCCATGCGGACAGATCGCCGCCGCCGCAGAACTCGGGCGAGACGAAGAATTCGGTGTAGATCACGCCTTCCTCGGCGCTGCGTTCCAGCACCTCGGCCAGCAGGCGGGCGTAATCGCGCGGGGTTTTCAGAACGGCGGTCGCCGCCTCGTAGCAGCGCAGGAAGCCCTCGAAGCCGTGATAGGCATAGGCGCCGCGTTCGTCGAAGACGCCGGTCAGGTCGGCGCCCTTTTCCTTGGCCAGCGCGCGGATGAAATCGGGGGGCGCGGCGCCCTCAAGATGAAGGTGAATCTCGGTCTTCTTCATAGAAAGGATGTCCCATGTGCGGCAGCGGGCAGGCCCAGATGGGCCAGCACCGAGGCGCCGATATCGGAAAAGCCGACCAGCCCGGCCCCGCCCCGCCCCGCGCCATGCACCAGGACCGGCACGCGTTCGCGCGTGTGGTCGGTGCCGTGCCAAGACGGGTCGTTGCCGTGATCGGCGGTGAAGACGGCCAGATCGCCCGGCCGCAAGGTCGCCAGAAAGCGCCCGGCAACCGTATCGAACCATTCAAGATGGGCCGCATAGCCCGGAATGTCGCGGCGATGGCCGAAAGCTGCGTCGAATTCGACGAAATTGGCGAAGGTCAGGCTGCCCGGCTCGGCTGTGCGGCCAAGGCGGATCAGGTGGTCGGCAAGGTCGGCATCCGAGCCCTTGTGCTGATGGGTGATGCCGCGATGGCTGAAGATGTCGCCGATCTTGCCCACCGCATGGGTGACGCGCGCTGCCCTGTGCGCGATGTCGAGGATCGTGTCGCCCGGCGGCGCGATGGCGAAATCGCGGCGGTTGGCGGTGCGCTGGAACGCGCCCGGCTGGCCGCGAAAGGGCCGCGCGATGACGCGGCCCACGCGCATCTGATGCAGCATCGGCGCCAGACCCCGGCACAGCGCGATCAGCCGGTCGAGGCCGAACGCATCCTCATGCGCGGCGATCTGCAACACGCTGTCGGCCGAGGTGTAGCAGATCGGCCAGCCGGTCCGCAGATGGTCGGCGCCGAAGCGGTCGATGATCTCGGTCCCCGAGGCGTGGCAATCGCCCAAGATACCATCACTCCCCGCCAGATCGCGGATGCGGGCCGTGACCTCGGGTGGAAAGCTGGGAACGGTCTTTGGAAAGTAGTGCCATTCCCACGGAACGGGGACGCAGGCGATCTCCCAATGGCCCGAGGGGGTGTCCTTGCCCTGCGAGATCTCGGTCGCCGCGGCCCAGAGGCCCGAGGGTTCGGCGTCCAGCCCCGGCGCATCCGCCCCCGAGGCCAGACGCAGCGCCGCGCCCAGCCCCAGAGCGTCCAGAACCGGCATCCGCAGGGGATGCGCGGCGGCGATATGGGCCAGCGTATTGGCGCCGGTATCGGGCAGGCCGTCATTGAAGAACAAGGCCGCGTCGGGGGCGCCGCCGATGCCCAGACTGTCCATCACGATCAGGAACGCGCGGTTCATGGGGCGATCCTTGCACGGACCAGCGGGCCGGGATCGGCGGCCTCGCCCAGATGATAGGCCGCGGCGACGGCGGCGGCGGCGATCTCGGCTGCGGTCTCGTCGGCGGCGTGGATCATGGCCAGCGGCCGGTCGGGGCCGACCGCCTCGCCCAGACGGGCCAGCGCATCCAGGCCCACGCGCGGATCAATCGCCTCACCGGCCCGCACGCGACCGCCGCCAAGGGCCACGACCGCATGGCCAAGCGCGGTCACATCAATCCGCGCGACATGGCCCCGGGGCGCAGGTACCGGGAGGATGACCGGGGCGCGGGCCAGATGCGCCTCGGGGCGGTCAATCAGGTCCGAGGGGCCGCCCTGCGCGGCGACCATGCGGGCAAAACGCTCGGCGGCGGCGCCGCTTTCCAGCGTCTCGGCCAGACCCTCGGCGCCTTGCCCGGCCAGTGTCAGCGCCTCGGCGGCCAAGGCCAGCGTCAGGTCGCGCAGCGCGCCACACTCGCCGCGCAGGACGCGGATCGCCTCCGCCACCTCCAGCGCGTTGCCGGCGCTGCGGGCAAGGGGCTGGTCCATGTCGGTGATCAGCGCCGCCGTCCGGCAACCCGCGCCATTCGCGGTCTCGACCAGCGCATGGGCCAGCCTTTCGGCGCTGTCGGCCTTCTTGAGGATCGCGCCCGAGCCGGATTTCACGTCCAGAACCAGCGCATCCAGCCCCGCCGCCAGCTTCTTGGACAGGATCGAGGCGGTGATCAGGTCGATGGATTCCACCGTGCCCGATTCGTCGCGGATCGCGTAGAGGCGGCGGTCGGCGGGCGCGAATTCGCCCGTCGCCGCGACGATGGCGCAGCCAACCTGACGGGTGATGCGGCGGAGATCATCCTCGGGCTGGTCGCAGACATAGCCGGGGATCGCCTCCAGCTTGTCCAGCGTGCCGCCGGTATGGCCCAGCCCCCGACCCGAGATCATCGGCACGAAACAGCCCCGCGCGGCCAGAAGCGGCGCAAGGATCAGGCTGACCGTATCCCCGATGCCGCCGGTCGAATGCTTGTCCACGACAGGGCCGGACAGGTCCCAATGCAGCACATGCCCCGAATCGCGCATGGCCCGCGTCAGCGCAACCCGGCCCGGCACGCCCAGACCCCGCGTCAGCACCGCCATGGCGAAGGCCCCCGCCTGCGCGTCGCTGACCGACCCGTCGGCCAGCCCCTGCGCGATCAGCGCGGCCCCCGGACCGTCAAGCCCGCGCCCGTCGCGCACCGCCGCAATCACCGGGCGCGGATCGGTCATGTCCGGGCCATGTGGCCGGCGTCAAAGCGGCCCGGCAAGAGGTCGCCGATCGTGGTCTCCAAAAGCGCGCCATCCGTCGTGGCCAGCGTGACCGGTACGTCGGCGCGCCCGAACTCGGCCAGTTTCTGGCGGCAGCCGCCGCAGGGCGGCACGGGGCTGGGGCTGTCGGCGATCACGGCGACCTCGACCAGTTCGGTCTCCCCTGCGGCCACCATCGCGGCGATGGCGCCCGCCTCGGCGCAGGTGCCCTCGGGATAGGCCACGTTCTCCACATTGCAGCCGCGATAGACCGCGCCCGACGCCCCGCGGATCGCCGCGCCGACCTTGAAGCGCGAATAGGGGACATAGGCGCGCTCGCGCACCTCGCGGGCAGCATCGACAAGGGACATGTTCAAGCCTTTCATCCGTATTCCCCGCAATTTGCGCCCGCATTGCGCGACGCGCAAGCCGCCAGCCGCGTCACGACCCCGGCAGAGGCGCGAAAGCCTGCGACATCGCGTCTGTTCGAGGCCGCGCAAATGGTTTAACGGTAAACCAATTCCGAAACCGGAGGGGCAGAGATGGAAGAACGCAGGCAGGACAGCGCCAGACAGGCGGCCTTGGATTATCACGAATTCCCGCGTCCCGGGAAGCTCGAGATCCGCGCCACCAAGCCCCTTGCCAATGGCCGCGACCTGTCGCGCGCCTATTCGCCCGGCGTGGCCGAGGCCTGCCTGGAAATCAAGGCCGATCCGACGAATGCGGCGCGCTATACCTCGCGCGGGAACCTTGTCGCGGTCGTCTCGAACGGCACGGCGGTTCTGGGCTTGGGCAACATCGGCGCGCTGGCCTCGAAGCCGGTGATGGAGGGCAAGGCGGTCCTGTTCAAGAAATTTGCGAACATCGACTGTTTCGACATCGAGCTGAACGAGCCCGACCCCGAGAAACTGGCCGAGATCGTCTGCGCGCTGGAGCCGACCTTCGGCGCCATCAACCTTGAGGATATCAAGGCCCCCGACTGCTTCATCGTGGAAAGGATCTGTCGCGAGCGGATGAACATTCCGGTCTTTCACGACGATCAGCACGGCACCGCCATCGTGGTGGGTGCGGCGGCCACGAACGCGCTGCGGATTGCCGGCAAGCGGTTCGAGGACATCAAGATCGTCTCGACCGGCGGCGGGGCGGCGGGGATCGCCTGTCTGGACATGCTGCTGAAGCTGGGCGTGAAACGCGAGAATGTCTGGCTCTGCGACATTCACGGGCTGGTCCATGAGGGCCGGGCCGAGGACATGAATCCGCAAAAGGCCGCCTATGCGCAACCCTCGGACAAGCGGACCCTGGCCGAGGTGATCGACGGGGCCGACCTCTTCCTGGGCCTGTCGGGTCCGGGCGTCCTGAAGCCCGAGATGGTCGCCCGCATGGCCCCGCGCCCGATCGTCTTCGCGCTGGCGAACCCCACGCCGGAAATCCAGCCCGACGAGGTGCGCAGCGTCGCCCCCGACGCCATCATCGCCACCGGGCGCAGCGACTACCCCAACCAGGTGAACAACGTCCTGTGCTTCCCCTTCATCTTCCGCGGTGCGCTGGATGTGGGCGCGACCACGATCAATGACGAGATGAAGATCGCCTGCATCGAAGGCATCGCAGCGCTGGCCCGCGCCACGACCGCCGCCGAGGCCGCCGCAGCCTATCGCGGCGAGACGCTGACCTTCGGCCCGGACTACCTGATCCCCAAGCCCTTTGACCCGCGCCTTGTCGGCGTGGTCAGCAGCGCGGTCGCGCGTGCGGCGATGGAATCGGGCGTGGCGACGCGCCCCCTGCCCGACCTGGCCGCTTACAAGCAGAAGCTCGACGGTTCGGTCTTCCGCTCGGCCATGATCATGCGCCCGGTCTTCGAGGCCGCCGCCACCGCCACCCGCCGCATCGCCTTTGCCGAGGGCGAGGATGAACGCGTCCTGCGCGCCGCCAATGCGATGCTTGAGGAAACCACCGATGTCCCGATCCTGATCGGCCGCCCCGAGGTCATCGCCATGCGCGCCGAACGCGCGGGCCTGCCGATCCGCCCGGAACGCGATTTCGAGATCGTGAACCCCGAGAACGACCCACGGTATCGGGACTATTGGGAGACCTATCACAACCTCATGGCCCGCCAGGGCGTCAGCCCCGACATCGCCCGCGCGATCATGCGCACGAACACGACCGCCATCGGTGCCGTGATGGTCCATCGCAACGAGGCCGACAGCCTGATCTGCGGCACGTTCGGGCAGTTCTCGTGGCATCTGCGCTACATCCGCGAGGTTCTGGCCCGCGACGGGCTGCGCCCGCATGGCGCGCTGTCCATGATCATCCTCGAGGACGGGCCGCTTTTCATTGCGGATACGCAGGTTCATCAGGACCCCACGCCCGAGCAGATCACCGAAGCCGTCTGCGGCGCCGCGCGCCATGTGCGCCGCTTCGGCCTGACGCCGCGCGTGGCGCTTTGCAGCCATTCGCAATTCGGCAATCTCGACAGCGCCTCGGGGCGCAAGATGCGCGAGGCGATGGCGCTGCTGGACGCCAAGCAGCCGGACTTCATGTATGATGGCGAGATGCATGTGGACAGCGCGCTCGACCCCGAAATCCGCGCCCGCATCTTCCCGGATTCGCGCCTCAAGGGCGCGGCGAACATCCTGGTTTTCGCGAATGCCGATGCGGCATCGGGGGTGCGCAACGCGCTGAAGATGAAGGCGGGCGGGCTGGAGGTCGGGCCGATCCTGATGGGGATGGGCAACCGGGCGCATATCGTGACGCCCTCGATCACCACACGCGGGCTTCTGAACATGAGCGTTCTGGCCGGGACCCCGGTCGCCCATTACGGCTGATCGCTGCCCCGGGCGAATCGTCCGCGCCGGGGCGCCGCCGAATTTGCAAAGATGGCGCGTGAAATTCGCGACATTTTGCAGCCTTTCCGGTTTTGCAAAAATTGCGCCGCGCAATCACAGCGCAGGCGGGTAAAAACGACTGCGGCAGCGCCCCTCGTCCGCTAACAGAGTTGCGCCAAACGACCCTTCCTGCGTAACAAACAGCCAAGGATGCAGGGAGGGGCATACGATGGCATACCGGGAAATCTACAGCGCCTGGAAGGCAGACCCCGAGCGGTTCTGGCTGGAGGCTGCCAGCGCGATCGACTGGACCAAGGCGCCGGAACGGGCCTATTTCGATCAAGGCCCGGCGGGTGAGTGGTTTGCCGACGCGACCGGCAATGCCTGCTGGAACGCGGTGGACCGCCATGTGGCGGCGGGTCACGGCGACCGGGTCGCAATCATCCATGACAGCCCCATCACCGGAACGATCCGCAAGCTCAGCTATGCCGAATTGCAGGACCGCGTGGCGAGCCTCGCCGGAGCCTTGCGCGCACGCGGCGTGGCCAAGGGCGACCGCGTCATCATCTACATGCCCATGATCCCCGAGGCGCTGGAGGCGATGCTGGCCTGCGCGCGCATCGGCGCCGTGCATTCGGTCGTCTTCGGCGGTTTCGCCGCCCATGAGCTGGCCGTGCGGATCGACGACGCGAAGCCGCGCGCGATCATCGCGGCCTCTTGCGGGCTGGAACCGGGGCGAGTCGTCCATTACAAGCCGCTTCTGGACCGCGCCATCGACGAGGCCGCCCACAAGCCCGATTTCTGCGTGATCTTGCAGCGCGAACAGGAGGTTGCCGCCCTGATCCCCGGCCGCGACCTGGACTGGCACGGCTTTCAGGCGGGCGTGACCCCTGCCGATTGCGAACCGGTGGAGGGGAACCACCCGGCCTATGTCCTCTATACCTCGGGAACGACCGGCCAGCCAAAGGGCGTCGTGCGCCACACCGCGGGTCACATGGTCGCGCTGGCATGGTCGATGCGCCACATCTACGACATCGGCGCAGGCGACGTGTTCTGGGCGGCGTCGGATGTGGGCTGGGTCGTGGGGCACAGCTACATCTGCTATGGCCCACTGCTGGTCGGCGCGACGACCATCGTCTTTGAGGGCAAGCCCGTCGGCACCCCTGACGCGGGCACCTTCTGGCGCATGATCGCGGAACACGGCGTGAAGAGCTTCTTCACCGCGCCCACCGCGATCCGCGCCGTGCGCCGCGACGACCCCGAGGGCGAGCATGTCCGCCGCCACGACCTGACCGGCCTCAGGGCGCTGTTCCTGGCGGGCGAGCGTGCCGATCCCGACACGATCACCTGGGCCGAGCGTCAGTTGGGCGTCCCGGTCATCGACCATTGGTGGCAGACCGAGACCGGCTGGGCCATCGCCGCGAACCCGCTTGGCGTCGAGTTGCTGCCGGTTAAAAAGGGCAGCCCTTCGGTCCCGATGCCCGGCTATGACGTGCAGGTGCTGGACGAGGCGGGCCACCCCGTCGCCCCCGGCACGCTTGGCGCCATCGCCATCAAGCTGCCCCTGCCCCCCGGCACGCTGCCCACGCTGTGGAATGCCGAGGACCGGTTCCACAAGGCCTATCTGTCGCATTTCCCCGGCTACTACGAGACAGGCGATGCGGGCTATGTGGACGAGGACGGCTATCTCTACATCATGGCGCGCACCGATGACGTGATCAACGTGGCGGGCCATCGCCTGTCCACCGGCGCGATGGAGGAGGTTCTGTCGGCCCATCCCGCCGTCGCGGAATGCGCAGTGATCGGGGTGGCGGATGCGCTGAAGGGTCAGGCGCCCCTTGGGCTTCTGTGCCTGAAGAAGGGCGTCGAGACCGCGCCCGAGACCGTCGTGGCCGAGGTCGTGCGGATGGTGCGCGACCAGATCGGCCCGGTTGCGGCCTTCAAGACCGCCTGCGTGGTTGACCGTCTGCCCAAGACAAGGTCGGGTAAGATCCTGCGCGCGACCATGTGCAAGATCGCGGATGGCGAGGCGTTCAAGATGCCAGCCACGATCGACGATCCGGCGATCCTGGACGAGATCACCGTGGCTCTGGCGCGCGTCGGCTATCCCGAGGCGCGGGGGTGAGGGGTCGGCTGGGGGGCGCTGCCCCCCGGCCCGTGCCGGGCCTCCCCCCGGGATATTTCAGTGAAGAAGAAGATCAGGCCTCGGTGAAGCTGGCGCCGAGGCGGGTCATCAGCGGCACGAAGTCAGGGAAGGACGTAGCGATGGGGCTGGCATCGTCGATGCTCACAGGCTGATCGGCGGCGAGGCCGAGGACCAGGAAGGACATCGCGATCCGGTGGTCGAGATGCGTGACCGCCCGCCCACCGCCACACACGCCCGAGGCGCCGTGGACGGTCAGGCTGTCAGGCGTTTCCTCGGTGCGGACGCCGTTGGCCTCGAGGCCGCGGGCCATCGCGTCGATACGGTCGCTTTCCTTGACGCGCAGTTCCGCCACGCCGTTCATCACGGTCTTGCCTTCGGCGAAGGCCGCCACGACCGACAGGATCGGGAATTCGTCGATCATGCTGGCCGCGCGCGAGGCGGGCACCTCGACCCCGGTCAGGCGGCTGTAGCGGACGCGGAGGTCGGCCACCGGCTCGCCGCCTTCACTGCGTTCGTTCTCAAAGGTGATGTCGGCGCCCATTTCCAGCAGGGTGACGTAAAGCCCGTCGCGGGTCGGGTTGCGGCTGACCCCCGGCACAAGGATATCCGAGCCCGGCACGATCAGCGCCGCCGCCACCGGGAAGGCCGCGCTGGACGGATCGCGCGGCACAGCCACCGGCTGGGCGCGCAGTTCCGGGCGGCCTTGCAGCGTGACAACATGGCCATCGGCGGTGGTTTCGGCGTGGATCGTGGCGCCGAAGCCCGCCAGCATCCGTTCGGAATGGTCGCGCGTCGCTTCGGGTTCGATCACGACCGTCTCACCCGGCGCGTTGAGGCCCGCAAGCAGGATCGCGGACTTGATCTGCGCGCTGGCGACCGGGCTGCGGTAGCGGATCGGCAGCGGCTCTGCGGCGCCCTCGATGGTGATGGGCAGGCGGCCGCCCTCACGCGCGGTGATGCGGGCGCCGAATTGCGACAGCGGATCGGTCACGCGCGCCATCGGACGGCGCGACAGGCTGGCATCCCCGATGAAGGTCGCGGTGATCGGCGTCGTCCCCATCGCGCCCATGATCAGGCGTACCCCTGTGCCGGAATTGCCGCAATCGATCACGGATTGCGGCTCGGCGAAGCCGCCCACGCCCA
The DNA here is from genome assembly GCF_052379855.1 of Paracoccus sp. NSM. Lineage (NCBI taxonomy): Bacteria > Pseudomonadati > Pseudomonadota > Alphaproteobacteria > Rhodobacterales > Paracoccaceae > Paracoccus > Paracoccus sp. NSM. Next base: position 380,393 of record NZ_JBQTCG010000002.1, on the reverse strand, counting down.
CGCCATGCACGGACCACGCACCCGGCCCCAGCCGTTCGACCTGCGCGCCGAATGCGGCCATCGCGGCGGCGGTGTCCAGCACGTCCTGTCCTTCCAGAAGGCCGGTGATCGTCGTCTCGCCGACCGACAGCGCGCCGAGGATCAGCGCGCGGTGGCTGATCGACTTGTCGCCTGGCACCTGCGCCTCGCCCGTCAGCGGGCCTGCGGCGCGAGAGGTCATCGGGCGGGGTTCGGTAGAATGCGACATGGGGTCCCTCGTGTTTTCGCGGGTCTTTTACCGCTACCACCGGAGGCGTGCCACCATCTTCTTGGGGCTGCTTGTGAGGAACGGGCCGCGCGGGCTAGAAGCGGGCCAGCAGACGAGGTGAAGCATGCAAGAGATCGAGGCCCTGCGCGCCAAGGCCGACCCCGACCGCGCCACCCGCGAGGCCGGGCGCCACAAGAGCGGGCGCGAGACGTTGGGCCTGACGCCCGCCGCGATGGCCGAGCAGGTCGCCGAATGGCGCCAGCGCCCGCTGGCGGCGCGGCTGGCCCTGGCCGCCGCCTTGTGGGAGGCCGACCTGCACGAAGCCCGGATGATCGCGCCACGCCTGCTGGCGCAGGCGCGGATCGATCCGGATCAGCCGGTGTGGGATCTGCTGACCCTCTGGCTGCCCGATCTGGACGGCGCGGCGATCGCCGACGGGGTGGCGACCGCCCTGCAGAGGCGCGTCGCCGCCGATCCCGGCCGGATGGACGAAGTCGAGGTCTGGCTGGGGGCGGCGAATCCGTGGATGCGGCGTGTGGCGCTTGCCTCGGCCCTGCCCTTTGCCAAGCTGGTCCATCCCAAGCCCGCCAAGCAGGCCGCGCGCCAGCGGGCCCATGGATGGGCGGCGGGCTTGGCCGGTGATCCGCATGGCGCGGTCCAGCAGGGCGTCGCGGTCTGGCTGCGCACGCTCGCGCCGCGCGACCCGGACGCCGTCGCGTCCTTCATCGAGGCGCATGGGTCCCAGATGAAGCCCCATGCCCTGGCCGAGGCGCGCCGCGCGATGGACGGGCGCGGCACGGTCGACGATCAGGAGCGGTAGACCTCGAGCCGGGGCAGATCGGTCAGGGCCACGCCCAGAAGCTGCATCGCCGACAGCGAGACCTGGCTGCCGGTTCCGCCCGAGGTCAGCGGGATCAGCTCGACCTGGGCCGATTTTCCGGTGGCGGGGTTCACGATACGGCCCATCGCGCGTTCCGTGACCAGAGGCGTGCGGATCCAGAACCCGGCCTCGGCCGGATTGCCGAGCGAGGCGATGGTCGTGCCCAGCCGCGTCTCGGCACGCTCGGCCGGGCGGGCGGCTGCGGCGCGCTGTTCGGCCGTCGTCGTGTCCAGCTGCGCGGGCGTGGCGCGGGCGGCAGGCCGGGGCGCGGGCGCGCGGGTGATGGCGGTCGCGGCGGCGACGGCTTCGGGCGTGGGCGCGGCCGCCGGGGCGGGTGCGACATCCGGTCGCCCGGTCAATGTGCCGGGGGCGCAGGCCGCCAGCAGCGCGGGCAGGATCAGGCTTGGCATTACGCGGGACATGGGCGCCTCTTCTCGGGGGATATGCGGCTTCAGCCTAGACCCGCCCGGCGCCAGCGTCCACCGACAGCACCGTGACGCGCCCGCGACCGGCAAAGGCCCGCCCCCAAAGCAGCCTTGCGTGGTCCCGCCACTCGGCTTACCTTGTCCGGATGGACCAGCCAGCGCCTCTGATCGACCCCTTCGCCCGTCCCATCACCTACCTGCGGGTCTCGGTGACGGATCGCTGCGATTTCCGCTGCGTCTATTGCATGGCCGAGCACATGCAGTTCCTGCCCAAGGCCGACCTGCTGACGCTCGAGGAGCTGGATCGCCTGTGTACGGCCTTTGTGGGCCTCGGCGTAAAGAAGCTGCGGATCACCGGCGGCGAGCCTCTGGTCCGGCGCGGCATCATGGGCTTCTTCCGCGCCATGTCGCGCCATCTGGGCGCGGGCCTTGACGAACTGACGCTGACCACGAATGGCAGCCAGCTGGCCCGCCATGCGGCCGAACTGGTCGATTGCGGGGTCCGGCGCGTGAACGTGTCGCTGGACACGCTGGACGCGGATCGCTTCGCCGCGATCACGCGATGGGGCCGCCTGCCGCAGGTGATGGAGGGGATCGCCGCCGCCCGCGCCGCGGGGCTTCGGGTCAAGATCAACACCGTCGCGCTGAAGGGCGTGAACGAGGCCGAATTGTTCGATCTGGTCCGCTGGTGCGGGGACGAGGGCCATGACCTGACCTTCATCGAGGTGATGCCGATGGGCGATCTGGGCCTCGATGCCGTGGGCGAGGCAGGCGATGGCGGGCGGCTGGACCAGTACTGGCCGCTCTCTGACCTGCGCGCCCGTCTGGCCGAGCGGTTTGACCTGATCGACCTGGCCGAACGCAGCGGCGGGCCCGCCCGCTATGTCCGTCTGGCCCAGACCGGGCAGAAGATCGGCTTCATCACGCCCTTGACGCATAATTTCTGCGAAAGCTGCAATCGTGTGCGCGTCACCTGCACGGGTGAATTGTTCATGTGCCTCGGGCAAGAGGACAATGCCGACCTCCGCGCGCCCCTGCGCGCCAGCCCCGATGATGCAGTGCTGCGCGAGACGATCCGCGTCGCCATCGCGCGCAAGCCCAAGGGCCACGATTTCGACTATTCCCGCCAGCGCGTCGCGGGCCAGATGTCCCGCCACATGAGCCATACGGGCGGCTGATATCCGGGCGCCGGGCGGGGGGTCCGGGGGGCGCGAGCGCCCCCGGCCTTCGCGGGACGCAAGGCTACTCGGCCGCCTCGGGCGCGATGGCCTCGGCCGCCAGCTTCTCGGCGCGCTCCTCGACCAGTTGCACGATATGGTCGATCATCTGCTCGTTCGACATCTTGTGGCTCTGCTTGCCCGCCACATAGACCATGCCCGACCCTGCCCCGCCGCCGGTGAAACCCAGATCGGTCATCAGCGCCTCGCCCGGCCCGTTCACCACGCAGCCGATGATCGACAGCGACATCGGCGTCTTGATGTGCTCAAGCCGCTGTTCCAGCGCCTCGACGGTCTTGATCACGTCAAAGCCCTGCCGCGCGCAGCTGGGGCAGCTGATGATCTGCACGCCGCGCGTCCGCAGGCCAAGCGATTTGAGGATCTCGAACCCGACCTTGACCTCCTGCACGGGATCGGCCGACAGGCTGACGCGGATCGTATCGCCGATCCCCATCCACAGCAGGTTCCCCAGCCCGATGGCCGACTTCACCGTGCCGCCGACGAAGCCCCCGGCCTCGGTGATGCCCAGATGGATCGGCGCATCCGTCGCATCCGCCAGCATCTGGTAAGCCGCCGCCGACAGGAACACGTCGCTTGCCTTCACGCTGATCTTGAATTCGTGGAAATCGTTGTCCTGCAGGATCTTGATGTGATCCAGCCCCGATTCCACCATCGCATCGGGGCAAGGCTCGCCGTACTTCTCCAGCAGGTGTCGTTCCAGCGAACCCGCATTCACACCGATGCGGATGGCGCAGCCGTGGTCCTTGGCGGCCTTTATCACCTCGCGCACGCGGCTTTCATCGCCGATATTGCCGGGATTGATCCGCAGGCAGGCGGCGCCGGCCTCGGCGGCCTCGATGGCGCGCTTGTAGTGGAAATGGATGTCCGCGACGATCGGCACCGGGCTTTCGCGACAGATCTCGCGCAGGGCGCGGGTGGTTTCCTGATCGGGAGCGCTGATGCGGACGATGTCGGCACCCGCATCGGCGGCGGCGATCACCTGGGCCAGCGTGGCCTTGACGTCATGGCCATCCGTGTTGGTCATGGTCTGGACGCTGATCGGCGCGTCGCCCCCCACCGGCACATTGCCCACCATGATCTGGCGCGACTTGCGCCGCTCGATGTTGCGCCAGGGACGGATCGGGTTCAGCGACATGCGCAAGGCCTCCTAGGGTTCGTCCGAGACATAGGGCAGAGACCGCCTTGCGACAACCACCTGCCTCAGCCGCAGGGCACGCCAAGCGCCTCGAGCGCGGAATCGAGACAATCGGGCGGCAGCATCACCAGCATCGGCCCGTCCAGACGCAGGCTGACCGGCCCAAGCGCGCGATTCGAGGTGCCGACGCGCCCGGCAGGCGCGAAATCCAGCCCCTCGATGGGCCATTCCAGCCCCCGGCTTTCCCCCCGCACCGGCCCAAGCGGCCAGAGCGAGACGCGCGTTCCCGCCGCCAGCCGCATATCCAGCGACGCAGGGGCCAGAAAGACGATATCCTCGGCCCCGATCAGGATCACGGGCATCCGCGCCTCGGCGGCAAGGCTGGTCAGCGCGGCAAGGCCGTGATCCAGCCGCCCGCCCAGAAAGCCCACGGCCAGCACGAAGCCCGCGTCGATCCGGCGCAGGCATTTGGTGAAATCGGTGCTGTCCTGTTCGGGGATATGGTGTACGCGCCCGGCCCCGATCAGCGCCCGCGCATCAGGCCCGAGCGAATCAAGATCGCCGATGACAAGATCGGGCATGGCCCCCAGGGCCAGCGCCCGGTCTGCCCCGCCATCGGCAGCGACCAGAGGCGGTGCGCGGCGCAGGGCAGTCTGCAGCTCAGCTGCCGATAGTGCGCCGCCGCCGACAAGCGTCACCCCGCCCGGTACGGCCAGCAGGGGCGCCGTCATTCCCCCTTGCCGACGCCGCGAAAGACGCGCCGGAAGGGCAAGGCCCACAAGACCCCGAGCGCCAGATAGACCAGCACCTCGATCAGGATGGGCTGGCGGCCGAATTGTGCGTCAAGCCAGTTCATCATCGTGACCGCCGCCACCACGTAAAGCGGCATCAGCACGACGAGGACCAGCAGCGACAGCCGCTTGCGTGTCTTCAGTTCCATCATCCCTCCTGTCTTGGCCGGGGGCGACACCCCAGGGGGTCCGGGGGACGGGACGTCCCCCGGCGTCGCGGGACGCAATCTAGTCCGCGAACGGATCCGTCACGAGGATCGTATCGTCGCGCTCGGGACTGGTCGAGAGCATGGCGACCGGGCACTGGATCAGTTCTTCGACGCGGCGGACATACTTGATCGCGGCGGCGGGCAGGTCGGCCCAGCTGCGCGCGCCCTCGGTCGATTCCTGCCAGCCTTCCATCTCTTCGTAGATGGGGGTGACGCGCGCCTGAAGCGCCGCCGCCGTGGGAAGGTAATCGTAGCGTTTGCCGTCGATCTCGTAGCCGACGCAGATCTTCAGCGTCTCGAACCCGTCCAGAACGTCCAGCTTGGTCAGCGCAATGCCATTCACGCCCGAGATCGCGCAGGTTTGGCGCACCAGAACCGCGTCGAACCAGCCGCAGCGGCGCTTGCGTCCGGTGACGGTGCCGAATTCGTGCCCCCGCTCTCCCAGACGTTGGCCGTCCGCGTCATGCAGCTCGGTCGGGAAGGGCCCCTCGCCCACCCGAGTCGTATAGGCCTTGACGATGCCCAGCACGAAACCGATCGCGCCCGGCCCCATGCCAGTCCCCGAGGCCGCCGCGCCCGACATCGTCGTGGACGAGGTGACATAGGGATAGGTGCCGAAATCGATATCCAGCAGAGAGCCCTGCGCGCCCTCGAAGAGGATGCGTTTGCCGGACTTGCGGGCATCGGCCATGATCTTCCAGACGGGCTGCGCATAGGGCAAGAGCTTGGGCGCCACCTCCATCAGGCGGGCCTTCAGCTCGGCCCGGTCGATGGGCGTCGCGCCGAGGCCCGAACGCAGCGCATCGTGATGGGCCAAAAGGCGGTCGAGGCGTGATTCCAGCGTTTCCTCGTCGGCCAGATCAGCGACGCGGATCGTGCGACGGCCGACCTTGTCCTCGTAGGCGGGGCCGATGCCGCGGCCGGTGGTGCCGATCTTGGCCTTGCCCGCGGCCTCTTCGCGCAGGCGGTCCAGATCCTGGTGCAGCGGCAGGATCAGCGGTGTGTTCTCGGCGATCATCAGGTTCTCGGTCGAGATGGCGACGCCCTGCGCGGCCAGCTTGTCGATTTCCGAGAACAGGGCCCAAGGGTCCAGCACGACGCCGTTACCGATCACCGCCAGCTTGTTCTCGCGCACGATCCCCGAGGGCAGCAGCGACAGTTTGAACACCTTTTCGCCGATGACCAGCGTATGGCCAGCATTATGGCCGCCCTGAAAGCGGGCGATCACATCGGCGCGTTCCGAGAGCCAGTCAACGATCTTGCCCTTGCCCTCGTCGCCCCATTGCGCGCCGACTACCACCACATTGGCCATGAACGATCCTTCCGTTCCGCAGTTTTTTCGATCCGGCTCTAGCGCATCGGGCCGGGCGGGGAAAGCCGCTTTGTCGGACCTTGCCGGGGGCGGTCGCCGGGGGCGCTTCGCCCCCCGGACCCCCAGAGGATATTTTCATGAAGAAGAAGCGGGGGGCTCAGTAATGCGGGGGGCGCTGGTCGGCCAGGGGGATGGTGCCGCCCGTATCGGCCTGGCGCTGTGCCTCGGCCTCGAGCAGCAGGTCGAGGCGACGCGCCAGCCGCGTGATCAGCAGGTCCTGGCGCGCGACGATCTCGGACAGGTCGTCGGTGGTGCGCGTCAGATGGGCCAGACCCTCTTCCAGCGCGGTCAGTCGGTCTGCGTTCTTGTCCATGTCGTCCCCTTCCGTTAGAGCAGGCGCGGATTTGGCCCCGTAAAGGCAACAAGACCATGGCGAAAGACCTCAAGAAACAGCCCCGACCCAAGGCCGAGACGCCCAAGGGCTTCCGCGACTATTTCGGCGCGGACGTCACCGAGCGCAAGGCCATGCTGGACCGCATCGCCGGGGTCTATCACCGCCACGGCTTCGATCCGCTGGAAACCAGCGCCGTCGAGACGGTCGAGGCCCTAGGCAAGTTCCTGCCCGATGTGGACCGCCCGAATGCGGGCGTTTTCGCCTGGCAGGAAGAGGCCGTTCCGGGCGGCGGCTCGGGCGACTGGCTGGCGCTGCGCTATGATCTGACCGCGCCCCTTGCCCGCGTGGCGGCGCAATATCGCAACGACCTGCCCAGCCCCTATCGCCGCTATGCGATGGGGCCGGTCTGGCGCAACGAGAAGCCGGGGCCGGGGCGGTTTCGCCAGTTCTATCAATGCGATGCCGATACGGTCGGCGCGGCCTCGGTCGCGGCGGATGCGGAAATCTGCGCCATGCTGGCCGATGCGCTGGAATCGGTGGGCATTGCCCGCGGCGATTACCTGGTCCGGATCAACAATCGCAAGGTTCTGAACGGTGTCCTTGAGGCGGCCGAGGTCCGTGACGATCAGGCCGAGGACGTGCTTCGCCAGATCGACAAGTTCGACAAGGTCGGCCGGGGCGGCGTTCTGGCTCTGCTGACCACCGGACGGCTGGACGACAGCGGCGCGCGGATCGACGGTGTGGGGCTGACCGAGGCGCAGGCGGGGCCCGTTCTGGCCTTTCTTGAAGCCAAGGGTGCCGACAATGCCGCAACGCTGGACAATCTGGCCGCTGCAGTCGGGGCGTCGGCCATTGGCGCCGAGGGCGTGGACGAGCTGCGCGAGATCGCCGCGATGCTGGCCGCGATGGGGGTGGCCGAGGATCGCGCCGTCATCGACCCCTCGGTCGTCCGGGGTCTGGGCTATTATACCGGCCCGGTCTTCGAGGCCGAGCTGACCTTTGAAATTCTCGACGAAAAGGGCCGCAAGCGACAATTCGGATCGGTCGCGGGCGGAGGACGCTATGACGGGCTGGTCGAGCGTTTCACCGGCCAGAAGGTCCCCGCCACCGGCGTCAGCATCGGCGTTGATCGCCTGCTGGCCGCCTTGCGCGCCAAGGGGATGGCGGGCGCCGATGTCGCGGGGCCGGTCGTCGTGACCGTCATGGACCGCGACCGCATGTCGGATTATCAGGCCATGGCCGCCGAGTTGCGCGCCGCCGGCATCCGCGCCGAGGTCTATCTGGGCAATCCCAAGAACTTCGGCAACCAGTTGAAATACGCCGATAAACGCGGCGCTCCGGTCGCCATCATCCAGGGCGGCGACGAGGCCTTGCGCGGCGTCGTGCAGGTCAAGGACCTGATCCTGGGGGCGAAGATCGCGGCCGAAGCCTCGGTCGAGGAATGGAAGGCCCAGCCCGCCCAGACCGAGGTCGCGCGCAAGGATCTGGTCGCCGAAGTCCGCCGGATCATCGGATGACCCCAAAGCGCGACAAACAGGCTTTGGGCCAGCGCGTTCTGGCGCGCTTTCGCGAGGCAGGTGCGCAGGAGATCGCGCCCGATATCCTGCTGCCCGCAGGCGATCTGCTGGACCTCTACGGCGAGGATATCCGCGCCCGCGCCTATGTCACGCAGGACCCGATCCGGGGCGAGATGATGCTGCGGCCCGATTTCACCGTGCCGGTCGTGCAGGCGCATATGGCCAGTGGCGCCGAGCCCGCGCGCTATTGCTATCTGGGCGAGGTCTTTCGCAAGCAGGACATGGGCGAGACGCGCCCCGATAAGCCGCGCGACAGCGAATATCTGCAATGCGGCTTTGAGCTGTTCAGCCGCGATCCCGCCGCCGATGCCGAGGTCTTTGCGCTGTTCCATGACGCCTTGGCGCCTTACGGCCTGCGCGCCGAGACGGGCGATAAGGGCCTGATGCTGGACGCGATCCGGGGCCTTCCGCTGACCCAGGCGCGATCCGAGGCGCTGCTGCACCATCTGTGGCGCCCGCGCCGATTTGCCCACCTGCTTGAGCGTTTCTCGGCACCCGCGACGGCGCGCGATTTCCCCGAGGCGAGTGTGCCCTGGGCCGGGCTGCGCGGCGAGGCCGAGATGACGCGCCGAATCGCGCGGCTGCGCGCCGATGCCGCCGTGGCGCCGCTTGCCCCGGTCTGGTCCGAGCGTCTGGCCCGGCTTTTCGCGCTGCGCGCCCCCGCCCCCGAGGCCCTGCCCGCCTTGCGCAATCTGGCGGAGGACATGCCCGCCATCGCCCCCGCCGTCGCCCGGATCGAAGCCCGGATGCAGGCCATCGCCGCGCGCGGGATCGACCTGGGCGGCGTGGTCTTCGACGCCAGCCACGGCCGCAGCACGATGGAATATTACGACGGCTTCACCTTCAGCTTCCTGGCCGACCGGGCGGGATGGCCTCCTGTCGCGTCGGGGGGGCGCTATGACGCGCTGACCCGCGTTCTGGGGCGCGGCCGCGAGATCCCGGCGGTGGGCGGGATCGTCCGCCCGGGCCTGCTGGCCGAACTGGAGGGGCTGGCATGATCCGGCTTGGCGTGCCGTCCAAGGGGCGGCTGATGGAACAGAGCTTCGACTGGTTCGCCGCGCGCGGCCTGCGCCTGTCGCGGGCCGGGTCCGACCGCGATTATGCGGGCCGGGTCGAGGGGGTCGAGGGCGTGTCGCTGGTGCTGCTTTCGGCGGGCGAGATCCCGCGCGAACTGGCGGCGGGCCGGATCGAGCTGGGCGTGACCGGCACCGACCTGGTGCGCGAGAAACTGGCCGGCTGGCGCGATGTCGTGACCGAGGTCGCACCGATGGGCTTCGGCCATGCCGATCTGATCCTGGCGGTGCCGGAATGCTGGCGCGATTGCCGCGATCTGGACGATTTCGCGGCGATTGCCCGCGATTTCCGGGCCGAGCACGGCTTCCGGCTGCGGATCGCGACCAAGTATCACCGGCTGGTGCGCGCCTGGCTCTCGGCGCATGAGGTTGCGGATTATCAGCTTGTCGACAGCCAGGGCGCGACCGAGGGCACCATCGCCAACCAGACCGCCGAGGCCATTGCCGACATCACCTCGTCGGGCGAGACACTCAGGGCGAACAACCTGCGTATCCTCGACGAAGAGCCGATCCTGCGGTCCCAGGCGACGCTGTTCGCGTCTCGGGGTGCGATGGGGCCGCAGATGCAGGCGCTGTTGCGCCAGCTTGGGCTGGGCGCCTAGGGGCGCCTGTCAGTCAGGCCGCGGCTCGTCATCCCAACGGCTGCTGAGGAAACGCTCTCCGTCGCCATGCGGGTCTTCGAACTGATGTGTCCTCAGCGCCCAGACGAACGCGGTCAGACCGATCGCGCCGAGGCCAAGGGACACGGGGATGAGCATGGTCAGGACGTCCATAGTCTTGCCTTTCAACGATTGAGCCGCAGCGCGTTCAGCGTCACGGTGATAGAGCTGATGGACATGGCCAGAGCCGCAAGAAGCGGTGTGGCAAAACCCGCCAAGGCTATAGGAACAGCAACGACATTATAGCCGAAAGATATAGCGAAATTCTCCCGTATACGGCGAGTTGCCCGTTCGGCTACCGCAACTGCCTCTGCAACTGGCAGTAGATCCTTGCCCGTCAGGACCATGTCGCTTGCCACACGCGCGGCATCCAGCGCCGAGGCGGGGGAAATCGAGGCATGGGCCCGCGCCAGGGCCGCCGTATCGTTCAGGCCATCGCCGACCATCAGCACTTTTGCACCTTGATCGGACAGGCGTCCGACCAGATCGGCCTTGCCGGTGGGGCTGACACCGGCATGCCATTCGGTGATGCCCAGGGCATCGGCCAGATGCGCGACGGCGGCGGGGCGGTCGCCCGACAACAGGATCACGCGCCGCCCGTCCGCACGCAGTTGCGCCACGCATTCCTCGGCGCCGGGGCGCAGGCGGTCGCTGAAATCCAGACGCACCGGCGCCTGGCCCTCGACGGCGAACCAGCTGGACAGCATGGCGCTGTCGCCCTCATCGGCGGCACCCAGCCAGTCGGCGCGGCCAAGCCGCACGCGACGGCCCTGCCACAGGGCCTCGACGCCCTGCCCCGGACGCTCGGTCACGCCCTCCAGCGCAGCCGGTTCGACGTCCTCCATCCCCGCGGCCAATGCACGCGCAAGGGGATGCGAGGAAGCCGCAGCCAGAGCCAGCGCAACCGGCCGCAGCGCCTGCGGCAGATCGGCCCGGACAAGCTGTGGTTGTCCCATCGTCAGCGTGCCGGTCTTGTCGAAAACCACCGTATCGACCTCGGCCAGTCGTTCCAGCGCGGTGCCATCCTTGATCAGCAGCCCTCGCCGGAAGAGCCGCCCCGAGGCAGAGGTAGCCACGGCAGGCACCGCCAGCCCAAGCGCGCAGGGGCAGGTGATGATCAGCACAGCCGCCGCGATGTTCACCGCCAGCCGCAGATCGCCCGAGGCCCAGAACCAGCCCGCGAAACTGGCGAAGGCCAGCGCATGGACGGCGGGCGAATACCCGCGCGAGGCACGCTCGGCCAGCGAGGTATAGCGGCCGCGCGCGCTTTCGGCGGCCTCGACCAGCGCGGTCAGGCGGGCCAGCGAGCTGTCGCGCCCGGCGGCCGTCACGCGGATGACAAGGGGGCCGGTCAGGTTCACCTCGCCCGCCGACAGGATCATGCCCGGCGCGGCGGGAACGGGCAGCGTCTCGCCGGTCAGCAGCGCGCGGTCGATCTCGGAGGCGCCTTCGATGATCTCGCCATCCGCGGGGATCCGGCCGCCGGGCCGCACGCGGATCAGATTGCCCGGGCGCAGGTCCACCACGGGCACGGTTTCCTCGACCCCGTCACGCAGCAGGGTGGCGCGCGGCACCTCGAGCGCGGTCAGTTCGGCCGCCGCCGAACGGGCGATGGCACGGGTGCGATAGTCAAGATAACGCCCGATCAGCAAAAAGAAGCACAGCATCACGGCTGCGTCGAAATAGGCGTGGTGGCCGGAATGGGCGGTCTCGAACACGCTGATCGCGCTGGCCAGGATCAGCGCCAGCGAGATCGGCACGTCCATTCCCAGCCGCCGCGCCTTGAGCGAGGTCCACGCGCTGGCGAAGAAGGGCTGTCCGCAAAAGGCCACCGTCGGCAGCGCGATGGCGCCGCTGATCCAGTGGAACAGGTCGCGCGTCGCGGCCTCGGCCCCCGACCAGACGGCGACGGACAGGATCATGATGTTCATCATCGCGAAACCCGATACGCCGATGCGCATCAGCAGGTCGCGCCCGACCCGGTCGGCGGTGGTCGCGGCCAGCGCGCCGGGGTCAAGCTCGTGCGCCTCGTAGCCGATGCGGGCCAGGACCGGGATCAGGTCATCGGCGCCAAGGCCCGGCGCATCGACCGTGACCCGGCGCAGCGTCAGGTTCACGCGGGCGGCGCGCACGCCGGGATGGGCGGTCAGCGCGTCCTCGACCTGGGTGATGCACAGCGCGCAATGGGCGGTGGGCAGCGACAGGATCAACGCCGAAGTGTCCGGCGTGGCCGCCCGTTCGGCCAGCCGCTGCGCCAGAGGCGCCGCGTCGCAGGCCGGGCAGGCGCTCATCCGGGGGGCGTAGCTTGCGGACAGGTCGGTCATCTCAGCCCCCCTGCCCCACGACCAGATACAGACGCTGGCGGAACAGCGTGCCGTCGCGGTCCACGGCCTCGATATCGGCGTTCCAGTTGCCCGGCGCCAGATCCGCGCTGGCCGACCAGCGGCCAAGCGCCTCGGGGGTCAGGACGGGGCGGATGTCGTCGCGCTGATGGGTCGGGCGGCGCAGTTGCAGGGCCAGCGTCTCGGGAAAGACGCCGATGCCCTGCTGATCGACGATGCGCAGCACCGCGCGCCCGCCCTCGATATCCAGGCTGGCATTCCAGCCAAGGGTCTGCTGTGCCGCGCGCTGGCTGTCGAAATGCTGCGAGGCGATGTAGCTGCTTTTGGTCTCCAGCCCCGGAAAGGTGCTGATCGCGCTGTAGGCCATCACCAGATTGACGCCGATGATCGTGCCAAAGGCCAGAAGGGCGATCCCCAGGACATGCTTGCCGGTCAGTTCGCGCGCCATCGTCAGTTCCTTCCGTGAAAGACGGTCTCGACCTCGTTGCGGGCGGGTCCGTCGCTGTCGGTGACGCCAAGCGTAATCGGCGCCGAGGGGGTGGCCGCCAGCGTCGTGCCGGCCGGGGCGGTCACATAGACGCGCCGCGTCAGGGTCTGGTCGGCGGGCACCAGCAGGCTGGGCTGATCCTCACCCTCGACCGCGACGATCAGCGTCTCGGCGCCCGCGCCGCTGACGGTGACGATGTAGCGCCGCGCCTCGTGCTGCTTGTTGCGAAGCCGCAATTCATAGGCATTGCGGATCGAGCCGTCCGACATGGTGACGTAAAGCGGGTTCCGGACCGGCGAGACGTTCAGATCCACCGCAGAGCGCATGACCAAAGCCACCGCCAGCCCGACGCCGATCGCCGACCACAGCGCGAAGTAAAGCAGTGTGCGCGGACGCAGGATGTGGCGGATCAACGGGCGCGGCGGGTTACCCGCGCGCTCGGCCTCTTCGTCGCGCAGCGCCATGTAGCCGATCAGGCCGCGCGGGCGGTCGGTGCGGTCCATGATTTCGTCGCAGGCATCGATGCACAGGGCACAGGTGATGCATTCAAGCTGCTGGCCGTCGCGGATGTCGATGCCGACGGGGCAGACATTCACGCAGGCCATGCAGTCGATGCAATCGCCGCGCGCGCTGTCGGGGGCGGCCTTGCCGCGCGGCTCTCCGCGCCAGTCGCGATAGGCGACGGTCAGCGTGTCCTCGTCCATCATCGCGGCCTGGATGCGCGGCCAGGGGCAGGCATAGATGCAGATCTGTTCGCGCGCGAAACCGCCGAACAGGAAGGTCGTCGCGGTCAGGATCGCGATGGTGATCCAGGCGACCGGATGGGCGTCCAGCGCCAGAAGATCGCGCGCCAGCGTCGGCGCGTCGGTGAAATAGAAGACCCAGGCCCCGCCCGTTGCCAGCGCGATCAGCAGCCATGTGGTCCATTTGACCAGCCGCAGCCGCGCCTTGGTCCAGGACCAGGGCGCGCGGTGCAGGCGGATGCGGGCATTGCGGTCGCCCTCGATCCAGCGCTCGACGGTCATGAAAAGGTCGGTCCAGACGGTCTGCGGGCAGGCATAGCCGCACCAGACCCGCCCAAGCGCCGAGGTGAACAGGAACAACCCAAGCCCCGCCATGACCAGAAGCCCCGCGACGAAATAGAATTCGTGGGGCCAGATCTCGATCCAGAAAAAGAAGAAGCGGCGGCTGGCCAGATCGACGAGAACCGCCTGATCGGGCATGGCCGGGCCGCGATCCCACCGGATCCAGGGCGTGACGTAATAGATCGCCAGCGTCACCGCCATGACGATCCATTTCAGGTTGCGGAACTGCCCTGAGACCCGTTTGGGAAAGATCGGCTCTCGGGCGGCATAAAGGCTGGGTGGGTCCAGCGGCTCGGTTGACCGGGACATGAGAAGGCTCCTGTTGCGCTTCTCACGTCTAGCGCGGGGCCAGAGCTGATTCCTTGACCTGCATCAAACCGCACCCTGCCCGCCTGCGGCAGGACGCCGCGTCACCAGCTGCCGTCAGACCAGCATCAGCGCCGCTGCCAGCGCAATGAGCGCCCCCGCGCCCAGTTGCATGGCGCCCGGCATCCATCGAGACACCGCCGCCAGAGGCCCCGTCTGCGGCACAAGCGCCAAGCTGCCGCGCCGCGCCCAGACCGACAGGCCCGCGACCGCCACCGTGACCGAGGCCGTGCCCAGCCCCATCGCCACCGTGCCCGCGACGCCCATCGCGAAGATCTCCATCCGCCATGTCAGCAGCAACAGGAACAGTGCGCCCGTGCAGGGCCGGGCCGCGATGGCCAGAACGACCAGCAGCCCGTCGCGGAAGGATCGCGTCTGCGCGACCTGCGCGGGGCTGGGCCCGTGGGCATGGCCGCAACCGCAGGTCTCGTCATGGTGCTGGTGGTCATGCGCCGGGGCGGGCCGCGCCACGTCGCGCAGCATCCGCAGGCCGCGCAACGCGAGCCACAGCCCGACCAGTCCGATCAGCACGGTCGCCAGATCGGCCATGTGCCGTTCGGACAGGCGCGTCAGTTCCTCGCGGCCCAGATCCAGCGCCGCAAGGCCCAGCCAGACCAACAGGATCGCCGTTCCCGCCTGCGCCAGCGAGGACAGCAGCGACAGGACCGCCAGCCGCCCGAAGGGCACCTGGCTGCCATAGCCGTAGCTGCCGATCACCAGCTTGCCGTGCCCCGGCCCCGCCGCGTGAAAGAAGCCATAGCCGAAGCACAGGGCCAGCAGCGTGGCAGCCGCGCCCGGATCGCCCGCGCGCAGCGATTGCAACGCGCCCGCCATCAGGTTCTGCGCCTGCCTTTGACCGGCAGCGGCCCAGGCGGCGATGCCCGAAAGCCCGCCCGACAGCCAAAGCGCCATCAGGGCGAGCCCCGCGACCAGCCCGGTCAGCGCCAGCACGCGGCCCAGCCCGCTTGCGGGGGAACGCAGGCCCGGCGCGCTCATCGGCCTGCTCCGCAGGCGACGCGCATCTCGGGCGCGCCGACGGGGCCGATATTCACGGTGACCATCTCCTCGTCCACCAGCGAGGCTGCGGCCAGTTCGCTTGCCAGCGCCTCGCGCAGGGCGGCGGCATAGGCATCGGCGGCGGCATAGGAATCGCCCGGCCGTAGATCGACGCGGCAATCGTCGCGCCCGCGCAGGACCGGCATCTGCGGGACGCTGAAATCGACGTAGAATTCCGGGTCGTAGACCTGGATGATGGTCTGCGCCTCGCCGGGGATCGGCGCGCTCAGCGCCCGGCGGTGTCGCGAGACGATCTGCCCGCCCTCCAGCGCGACGCTGAAATCGCGCGGTTGCTGCAAGGCGATGCGCCGCCCCTCGACCGCGAGATAGAGCGCGCCCTCGAACGAGGGGTCGGGGCCCCAGTCGAACCCCGCCAGCAGGGCCGCATCCTCGGCGGCAAGACCCCCGCCCGCGACCGGGCGGATACCCTGATCCTCGAGGATCAGCAGAGAATAGAAGGCGTCATAGCGCCATTCGACCTCGACCTCGGCCAGCTGGCCGGCATCGTCATAGTTCAGCCGCAGACCGGCATCGATGAAGACATGCGGATGGGCTGCCGCGCCCGAAGGCGACAGCGACAGTCCCAGTGCCAGTGCCAGCAGGTAGCGTGCAATCCGGTTCATCGCCTGTCCGGTAAAGAGCGTTCACGTCCCAGAAGCCCTTAGCGGGCCGGGACGGTCAAGGCAAATCACCTCGCCGCCAGTGCGGGCGCCGATTGAGGCGCTTCAGTCGCCCTCGGGTGGCGCGGCCAGCAGATGGGCTGCGCCGTGGACGACATGGCTTGCGGGGCCGACGATCAGCGGATCGGGCGATTGCACGATCGCAGGGTCCTTGCCGGGATAGTCCAGCGTGGACAGAAAGTGCCGCATGCAGTTCAGCCGCGCGCGTTTCTTGTCGTTCGACTTGACGATGACCCAGGGCGCGTCGGCGGTGTCGGTGTAGAAGAACATCGCCTCCTTGGCCTCGGTGTATTCGGTCCATTTCCCAAGGCTGGCCTTGTCGATCGGGCTGAGCTTCCAGCGCTTCAGCGGATCAGTCTCGCGCGCGACGAAGCGGCGGCGCTGTTCCTCTTGCGTGACCGAGAACCAGTATTTGTAGAGCCGTATCCCAGACCGCACCAGCATCCGTTCGAATTCGGGCGCCTGACGCATGAATTCCAGGTAATCGTTCGGCGTGCAGAAGCCCATCACGCGCTCGACCCCGGCGCGGTTGTACCAGCTGCGGTCATAGAACACCATTTCGCCCGAGGTCGGCAGGTGCTGGACATAGCGCTGGAAATACCACTGGCCGCGCTCTTCATCGGTCGGCTTGTTCAGGGCGACGACGCGCGCGAAGCGGGGGTTCAGGTGTTCGTTGAAGCGCTTGATCGTACCGCCCTTGCCGGCCGCGTCGCGCCCCTCGAACAGGATCACGAATTTCTGCCCGGTCTCCTGCGCCCAAAGCTGAACCTTCAGCAATTCGGCCTGAAGCTGGGCCTTTTCGGCCTCGTAGGGGCCGCGCGCCATGCGGTGCGGATAAGGATAGCGGCTGGATTCGAAGGCGGCCGGGCGCGGGGTGCGGCGGCGGCGCGGCCGGGGCGCGGGCGCGGCCTCGGGCGCCGTCTCGGGCATCGCAGAGCCGACGGCGCTGTCGGCCGAGGCGGTGTCGGTCGCGGAATTCTCGGGCATGGCAGGGGCGGTGACGTCCATGGGCCTTCTCTCCTGTCAGGTATTGTCACGATCCCGTTACAGGATTTTCGCACGGCCCGCCTTGCGCCAGATCAAGCCCGCGGCCCATGCTGCGCGCATCTGGCGAAAGGACCGCATATGCTGATCATCCACGGCGTCACCCGATCGCGCGCCTCGCGCATCATCTGGCTGTGTCACGAACTGGACCTGCCCTTCGAGCAGCGCCCGGTGATCCAGGCCTACCGGCTGGCCGATGCCACCGCCAAGGGCGCGCCCCTGAACACGCGCAGCCCCGAATTCCTGGCCCTGTCGCCCGCAGGCGCCATTCCGGTGATCGAGGATGAAGGGCTTGTCCTGTCGGAATCGCTGGCCGCGACGCTGCATCTGGCGCGCAAGCATGGCGGGCCGCTTGGACCTGCCGACGCCGCCGAGGACGCGCTGATGCTGCAATGGTCGCTTTATGCCGCCACCGGGATCGAGCCCGACGCCCTGACCATCCAGATGCTGACCCGCCCGCAGGCCGACGCAGGCGACCGTGCGCTGATCGACGACGCGATCTCGCGGCTGGAACGGCCTCTGCGGGTCGTGCAGGACCATCTGGCCGCGCATGGCGGGCATCTGGTCGGCCGGCGCTTCACAGTCGCTGATCTGAACATGGCCGAGATCCTCCGCTACGCCTGGGCCGATCCGCGCATGGCGCGCAAATGGCCGGGCATCGCGGCATGGCTGGCAGGGTGCCAGAACCGCCCCGCATTCCAGCGCATGTGGCAGGCACGACTGGCTGAACCCGCCTGAGGGCGGCGCAAGGGATGGGCCGGGACAGGCGGGCGGCCACAAGCCCTTGCCGCCCTGCCCTGCCGCGTGAGATAAAAGCCGCCAATCAGACGACAGGACGACGAACCCATGGCCGACGATCTTCTTTCCGGCAACGCCGCCAGCGACGCCTATTCCGCATCCTCGATCGAGGTGCTGGAAGGGCTGGAGCCCGTGCGCAAGCGGCCCGGCATGTATATCGGCGGCACGGATGAACGCGCGCTGCATCACCTTGTGGCCGAGATCCTGGACAACTCGATGGACGAGGCCGTGGCGGGCCACGCCACAAGGATCGAGGTCGAGCTTCTTGCCGATTTCAGTGTGGTCGTGCGCGACAACGGTCGCGGCATCCCCATCGACCCGCATCCCAAGTTTCCGGGCAAGTCCGCGCTTGAGGTGATCCTCTGCACGCTGCATGCGGGGGGCAAGTTCTCGGGCGACACCTATCAGACCTCGGGCGGGTTGCACGGGGTGGGCGCCTCGGTCGTGAACGCGCTGTCGGACCTGATGGTCGTGCAGGTCGCGCGCAACAAGGAATTGTTCGAACAGCGTTTTTCGCGCGGCATCCCCGAAGGCCCGGTGGCCCGGATCGGCGCGGCGCCGAACCGGCGCGGCACCACGGTGACGTTCCACGCCGACGAACAGATCTTCGGCCATCACCGCTTCAAGCCCGCGCGGCTGATCAAGATGGTGAAGTCCAAGGCCTATCTGTTCTCGGGCGTGGAAATCCGCTGGAAATCCGAGATCGACGATGGCGAGACCCCCTGCGAGGCGGTATTCCATTTCCCCGGCGGTCTGGCCGATTATCTGGCGGAAACGCTGCACGGCGTGACCACCTATTCCGACCGCCCCTTTGCCGGCAGCGTCGATTTCAAGCGCTTCAACGCGCCGGGCAAGGTCGATTGGGCGATCCACTGGACGCCCTCGCGCGACGGCTTCATCCAGTCCTATTGCAACACCGTCCCCACCCCCGAGGGCGGGACGCATGAAATGGGATTCTGGAACGCGATCCTCAAAGGCATCCGCGCCTATGGCGAGATGGTCGGCAACAAGAAGGCCGCCCAGATCCTGCGCGACGATCTGGTGACGGGGGGCTGCGCGCTGGTCAGCTGCTTCATCCGCGAGCCTGAATTCGTGGGCCAGACCAAGGACCGGCTGGCCACGACCGAGGCCGCCCGTCTGGTCGAGGGCGCGGTGCGCGACCATTTCGACAATTGGCTGGCCTCGGACACGAAATCGGCGGGGGCGATCCTCGATTTCCTGATCCTGCGGGCCGAGGAACGGCTGCGCCGCCGCGCCGAAAAGGAAACCGCCCGCAAGACCGCGACGAAAAAGCTGCGCCTGCCCGGCAAGTTGGTCGATTGCAGCGCCACGAACCGCGACGGGACCGAATTGTTCATCGTCGAGGGCGATTCGGCGGGCGGTTCGGCCAAGATGGCCCGCGACCGCACCAATCAGGCGCTTCTGCCCCTGCGCGGCAAGATCCTGAACGTGCTGGGCGCGGCCTCCTCGAAGATGGGCGCCAATCAGGAGATCAACGATCTCTGTCAGGCGCTTGGCGTTCAGATGGGTTCCAAGTTCAACGTTGATGACCTTCGCTATGACAAGATCATCATCATGACCGACGCCGATGTCGACGGCGCCCATATCGCCAGCCTTCTGATGACGTTCTTCTTCACCCAGATGCGCCCGCTGATCGACAAGGGGCACCTCTATCTGGCCTGCCCGCCGCTTTACCGCCTGACGCAGGGCGCGCATCGCATCTATGTGGCCGACGACGCCGAAAAGGAACGCATGCTGGCCAAGGGCCTTGGCGGGCGCGGCAAGATCGACGTGCAGCGCTTCAAGGGTCTGGGCGAGATGGACGCCAAGGACCTCAAGGACACGACGATGAACCCCAAGACGCGCAAGCTGATCCGCGTCAGCATCGACGATGACGAGGGCGGCGAGACCGGCGATCTGGTTGAACGGCTGATGGGCAAAAAGCCCGAATTGCGGTTCGAGTATATTCAGGAAAACGCGCGGTTCGTGGAGGAATTGGACGTCTGATCAGGGACTTGGCGTTCTGATCAGATAGCCGCGACACGACTGTCCCAACAGCTCAGGCGGCTTTTCTTCACCTGGATGCGGGCACGTCCTGCTGGTTCAGTCGAACGCGAACGTCTTGCCAGATGATCCACCGGATCAGCGGATTTGAATGAATGTGTCCAAACTGGGCCGCCGACAAGAGCGAGCGGTCCAGCAAGTATCTCAGCCCAAGCGACGTGAGTGTGCTGATCAGCCCTACCGGCGCCACAAGGATGAACAGAATGGCGAGCAGATTGAAGATGTCCCGGCTCATCACCAGCATCTTTCCCGCACTTGCCACGAGCAGCACCAGCAGCAGACCCTGACCTGCCAAGATCAGCAGGCTCGCCCGGCGGGTCATCATCAAACCCACTTCGCCAAGGGCGGCAGGCTCATCAGCACCGCATCCGCGTTATGCCCCGTCTCCAGACCGAACTTGGTGCCACGGTCGTAAACAAGGTTGTATTCCGCATAAAGCCCGCGATGGATCAGCTGGGCGTCGCGGTCGGCATCGGTGAAGGGCTGGGTCATCCGCGCCTCGGCCAGGGGCAGGAAGGCGGGCAGGAAGGCCTCGCCCACGGCACGGGTAAAGGCGAAATCGGGCTCCCATTCGCCGGTGTTCAGGTCGTCGTAGAAGATGCCGCCGACGCCGCGCGGCCGGCCGCGATGGGGGATGAAAAAATACTCGTCCGCCCAGGCCTTGAAGCGGTCGTAGTAATCGGCCCCGTGCGGCGCGCAGGCCGTGCGCAATGTGTCATGGAAATGCGCCGTGTCCTCGGGATATTCGAGGCAGGGGTTCAAATCGGACCCGCCCCCGAACCACCATGCGCCCGGCGTCCAGAACATGCGGGTGTTCATGTGGACGGCGGGCGCGTGCGGGTTCTGCATATGCGCGACGAGGCTGATCCCCGAGGCCCAGAAGCGCGGGTCGCTTTCCATCCCCGGCACGCCGCGCGCGGCCATCGCGGCCTGCGCGCGGGGGGCAAGGGTTCCGTGGACCTCGGACCAGTTCACGCCGACCTTCTCGAAGACGCGGCCGCCGCGCATGACCGACATCAGCCCGCCGCCGCCATCGCCCGCGCGTTCCGTGGGGGTCACCTCGAACCGGCCAGGCGGCAGATCGCCCGGGCCGCGATCCTCCAGCGCCTCGAAGGCGGCGACGATCCGGTCGCGCAATTCGCGAAACCAGTGGGCGGCGCGGCGGCGCTGTTCTTCCATGGCGGACCTCATTCGTGATTTGCCTTTGCCGCGTCTCTGCGGCTAGCTGTCGGAAAACCTGTAACGAGACCCGCCATGCCCCGCAACATCACCGGCGCCCTGATCCTTGCCCTGCCGCTGGCCCTGGCCGCCTGCGCCACGCCGCAGGAACGCTGCATCAGCCGCAACACGACGGAATTTCGCACCGTCAACAGCCTCTTGGCCGAGGTCGAGGGCAATCTGGCGCGCGGCTATGCCTGGGACGAACGACAGGTGGTCCGCTCGCGGCTGGCGCAATGCCAGACCGTCACAACCGACCGCGAGGGCAAGCCCGTCGTCACCACCTATGGCTGCTGGCGCGACGAATTGGAGACCGAGCGTTTCCGCGTGCCCATCGACCCGGTCGCCGAGGCGCGCAAGCGCGACGGTCTGGTCGCGCGCCGTAACGTTTTGGCCGCCGGTGCCGAACGCGCGGTCGAGGCCTGCCGCGCCGCCTATCCCGAAGCCTAGAGGATCTGCGCGCCGACCGGATCGACCAGGCTGCGCCCACCATCCACGGTGATGATCTGCCCGGTGACGAAGCGCGCCGCGTCGCTGACGAGGTAATGCACCGTCTCGGCCAGTTCGTCCGGCGGTGCGATCCGGCCAAGCGGTGTCCCGGCGATGATCTGGGCGCGCTTTTCAGGGCTGTCCTTCAGCGTGCATTGCATCTCGTGCGACATGACGCTGGCAAAGCTGACGCCGTTCACGCGGATGCGGTGGGGGGCCAGTGCCAGAGCCAGCCCGCGCACGGCCTGTTCCTGCGCCGCGCAGGCGATGGAATAGCCCAGCATCGAGGGCTGCGGCCGACGCGCGGCCAGGGTCGAGATCGTGACGATGGCGCCGCTTTGCGGGCTGTCGGGCTCGTCCTCGGCCTGACGGATCATGCGGCGCGCGACCATCTGCGACAGGCGCAGCCCGGCCAGCAGGTTCTGCCGCAGCATTTCGTCCAAAGCCTCGATATCGGTGTCCAGCGGGTCGGACGACCGCACGAAGCGATGCGCGTTGACCAGCACATCCACCCGGTCGAACGCGTCGATCGTGGCAGAAAGCAGGTTCGCCATGGCCAGCTTCTCGGCCATGTTGCCGACGAAGCGGCGGACATGGGCGTCGCCCTCGTAATCCGCGACGGCCTGGTTCAGCGCGGCCTCGTCGCCATCGGCAAACATGACATTGGCGCCGCGTTCGGCCAGATGACGCGCGATGGCCAGCCCGACGCCGCGCCCGGCCCCGGTGACGATAGCGGTCTTGCCCTGGATCGACAGGCTCATCGACGCCGCCTTAGCGCCGGTTTCGCGGAGTTCGAGGGTTTACCGGCCTGACCCTTGCCCGCTGCTGTGGCCTCGATCACCTTGAAGCGGTTGTCACCGCCGATCTCGTGGACCTGCCCGAAATGCTGCGCCAGCACGGTTTCGTAGGGAAGGTGACGGTTCGCGACCATCCACAGCCGCCCCGCCCCGGTCAGAAGCCGCGCGGCGGTGGCGATGAAGGCCGCGCCCAGTTTCGGGTCGGCCTGCCGCCCCTCGTGAAAGGGCGGGTTCATCACCACACCGTTCACCGGATCAGACAGGCGGAAATCGCGGGCATCGGCCCAGTGAAAGCGCAGGCGCGGATCGTCCAGATTGCGCCGCGCCAGTTCCAGCGATGCATGGTCGGCCTCGACCAGATGCAGCTGTTCGAGGCCCGGACGCGCCAGCACCTGCGCCGACAGCCAGCCCCAGCCCGCGCCCAGATCGACCACGCGCGTGGGCATCCTCTCTGGCAGGTGGGCGGCCAGCAGGGCCGAGCCCGGATCGATCCCGTCGGCCGAAAAGACGCCCGGGCCGGTCACGAAGCCCGGCGCGACCTCGGCACGGGCGGCGGCCCAGCCTTCGGGCAGCCAGTCGCCTTCGGGCATGGTCACACGAAAGATCTTGCCATGCGCCTTGCTGTGAACCTCGTCCACCGGGGCAAGCGCGCGCAGTTCTCGCAGGATGGCGTCCACGCCGTCGGTCTTTTGCCCGTCGATCCACAGGGCCTCACCCGCAGACAGCCGGCCCGCCGCATCGGCGATGGCCGCGCGCGCCGCAGCCTTGGCGCGGGGCAGGAACAGCAGGACCAGATCGAAATCGCCATCGATGGCGGGATCGACGCGCCAGCCACGCGCCGACAGGCCCTGATGGTCCGGGAAATGGCCCTGAAGGATCCGCGTGCGCGCGGGATCAAGCGAGGTGAGCGGATCAGCGGCGCGCGCCCCGATCACAAGCACCTCGCCTCCGGGATGGCCGTCCGGGAAGGCCAGGTCCAGTCTGGATTGTGTCACGGGCTACTCTTTTTCCATTGTGCATTGCAGCGGATGCTGCTGGCGGCGGGCCAGTTCCATGACCTGCGCCACTTTCGTCTCGGCCACTTCATGCGAAAAGACGCCGACCACTGCCACCCCCTTGCGATGGACGGTCAGCATGATCTCGATCGCCTGGGCATGGGTCATGTGGAACAGGCGTTCCAGCACGTGAACGACGAACTCCATCGGCGTGAAATCGTCGTTCAGCATCAGCACCTTGTACATGGGCGGGCGCTGAGACCTCGTGCGCGGCTTGACCGCGAGTTCGGACTGGTCGTCGGGACGGTCGCTGTCTGTCATCCGGTGGGTCATCTGCGTCTGTGTCGTTTCAACGGGGCGCGTCATGGGCGGCAGGGCCCGCGCCCGGCGCGAAGCTTGCAGGCATGAATATAGTCGAAACCCGCAGGGATGAAAGCCCCCGAGGCCGGGGCCAGCCGTCGCAGCGCCAGCAGGGAAGTCCGGATGAATGGGAAAATATGTCGAATGCGTGGTTTCAAGGAAAATGGCCCCATGCTATTGTCGGTTCATTAACGACGGGCATGCGACAAACGACATGCCCGCAGAGGCAGAGAGACCGAGACAGTGAACCGATTCCTTACCGCATTCCGGTTTTGGGCAGTGGCGTTTCTTGTGCTGCCCATGCTGACCGTGACAATGACGCCCATGGCATCGGCTGCGCCTTTCGCGGCCTATGTGATGGATGCCCGGACGGGGCAACCGGTTTTCCGGCAAAATGCCGATACGCGGCTGCATCCGGCCTCGCTGACCAAGATGATGACCCTCTACATGGCGTTTCATGCCATCGAAAGCGGCCGGGTCCGGCTGGATTCGCGCTTCACGATTTCCAGCAAGGCCGCCAACGAGCCGCCGTCGAAGCTGGGCCTGCGGCCGGGCCAGCAGATCGAACTGCGCTACCTGATCCGCGCCGCTGCGATCCGTTCAGCCAACGACGCGGCGACGGCCATCGGCGAGGGGTTGGCAGGCTCGGAAGAGGCCTTCACCCAGCAGATGACGCAGATGGCGCGCGCCCTCGGGATGAACAACTCGCAGTTTCGCAACGCGCATGGCCTGACCCAGCAGGGGCACTTTTCCACCGCGCATGACATGAGCGTCCTGGGGCGTCACCTTTTTTACGATTTTCCGCAATATTACAACCTGTTCTCGCGTCGCTCGGCCGATGCGGGCGTGGCTCAGGTCGCCTCGACCAATCGGCGCTTTCTGGATGATTACGCGGGCGCGGACGGGATCAAGACGGGCTATACGCGGGCGGCGGGCTTCAACCTGACCGCGTCGGCGCAGCGCGGCAACAAGCGGCTGATCGCGACCGTCTTCGGCGGTACCTCGACCGCGCATCGCAATCAGGTCATGGCGGAACTGCTGGATGCCAGCTTCCCGCGCGTTCAGGACCGCGTGCGAGAGGTGCGGCCGCAGCGTCCGCGCATGTTGAGCCAGGCCACCACCCGCCGCGCCCAGGTCGCGCCGACGCCTGCAACGACCCGGCCCGAGCCGCAGCGCCTGGTGCTGGCAGCCTCGCCCGCCCCGGCAGCCCGTCCAACCGAAGCGGCGCCTGCGCCTTCTGCAAGCCTTGTCGCATCGGCGGCGCCGGTGCCGGACCTGACCGAGGCCCTGCGTCAGGCCGGTGCATCCGTCGCCGCGCCTGCTCCTGTTGCGGGACTGGCCCTGGCCAACAGCCTGCGGCCCCGCGCAAGGCCGGGCAACCGCGTGGCCGAGATCGTCGCCGCAAGCGTGGCCGAGACGCCCGCCGCCTCTGCCAGCTTGGCTGCGCCGGTGCTTGCATCCTCGCTCAGGCCCCGCGCTGCGCCGAACCGCACCGCTGCAACCGGCAATGCGACGACGGCCAGTCTGGCGGCCCCCGCCCCCACTCCCGCCCCCGCCACTGGCGCCGCGCCGGTCGAGGCAGCGCCCGCGGGCAGCCTTGGCCTTGAAAGCTCGCCCCCGCCTCGCCCCCGCTCTGAGACGGTGATCCTGGCTGCGATGGGCGAAGGCGATCTGGGCAACCCCGAGGCGCTGGAAATCGTGCGGCGGCCGGCCGATTCAGGACGCAACTGGGCGGTTTCGCTTGGCCTCCACACCTCTCAGGCCGAGGCCGAGCGCGTGCTGCTGAGCCTTGCGCTGCAAGATGGCGGCATTCTTGCCGCGGCCCAACGCAACATCGCCGATACGCGGCGTGGTTTCGACGCGCAATTCGTCAACCTGACCCGCGCCCAGGCCCAGCTGGCCTGCGAAAGGCTTCAGAGCCGGGCGCGCGACTGCCAGGTGATCGGTCGCTGAACGGCTGATCGAATACTGATCAGGAAAGGCGCGCGGCGAAGGCCGGGCGCCTTTTTCATTGGCTGGTGGCCTGTCCCCGATAATCCGCGCCGCGCCCGCCATGTCCTTGGCGAACCCGCGCCCCTCGAATGGGCGACCCGCCGACCAATAGCCCCGAGCCTGTACCCAGCCGCAAGGCGGCCATCCCCCGACCGACCCGGTGCCATTCCTTGTCGCAAGCGCCGCGCAACGAAAAGGGGCGGACCCGCAGGCCCGCCCCATTTCATTCTCGCTGTCATCGGAACGGATCAGTCCGTCTGACCCCGGACAAGTGCGCCTGGCGTCACCATCTTGCGTTGCCACAGATACAACCCCGCAGCGACCGACAGCCCGACCAGATCTGTCAGCCATCCGACCGAGATCATCGACAAGGCCGCCGCCAGCAGGATAAGCCGCACGATCATCGCAGCCGGCCCGAAGAAGTAGCCGATGACGCCCGCCGACAGCAGGAACATGCCCAGAAGCGCCGTCGCGGTGGCGTGAATGATGTCCATCGTCTCGCCCTGCATCAGCAATTCGTGCGAGTTGAAGAACATGAACGGCACGATGAAGGCGGCAAGGCCCAGCTTGAAGGCCTCGACCGAGGTCTTCATCGGATCGGACCCCGACAGCCCCGCCCCCGCATAGGCGGCAAGCGCGACGGGCGGCGTGATCGCGGACATGACCGCGTAGTAGAAGACGAAGAAATGCGCGACCAGGACCGGAACGCCAAGGCTGATCAGGCCCGGCGCCACGACCGCCGCCGCGACCGCATAGGCCGCCGTCGTCGGCATCCCCATCCCCAGGATGATCGAGATGCACATGGCGAAGAACATCGCCAGAAGCTGGCTTTGCCCCGCGATGGTCAGCAGCAGCGCCGAGAAACGCGCCCCCACGCCGGTCAGCGCGATGACGCCCACGATGATGCCAGCCGCCGCGCAGACCGCGACCATCTGGATCGACATCTTGGCGCCCAGTTCCAGCGCGCGGAAGATCTGGACCGGCCCCATCTTGTGCGGCGTCAGCCAGCTGACCATGGCCGCCGCGGCCATCCCCATCGCACCCGCCCGGATCACGGAATAGCCCGCAAACAGCGTGTAGATCAGGATGATGATCGGCAGGAACAGATAGACCTGCTTCACCAGCACGTCGAAGCGCGGCAGTTCCGAACGCGGCAGACCCTTCATGTTCAGCTTCAGCGCCTGAAGATCGACCATGAAATAGACCGACACGAAATACAGCAGCGCCGGGATGATCGCGGCGATGACGATGTCGGTATAGGGAATGCCCGTCACCTCGGCCATGATGAAGGCGCCTGCGCCCATGATCGGCGGCAGGATCTGCCCGCCCGACGAGGCCGTCGCCTCGACCGCGGCAGAGGTCTTGGGCGAATAGCCGACCTTCTTCATCAGCGGGATGGTCAGCGAGCCGGTGGACACCACGTTGCCCGCCGAAGTGCCGTTGATCATGCCCATCAGGCCCGAGGCGAAGACCGCGACCTTGGCCGGGCCGCCCCGCGCCTGACCGGCGCAGGCAAAGGCGAAGTTCACGAAATAGTCGCCCACCTTCGAGGCTTGCAGGAAGGCGGCGAAGACGATGAACAGGATGATGTAGGTCGAGCTGACCGCGATCGGATCGCCCAGCACACCCTGATCGGTGAAGATGTAGGTGAAGAACCGGGTGGCCGTGTAGCCGCGATGGTTCAGGAAGCCCGGCAGCCAGGGCCCGAGGAAGCTGTAGGCGATGAAGACACCGACGATGACGACCAGCGCCAGACCCGTCAGGCGACGCGCCAGTTCCAGGATCAGCAGGACGCCGGTCAGCGCCGCCCACAGATCGCCGGGCTGCGCCATGCCCGTTCCGGCCCGCATCCGCAACGCGCCCACGACGAACAGGATGTAGCCCATGACCGCGATCGCGGCGAGGCCCAGCAGCATGTCGGGCAGGTGGATGCGCGTGCGCGTCCGGGTCGAGAACAGCCAGCCCGACAGGATCGCGGCCGAGGTGCCGATGACCAGCGGCAGGCCGTAGGTCTGGAACACCATGCGCGGCGGTTGCGCGGCGCCCGCCAGCCACCAGCCGCCCCAGGCATAGGCGACCATCAGGAAGCCGTAGCCGATGCCGCCGACCGCGACGGCCAGCAGCGCCAGCTCCAGCGGGCCGCGCGGCCGGTCCTCGGTCTCGGTCGCGGTTTGGCTGAGGGCCGAATAGGTCAGGAAGCCGATCAGCAGCCCCCCGCAGAGGTGGAACATCCGGTAGGTCCAGGTCTCCAGCGGGTAGAAGACCATGACCACGAGGTGAAAGATCGTATAGGCGGCGGCGAGAACCGCGATCAGCATCCCGGCGCGACCCTGGGGGTCTCGCTGGTTGGATGCCACCGGCTCGTCATCCACGCCTTGCGCGATGACGGGCCCGGTTTCTGCCGATTGGGCAGCTTGGGCTGACATGTTGGGGTCTCCGTCGGCGCGGGCGCGTGATCGGTTGACCGCAGCCGGGCCGTTCATGGATTATGAAGGACCGGAGGCCCCGGGTCGGGGCCTCCGGCAAGGTCGGATCGCGATCAGCCGCGCAGTTCGGCCGGGATCTCGATGCCCTTTTCGTCGAAATAGCGCAGCGCGCCGGGGTGATAGGGCAGGAAGGTGTTCTTGTCGGCGTTTTCCGGCAGGGTTTCGGCCGCGGTCGCGTGAATCTGCATCATCGCCTCGTTGCTCTCCATCACCAGCTTGGTGATCTCGTAGGCCAGGCTTTCGGGCATGTCCTCATGCGCGATGGCAAAGTTCCACATGGCGACGGTCAGGTGCCCTTCGGGGAAACCCTGATAGAGGCCGCCCGGCACGTCAAAGGCCGACACTTCGGGCAGGGCTTCCAGGATCTGGTCGCGCTGTTCCTCGGTGAAGCCGAAGATGTTGACGGGGTTTTCCGCCGCAATCTGGGCGAAGGCGCTGATCGGCACGCCGGCAGCAAAGGCGAAGGCGTCGATCAGGCCGTCCTTGACCTGGCTGGTGGCGTCATTGGCGCCCGAATAGCTGATATTGGCCTCGACGCCCAGAACCTCGAAGAAGCGCGGCCAGTAGGTCGCCGCCGTGCCGCCCGCCGGGCCGACCGAGACGCGCTTGCCGTTCATGTCGGTCACGTTCGCGATGCCCGAGGATTGCAGCGCCACCGCCTCGAACGGGGTCTGATACATCGGGAAGAGCGCGCGCATCGACGAATGTTCGACGCCCGGCGCCAGTTCGCTGTTGCCGGTCCAGGCCTCGTAGGCCGGGCCCATCGTCACCAGGCCGATCTGGTGATCGCCGGTCTCGACCAGGGTCGCGTTCTGCACCGGACCGCCCGTCACCTCGGCCGAGGCGTTGACGCTCAGGCTCTGCGTGATCAGGCCGGCAAGGCCGGTGCCATAGATGAAGTAGGTGCCGCCCTGGCTGGCCGTGCCGATCGTCAGGCTCGAGGGCCAGTCCGAACGGTCCTCCTGGGCGAAGGCGGGCGACAGGGCAAAGGCGGCGGCGGCCGCGATGGCGGCTGTGGTCAAACGCATGAAATCCTCCCGTTGGAATCGGGGCTGGGCGCGTGTCGCCTCCCCCGAGAACGGGTCCAGCTAGCGGCTGCCATGCGTCTGGCGCAATTCCGCCATGCAGGCCGGGATCAAATAATTAACACTCTCGGCGGCGTGATGGGTGGATTCGGTAACATCCGCCCTTGGGGATGTGTGGGAATCCTCCCATCAAGAAGCATCATCCTCGACCGCATCGACGTAATGGGTCTTGTCAATACGGTATTTCTGCATCTTTTCGTAAAGCGATTTGCGCGACAGACCGAGCGTTTCATAGACCGGCTTCAGCCTGCCGCCATGCGCCGCCAGCGTCGCGACGATCAGGTCGCGTTCAAACGCGGCGACGCGATGGGCCAGCCGCATCTGTTCGGGGCTGCCCTTTTCGGCGGGCTGCAAGGCGATGCCAAGCGCGTGGCGGTCGGCGGCATTGCGCAATTCGCGGACATTGCCCGGCCAGTCGCGTTCGGCGATCTCGGCCAGCAATTGCGGCGGGACGGAAACGGGCGGGCGGCGATGGCGGGCGGCGGCCTCTTGCACCAGCTTGATGAACAGTAGCTGCACATCCTCGCGCCTTGCCGACAGGGGCGGCACGTTCAGCGTCACCACGTTCAGCCGATAGAGCAGGTCCGCCCGGAACCGGCCCGCCGCGACCTCGTGCTCCAGCGGGCTGCGCGAGGTGGCGATGAAGCGGACGTCCAGCGCCCGGTCCTCGTTGGCGCCCAGGGGCGAGATGACGCGATCCTGCACCACGCGCAGCAGCTTGCCCTGCATGTCCCAGGGCATCGAGCCGATCTCGTCCAGAAGAATCGTCCCGCCACGCGCATGTTCGAACTTGCCGTAACGCGCCCGAAGCGCGCCGGGGAAGGCGCCGGCCTCGTGGCCGAAAAGCTCTGATTCGATCAACGCGGCGGGCAAGGCCGCGCAGTCGATGGCGATGAAGGGCTTGCGGGCGCGGGGCGACAGGTCATGCAGCGCGCGGGCCACGACCTCCTTGCCGGTGCCGGTCTGACCGACGATCAGCACATCGGCCTCGGTCGGGCCGATGGTGCGAAGGCGGCGGCGCAGATCGACCATCACGTTCGAGCGGCCGACCAGCCGCAATTCCAGATCATCGGCCTGCCCCGCCGCCGCCCGCAGCACGCGGTTTTCCAGCACCACGCGGCGATATTCCAGCGCCCGGTCCACGATCTTGGACAATTGCCCGGTATCGAAGGGCTTTTCGATGAAATCATGCGCCCCCTCGCGCATCGCGCGGACGGCAAGCTGGATGTCGCCATGCCCGGTCAGCAGGATCACGGGGATCTCGGCGTCGATTTCGCGGATGCGGTTCATCAGGGTCAGCCCGTCCATGCCGGGCATCCGGATGTCGGTGATGACGATGCCGTCAAAGCCGAAGCCCACACGGTCCAGCGCGGATTGCGCGTCGGGCAGAGCCTCAATCTCGAACCCGTCCAGGTCGAGGGCCTGCGCGGTGGACAGGCGCATGTCCTCTTCGTCATCGACCAGCAGGATGCGGCCACGGCTCATGCGACGGCCTCGTTCGGGGCAAGGCGCGGCAGGTCGATCTGGAAACAGGCGCCACGCGGCTGACGCAGGACCCGAAGTTCTCCGCCGAAATCCTTGATGATGTTGAAGGAAATCGACAGACCAAGGCCAAGGCCCGCGCCCACCCCCTTGGTCGAGAAGAACGGGTCGAAGATGCGTTCCTCTAGCCCCGCCGGAATGCCCGGCCCGTTATCGGAGACGTCCAGAACCAGCCTGTCGCCCGCCTCGCGCAGGGTGATGCGGATGACGCCATCCTCCTGCCCCTCCAGCGCGTCCAGCGCGTTCGACAGCAGGTTGACGATCACCTGCTGGAACCGCACCGCGCCCGCCCGCAGCAGGATCGGGCCTTCGGGCAGTTCGGTCTCGATCCGGGTCGGACTTTTGCCCATGCGCCAGGCGATCACCTCCAGCGCGTCGGGCAGCACATCCTGCAGGTCGATCACCGCCAGTTGCGAATTGGGCTTGCGGGCAAAGTTTCGCAGGGTGCGGCCGATCTCGGTCATGCGGTCGGTCAGGCCGATGATGCGGCCGACATTCTCGCGCGCCTCGGGGGCGCGGCCCCGGTCCAGCAGCGTCAGCGCGTTCGAGGCGAAGTTGCGCACCGCGCCAAGCGGCTGGTTCAGTTCATGCGACAGGGCCGCCGACATCTGGCCAAGCGCCGCCAGCTTGGCCGATTGCACCAGATGGCGCTGCGTGCGGCGCAGTTCCTCCTCGGTCGCGCGGCGTTCCGAGACCTCAGCCTCGAGGCGGGTGTTCAGCGCAGCCAGTTCGCGGGTGCGTTCGGCCACGCGGGTCTCAAGCTGGCTCTGCGCCTCGCGCTGCAATTGCAGCCGTTCGCGCAGCCGCGCCCGGCGCTGCGCCAGCGCAAACAGCCCCGCCACGCTGAGCCCCAGCAGCAAGAGCGCCCCGACCGAGGCCCAGAAAGCCTGCCGATAGGCGGGCGCCGTGTCCAGAAGCACCTGCACCGTCCAGCCCGCCTCGGGCATGGGTTCCGAGATGACGACGAATTCGCGCATCCCCTCGGGCAGGTCCAGCCGCATCAGGCGGTGGTCGCCGACCCAGCCCAGCTTTTGCAGCGGCAAGGGCTCAAGCGCCTGATTGTCGTAGCGCCGCGTTTCCGCAACCCGCATCCGGGCCGAGGGCGACAGCGCCGAAAAGGCCCGGAAATGCCAGTCGCGGCGGCTGGCCAGAAAAACGACGCCCTCGGCATCGGTGACGATGATCTCGTATTCGGCGGCCCGCCAGCTATCCTCGATCGCGTCCACATCGACCTTGAGCGCCAGCACGCCCACGATCCGCCCACGGTCCCGCACCGGCGCGCCGAAGTAATAGCCCCGCTTGCCCGAGGTGGTGCCAAGCGCGAAGAACCGCCCCTTGCCCCCTTCGGCGGCTTCGCTGAAATAGGGCCTGTAAACAAAGTTCTGGCCGACAAAGCTGACATCGTCATTGAAGTTGCTGGCCGCGACGGTCGTGCCGTCCAGCCGCATCACATAGCTGTCCGAAAGGCCCATCATCTGGTTCACATGACGCAGATAGAGGTTCGCCGCCGCGATCTGGGCACGGGTGGCATCCTCGGCCAGCGCATCGGCCAGCAGCTGCTCATAGGCGATCAGCTCAGGCAGGCGTTCGTATCGGGCCAGCTCGCCCCTCAGGCCGGACAGGGACAGGCGCAGCACGTTCTCGCCCTGCGGGACCGAGGCCGTGATGAAGGCGCGGCCAAGCTGGGCCGCCCCCACCGTCAGCACCAGCGCGGCCAGCGCGAGGACCGCGCCGGTCAGCGCAAGCCGCCGCCCCCATCGTTTGTGCCTGCCGCGCGTCATCAAGCCTTCCGCCATTCCTGCGCCATGATTGCGCGCCGCACGGCCGCGGGCAAGCCTTCAGCCGCGCGGACGGGCGGCCTGACGGCGGCGCGCGATCTCATAGGCGATGGCGCCCAGCACGGTGGCCACGATGATAACCAGCGCCAGCGCGTTCACGGCAGGCGTCAGCCCGGTGCGGACCTTGGTGGCGATGAACACGGTCAGCGGCGTCTCGAAGCCGCGCACGAACAGGGTCGTGTTGTAGTTCTCGATGGATTGCAGCACCGCCAACCCGCCCGAGGCCAGCAGCGCGGGCTTGAGGAAAGGCAGCGTCACGCGCCGGAACACCATCCCGCGCGATGCGCCAAGGCCAAGCGCGGCCTCTTCCTGGGTGCGGTCGAAGCGTTGCAGGCGCGCCATCACCATCAGCATGACGTAGCAGATGATAAAGGTCGATTGCGCCAGAACGATCAGGAACACGCCCCCGCCAACGCCCAGCTGGCGCCAGAGGATCAGCGTGGAAATCCCGATCACCACGCCCGGCGTCAGCAGCGGCGAGACCATCACCGCATAGGCGAAGCTGCGCGCCCGGGCATGAAGCGAGGTCAGCACCAGCGCCGCCGCCGTGCCGACCGGCACGACCACCACCACCACGCAAAGCGCCACCAGAACCGAGGTCCACAGCGATTGCCACATCGCCCGGTCGGCCCACATCGCTGCGAACCAGTCGGTCGTGGTGCCCTGCCACGGGATCACGGTCGGAAAGCGGCTTTCGTTGAAGGCCGCCGCCCCCATGATGATCAGCGGCGCAAAGAGATACAGCGCAAAGACCGCGAGATAGAGGACGAAGAGTCCCCTGAAGATCCGGTCCGCCACGCTCATTTCGCCACATCCGCCAGATTGACGCGCGCGATCCGCAGCGTGATCAGAACAACGGCAAGGCACAGGACCAGCAGCACCAGCGCATAGGCCGCGCCGCGATTCCAGTCTCCGCCCTCGAAGAACCAGTTATAGATGATCTCGGTGAACCATCGGCTGCCGGGCGAACCCAGAAGCGCGGGCGCCACATAGCTGCCCGCCGCCAGCATGAAGGTGAAGACGAAGCCCGTCGCGATCCCCGCCTTGGCATGGGGGATGACCACGCGGGTATGAATGCGCCAGGGCGATGCGCCCAGGTCGCGCGCGGCCTCGACCTGCGCTTTTTCCAGCGATTCTATGGCGTTGTAGATTGGCAGCAGCATGAACAGGATATAGGCATAGACCATCGCCGCCAGCACGCCGCCGTCCCCTTGCCAGCGGATCGGCGCGTCGATCAGGCCGATATTGGTCAGCAACGCGTTCAGCGGCCCGCGATAGGCCAGGATGATGAACCAGGCCAGCGTCCGCAGGACCTCGTTGATGAAGAAGGGGATGATGATCAGCAGCAGCGCGACCGAAAGCTGCCCGGTCGTGGCCCGCTGCGCCATCCAGAAGGCGATGGGGTAGCAGACGAGGAATGTCACCAGCGCGACCAGCGCGCTGGCCCAGATCGTCTTGAGGAAGATCGCGCGATGCGTCGCCTCTCCGGCGAGATAGGTGATGTTCGACAGCGAATAGGTGTCGTCCGGGCCCCCGATCGCCGCGGGCGGCAGGTTCGGGCGCAGGGCGTAGTCGATCATCATCAGGTTCGGCGCCAGAACCATCCCCGCCAGCCAGATCAAGACCAGCGACACAAAGACCGTCGAAAGCCAGGGGCCGAAGCGGCCATAAAGATCACGCATCGCCCAGCACCACCGCATGTTCGGGGGCAAAGCCGAAACGCGTCTCGGCGCCCGGTGCCGGCGCGTCGGCAAGCCGGGTCGAGGGGACAGAGGCCGCCAGCGCCGCGCCATCGGCGAAACGCCCGTGGACCAGGGCAAAGGCGCCCTCGAAATCCACGCGTTCGATCCGTGCATCCAGCGCATTGACCGGATCGCCGGGCATCAGCGCCTCGGGTCGGATATAGATCGTGCCCTGCGCGCCGGTGCGGGCGCCCTGCCCCGCCCGGCCCGTCAGGATGCCAAGCGCCGTGTCGATCCGCGCGCGCCCGTCCTGCACATCCGAGATGCGGCCCGAAATCGCGTTCGTCTCGCCCACGAAACGGGCGACAAAGGCGGTGGCGGGGTTGTCGTAAAGCTCGCGCGGGGTGGCGACCTGCTGCAACAGGCCCGCCGACATCACGGCCACGCGGTCGGACATGGCCAGCGCCTCGGACTGGTCATGCGTGATGTAGATGAAGGTGACGCCGGTGCGCTTTTGCAGCGCGCGCAGCTCGGCCCGCATGTGTTGGCGCAGCTTGAGGTCCAGCGCGGACAGGGGCTCGTCCAGCAGCAGGACGCCCGGCTCGACCGCAAGGGCGCGGGCGATGGCCACGCGCTGGCGCTGGCCGCCCGACAATTCGCCCGGCATCCGGTCGCCGTAACCCTCCAGCGCGATCAGGCGCAGAAGCTCATCGGCCTTGCGGCGGCGTTCCGCCTTGCCGACGCCGCGCGCCTCGAGGCCGAAGGCGATGTTTTCCCAGACACTCATCAGCGGGAACAGCGCCAGCGACTGGAAGATCATCGCGGTCGGGCGCTGGTTGGGGCCAAGGCCCTTCATGTCGCGATCCCCGATCAGAACGCGGCCCTCGGTCGGTTCGATGAAGCCCGCGATCATCCGCAGGATCGTCGTCTTGCCGCAGCCCGAAGGCCCGAGGATCGAGAAGAACTCGCCCTGTTCCACCTTGAAGCTGACATCGCTGACCGCGCGGGTCGTGCCGAAGGTCATGCCGATCTGGGCAAGTTCGACCGAATGGGACATGGGGTCTCCTGCATGTGAAGGGGGCGGCCTGCGCCGCCCCGGTCGTGTCTTGGGTCAGGGATCAGGCCGACAGGAAGCGGTCCTGATATTCGTTGCGCTTGGTGATATACCAGCTTTCCTGAATCGGCCACCACCACAGCTTTTCAAGCGCATCGCCCGGATAGGCGGCGGCAAAGAAGGCCTTGGCCTCGTCCGAGATCAGCTGGTCCGAGCCCACCGCGGTCGAGTTGATCGAGGTCGCGTTGGTATACATCGCGCCCGCTTCCGGCGTCAGGAACCAGTTGATGAAGGCATAGGCCGCATCCAGGTTCTCGGCGCCCGCGGGGATCGACAGGCCCTCCATCCAGGCCAGCGCGCCTTCCTTGGGCGCGATGAAGCCGATGGGCAGCCCTTCGCGGGCAAGACCCGCCGCGCTGCTGTCCCAGGTCTGGCCGATATTGGCGCCGTTGACGCGGAAGGCGGCCTGCGCCTCGTTCTCGTTCGACCAGAACTGGATGATGCTGGACTTGCGGGCGATGGCCTCGGCCAGGATCACGTCGAAGATTTCGGTCTGCGCGTCGGGGTCGGTGAAGGCGTCCAGCAGCGGGCGCGGCAGACGGCCCTCGGCCTCAAGCCAGAGGCCCAGGCCGATCAGCGAGGAATGGCCGCGCACGGTCGCCTGCGCGCCCTCGGCCCACAGATCGCCATAGGACGCGGTGCCGTATTCCAGCGGTTTCTGGTCGCGGTCGAAGGCCAGCGCCTCGGTGCCCCAGTCGGTCGGCACCTGATAGCGCGAGCCATCCACCACGGCGCCCAGATTGACCGAGTTTTCCCAGGCGCTCGGCAGGACGCGGTCCACCTCGATGCGCGATTCGTCGATGGGCTGGACCAGACCGAATTCGACATAGTTCGGCACGCGGTCCACGGTCGGCCAGATCAGGTCGAACCCGCCGCCATTATTCGCGCGCAGCTGGTTCAGCAGCTCGTCATTCGTGCCATAGGGGGTGTAGTTCGTGGTAATCCCGGTGGCCTCGGTGAAGGCGCCAAGGATTTCGTCATTCAGATAGCCGGCCCAGGCGAAGATATTCACCGTTCCCGCGCCCTGCGCCATGGCGCGCCGCGCCAGATAGGGCGAGGCCAGCGTGACCCCGGCGGTCGCGGCGGCACCGCGCAAAAGGCTGCGACGATTCATGCGATTCATGGAAAGAACCCTCCTGTCTGTGGTCAGTCCCGCTGTCTAGCGCCGCCTCGCGACGATTGCGTGACGGCTGTTCCGCAGCCGGTCAGGCGGGATGCTAGCCCGACAATCCATTTTCGGAAAGCCTGCAATTCGCTGATCTGCCGCGCAAAAGCGAAAGGGCCGCGAAAACGCGGCCCCGGTTGCACAACTGCCCTGACGGCAATCAGCGCGCGGTCTCGCGCAGGATCTCGCCCCCCGGGTCCAGTTCCAGCGTCACCGGCTCGCCATCGGGGTTGGTGGCCTGCAAGGACAGGCGCGGGCCGCGCTGCTGCAAGAGACCAAAGCCGCCATACCCCGCATCCGAAAGGCGCTGGCTGATCGCCACCGTGTCGATCTGGGCGGCCGGGCCGCCCATCGGGTGGCGATGCTCGCCGTGACGGCCATGGTCGCGACCTTCCATGCGGCCCTCCATACGCTCTTTCATGCGGTCATGCATCCGGCCACGGGGGTGGTCGTCATCGTCGTCACCGCGAAAGCGCAGGACCGCGCCCGAGGCGTCCAGCTGCGCACCCATCCGCGCGCCCGAGCCGTCGCGGCCCCGCAGGCCGTAGCGGTCGCCCTCGGCCCGGATGCCGTTGAGGCTGGCGAAGGTGCCGAAAATCTCGGCATTGCGCACGGCGGGGGGCAGGATCTCGTCCACCAGTGCCTGAGGCAGGGCGCCGCGCTCGGTCTGGGCGCCAATCAGCCGGGCGGATGAAGGGTCGAACCGCAGCTTCATCTCGGCGCCATCGGCATCGCGGCCCTCGATCTCCAGATACCGGGAATCGGTCTCGATCTCGGTGACGCGGGCCAGAAGCGCAATGCCAGGATGGGCGCGAACAGGTTCGGGCAGCGCGGCCTCGATCAGGGGGGCAGGCAGGGTGCCGTCATCGGCCTCCAGCTTGACCAGATTGCCCG
This sequence comes from Paracoccus sp. NSM, assembly GCF_052379855.1. Taxonomy (NCBI): domain Bacteria; kingdom Pseudomonadati; phylum Pseudomonadota; class Alphaproteobacteria; order Rhodobacterales; family Paracoccaceae; genus Paracoccus; species Paracoccus sp. NSM. Next base: position 342,874 of record NZ_JBQTCG010000002.1, on the reverse strand, counting down.
CCAGGTCAAAGCGCGCCTCGATCTCGGTCCCGTCGGGCAGGCGGCCCTCGTATTCGCGTTCGCCGTCGCGCTTGGTCTCGACGCCGAGGCTGCCCAGATCCAGCCCCTGAAGCAGCGGCGGCAGGTCCTGCGACAGCGCGGGGCCTGCGGCCAGAAGGGCAGCCATCGCGGTGGCCAGGGCAAAGGGTTTCATCGTCATCTCTGTGGTCCTTCGTGCAGTGGCGGGCCGAATCGATCCGGCCCCTGACAAGCCCGGTCTAGCGCCAGGCTGCCGAACGGGATGCCAACGCGCCATTGGGTTTTCGTTTCCCCGCAATCGGCGATGATGGGGCCATGATCCGCGTGATTCTGCCCCTGATGCTGACGGCCATGCTGCTGTTGTCCCTGCCCGCCCAGGCGCAGGCGGTCCCGCCCGACCTCGAAGCGCGGGACAGCGAGGCATGGAACGACCCGGCGGGGGCGGATGTCTGGACCGATGCCTTCCGACCGATGCCCCTGCACGAGGCCGCCGCAAAAGTGACAGTGCGCTACGAGGGTCGGCTGATTGCCGCCCGCACCACCCCGCCGACCCCCGGGGAACGCGACATGGGCGCCGATCTGGTCTATCACTTCCGCCTGCTGACGCCCGGCCGCATGGCGCTGGACATCCGCATGGATGCGCGCGATGGCCGGTTTCTCGACGTGACGGGCCGGGGCCAGATGCAGGCCCGCCGCGCCCCTGCCACCGAACGCCCCTGAGCAAAGGACCAGCCGATGCGCGCCCTGATCGTCGAGGATGACCCGACCCTGTCGGCCCAGCTGGCCGAGGCGATGGCGGGGGCGGGCTTCGTGACCGACCGTGCCGCCGACGGGACCGAGGGCGAGTTTCTGGGCGCGACGGAAAGCTACGACGTGGCGATCCTCGATCTGGGGCTGCCCGGTCTCTCGGGGCTGGAGGTGCTGACCCGCTGGCGCGATCAGGGCATTGCGATGCCGGTCCTGATCCTGACCGCGCGGGGCGACTGGACGGACAAGGTCGCGGGCTTTCGTGCGGGTGCCGACGATTACGCGGTCAAGCCCTTCCGCCTGGACGAGGTCGTCTTGCGCGCCCAGACCCTGATCCGGCGCGCGGCGGGCCATGCCCGGCCGGTGATCCGGGCGGGCGCGCTGGTCCTTGACGCGCAGCTTGGCGTCATCACCCGCGACGGCGTGGCGCTGCGCCTGACGCCCTTCGAGGCGCGGATCCTGACCTATCTGATGCACCACCAGAACCGCATCGTCAGCCGGACCGAATTGTCGGACCACCTCTACGAGGCCGATTCCGACCGCGACTTCAAATCGATCGAGGTCGTGATCGGTCGCCTGCGCCGCAAGATCGGCGATGGCGTGATCGAGACCCGGCGCGGCGAGGGTTATGTGCTGCATTCCGACCCGGCCCGGATGGGGCGTGCATGATCCGCTCGATCCGGGGGCGGCTGCTGGTTCTGGGCGCGGTCTGGCTGACGGCGGCGCTGCTGGCGGCCTTCGTGATGATCGCGCATCTCTTGCGCGATTTCGTCACCGACCGTTTCGACGCCGAGGCCGCCGCCGCAGCCGACGCCCTGACCGCCCGGATCGAGACCGACGCTGCGGGCCGCGTCACCCTGAACGGCACGCCTTGGGACGCGCGTTTCTCGCTGCCGCTCTCGGGCTGGTATTGGCAGGTCGATGCGGGGGGCGTGGCGGTGGCGCGGTCGGCCTCGCTGCTGGACGGGCGGCTGGCCGGCCCCACCGACGAAGCGACCGGCACGCCCGGTCTTGGGGCCGATGGCGCACCGCTGCGCGTGATGCGCCGCAGTTTCGGCATCCCCGATAACGACGCGCCGATCACGATTACCGTGACCGCCCCTGTTTCGGAAATCCGGGCAAGTCTGGCGCAGATCATCCGGCCTCTGGCGCTGGCGCTGGCCGCGCTCTGGCTGGGTCTGGGGATCGCGACGCTGGTGCAGGTGACGGCAGGGCTGCGCAGCCTGGACCGTCTGCGCGACGATCTGACGGGGGTGCGGGCGGGCCGGGCCGACCGGCTGGCCTTGCCCGATGTCAGTGAATTGCGCCCCCTTGCGGCCGAGATCAACGCCGCCCTCGACCAGAATACCGCCCTTCTGGCGCGCTCGCGGCAGCATCTGGGCAATCTGGCCCATTCGCTGAAAACGCCCCTGACCGCCCTGTCGAACGAACTGCCTGAAAATCACCCGGGACAGGCGCTGCTGGCGCGGATGGACCGGCTGATCGGCTGGCACCTGCGCCGGGCGCGTCAGGCCGGGCCGGGCCTTCTGGGACAGCGCAGCCCCGTCGCGCCGGTGATCGACGACATCCTGCTGGTCCTGCGCTGGCCGATGGCCGACAAGGGGATGCGGGCCGAGACCTCCTGCCCCTCTGATCTGGCCTTTGCGGGCGAACGTCAGGACCTTGAGGAGATGATCGGCAATCTGGCCGAGAACGCGGTGAAATGGGGCGCCTCGCGCATCGGCATCCACGCCACCCGGCAGGGCGACCGCCTGCGCCTGCGGATCGAGGATGACGGGCCGGGCATGTCGCCCGACCGCGCGCCCCGCGCGCTTGTCCGGGGCGCGCGGCTGGACGAACAGGGGCCGCCCGGCGCGGGGCTGGGCCTGGCCATCGTGGCCGATCTGGCCGCGCTTCATGGCGGATCGCTGGATCTGGGGCGCAGCGCATGGGGCGGGCTTGCCGCGACACTGGACCTGCCTGCCTGAAATTTCCGCAAACCCGCGCCGCAATAATTTTACCATTTGATAAAAAATCGGACCTGTGTCAGCCTGATTCCATCAACAGGGAAAGCCAGGAGACGCAAATGTCCCAAGCAAGATTGTCGCCCGGCGTCGTGCCGGGGCGGCTGACGCCCGATGCGCTGGCCGCGAATTTCCGCGATGTCGCGCCGCCCTTGGACCGTCACGAGGCGCATGTCGCCGCCGACCGCTGCTATTTCTGCCATGACGCGCCCTGCGTCACGGCCTGCCCGACCTCGATCGACATTCCGCTGTTCATCCGCCAGATCGCGACCGGCACGCCGGATGCGGCGGCGCGGACGATCTTTGACGCGAACATCCTTGGCGGGATGTGCGCCCGCGCCTGCCCGACCGAGAACCTGTGCGAAGGCGCCTGCGTGCGCGAGACCGCCGAGGGCAAGCCCGTCCAGATCGGCGCGCTGCAACGCTATGCGACCGATGGCCTGATGGCCAAGGGCGTGCATCCCTTCACCCGCGCCGCGGCGACGGGCCGCCGCGTGGCCGTCGTCGGCGCGGGCCCCGCGGGCCTTGCCTGCGCGCATCGTCTGGCGATGAAGGGCCATGACGTCGTGATCTTCGAGGCGCGCGAGAAACCGGGCGGGCTGAACGAATACGGCATCGCCAGCTACAAGGCGGTTGATGATTTCGCCCAGTCCGAGGTGGATTGGCTGCTTCAGATCGGCGGGATCGAGATACGCCACGGCCAGCGCCTTGGCGACAGCATCACGCTGGAGGGGCTGCGCGCCGAATATGACGCGGTGTTCCTGGGGATGGGTCTTGGCGGCGTGAACGCCCTGCGCGCCGAGGGCGAGGATCGCCAGCACGTGCTGGACGCGGTCAGCTTCATCCGCGACCTGCGCCAGAGCCGCGACCTGACCGCCCTGCCCGTGGGCCGCGACGTGGTGGTGATCGGCGGCGGCATGACGGCCGTGGACGCCGCCGTGCAGGCCCGCCTGCTGGGGGCCGAGAATGTCACCATCGTCTACCGCCGGGGGCAGGACCGCATGTCGGCCAGCCGCCACGAACAGGATCACGCCACCGCCAGCGGCGTGCGGATCATCTGCAACGCCGCCCCAGTCGCCGTCCACGGCAATGGCGCCGTGGCCGAGATCGAGTTTGCCTACACCGAGGACGGACCCTCGGGTCTGGTCCTGACCGACCAGCATTTCCGGCTGAAGGCCGACCAGGTCTTCCGCGCCATCGGCCAGCGTCTTGACGGCGCTCCCGAAGGCCTGACGCTGGAGGGCGGCAAGATCGCCATCGAGGGTCCGGGCCGGACCTCGATCCCCGGCGTCTGGGCGGGCGGCGATTGCGCGCTTGGCGGTGACGACCTGACCGTGACCGCCGTGGCCGAGGGCCGCGACGCGGCCGAAGACATCGACGCGCGCCTGTCCGGGCGCGCCACCCCTGGCGCAGCGTAAGGAAAGGGCGGACCCATGGCAGATCTGCGCAGCAATTTCATCGGCATCAAGTCACCCAACCCCTTCTGGCTGGCCTCGGCCCCGCCGACCGACAAGGAATACAACGTCCGCCGCGCCTATGAGGCGGGCTGGGGCGGCGTCGTCTGGAAGACGCTCGGCTCTGAAGGGCCGCCGGTCGTCAACGTGAACGGGCCCCGCTACGGCGTGATCCACGGCGCCGACCGGCGCGTTCTGGGCATCAACAACATCGAACTGATCACCGACCGCCCGCTGGAGGTGAACCTGCGCGAGATCAAGTCGGTCAAGCGCGACTATCCCGACCGGGCGCTGATCATTTCGCTGATGGTGCCCTGTGACGAGGACAGCTGGCGCGACATCCTGCACCGGATCGAGGATACCGGCGCCGACGGGGTCGAGCTGAACTTCGGCTGCCCGCACGGCATGGCCGAACGCGGCATGGGCTCGGCCGTGGGCCAGGTGCCCGAATATATCGAGATGGTCACGCGTTGGGTGAAGAAACATTCGCGCATGCCCTGCATCGTGAAGCTGACGCCGAACATCACCGATGTCAGGAAACCCGCCGAGGCCGCGAAACGGGGCGGGGCGGATGCGGTCAGCCTGATCAACACGATCAACTCGATCACCTCTGTCGATCTGGACCTGTTTGCGCCCCAGCCCACCATCGACGGCAAGGGCAGCCATGGCGGCTATTGCGGCCCGGCGGTGAAGCCCATCGCCCTGAACATGGTGGCCGAGATCGCACGCTCTGCCGAAACGCGCGGCCTGCCCATCAGCGGTATCGGCGGCGTGACCACCTGGCGCGACGCGGCCGAGTTCATGGCGCTTGGCGCGGGCAATGTGCAGGTCTGCACGGCGGCGATGACATACGGGTTCAAGATCGTGCAGGAGATGATCTCGGGCCTGTCTGATTATCTGGACGGGCACGGGATGGAATTGTCCGATCTGATCGGCCGCGCCGTCCCGAACGTGCGCGACTGGCAGGATCTGAACCTGAACTACGTCACCAAGGCGGTGATCGACCAGGATGCCTGCATCAGCTGCGGTCGCTGCTATGCCGCCTGCGAGGATACCAGCCACCAGGCGATCGCCATGAAGCCGGGCCGCGTCTTCGAGGTGATCGAGGAGGAATGCGTGGCCTGCAATCTCTGCGTCGATGTCTGCCCGGTCGAGAACTGCATCACCATGCGCGAGCTTGAGATCGGCGAAATCGACAAGCGCACCGGCATCCCGCGCGGCGAATACGCGAACTGGACGAGCCACCCGAACAACCCGATGGCCCGCGCCGCCGAGTGATCTGCGTCCCGCGACCGCCGGGGGGCTTTGCGCCCCCCGGACCCCCCGCAGGATATTTTCATGAAGAAGAAGGCAGCGGCGGGCGACTGGTCTTCTTCTTCATGTAAATATCCGGAATACGACGTCAGAGGGCGTAGATTCGGGTAAATTTCCGCTCGAGATAGGTCAGCAGAGGTTCGGGCGAGACGCTGCAGTCCGAAGCCTGTTCGACCAGCGTCGCGGGCTCCATCAGGCCACCATGGCGCTGCAGGTTTTCACGCAGCCATTCGGTGCCGGGCGTCGCGTCTCCCTGGGCGAGCGCGTCGTCCAGATCGGGAACGGCCTTGCGCAGGGCTTCGTTCAGGCAGCCAGCGTAGACATTGCCGAGCGCGTAGGTCGGGAAGTAGCCGAAGAGCCCCACCGACCAGTGGACATCCTGCAGGACGCCATTGGCCGGGCGGTCCACCGCCGCGCCGAAATCGGCCAGGAAGCGGGCATTCCACGCCTCGGGCAGGTCGCGGACATCGAGGCGACCTGCAATCAGGTCGCGTTCCAGATCGAAGCGCATCATGATGTGCAGGTTGTATTGCACCTCGTCAGCCTCGGTCCGGATGAAGCCGGGGGTGACGCGGTTCACGGTCGCGTAGAAGGCGTCCGCATCGGCGATGTTCAGGCCGTCGAAAGCGTCCGACATGCGATCGAAGAGCCAGCCGGTGAAGGCTCGGCCCCGGCCCATCTGGTTTTCGTAGATACGGCTCTGGCTTTCATGGACGCCCATGGACACGCCCCGCCCAAGTGGCGTGAAGGCGTGGTCGGGGTCGATCCCCAGTTCATAGCTGGAATGGCCGACCTCGTGGATCGTGGAATAGAGGCAGTTGAAGGGATCGGTCTCGACGACCCGCGTGGTGATGCGGCTGTCCTGCCAGCGCCCCGAGCTGAACGGGTGGACGGCCAGGTCGATCCGGCCGCGCGACCAGTCATAGCCGAAGGCCGTGGCGCAGGCGCGGGCAAGGCGCAGCTGGGTTTCCTGCGGGAAGTGCCCGGTCAGGGGCTGCGGCTGGCGGGCCGCGCCCAGCACCGCGTCGCGCAGAGCGACAAGCCGCGGGCGCATCGCGTCGAACAGGCTGGCAATGGCCGCGCCGGTCATGCCGGGTTCGTAATCGTCCAGAAGCGCGTCATAAAGATCGCCGCCATCGGCCAGGCAGGCGGCCTCTTCGCGCTTCAGCATCAGCACGTTGTCCAGCGTCGGCAGGAAATCCTGCGGCGCGTCCTTGGCGCGGGCCTCGGCCCAGATGCCCTGCGCCAGCGAGGTCGTGCGCGCGAGTTCCTCGGCCAGACGCGCCGGGATGCGGCTGGTTCGGCGGAAATCGCGGCCGATCAGCTCCAGCGCGCGGGTCTCGGCCTCGGTGCGGGGGGTGGAGGCCTCCAGCCATTCGCCGATGCGCGGATCGGTGCGGCGTTCGTGCAGCACCGATTCCATCGCCGCCATTTCCTCGGCCCGCTGTTCGACGGCGCCACGCGGCATCACCGTCTCCTGGTCCCAGCCCAGGCGTTCGGCCACAGAGGACAGCGCCTCGGTCTGGCGCTGGAACGCCATCAGATGGTCAAGCGCGCTCATGCCCGTGCCTCGCGGATCGAGGTTTCAAAAGGATAGCGCGCATGGTGGCGCGCCCGCAGGATCGCGGCGAACAGGACGACCGCGCCGAATTGATGCGTCAGCGCCAGATGCAGCGGCGAGGCGTGGATCACGTTCAGGATGCCCAGCCCGATCTGCGCGGCCATCGCGACGATCATCACGCTGAAGGCCCCGCGCGTCACCGGATGGGGCGAGCGGCGCGCCTTGAGCCAGACCACCACCGCGAAGATCGCCAGCAGATAGCCGGTCATGCGATGGATGAACTGCACCAGCGCCGGGTTCTCGAAGAAATTGCGCCAGCCGAGCGTCGCATCCCAGATCGAGGCAGGGATCCATTCGCCGCCCATCGTGGGCCAGCCCGTATACATGCGCCCCGCATCGATCCCCGCGACCAGCGCGCCCAGGATGATCTGCACGAAGGTCAGGTGCAAAAGCCCGGTCGAGATGCCGAAAAGCCGCGCATCGCCCGCGCGGCGGGCGCGCAGCAGCTCGGCCTCGGTCCGCGAGAGTTGCAGCACATACCAGGTGATCAGGCCCAGGATCAGGAAGGCGATGCCCAGATGCGTGGCCAGCCGGTAGGAGGCCACGCGCAGCATCCCCTCGTTCAGGCCGGAACTGACCATCCACCAGCCGATCGCGCCCTGCAGCCCGCCAAGCGCGCCAAGGCCCAGAAGGCGCGGCGTCCAGGCCGTCGGAATGCGCGAGGTCGCCCAGAAGAACAGGAAGCCCAGACCCCAGACCAGCCCGACCACGCGGCCCAGCTGCCGGTGCCCCCATTCCCACCAGTAGATGAACTGGAATTCCGACAGCGACATGCCGCGGTTCAGTTCCTGATATTGCGGGATCTGGCGGTAGAGGTCGAATTCGCGCTGCCAATCAGCGGCGTTCAGGGGCGGAATGGCGCCGGTCACGGGGGCCCAGACAGTGATCGACAGGCCCGAACCCGTGAGCCGCGTGGCGCCGCCGATGACGATCATCGACAGGACCAGAAGGAACAGAACGCAAAGCCATGCACGGATGGCGCGGCGCGCACCGCGCGGGCGGGCGTCGATCATGCCGGTCGTCGTGGCGGGGCGGGAAGCTGCCGGGTCCGAGACTTCCTGAAAGACAGGGCGCTTGGCCATCGCTTGGCTCCTTTCGGGCGGAGGTTACTGGCCGCCGGGTCGGCGGGTCAACTGGCGCAGGATGCCGTGAAGGATGCGCACATCGCCGCGCGTCAGGGCAAGGCGCGACCACATGTTGCGCAGGTTCAACCGCATCGAGGCCGCCTTGGTTTCGGGAAAGAAGAACCCGGCCTCGGTCAGGCGCTCGTCGTAGTGATCGCCCAGACGCTCGATCTCCAGCCGGTCGGCCATTGCCTCGGCATCCTCGCGCCCGGCATGGGGGGCGGGTTCGGGCGGCAGGATCTCGCGGCCGTATTCGTAGCCCATCAGCAGAACGGCCTGCGCCAGGTTGATCGAGGGGAAATCGGGGTTCACCGGCACGGTCACGATGGCGTTGGCGCGCGCGATGTCGTCATTTTCCAGCCCGGTCCGTTCGGGGCCGAAGATGATCGCGCTGCGACCGGCCCTTGCGCGGGTCTCGGCCATCGCATCCTCGGGGTTCAGGACGGGCTTGGTCAGCTCGCGCCCGCGCGCGGTCGTGGCATAGGCATATTCGATGCCCTCCATCGCGGCGGCCAGCGTCGGATAGACCTTGGCCTGATCCAGCACCCGCCCCGCCGCGCCCGAGGCCATGGCGACGGCCTTGGGGTTCGGCCAGCCGTCTCGCGGCTCGACCAGACGCATCTCGGTCAGGCCGAAATTCAGCATCGCGCGGGCGGCCGCGCCGATATTCTCGCCCATCTGGGGGCGGACAAGGATGATGACGGGGTGACGATCAGACTGCATGTCCGCGCAATAGTCCGTCTGGCGGCGGGCGGCAAGCTGCGCTATCTGCGACATAAAGGAGACGCGCGCATGAGTGATGCCCCGCAGCTTTATCTGATGACCCCCGCCGGCGCCCAGGCCTCGGCGCTCGGCCCGCTTCTGGCCGAGGTGATGGACCGCTTCCCTGCGGCCTGCCTGCGCATTCGCGCCGGCGCCGAAGAGGACGAGCTGGGCCGCCTGGCCGATCTGGCCCGCGAGATCGCCCATGCCCGAGACGTGGCCGTGGTGATCGACGACCATGTGAAACTGGCGCAGCGGCACGGCCTCGACGGGGTGCACCTGACCGACGGCGCGCGCAGCGTGCGCTATGCGCGCAAGGAGTTGGGCGATGATGCGATCATCGGCGCCTTCTGCGGCGCCTCGCGCCACGAGGGGATGAATGCGGGCGAGCATGGGGCCGATTACGTCAGCTTCGGCCCGGTCGGCGCATCGGCGCTCTATCGTGGCGAACCGGCGGAACTGGACCTGTTCCAGTGGTGGTCCGAGATGATCGAGGTTCCGGTGGTCGCCGAAGGCGCCATCACGCGCGAATTGCTGGCCAGCCTGTCGCCCGTCACCGATTTCGTGGCCATCGGCGCCGAGATCTGGTCCGAGCCCGACCCGCTTTCGGCGCTGACCGCGCTTTGGGGGGGCTGAGGTCCGTCACCGCCCGGCGTCGAAATCCGCGCTGGCGGCCAGATGCGACAGCGCCAGCGGGATCGTCAGCAGCACGGCAAGGCCCAGATAGATCGCCGAGAAACTGACGCTTTCGGCCAGAAAGCCGATGGCGCCGGGCGCGACCAGAATGCCCGAATAGCCCATCATCGTCACGACCGACAGGCCGATCCCCGCCGCCAGGCCCGGCACGTTGCCCGCCGCCGAAAAGGCGATGGGGACCATGTTGGCAATCCCGATCCCGGCCAGCGCGAAGCCCACTATGGCCAAGGGCGCCGAGCCCGCCAGACCCGCCACGGCCAGCCCCGCCATCGCGGCAAGCGTGCTGAAGCGCAGCGTCCTGACCGCGCCCAGCCTGCGCCGGATCAGGTCGCCCAGAAAGCGCATCGCGGCCATCGTCGCCGCGCAGGCCGCAAAGCCCCAGCCCGCCACCGCCAGCGAAGCCCCCAGTTCGCGCTGCATATAGACCGCCGCCCAGTCGAGGATCGCACCCTCGGGGATCATCGCCATCAGCGCCATCACCCCGATCAGATAGGGCAAGGGCGTGCGCGGCAACCGCAAGGGCGGGCGCGCGGCGCCCGGCTCGGGGCCGTCCTCGATCACGCGGCGCCGGACGACCAGCAGCACCAGCGCGAACAGGGCCGAGACGGCGACGGCATGGGGGATTTCTCCGAAACGCTGGATCGCCATGCCGCCTGCGCCTGCGCCCGCAAAGGCGCCAAGGCTCCAGAACCCGTGGCAGGATGACATGATCGCCCGGCCCCGCGCGCGCTCGACCGCGACGGCATTGGCGTTCATCGCCACATCCATGCCGCCGATCAGCCCGCCGAACAGCGCCACGGCGGCGCCGACCGTCCAAAGATCGGGCGCGGCCGAGATCCAGATCAGCGCGGACGCGACGCCCCAGGCGGCGATCCGGACGGCCCGCGCCGAACCGCGCCGCGCGACCATCGCGCCGAAGACCGGCATCAGGCACAGCGAACCTGCGCCCAGCATCAGGACCAGAATGCCAGCCACAGCCTCGGAAATGTCCAGCCGCGCCATCAGCGCGGGGATCTTGGGCGCCCAGCTTCCGACCAGAAGCCCGTTGACGAAGAACAGGGCCGAAACGGCGATGCGATAGGGGTCCACGTCACACCATGGTTGGCAGAACGACATCGGGCGGCGTCTGCCCGTCGGCCATGCTGCGGATATTCACGATCACACGCTCGCCCATCTCGATCCGGCCCTCGATCGTGGCGCTGCCCATATGCGGCAGCAGCACGACATTGGGCAGGGCGCGCAGGCGCGGGTTGATCTCGTGCCCGCGCTCGAAGACGTCAAGGCCCGCGCCCGCAATCTCTCCGGCGCGCAACATCCGGGTCAGAGCGTTCTCGTCGATCACCTCGCCGCGCGACGTGTTCACCACCACGGCCGAGGGCTTCAGCAGCTTCAGCCGCCGCGCATTCAGCAGATGATAGGTCGAGGGCGTATGCGGCACGTTCACGCTGACGATATCCACCCGGCCCAGCATCCGGTCGAAACTGTCCCACCAGGTCGCGTTCAGCGCGGCCTCGATCTCGGGGCGCAGGCGGCGGCGATTGTGGTAATGGACCTCCATCCCGAAGACATTGGCGCGGCGCGCGACGGCCTGCCCGATCCGGCCCATGCCCAGAATGCCAAGCGCCCGCCCCCGCAGCCGCCCGCCCAGAAGCGCGGTGGGCGACCAGCCGTTCCAGTTGCCGTCCTGCATCTCGGCCAGACCTTCGGGGATGCGGCGCGTCACGGCCAGGATCAGCGCCAGCGCCATGTCGGCCGTGTCCTCGGTGGCGACGCCCGGCGTGTTGGTGGCCACGATCCCCAGATCGCGCGCGGCCAGCACGTCCAGATGGTCCATCCCCGACCCGTAATTCGCGATCAGCCGCAACCTGTCGCCCGCCTCGGCCAGCATCGAGGCGTCGATCCGGTCGGTGACCGTCGGCACCAGCACGTCGCAATCGCGCATCAGCGCGACCAGTTCGTCGCGCGACAGGCGCCGATCATCGCGGTTCAGCACGCAGTCGAACAATTCGCCCATGCGCCGTTCCACCGGCTCGGGCAGATGACGTGTCACAGCCACCCTGGGCCGCGACCCGGTCAGGGGTGCGCGCATCGGCATCATCACCTCATTTTCTCGCAACCGTGTCGGCGGCGCCCTTTCCATGAGGGGCCGCTTTTGGCAAACTGCCCGCGACAGGGGACGGACACAAGACCCCGCGAACAGGGCGCAGAGGCCCGGGCAGGAACGGAAGCGGACGGATGACAGCACGGATGACGAAACCCGGCCAGCGTTTCGGGACAACCTGGCTTGGCGCCTGCATGGCGATGCTGATCCTTGCCGCACCGCTCGCGGCGGCACCGATCCGCATGACCGCCCCTGCCGATCCCGCCCCCCTGATCCGCACCCAGTCCGAGGGCAACCAGATCCAGCGCGGCCCGGTCACGAACCTGCCCCTGCCCCGCTATGTCAGCCTCAAGGGGAACGAGGGCAATGCAAGGCGCGGCCCCAGCCTCTCGCACCGGATCGACTGGGTCTTTCGCCATGCCGGGATGCCCTTGCGCGTGACGGCGGAATTCGGCCATTGGCGCCGGGTCGAGGACAGCGACGGCGCGGGCGGCTGGGTGCATTACGCGCTGCTGTCGGGCGTGCGCACGGTCCTCGTCTCTCAGGACATGCTGGAACTGCGCACCCGCCCCAACCCGAACGCCGATGTCGTCGCCCGCGCCGAGGCCCGCGCAATCCTGCGCCTGGGCGAATGCAATCCCGAATGGTGCCGCGTCTCAGGCGGAGGCCAGCGCGGCTGGGTCCCCAAGGGCGCGATCTGGGGCGTGGATCCGGCCGAGACCCGCGACTGACACCTTCTTCTTCATCGAAATATCCCGGGGGAGTCGCGGAACGCGACGGGGGCAGCGCCCCCAGCCACGCCCGGCACACGCGATGCCGTCAGATCAACCCGCGCCCCTTCAGCAAGGGCTCGACCCCCGGCATCCTTCCCCGGAACGCCAGCCACAACTCATCCGCCGGGGCCGATCCGCCGCGCGACAAGATCGTCTCCTCCAGCCGCCTCGCGGTGGCGGGGTCGAAGATGTCGCCCGCCTCCTCGAAGGCTGCGAAGGCATCGGCATCCATCACCTCGGACCACATGTAGCTGTAATAGCCCGCCGCATAGCTGTCGCCCGCGAAGACATGGGCGAAATGGGGCGTCGCGTGCCGCATGGGGATCGCGGCGGGCGCGCCAAGGGCGGACAGAACCTCTGCCTGCCGGGCCATCGCATCGGCGGGCGGGGCGCCGCGATGAAAGGCCAGATCGACCAGCGCGCTTTCCAGATACTCGACCGTGGCGAAGCCGGCATCGGCCCGGCCCGCCGCCAGCAGCTTGTCGCGCAGATCGGCAGGCAGAGGCTCGCCCGTCGCATGATGGCGGGCATGGGCGTCCAGCACCTGCGGCTGTTCCAGCCAATGCTCGTAAAGCTGGCTGGGCAGTTCCACGAAGTCCTGCGCGACCGAGGTGCCGGAAATCGAGGGCCAGGCCACATCAGACAGGATGTGATGCGTTGCATGTCCGAATTCGTGGAACAAGGTCCGCGCATCGTCCCAGGACAGGAAGGCCGGCGCGCCGGGCGCCTCGGGCGGGGTGAAGTTGCAGACATTCACCACGATGGCGCGCTGGCCCGCGCCCATCTTGTGCTGCATCTGCAAGGCCGAACACCAAGCCCCCGACCGCTTCGCAGGTCTCGCAAAGAAATCGCCCACGAAAATCGCCATCAGCTTGTCGCCGCGCATCACGCGCCAGGCCCGCACCTCGGGCGCCCAGAGCTCGGCCTCGACCGGCTGAAAGCTCAGTCCGAACAGGCGGTGGGCCACGTCGAACACCGAGCCCAGCATCGCGTCCAGCGTCAGATAGGGCTTGACCGCGCCCGAGTCGAAATCGTGATCGCTGGCGCGCAGGCGCTCGGCGTAGAGGCGCCAATCCCAGGGTGCCAGCGCCTCGTTCACGCCATCGGCGCGCAGCATCGCGGTCAGGCGTTCGGCATCGGCGCGGGCGCGGGCCTCGGCCGGGGTCCAGACGGCGTGCAGCAGGTCCTCGACCCGCTCGGCGCTGCCCGCCATCTCGGTCTCCAGCTTCCACGAGGCGAAATCGGGATGCCCCAGCAACTGCGCGCGTTCATGGCGCAGGGCCAGGATCTCGGCCACCAGGGGCAGGTTGTCGCTGGCCTCGCCCCCGGCCCCCTGCCCCGAGCCGCGCAGGGTCCAGGCCCTGAACGCGGTCTCGCGCAGGGTCCGGTCGCTGGCATGTTCAAGGAAGGGCACGATCAGCGAGCGGTTCAGCGTGACCACCTGCCCCGCCATTCCCCGTTCGGCCGCCGCCGCCCGCATCGAGGCCAGCAGCCAGTCGGGCAGGCCCTCAAGCCGGTCATCGGGAATGGGCAGGACGTAGTCGCGCTCATCCGTCAGCACGTTCTGGGTGAATTGCGTGGTCAGAACAGCAAGCCGGGCGCGTATCTCGGCCATGCGCGCCCGCGCCGCATCCGAAAGGCCCGCGCCGGCCCGGTCCAGATCGCGCAGCATCAGCCGCACCAGCCGGGCATCCTCGGGCGGCAGGTCATCGGCGTCCTCGGCCACGGCCTTGACGCGCGCATGAAGGCGGGGGTCCATGCTGACGCGGCTGCCGTAATCGGCCAGTCTGGGCGCGAAGTCGCGTTGCAGCGCCTGCCGGGCGGGGTTCGAATCGACGGCGGCCAGCGTGTAGAAGATCGCCAGCATCCGGTTCAGCCCCTCGTCGGCGGTTTCCATCGCGGCGACGGTATTGGCGAAATCGGCGGGGGCGGGGTTGGCGGCGATGGCCTCGACCCTTTCCAGCGCGGCGGCCAGTTCGCGGTCGAAGGCGGGGGCGAAATCCTCGTCCGCGATCAGGTCGAAGCGCGGCAGGCCCTCGGGGCCGGACCAGCGGGTCAGTTCGGGATTGGTGGTCGGGTTCATCGGGCGGCCTCCTGTCGGTCGGGCCGAGCTTAGGACGCCCCGTCCGCCTGCGCCAGAGCCGCGCCCGACCCGCAGACCTCGCAGCCGGGATCGCGGGCGCAGTCGATCACCCGCGTCTGCGACCAGAGGGCATCATGCAGGACCAGCCGCCCGGCCAGACCCTGCCCCGCGCCGGTCAGGTGCTTGATCGCCTCCAGCGCCATCATGCTGCCGATCACGCCGGGCAGCGCGCCGATTACGCCCGCCTCGGCGCAGGGCATCTGCGCGGCGGGGGCGTCGGGGAACAGGCAGGCCATGCAGGGCGCGCCGCGCGCGGGGTCGAACAGCGTCACCTGCCCCTCCCACCGGGCGATGGCGCCGGACAGAAGCGGCACGCCCGCCGCGACGCAGGCCGCGTTCACGCCCGCGCGCGAGGCATGGCTGTCGGTGCCGTCGATCACCAGATCATGCCCCGCCACGAAATGGGCATCGTCTGCGCCGATCCGGCGGATCAGGGGCGTCACATCGACATGCGGGTTCAGCGCCATCATCGCCTGCGCGGCCGCATAGGCCTTGGGCTCGCCGCGCAGATCGTCGCGATAGATCACCTGACGCTGCAGGTTCGAGCGGCTGACCACGTCGTCATCGACCAGCGTGATCCGCCCCACCCCCGCCGCCGCCAGATAAAGACAAACCGGCGCGCCAAGCCCCCCCGCGCCCACGACCAGCACCCGCGCCTGACGCAGGCGCATCTGGCCCGGACCGCCGATCTCGGGCAGGACAAGGTGGCGGGAATAGCGGTCCAGTTCGGCCTCGGACAAGGTATCGTCGCGGGGTGCGGGTTCAGGCGCGGGCGCGCTGCGGGCGCGCAGGCGACCAAGCAGGCGGCGATAGGCCAGGATGACCGCGACGAACCCGCCCAGAACCAGCCAGCCCGCCGCATTGCCCCCCATCAGTTCCGCCGCGCGGCTGCCGGGCGCCAACAGATGCAGCAGGACCAGCAGCACCCAAAGCGCGGCCAGCGGCCCCCACATCACCCGGCGCGGCAGCCGCGTGATGCGCGCGAAGAACAGCCACAACGCGGCGATCCACAGCGACAGCATCGCCCTAGCCCCGCCCGGTCGAGCCGAAGCCGCCCTGCCCGCGCGCCGTGTCGGACAGCGACCCGGCTTCGGCAAAGCGGGCCTGCGGCGCGGGCGCCACGATCATCTGCGCGATGCGGTCGCCATGGGCCACGGTAAAGGGCGCGTCGCCCAGATTGATCAGGATGACGCCAAGCGGGCCGCGATAATCGCTGTCGATCGTGCCGGGGGCGTTCGGCAGCGCGATGCCGTGCTTCAGCGCAAGGCCCGAACGGGCGCGGATCTGGACCTCCCAGCCCGCGGGGATTTCCAGTGCAAGGCCGGTCGGGACCAGCGCGCGCGCCCCCGGTTGCAGGACCAGCCCCGTCTCGCGCAGCGCCTCGGGCAGGTTTGCGCAGAGATCGGCGCCCGCCGCGCCCGGCGTGGCATAGGCGGGCAAGGGCAGCGCGGAGTCGTGCCCCTCAAGGCGCTGGACCCGGATCGTCGGGGCGGTGAAAGGCGCGTCGCTCATCGGGTCTTCCCCCTGTCAGGCGGTCATTCTGTCATGCAAAGGCCGCGCGGCAATGCCTGCGCGGCCCCAAGGTCGTTATGTCGCAGCCGTTCAGCGCGGGGCGATCATCATCACCATCTGCCGGCCTTCCAGTTTGGGCATGGATTCGACCTTGCCCGCCTCGCCGACATCGTCGCGCACGCGGTTCAGCAATTCGAGGCCCAGATCCTGGTGCGCCATCTCGCGACCCCGGAAGCGCAGCGTGACCTTGACCTTGTCACCGCCCTCGAGGAACTTGAGGACGCTGCGCATCTTGACGTCGTAGTCATGCGTGTCGGTGCCGGGGCGGAACTTGATTTCCTTGACCTCGATCACCTTCTGCTTCTTGCGCGCTTCGGCCTCGCGCTTCTGCTGTTCGTATTTGTATTTGCCGAGGTCCATGACCTTGCAGACCGGCGGGACTGCGTTCGGCGAGATTTCCACGAGGTCCAGCCCGGCCTCTTGCGCCATCTGAAGTCCCACCGAAGGGGGGACGACGCCGACATTCTCTCCGTCGGCTCCGATGAGGCGGATTTCGGCCACCCTGATGCGTTCGTTGGTGCGGGGGCCGGTATCACGGGTGGGCGGTGCATTATGCGGACGGCGGGCTATGGCGTTGCTCCTTGTGCTGCCAATCGAAAGTGCAACGAAGTTAAGGCCCGAACGGGTCCAATTCAACCGAATTTGATGCGAGCGGGCGCCCAAAACGCAGGCATGACGCCCGAAACCGGCCCCCGGCCCCGCCGCGTGACGCTTTCGCGCGTGCGGCGCCTGTGCCATAGATGGCCCGGGACGCGCCCGATGGGCCGGATGCGCGCCGAAACGGGGATTTGCGATGAAGAAGGTATTGCCGATTCTGGCGCTGGTGGTGATCGCGGGCGGCGGGCTGTGGTTCTGGATGCAGGACCGGCAAGAGACCCCGGAAACGCCCCCCGTGACGGCGGCGACCGACGCCCCCGCCACGCCTGCGGGCGAGGCCGCGCAGATCGCCGACGACACCGCCCGTCAGGCCGCCGAAGCCGCAGCCGAGGCCGCCCGCAACGACGAGGCCGCCGATGCCGCCGCCGACGCCGCAGCCGATGCGGCAGCCATCGCCGCCGATGCTGCCGCCGAAGCCCTGCGCGCCGCCGAAGAGGCCGGCGCGTCGCTGGCCAGCGACGCCGCCCGCAGCGCCGAGGCCGCAGCCGAGGCCGCAGCCGAGGCCGCGATCGACGCCGCCGACCGCGCCGCCCTCGCCGCCGCGCAATCCCCCGCCGGCGAGGCCGCGGCCGAGGTCGTCGAGGCCACGCGCAACGCGGCCGACGCGACGATGGACACGGCCGACGCTGCCGCCACCGCAGCCCGGATCGAGGCGCTGCTGACCCCCGATGGCTTCGACCGCGCCGAGGTCGCGCGCCTGATCGACCAGGCCGCCATCAGCGACACCCAGAAGGCTACGCTGCGCCGCTTGATCGAGACCGCCGGCAACAACCCCCAATTGCTGGCCGCCGCGCTGGAGCAGGTCAAGGCGGTGATGCGCTGATGAGCCTGCCCGTTCACGAGTTCGGCCCTTTTCTGGCCAGCAAACCCGCCCAGATCGCCAAAGGTCCGCTGGCGATCATCCTGATCGAGGATGACAAGGCCGTCGCCGCGACACTGGCGCATCATCTGGCGCGCGGCTTCCGGCACATCCTTGCGCTGTCCGACGCGCCCCTGACCCTGACCGAGGCCGAACTTACACCCCTGGCCGGGAAGGTGACGAACCTCATCCTGAACACCCGGCGCCCCGACGCGCATGTCGATGCGGTGAACGCTGTCATCGCCGCCGTCCCCGAGGCGACCTGGCTCTATTACTGCTACAACGCCGAATTCCTGTTCTATCCCTTCTGCGAGGCGCGCAGCGTGGGCGAGATGCTGGCATTCCACACCGAGGAACGGCGCAGCGCGATGCTGACCTATGTTGTCGATCTCTATGCGGGCGATCTGGGCCGCCACCCGGATGCGGTGGATCTGGAACAGCCGCTGTTCGACCGGACGGGCTATTACGCGCTTGGCCGCAAGGGCGCCGACGGGCATCCGCTGGAACGGCAGCTGGATTTCCACGGCGGCCTGCGCTGGCGCTACGAGGAATTGCTGCCCCCCGACCGGCGCCGCATCGACCGCATCGCGCTGTTCAAGGCCGCGCCGGGGCTGCGGCTTCTGCCCGATCACCGGTTCTCGGTCGAGGAATACAACACCTATTCCTGCCCCTGGCATCACAACATCACCGCCGCCATCGCCTCGTTCCGGGTGGCCAAGGCGCTGGTCGGCAATCCCGGTTCGCGCGATCATGTCCACGACATGACATGGCGCAACTCTCATCCGTTCCGCTGGCACAGCGAACAGCTGATGGAACTGGGCCTGATGGAGCCGGGCCAGTGGTTCTAGCGGCCTTGCTCGCTTGCGTGGCCTGATCGGACGGCTGCGCGGGCCGGGACACCCTTGCGCCCCGCGCATGGCCGGTGATAGACCCGATGCCAACTTGAACTGAGGCCCGCCTGCGGGCCGATCACGCAAAGGCATGACCCGGATGGCACTGAACAAGACCAGCTTCGACCGCGACGACCTGCTTGCCTGCGCGCGCGGAGAGCTGTTCGGCCCCGGCAACGCGCAGCTTCCCGAGCCGCCCATGCTGATGATGGACCGCATCACCGAGATTTCCGAGGATGGCGGCGCGCATGGCAAGGGCCACGTCGTGGCCGAATTCGACATCACCCCCGACCTGTGGTTCTTCGCCTGCCATTTCCCCGGCAACCCGATCATGCCGGGCTGCCTGGGCCTTGACGGGCTGTGGCAGCTGACCGGCTTCAACCTGGGCTGGCGCGGCTGGCAGGGGCGCGGCTATGCGCTTGGCGTGGGCGAGGTCAAGCTGACCGGCATGGTCCGTCCCGATCGCAAGCTGCTGCGCTACACCGTCGATTTCACCAAGGCCATCCAGACGCGCCGCCTGACCATGGGCGTGGCCGATGGCTTGGTCGAGGCCGACGGCGAGGTGATCTATCAGGTCAAGGACATGAAAGTGGCCCTCTCGGCCAGCTGATCCCCATTTGCACAAGGAGGCCCCCATGCGACGCGTCGTCATCACCGGGCTTGGTATCGTCTCGCCCATCGGCAACAATGCCGCCGAGGTCACGGAAAGCCTGCGCGCGGGCCGTTCGGGCATCGTGGCCGCACCCGAATATGCCGAACACGGCTTTCGCAGCCAGGTCCACGGCAAGCCGCAGATCGTGCTGGAAGACCATATCGACAAGCGCAACCTGCGCTTCATGGGTCCGGGCGCGGCCTATAACTTCATCGCCATGGAACAGGCGATCAAGGATAGCGGGCTGGACGACAGCGACGTGTCGAACCCGCGCACCGGCCTGATCATGGGCTCGGGCGGGCCGTCCACAAGCAATTTCTTCGAGGCGCACCAGATCGTCATCGAAAAGGGCGCGCCCAAGCGGATGGGTCCGTTCATGGTGACGCGCTGCATGTCGTCCACCAACTCGGCCTGTCTGGCGACGCCGTTCAAGATCAAGGGCGTGAACTACTCGATCACCTCGGCCTGCGCGACCAGCGCCCATTGCATCGGCAACGGGGTCGAACTGATCCAGATGGGCAAGCAGGACATCGTCTTTGCAGGCGGCGGCGAGGAACTGGACTGGACCCTGTCCTGCCTCTTCGACGCGATGGGCGCGATGTCGTCGAAATACAACGACACGCCCGAAACCGCCTCGCGTCCCTATGACGCGACGCGCGACGGCTTTGTCATCGCGGGCGGCGGCGGCGTGCTGGTGCTTGAGGAATTGTCGCACGCCCTGGCGCGCGGCGCCAAGATCTATGCCGAGGTGACGGGCTACGGCGCGACTTCGGATGGCTACGACATGGTGGCGCCCTCGGGCGAAGGCGGCGAGCGTGCGATGCGCGTGGCGCTGGCCACCCTGCCCGAAGGCCGCAAGGTCAGCTATATCAACGCGCACGGCACCTCGACCCCGGTCGGCGATATCGGCGAGGTCAAGGCGATCCGGCGCATCTGGGGCGAGGGTTCCACCCCGCCGATCAGCTCGACCAAGTCGCTGACTGGCCATTCGCTTGGCGCGACAGGCGTTCACGAGGCGGTCTACAGCCTGTTGATGTTGCAAAATGACTTCATCGCGGCTTCGGCGAATGTCGCCACTCTGGACCCCGAGATTCAACCGGGCGAAATTGCGACCACGCGCGTGGACAACGCAGGGTTGGATTCGGTCCTGTCGAACAGCTTCGGCTTCGGCGGCACCAATGCGACGCTGCTGATGTCGCGCTATATCGAGTGACATAAGGGCCGAGGACATTCATGGGCGATCTTCTGAAGGGCAAGCGCGGGCTTGTGATGGGGGTCGCCAATGAGCGGTCCATCGCATGGGGCATCGCGAAGGCGGTTGCCGCCGAGGGGGCCGAACTGGCCTTTTCCTATCAGGGCGAAGGGTTCGGCAAGCGGGTCGAGCCGCTGGCCGCCTCGGTCGGGTCGGATTTTCTGGTCGATGTCGATGTGACCGACGACGCCTCGCTGGATGCGGCCTTCGCCGCCATCACCGAGCGGTGGGGCCGGCTGGACTTTCTGGTCCATGCCATCGCCTTTTCCAACAAGGACGAACTGACCGGCCGGTTCATGAACACCAGCCGGGCGAACTTCAAGCACAGCCTCGAGATCAGCTGCTATTCGCTGATCGAGGTCGCAAGGCGCGCCCATCCGCTGATGGGTGCGGGCGGCTCGATCATCACGCTGACCTATGGCGGCTCGAACCGGGTGACGCCCTTCTACAACGTGATGGGCGTGGCCAAGGCGGCGCTGGAATCCAGCGTGCGCTATCTGGCCAATGATCTGGGCCCCGACGGCATCCGCGTGAACGCGATCAGCCCCGGCCCGATGAAGACGCTGGCCGGCGCGGCGATCGGCGGGGCGCGCAAGACCTATCGCCATACAGAGGCCAACGCCCCCCTGCGCGCCAATGCGACGCTGGACGCGATCGGCGGCACCGCCTGCTGGCTGCTGTCGGATTGGGGCGCCTGCACCACGGGCGAGGTCGTGACGGTCGATGGCGGTTATCACGTGCTGGGCATGCCGCAGAGCGAGAACCTGTAAGGCAGGACCGGGGGCCAGCCCCCGGACCACCGGGATATTTTCGTGAAGAAGAAGGGCGGGGCGATGGCGAGTTTCACGGCAAGCGACGGGGCTGGGATCTGGTATTCGGATCAGGGCGAAGGTCTGCCGGTTCTGGCGCTTGCCGGGCTGACGCGGACAGGTTCGGATTTCGACTATCTCGCCCCGCATCTGGAAGGCGTGCGGCTGATCCGCATGGATTACCGCGGTCGAGGCAGGTCGGACTGGACCGGGGCCGCAACCTATACCGTGCCCCGTGAGGCGCGCGATGCGGTCGAACTGCTGGATCATCTGGGCATCGGGCGCGCGGCGCTTCTGGGAACGTCACGGGGCGGGCTGAACGGCCTGTTTCTGGCAGCGACCGCGCATGAAAGGCTGTCGGGGATCTGCCTGAACGATGTCGGTCCCGAAATCGAGCGGGCGGGGCTTGAGAAGATTTTTGATTATGTCGGGCGCAACCCCGTCGCGCGCAGCCATGCCGAACTGGCCGGGCGGATGCCTGCGGTGATGGACGGCTTTTCCGATGTCCCCGAGGGGCGCTGGCTTGACGATGTGCGCCGCCATTATCACGAAACGCCCGAGGGTCTGCGCATCAATTACGACCCTGCCCTGCGTGAGGCCTTTCTAGCCGCATTCGAGGGTGAGGCGCCGGATCTGTGGCCGCTCTGGCAGGCGACGGGGGATCTGCCTGTGGCGCTGATCCGGGGGGCGAATTCCGATCTGCTGTCGCGGGCGACCAGCGAGCGGATGTTGGCGATGCGCCCCGATCTGATCATGACCGAGGTGCCGGGCCGCGCCCATATCCCCTGGCTCGACGAGCCGCAATCGCTCGAGGTGATCCGCCGCTGGCTGGAGGCCTGTGCGGGGCGCGCCTGACCGATCGTGATTCAGCCCACAAACGCTGCGGCAGAGCGGCTAGTTGGCGCTCGGTGCGGCATTTGTTTGCACGATATGCACCTTGCGGGTCTTGTGACACAGCGCGTCTTTGCATAGGCTTTCGGGGGGCAGTTCCGCCCCCAGGGCAAGGATCGGCCGGATGATGCAGAATGCGCTGATGCCCCCCGAGCCGCTGCGCGCGCAGATCGCCCGATCAAACGTGGCGCTGTCGCTTGCCGCGGCCGAGGCGGATATGCCGCTGATCATGGTCAACCGCGGCTTTCAGCGGCTGACCGGGTTCGAACATGCCGCCGTGATCGGCCGGAATTGCCGTTTTTTGCAGGACGATAAGACGCCCGTTCACCAGATCGCAGCGATGTCGGTCTTTCTGCGCGACGACACACGCGATGACGGGCGCTTTCCCGTGCTGAACCGGCGCATCGACGGGACCGGCTTCGTCAACCTGGTCTTTCTGTCCAAGCTGCGCGACCATGAGGGGCGGATCCGCTTCGTGATCGCATCGCAATTCGACATCACCACGGCCCGGCAGGCTGCGGCTCTGGCCGGCAATGACGAGGCGCTGATCGGCGCGTTGGACATGATGCGTCAGACGGTGGGCCAGTTCGGGCTGGCCATGACGGATTCGGCCGGGCTGATCGCCCGCTCGATCACCACGCTGGCCAGATTTGCGGTGCGCGATGAATGACGCCTCGGGACCAGAGATGAAAGGCCAGAAGGCCATGCCGACCTTTGCCGTCGTGGGCATCGGCGCATCCGCAGGCGGGCTTGAGGCCCTGCACGACCTTCTGCGCGCGGCGCGGCGACAGGATCAGGCGGCCTATGTCGTGATCCAGCATCTGGACCCGACCCATGACAGCGTGCTGGCCGAATTGCTGGACCGGCGCACGGAACTGACGGTCGAGCAGGCCCGTGACGGCACCAAGATCCTGCCGGGCCATGTCTATACGATCCCCCCCGGCGCGCGCATGTTGATCGAGGGCGGGCGCCTGAAGCTGACCGATTTCGACCAGCCGCGGGGCTTGCGCCGCCCGATCGACGATTTCTTCGAAAGCCTCGCCCATGATTGCGGCACGGCGGCGGCCTGCGTGATCCTGTCGGGGACGGGGGCGGACGGGACGCTTGGCCTCAGGGCGATCAAGGAACATGGCGGGATCTGCGTCGTGCAGGAGCCGCGCACCGCGCGCTATGACGGAATGCCTCTTTCGGCCGAGGCCACGGGTCTGGTCGATTTCGTGCTGGCGCCCGAACAGATCGTGCCCGCGATCCTGCAGTTCTTTGAAAGCAGCCATGAGGGCATGGCCGAAGAGGCGATGATCGGCGATGCCCGCCGCATCTGCGACCTGCTGCGCGACCGCACGGGGCATGATTTCCGGGGCTACAAGATCTCGACCCTGCTGCGTCGCATAAGGCGGCGGATGCAGGTTCACGGGCTGGGCGACAGCCGCGCCTATCTGCGCCATCTCGATGCCAGCCCCGACGAATGCGAGGCGCTGCTGAACGAGTTCCTGATCAACGTCACGCGCTTCTTCCGCGACCCCGAAGCCTTCGAGGCCCTGCGCGCCAAGGCGATCCGCCCGCTGGTTCAGGCGCATCAGGGCGACGATCTGCGCGTCTGGGTGCCGGGCTGTTCCAGCGGCGAGGAAGCCTATTCCATCGCCATGCTGATTGATGCCGAGATGCGCGCGGCCGGACACAGGCCACGCTTTACGGTCTTTGCCTCGGATATCGACCGCCGCATGATCGAGGTCGCGCGCGGCGGCACCTATCCGATCAGTGCGCTGGTCGATATCCCCGAGGACCTGCGCCACGATTATACAAGCCACCGCGACGGGCTGATGCGGATCGTGCCGCAATTGCGAGACCGGGTGCGGTTCTCGCTGCATTCGCTGGTGCGCGACCCTCCCTTCAACCGGGTGGACCTGATCTCGTGCCGCAACCTGTTGATCTATCTGGACGAGGATCTGCAATCGCGCATCCTGCCGCTGTTCCATTATGCGCTGCGTCCGGGCGGCTATCTGCTGCTGGGTCCGTCCGAAGGCGTGCGCCGCGAGGCGATCCATTTCACCGAACTCGATCGTCAGGCCCGGCTTTACCGCCGGGACGAGGCGCCCGCGCGGCTGCCGCTGGAC
The DNA here is from genome assembly GCF_052379855.1 of Paracoccus sp. NSM. NCBI lineage: Bacteria > Pseudomonadati > Pseudomonadota > Alphaproteobacteria > Rhodobacterales > Paracoccaceae > Paracoccus > Paracoccus sp. NSM. The sequence continues at coordinate 318,422 of NZ_JBQTCG010000002.1, read as the reverse complement.
CTGCCCTTTTCCGCTGGCCGCAGCCAGCGCCAATCCGAGGCGCAGGGTGCCGCACGCGGCGCGCCTGCCTTGTCGGAAACCGCGCAAAGCGCGCAGCGTCGCGTCCTTGACCGCCATGCGCCCGCCGCCCTGCAGGTCTCGCGCTCGGGAGAGGTCTTGTGGTCCTCGGGGCGGCTGGCACGGTTCGTGACGGTCGATCCGGCGGCGCGGGGGCCGGTTCTGGCGGCCGCGGTCGTCAGCAAGGGGCTGCGCGAGGCCGTGACTCGCGCCATCGAGGAAGTGACCGCGACGGAACGCCCGCTGGTCATGCGCGATCTGGTGGCGCGTTCGGAACTGGGCCGCCAGCCCGTCACGCTGACGGCCGAGCCCCTGCCCGACCGCTCGGTCCTGCTGGTCTTCCGCGAGACCGGCGCGCTGGCGGCAGGCGAAGAGGGCCAGCCCGATTACGACGAGCTGACGCTTGGCGAAAGCCAGAGCGAGCGGCTGGAGGAGGAGCTGCGCCTGACCCAGATGGAGCTGCGCAGCGCCGTCGAAGAGCTTGAGACCGCGAACGAGGAGCTCAAATCCTCGAACGAGGAAATGATGTCGATGAACGAGGAGCTTCAATCGACGAACGAGGAACTCAGCACCGTCAATGACGAGCTGAAATCCAAGATCGACGACCTGACCCTTGCCAATTCGGACCTTCAGAACTTCTTCTCGGCGACCAAGATCCCGCTTCTGGTGGTCGATCGCGACATCCGGGTGCGCAATTTCACCGCCGCCGCGCTGCAGATCTTTCCGCTGCGCCGCTCGGATCACGGGCGCCCGCTGGCGGATGTGTCGAACGTCTTTGGCGGCGATCTGCTGGAACGGATGGCGCGTGAGGTCGTGGCTCAGGGCGAGGCGCAGGGCTGCGAGATCGCCGAAGCCCGCCGCGACCGCGCCTGGCGGGTGGATGTGAAACCCTATCGCGGCCCTGACGGGCATCTGCAGGGCGCGATGCTGGTTTTCGAGGATGTGACCGCCCTGCGCGACCTGCGCCACGCGGTCGAGCGTCAGAACGAACGTCTGAACGCGGTTCGCAGCCTGGCACGGATCGCGGTCTGGCAGTTCGATGCCGACAGCCGCAGCGTGACGATCGACGATTCCTCGGACCTGCTGGGCATCGGGCGCACCGCGAACCTGCCGCTGACGGCCTTTGCCGCGCTGATCGATGTCGCCGACCGCGACGCGTTTCTGGCGGATATCGAGAATTGCGTGACAGGCCAGCCCCTGCGCCGCGTGCTGACGCCCTCCACCGACCCGAGAACCCGGATCGAGGCCGCCGGCCAGCGCCTGTCGGACGGGGACGATTGCGTTCTGGGCGTCATGCTGGACGTGACCGCCGTCGAGACCTCGGCCCGGCTGCGCGAGGCGGTGATTTCCGAGATGGATCATCGGGTGAAGAACCTCTTTACCCAGATCGCCGCGATGCTGCGGATGGCCGCGCGCGAAACCGACGAGGCCGAAACCGTGGTTCAGGAAGTCTCTGCCCGGATCAACGCGCTGGCCCAGTCGCACAGCCTGACGACGCGGCGCGGCGCCTCGGTCGAACTGGATCTGGCGGAACTGGTCGGCACGACGCTGGCGCCCTATGCCGGCGCGCGGGCCTCGCAAGAGGGGCCGCCGGTCAAGGTGCGCGCGGGTCAGGTCGTGCCCCTTTCGCTGATCCTGCACGAACTGGCGACGAATGCGTTCAAGTACGGCGTTCTGGGCCCGGTCCCCGGTCATCTTTCCGTCACCTGGACCTGCAGCGAGCGGACGGAGCTGATCTGGTCCGAGACCTACGGCGCCGAGCGCGAGGCCCAGACCCCTGACGAAGGGTTCGGCTCGGTCCTGCTGGAGGGTGCCGCCGCCCAGCTTGGCGCAGCGCTGGAGGTGGACCAGCAGGCCTGTCACAGGGTCACACGGTTCTCGTTCTAGATCAGGACCGGGCGCCGGGCAGCGCCGTGGCGGCGTCGCTGTCATCCTTCAGCGCGACGCCGGTCGCGTCGATGCGCCGCGCCTCGGTGATCAGCCACAGCAGACGGTCTGCGGCGGCCTCGTGGTCCAGACCGCCGTTCATGTGGATGTTCGAGACGCAATTGCGCGCGCTGTCACGCAGGCCGATCCGGGGCGCGCGCGTCAGATAGGCCCCCAGGCTGTCGGCGACCGACAGGCCCGGCCTTTCGCCGATCAGCATCAGCACCATCTCGGCCCCCATCGCCTGCCCGATCGCATCGCCAAGCGCCACCCGCGCGCCCCGCGCCAGCACGACGGGCCGCCCGTCCAGCTCCGGCAGGCGGCGCACCAGCGCGTGGACCAGCGGCGCGGCTTGCGCCATCACGGCAGGCGCCGACAGCCCGTCGCCGACCACGATGAGCAAGGGCGGCGCGTCATGGGGCAGATCACCCTGGGCCAGCTTTCGCCCCAGATCGGGGCGGCGCAGATAGGTCGCGCGGTCGGACGCGGCGCTGGCCGCGTGCAGGACCGGCAGCGGGTTCAGCGCGCGGGCCAGCGCCGTCCAATCCACCGCGCCGTGGATCGCATCGCGCGCGGCGGCATGATCCTGCTGGAAGGTGAGCAAGTCCGCCATCGAGACAGGCGCCATTCCCGCCCGCAGCCGCACCCGCGCAGGGGTCATCGCGGCCAGCCGCGCCCATGGATCTGGCGCGCTCATGCCGGCAGGCCCAGCTTGCGCGCCAGGGCGCCGGGATCGGGCAGCGCGTCCTGCCCCGCCAGACCGAAGGCTTGCAGCCACGCCGCGAATTCGGGGGCGGGGGTCAGGCCCGTCACCTCTCGCAGATAGGCGATGTCCTCGAAGGCGAGGCTCTGATAGCCCAGCATCACGTCATCCGCCCCCGGCACGGCGATCACGAAATTCACCCCTGCCTGCGCCAGAAGCGTCGCCAGGTTGTCCATGTCATCCTGATCGGCCTCGACATGGTTGGTGTAGCAGACATCCACCCCCATTGGCAGGCCCAGCAGCTTGCCGCAGAAATGATCCTCCAGCCCCGCACGGATGATCTGCTTGCCGTCGAACAGGTATTCCGGCCCGATGAAGCCCACGACCGTGTTGACCAGCAGCGGTTGATAGGCGCGGGCGACGCCATAGGCGCGCGCCTCGAGCGTCTGCTGATCGACGCCGTGATGCGCATCAGCCGACAGGGCCGAGCCCTGCCCCGTCTCGAAATACATCACGTTGCGCCCGATTGTGCCGCGGTTCAGCGACAGCCCGGCCTCTTGCGCCTCGGCCAGCATGGCCAGCGTGATGCCAAAGCCGTCATTCGCGGCCTCGGTCCCGGCGACGGACTGGAAGATCAGGTCCACCGGCGCGCCGCGTTCGATCAGGGTCAGGGCGTTCGTGACATGGGTCAGGACGCAGGTCTGGGTCGGGATGTCCAGCGCCGCCCGCATCTCGTCCAGGGCCGTCAGCATGGCGTGGCAATTGCCCAGATTGTCCGAGGCCGGGTTTATCCCGATGACCGCATCCCCCGCGCCCTGCAGCAGCCCGTCGAGGACCGCGACCGCGATGCCGCGCGGATCGTCCGCGGGGTGGTTCGGCTGCAACCGCGAGGCCAGCACACCCGTGCCCCCGATGCTGTTGCGAAAGGCGGTTTCCACGCGGATCTTGCGGGACACGCGGATCAGGTCCTGATTGCGCATCAGCTTGCTGACCGCCGCCACCATCTCGGGCGTCAGACCGGGCGCCAAGGCGCGCAAGGCCGCGCGATCGGCGGCGGGCGACAGGAGCCAGTCGCGGAATTCACCCACGCTCATCGAGGCAATCGGCGCAAAGGCCGCGCGGTCGTGGTTGTCGATGATCAGGCGCGTGACCTCGTCGGTCTCATAGGGGACAAGCGCCTCGTTCAGAAAGGCCGTCAGAGGCAGGTCCATCAGCACGCGGCGCGCGGCGACACGCTGCAGGGCGCTGTCGGCCGCGATCCCGGCCAGCTGGTCGCCGGACCGTTCGGGCGAGGCCGCCGCCATCACCGCCGCCAGATCGTCGAACCGGAACGTCTCGCCCCGCGCGCTGGCGCGATATGATGTCATCGAAAAGCCCCCGCGTTCCGCCGCGCCCATGATGGGACGCCGCCGCGCGAAAGGTCAAGAGACCGGACCGATCAGGTCCATTTCAGGGGGGTAAGATGGTGCGGCCGAGAAGACTCGAACTTCCACTCCGGTTAAGGAACAGCGACCTCAACGCTGCGCGTCTACCAATTCCGCCACGGCCGCATCCGGGCAGTGCGGGCCTGATAGCCCGTCCCGCGCCCCTTGAAAAGGGGAAAAACGCATCCCGGCGCGCATGGCCGGGATGCGCGTCAGTCCTGCGCCCGAAGCACCTGCGCAGGCCGCGCCGACAGGGGCCGCCAAGCGAAGGCAAGGCCCGCCAGCAGTGTCGCCAGAACGCCGCCCGCGACGATGCCGATGGCCGAGGCCGCGTCAAAGCGGAAATCGGTCTCCATCACGAAGCGCATCACCGCCCAGCCCGCAAGCCCGCCCCAGAGCAGCGCCACAAGCCCTGCCGCCGCCCCCAGCAGCGCCGAGCGCAGCGCGAAAGAGGCCAGCACCCGCCCGCGCACAGCGCCGAGCGTCTTGAGCACCGCCGCCTCGAAGACGCGGGCGCGTTCGCCCGCCGCCGCCGCACCGATCAGCACGACAAAGCCCGTCAGCAGCGTGGCCGCCGCCGCCCAGGATGTCGCGGCGGCGATGCCCGACAGCGCCTCGGCCGCGCGGTCGATGGCCTCGCGCACCGGGACGGCGGTGATGTTCGGAAAGCGGCTGCCCAGATCGCGCAGGATCGCGGCCTCGGCCTCGGGCGGGGCATAGACGGTGGCGATATGGGTATGCGGGGCGCCCTGCAGCGCGCCGGGGTTCATCGCCATGACGAAGCCGATGCCCGCCGTGCTGAAATCCACCTCGCGGAAGCTGGCGATGGTCGCGGTGATGTCGCGGCCAAGGATGTTGACCGTGACCGTGTCGCCAAGGTTCAGGCCGATCTCGCGCCCGATCTCGTCGGACATGCTGACAAGGGGCGGACCTGCGTAATCCTCGGGCCACCACTCGCCCCGGGTCAGCACCGTGCCGGGCGGGGGCGCGGCCGCGTAGGTCACGCCCCGGTCGCCGCGCAGCACCCAATGGCCCGGCGCGACCTCTGATGCCGGGCGGTCCTGCAGGCGCGTGATGATGCCTCGCAGCATCGGCGCGGTCTCGACATTCGAGACGAGGGGGTCATCCTCCAGCCGGGCCATGAAATCGGGCAATTGGTCGGTCTGGATATCGACGAAGAAATAGGCCGGCGCGCGGGCGGGCAATTCGTTCTGGATCGCGGATCGCAGGTTCGATTCGACCTGCCCCACCGCCGCCAGAACCGTCAGCCCCAGCCCAAGCGACAGGATGACCGACATCGCCTCTTCGCGCGGGCCCCCGATGGCGGCCAGTGCCAGACGCAAGGCCGGGCGCCCCCGCACCAGCCGCGTGCGCGCCAGCGCCCGCGCAAGGCGCCGGACCAGCAGGGCAGCGACAACCAGCACAAGAAACGCCCCAAGGATGCCCACCGCAGCCCCAAGCGCCAGTTCCGGCACGCCCGAGAACCAGGCCGCAGCCCCGATCAGCACCGCCAGGGCCACCATCATCGCCAGAAGATAGCGCGCGCGCGGCCAGCCCGCCGCCGCGCCGCCCACGCCGCGGAACAAAGCTGCCGCGCGGACCTGTTCGCTGCGCGCCAGCGGCCATAGGGTGAAGACAAAGGCCGTCAGCAGCCCGTAAAGCGCCGCCTCGGCCAATGGCGCGGGATAGAGGCCAAAGACCGCAGGCACCGGCAGCCGATCCGCCAGCAGCGGCGACAGCGCCAGCGGCACGCCTGCGCCAAGCGCCAGACCTGCCGCAATGCCGATCAGCGCCATGACCCCGATCTGGATGAAATAGACCCAGAAGATCGTCCGGCCCGGCGCGCCAAGCGTCTTGAGGATCGCGATCACCTCGGTCTTGCGCGCCAGATAGGTCCGCACCGCCGCCGAGACGCCGACGCCGCCCACGGCCAGCCCCGTCAGGCCGACCAGAACCAGAAAGGCCGCGATCCGGTCCACGAACATCTCGATCCCCGGCGCGCCGCGCCGCGCATCGCGCCAGCGCGCGCCGCTGTCGGGGAAGGCCTCGCGCAGGGATGCGCGCAGGGCGTCGGGATCGGCATCCGGCGCCAGCATCATCCGGTAGCGGCTGTCGAACAGCGTGCCCGCGCCCAGAAGCTGGCTGTCGGCCAGCGATTGCGTCAGGACCAGCGTGCGCGGCCCGAAGCCAAAGCCTGCCGCGCCCGCATCGGGTTCCGAGACCAGCGCGGCGGTCAGCTCGAATTCCTGCACGCCAAGGCGGAAACGGTCACCGACCTCAAGCCCCAGCCGGTCGCGCAACAAAGGCTCGACCACCGCACCGGGCAGGCCCGAGGGCTGAGCCCCAAGCGCCTGCGCGATGGGGATGTCGGGCTCCAGCACGGCCTGCCCGACCAGCGGCCACAGGTCGTCCACGCCCTTGACCTGGGTCAGGGCGCGTTCGGCATCGGCCCCCTCGCCCACCACGACCATGGATCGAAAATCGACTATCTCGGAAACGGTTACGCTGTTTTCCTCGAACCATTCACGCTCGGCCGGGTCGGCGAAACGGTAGGTCAGGCTGACCTGCGCGTCGCCACCCAGCAGCGCCGCGCCCTCGCGCTCCAGCCCGGCCTCGATGGCGGCGCGGACGGTGCCGACGCCCGCAATGGCCGCGACCCCAAGGGCAAGGCAGACCAGCAGGATCCAGAAACCACGCAACCCGCCACGCAATTCCCGGCGCGCGATCCGGGCGGCGATAGGCAGGCTCATTCGGCGGCCTGCGGGATGGCGGCGGCCTCGATCCGGCCATCGGCCAGCCGCACCACGCGGTCGCAGCGGGCCGCCAGATCCGGCGCATGCGTCACCAGAACCAGCGTCGCGCCGTGATCGGCGCGCAGACCGAACAGCAGGTCCATGATCGCCTGCCCGTTGGCGCCGTCCAGATTGCCGGTCGGCTCGTCCGCCAGCAGGATCGCCGGGCGCGGCGCGGCGGCGCGGGCCAGCGCCACCCGCTGCTGTTCGCCCCCCGACATCTGGCCGGGATAATGGTCCATCCGGGCGCCCAGACCCACGCGGCTGAGTTCTTCGGCCGCGCGATCAAAGGCGTCAGCCACACCCGCCAGTTCCAGCGGGGTCGCGACATTTTCAAGCGCCGTCATCGTCGGAATGAGGTGGAAGGACTGGAACACCACCCCCATATTGCCCAGACGAAAGCGGGCCAGCGCGTCCTCGTTCAGGGCGGTCAGATCCTGACCAAGCGCCTGCACCCGCCCCCCGGTGGCGCGTTCCAGCCCGCCCATGACCATGAGGAGCGACGACTTGCCCGAACCCGAAGGCCCGACCAGCCCCACCGTCTCGCCGCGCGCCACGTCCAGGGTGATGCCCCGCAGGATCTCGACCGGACCGGCATTGCCTTGCAGCGTCAATCGGGCGTCTTCAAGGCGGATCACGGGCTCGGTCATCTCGTTCATCCCTGCTTTGCTTCGGCTTTTCGCACCTGCGGGAGGATATGGGGCGCGGCGGGTCCTGCGCAACCGCGCGGCGGTCACAATCCTGCCGGTGATGCTGGCGGCGGCGCCCGTGGCGGCGGAACCGCTGGTTCTGACGGCACTGGGCGACAGTCTGACGCAGGGCTACGGCCTGCCGCAGGACGAGGGCTTCGTTCCCGTCCTGCAGGATTGGCTGACCGAACGCGGCCATGACGTGACGGTGATCAATGCGGGCGTCTCGGGCGACACGACGGCGGGGGGCGCGGCCCGGATCGACTGGACCCTGGCCGAGGCGCCCGATGCGATGATCGTCGCGCTTGGCGGCAACGACCTGCTGCGCGGGATCGACCCGGCCGCAAGCCGCGCCAATCTGGACGCGATCCTGACTGCGACCAGCGCGGCGGGCGTGCCGGTCCTGCTGGCGGGCCTGCCCGCGCCCGGCAATTACGGCCCCGATTTCCGCCGCGATTTCGAGGCGATGTATGTCGATCTGGCGCAGGACCATGACGCGATCCTGGTGCCCGATTTCCTTGGCCCCCTTGGCGAAAAGGCGACGCAGGGCCTGTCCATCGCCGATCTGATGCAGGACGACCGCATCCATCCCAATGCCGAGGGCGTGCGCCAGATCGTCGCGGCCATCGGACCCGAGGTCGAACGCCTGCTGGACCGCGCCCGCGACACCGACGCGCCGTGAGGCGCCGTTGGCAGCCCCTGCCCGGTTGCGGGCGGGCGCGGTCCAAGCTATCCCCGGCCTGCACAGACAGGAGCGCCGCCCCATGATCGTCATTGCCGCCGCCATCTTCGGAGCCCTGCTCGGCTGGCGCCGCGCCACGCAATTGCGCGGCAATCGTCGCGACAAGGCGCAATATGCCTTTGCCTATGGGCTGGGCCTTGCGATGATCGGGGTCTTCGCCACGATCATCATTCACCGGATGGCCTGATGTTCCTGCCCTTCCTCGACAGCCTGCGCCGGAACGGGGTTCCGGTCTCGCTGCGGGAATGGCTGGATCTGATCGCGGGCCTTCAGGCAGGGGTCGCGGGCTGGACGGTCGAGGGCTTCTACCACTTCGCCCGTGTGGCGCTGGTCAAGGATGAACGCCATCTGGACCGCTTCGACCGGGCCTTTTCCGAAAGCTTCTCGGGGTTGGCCGAGATCCCGCTGGAATCGCTGGTCAGCGAACGCGCCCTGCCCCGCGAATGGCTTGAAAAGCTGCCCGAAAAGCTGCTGTCTGACGAGGAAAAGGCAGCTGTCCAAGGCAGCGGCAGCTTCGAGGCGCTGATGGAGGCTTTGCGCGCGCGTCTGGCCGAACAGCAGGGCCGCCATCAGGGCGGCAGCAAATGGGTCGGCACGGCAGGCACCTCGCCCTTTGGCGCCTATGGGTACAACCCCGAAGGCGTGCGGATCGGGCAGGATGCCAGCCGCCACCGGCGCGCGGTCAAGGTCTGGGACAAGCGCGAATTCCGCGATTTCGACGATTCGGTGGCTCTGGGGACGCGCAACATCAAGGTCGCGCTGAAGCGGCTGCGCCAATGGGCGCGCCATGGCGCCGCCGAAGAACTGGACCTGCCCGCCACCATCCGCGCCAGCGCCGATCACGGCTATATCGACGTGCAGACCCGCCCGGAACGGCGCAACGCGGTCAAGGTGCTTCTGTTTCTGGATGTGGGCGGCAGCATGGACGACCATATCCGCGTCGTGGATGAATTGTTCAGCGCCGCGCGGGCCGAATTCAAGCACATGCAGCATTTCTATTTCCACAACTGCCTCTACGAGGGGCTGTGGACCGACAATCGCCGCCGCTGGACGGAACAGACGCCCACGCTGGAGGTGCTGAACCGCTTTGGCCGCGACTACAAATGCGTGGTGGTGGGCGACGCCTCGATGTCGCCCTACGAGATCGCCGTGCCGGGCGGCGCCAACGAGCACTGGAACCCCGAATCGGGCGAAACATGGCTGCGCCGCCTGACCGGGGCCTTTCCCGACCATGTCTGGCTGAACCCCGTCCCCGAGGCGCATTGGCACCGCACCCAGTCTATCGCCATGATCGGCCACATTTTCGAGAATCGGATGATGCCGCTGACACTGGACGGGCTGACCCGCGCCATGCGGGTGCTGGGCTAGACGTCGCAGCCTCTGGCGGGGCCGCGCATTCACGCCCATATTCACGCGATGCGCTATCTGCCCCTGCTTCTGCTGATCCTCTATCTGGCCGCGATGTGGTTCTTTTCCGCATGGCGCCTGAAACAGGAACTGAACCAGAAATCGACGCCTTTGCGCCATCCGCGCCTGACGCCCATGCTGGAACGTCTGGGCCGGGCGATGGACCTGCCGCCGATCCAGGCCCATATCTACGAGGTCGAGCCGGTGAACGGACTGGCTGCTCCGGATGGGCGGATCTTTCTGACGCGGGGCTTCATCCGCAAGCTGGATGCCTGCGAGGTCACGGCCGAGGAAATGGCCAGCGTCATCGCGCATGAGCTGGGCCATGTCAGCCTTGGCCATGCGCGGCGGCGGATGATCGACTTCGCCGGGCAGAACGCGATCCGGCTGGCGCTGGCCGGGGTTCTGGGGCGGTTTCTGCCGGGCTTTGGCGCCTGGATCGCCAACATGGTCGCCACCGCCGTCGCCGCCCGCCTGTCGCGTCAGGACGAGTTCGAGGCCGACCGCTTCGCCAGCGCGCTGATGATCAAGGCCGGGCTGGGGACCGCGCCGCAGAAATCGCTGTTTGCCAAGCTCGAGCGGCTGACCGGCGCGCAGGGGCCGGGCGCGCCCGCATGGTTCCTGTCGCACCCGCCCGCCCCGCAGCGCATCGCCGCCATCGAGGCGCTTGAGGCGCGCTGGCAGGCGCGCTGATTTTGCGTCGAATTTGTCCCAAGGGCTTGCCGCGCGGGGCGCAGGCTCTATTCTGCGGGGCGACAGAAAGGCCCTTCGGATGACCCGCCCCTTCCGCCGCCGCGTGCTGTATCTGCCGGGCTTTGACCCGATCCCGCCGCGCCGCTACCGCGAACTCTATCGGCGCGAGGGCGCGGAACAGGCGCGGATCTCGGGCCATGTGCTGAAGATGCTGCCGCCCGGCCCCGAACAGCAGCGTTTCTCATGGGCCGTGGCATCGCACATGGCCGAGGCCGAAGCCGAGACCCGGATCGAGGTTCTGGTCTGGTCCGACATCGTGCAGGCCTCGATGCGGGCGGGCATTCCCGGCACCTATGCCCAGCTTGTCCGCACCGCATGGACCTATATCGCCACCGGCACGCTGTCGCGGCTGATGCGGCTCAGGCGCGGGCCGGTCATCGCGGCGCTCTATCCGATCGCGGTCCTGTCGGTGCAGTTCCTGCTGGCCGTGCTGGCGGGGCTTCTGGCGGGCTGGGCGATGGCGGCGCTTGCCGGGGTCTGGGCCGGGCTTCTGGCCGGGCTGGCCGCCTTCTGCGGCATCCTGATCCTGGGCCGGCGGCTGGATCACAGGCTTTTCGCCTATTACCTGATGCATGATTACGCCTTTACGGCCGATCATCGCGGCGCCTATCCGCAGGCGCTCGAGGATCGGCTGGCCGAATTCCGCACCCGCCTGACCGAGGTTCTGGCCGAGGATCTGGACGAGGTTCTGGTCGTCGGCCATTCCTCGGGCGCCTATCTGGCCGTGTCGCTTCTGGCCGATCTCTTGCGCGCGGGGCGTCCGGCGGGGCCGGACCTGTCGCTGCTGACGCTTGGCCATGTCGTGCCAATGGCGGCCTTCCTGCCCGATGCGGGACGGCTGCGCGAGGATCTGGCCTGGCTGTCGCGGCGCGATGACATCTTCTGGCTGGACGTGACCGCGCCGGGCGATGCCTGCTGTTTCGCGCTTTGCGATCCCGTCGCGGTCTGCGGCGCAGGGGGCGACGGGCAGCTTTGGCCGCTGGTCATCTCGGCCGCCTATACGCAGACCCTGTCGCCGGAAAAGCAGCACGAGATCCGCAACCGCTGGTTCCGGCTGCATTTCCAGTATCTCTGCGCCTTCGACCGGCCCGGCGATTACGACTACTTCGCCATCACCGCCGGCCCGCAGACACTGGCACAGCGTTTCGCGGGCCGCAAACCCTCGCCCGCGCGCATCACCCGACCCGTCGGCGCAAGGCCATGACCGCGCCCCGCCCCCGCGGCGCCGAGGGGCGCGGCACGCTGCTGGGTCTGATGCGCGGTTTTCGCAGCGACCTTCTGGCCGCCCTGCCCGAACGTCTTTACCGCGCCTGGATGGCCGAGTTTCGCAACCCACTGATCCACAGCTTTTTCTGCAACGATCCCAACCTGTTGAAGATAATTCTTCAGGAACGACCCAAAGATTTCCCGAAATCGAACCGGATGCGCGAAGGGCTGACGCCGCTGCTGGGCAACGGGGTCTTCATCTCGAATGGCGAGGACTGGGCGCATCAGCGCCGCATCATCGACCCGGCCTTTGAAGGCGGGCGCGTCCGGCACAGCTATGCCGCGATCCTCGACGCGGCCCGCGCCGCCGCCGCCCGCCTGCCGCAAGGCGCCGTCGATATCGAACCCCAGGCGGCCCATGCGGCGGCGGATGTGATCTTTCGCAGCCTGTTCTCGATCCCGGTCGAACATGGCATCGCGTCCGAGGTGTTTTCGGCCTTCCGCGACCATCAGGAGGCGCAGCCGCTGGTCAATCTGGCCGCGCTGCTGCCCCTGCCGCGCTGGCTGCCTCGCCCCCATTCGCGCCGCACGCGCCAGACGGCGGGCCGAATCCGTGGCCTGATCGCGCGGCTGGTCGCGGATCGCATGGCGGCGATCCGGGCGGGGACCGCGCCCGACGATCTGGCGACCAAGATCATGACGACGCCCGATCCGCAGACCGGCGCCTGTTTCACCGAGGCCGAGATGATCGACCAGGTCGCGGTGCTGTTTCTGGCCGGGCACGAGACCAGCGCCTCGGTCCTGGCATGGGCCTTGTGGCTTCTGGCCGAGCATCCCGAATGGCAGGATCGCGTCGCCGCCGAGGCCGCCCTGCTGGACCATGATTTCGCCTGCGTCTCGCGGCTGACGGCCAGCCGGGCGGTGTTCCGCGAGGCGTTGCGGCTTTATCCCGCCGTCGCCATGTTTGCGCGCGAGGCGACGCGGCCCGAACGCTTCCGCGACCGTGACGTGCCGAAAGGGGCGCAGCTGACGATTTCGCCCTGGCATCTGCATCGCCACCAGCGCCTGTGGGACCGCCCCGACGATTTCGACCCAGCCCGTTGGGAAACGCCCGAAGCCAAGGCCAGCGCGCGGCAGGCCTATCTGCCCTTTTCCGCAGGCCCCCGCGCCTGCCCCGGCGCGGGACTTGCCATGGTCGAGGGGCCGGTCATGCTGGCTGCCATCGCAGGCGCGCACCGGATGGAGGTCACGGAAAAGCGCCCCCGCCCCGTGGCGCGGCTGACGATCCGGGCGGCGGACGGGATCTGGCTGAGCCTGACCCCCCGATCCTGACCGCCCTCAAGGCCTAACGGAACAGGATCAGAGACCCGGGGGACCAGGCCAGCCGGGTGCGCGTGCCCACCTCTTGCACGTCGCGGCCAAAGACGTTGCGCATCGAGATGCGGACGACCTTGCCCGCCCCGTCCAGCCGGAGGTCGTAATAGGTCATGTCGCCGTAATAGACGACCTCGTCGATGGTCGCCTCGGATTCGCGGGGCTGGTTATGGGTCTGACCGGCGGGCACCAGCGTCATCGTCTCGGGGCGGAAGCCGATGCTGGGGCCATCATCATCGGGGCTGGCGCGGCTGATCTGGGCGGCGGGGATCTGGATCTGCCCCAGACCCGCCACATCGACCAGCGCGCCCTGCCCGTCCTCGGACAGGATCGTCACCGGCAGGAAGTTCATCACCCCGATGAAATCCGCGACACGGCGCGTGGCGGGGCGCGCATACAGCGCCTCGGGGCTGTCCATCTGCGCGATCTCGCCCTCGAACATCACGGCGATGCGGTCGGACATGACCAGCGCCTCTTCCTGGTCATGCGTGACCAGAACGAAGGTGATGCCGACCTGGCGTTGCAGCTTGATCAGCTCGACCTGCATCTGTTCGCGCATCTTGCGGTCCAGCGCGGAAAGCGGCTCGTCCAGCAGCAGAACCTTGGGCTTGAGGATCAGCGCACGCGCCAGCGCGACACGCTGCCGCTGGCCCCCCGACAGCGCATGCGCCGCCCGCGCCCCGTAGCCACGCAGGCCGACCATGGCCAGCGCCTCTTCCACGGCTGCGGCCTTCTCGGCCTTGGACCGAGGATCGCGGCGCAGGCCGAAGGCTACGTTCTCGGCCACGCTCAGATGCGGAAAGATCGCATAGGACTGGAACACCATATTGGTGGGCCGCTTGTTGGCCGGAACTTCGTCCATCCGCTTCTCGTCGATCAGGATGGCGCCGTCGCTGATGCCTTCAAACCCCGCGATGGTCCGCAGAAGCGTGGTCTTGCCACAGCCCGACGGCCCCAGAAGCGAAAAGAACTCGCCCGCGCGGATGGTCAGGTCGATCCCGCGCAGGGCGTGGTAATCGCCGTAATACTTGTGGACGCCGTGGCATTGGATCATCGGCTTTTCGGTCACAGCAACCCTCCGGTGGGCTTGCCGCCGATGCGGGCATTGCCCCGGCGGCGGAAATATTCGCCAAGCGCCAGAAGCGCGATCGACAGGATCACCAGCACCGTCCCAAGGGCCATGATGACGGGGATCGCGCGCGGAAAGCGCAGCTGGCTGAAGATATAGGTTGGCAGCGTCGGCTCGTTCCCCGCCAGGAAGAAGGCGATGATGAACTCGTCCAGGCTGATCGTGAAGCTGATCAGAAGTGCGCTGATGATGCCCGGCATGACCAAGGGCAACGTGACCAGCCGGAATGCGCCCCATTTCGTCTCGCCCAGATCATAGGCGGCTTCCTCCAGGCTGCGGTCCAGGCTGGAGAAGGCGGTGGACAGGACAGCGATCGCATAGGGCATGCAGATCAGCGTGTGCCCCACGATCACCGTCAGGATCGACAGCTGCACCCCCATGCCCAGCAGCACGACCAGCAGCGACATCGCGACGATGATCTCGGGCAGGACCATCGGCAGCATGATGAAGCCCATCAACCCGCCCTTCAGCGGAAAGACATAGCGCGTCGAGGCGCGGGCGGCGAAAACCCCAAGACAGGTCGCCAGAATCGATGCCGAGACCGCGATGGTCAGCGAATTCGACAGCGCCCGCCGCAGCGTCGCATTGCCCCACATCTGCGCGAACCATTCGGTTGTGAAGCCCTGCAACGGAAAGGCGATCACCGTTCCCGTATTGAAGGCGAAGATCGGCAGAAGCAGGATCGGCGCATAGAGAAACAGCAGATAGAGGATCACATAGGCCTGAAGGCCGCGCCCGGAATTGGCCTTCATCAGCGCCCCCTCAGGAATCGGCGGTTCAGCGCCAGGAACAGGATACTGACCAGGGCCACGATCAGCATGGTCGTCACGGCCAGCGCCGAGCCAAGCGGCCGGTTGTCCAGCGCCAGCATTTGCACCTGGATCAGGTTTGCGATCATCGGGATCTTGCCGCCGCCGATCACCTCGGGGGTGACGTAATCACCGATGGTCGGGATGAAGACGATCAGCACCGCCGCGATCACGCCCGGCATCGCAAGCGGCAGCGTGACGCGCCAGAAGGTCATCAGGCGGCTCTCGCCCAGATCGCGTCCGGCCTCCAGCAGCGAGCGGTCGATCTTTTCCAGCGCGATGAAGATCGGCAGGATCGCAAAGGGCGCATAGGCATGGGCCAGCGTGATCACGATGGAATTGACGTTGTAGAGGATGAAGGTCAGCGGCGCGTCGATGATGCCCAGACCCGTCAGCGTCGTGTTGACCACGCCGTTGAAGCCCAGGATCACCTTCCACAGGAAGACCCGGATCAGGTAGCTGGTCCAGAAGGGGATCGTGATCAGGAACAGCCACATCGCCTTGCGTTCGGGGCGGACGTGAAAGCTGACGTAATAGGCGACCGGAAAGGCCAGGACGACCGTCACCAGCGTCACCATCGCCGCCACGCCAAGCGAGCGCAGCATCACGACCCGAACGATGGGATCGGTAAAGACCTGGGCGTAATTCGCCAGCGTAAGCTCGCGGATGATCTCGAGATAGCCGTCGGTCAGGAAGCTGGTCGCCAGGATGGTCAGCAGCGGCGCCGCAAGGATCAGCAGCGCGAACAGAAGCGGCGGCGAAATCAGGGCAAGCCCTGCCCGCCCCTCGGCATCAAGTCTGCGTCCGGCCATCATCCCCCCGCCATCATGGCCGCGCGCGCGACCTGCCCGTCAATTCCTCACATAGCACGCGCGGCAGGAAAAGAGCCTTTTTGCACCCTCTCACCGCCACCAACGCCCCGTGACCGCCAGACGGGCCAGCGAGGCACGGCGCTGAAAGGCGGAAATCGCGGGAACTTCGGTGAAAGCGTCGATGCGACCTGCCGCGATCTCGGACAGAAGGCGCGGCACGCGGGGGCCGGGATAAAGCGCCGCTGCCGCCCGTTTGGGCAGCTTGCGATGCATCCGCGCAGCCATGCGAAGCCCGTCGCGGGCAGCCTCGGCCAAGAGCGTCAGATCGCCGGGCCGCGGATCTGCCAGCCCAAGCCCCATCGGCTGCAATTGCGGCAGCGCGCGCAGCCAGGCGGCCAGCCCCGCCCCCCGCGCCTGCGCCGCGACGATCTCGCGCGTGCTCTCGGGCGCGCCCAGCCGCGAGGCCGCCGCCCAGACCAGCCCGCCCGCCGTCGCATCGACATAGGCGATCACCTCGGCGGGGCTTCCAAAAGGCTCGCGCGCGCAATCGCGCCTGCGTGCCTCGGCCAGAGGCTCCAGCGCGCCCGCGTCAGAGCCCCAGACCTCCCAGAGGGGGGTCAGCACGTCATGCAGCGGCGGCGCGGTGCCGCGCCCCATCTCGGCCAAGCGGTCCACCCACCATTGCAGCCGCATCTCGGCCAACATCGGCTCGGCCGACTGGAACGGCGCCCGCGCGATCTCGAGGTTCAGCGCGTAAAGCGTGATCAGGGCAGGCCGGTCCGCCGGCTCGGCCACCAGGCTGGCGCCGAACCGCAGGGGGTCATGCTCGCGCAGCGTCTCGGTGCAGGCTTCGAGGGTCATGCGAGGCCCTGCGCGCGGGCCAGAGCTTCCAGCGCGTCAGCGTCAAACCCGGCGGCCAGCGCCCATTCCGAACCGGCGCCCGTATCCTTGACCTCGACCCCGGCAGCGACAAAGCCTTCGCGGATAGCGTCCGCGCGGGCAAAATCACGGGCCTTGCGCGCCTCGGCACGAGCCTCGAGCAGCGCGCCGATCCGCGCCGCCACCGCGTCGCCTGCCTCGGCCCAATCGCCCATCTCAGGCAGCAGCAGCCCCAGCATCCGCGCCGAGGCGGCAAGCCCCGCCGCATCCCCCCGCGCCGCCAGATCGTGCAACACAGCAAAGGCGCCCGCCGTGTTCAGGTCGTCGGCAAGCGCCTCGACCAGCGCGGGCGCCGGGCTTGTTGCGGGTTCGATGCCCGCAACAAGCCCTCGCCACCGCCGAAGCACAGCTTCGGCCTCGGCGGCCTTGGCCTCGGTCCAGTCCATCGGCTTGCGGTAATGCGTGGACAGCATCACGAAGCGGATCACCTCGCCGGGAACGCCGCGATCTAGAAGGTCGCGGACGGTGAAGAAGTTGCCAAGCGACTTGGACATCTTCTTGCCCTCGACCTGCAACATCTCGTTATGCAGCCAGTAGCGGGCGAAACCCTCGGCGGGATGGGCGCAGCAGCTTTGCGCGATCTCGTTCTCGTGATGGGGAAATTGCAGGTCGATGCCGCCGCCGTGGATGTCGAAGGACGGCCCCAGCAGCGCCGCCGACATGGCCGAGCATTCGATATGCCAGCCCGGACGCCCCCGACCCCATGGGCTGTCCCAGCCCGGCAATTCGTCATCCGAGGGCTTCCACAGCACGAAATCCATCGGGTCGCGCTTGAAGGGCGCGACCTCGACCCGCGCGCCCGCGATCATGTCATCGACAGACCGGCCCGACAGCTTGCCGTAATCGGGAAAGGACCGCACGTCAAAGAGGACATGCCCCTCGGCCTCGTAGGCATGGCCGCGTGCGATCAGGTCCAGGTTCATCTGGATCATCTGCGCGATATAGGCTGTGGCGCGTGGCTCGGCCAGGGGCGTCACCTCGCCCCGGATATGGGGGCGCATCGCGCCAAGCGCATCCATGTCGGCGTGATACCAGGCGATGGTCTCGTCCGAACGCTCGGCCACCAGCGCCTCCAGCGACAGGGCCGAGCCTGCGGCCTTGCGGCGCTGCGCCTCGGCGTTGATCTTGTCATCCACGTCGGTGAAGTTGCGCACATAGGTCACGGCCTTGCGGCCATAGACGTGATGCAGCAGCCGCACCAGCACGTCAAAGACCAGCACGGGCCGCGCATTGCCCAGATGGGCGCGGTCATAGACGGTCGGCCCGCAGAGATAGAGGCGCAGATTGCTCGGGTCGATCGGCTGGAAATCCTCTTTCCGGCGCGTGCGGGTATTGGTCAGGCGGATCTGCACCATCTGGGGCCTCTTGCGTCAGGTCGGGCAGGCTTAGCGCATCGTCCCGCCGCTTTCCACCCAGGCAATCTGGCGCGGCAGGCTATCGGCGCGCAGGTCATAGCCATCAAGAATCGTGTCCCGCGCGGCCTCGCGTAGGCGTCCTGCCTCAGCGTCCCCCGCCAGCGCGCGGATCAGCGCCGCCGCCAGTCCTTCGCGGTCGAAGAAGCCGACCAGCCGCCCGTTCTCGCCGTCGCGGATCAGTTCGCGGACGGGCTCGGTATCCGAAGCCACGACATAGGCGCCCGCCGCCATCGCCTCGGTCAGCGACCAGGACAGCACGAAGGGATAGGTCAGATAGCAATGCACCCGCGCCAGCTGCAACAGCGACAGGTAATCGGCGTAAGGCACGCGGCCCAGGAAATGCAGGCGCGACAGGTCCAGCCGCCCCTCAAGCTCGGCCAGCATCTTGGCCTTCCAGCTGGGCGCGTCCGCCGGGGCGCCGCCATAACTCACCCCCTCGGCGCCCACGATCACCACCTGCGCGCCGGGCCGGGCCGCCATCACCTTGGGCAAGGCCCGCATGAAGGTGTGAAAGCCGCGATAGGGTTCAAGCGAGCGCGAAACGTAGGACAGCACCTCGTCGCCCGCCCGCAGCACCTCCCCCGAGGGCAGGGTCAGGCTGGCCTGGGGATCGGGCCTGACGCGGTCGGTGTCGATCCCGTCATGGATCACGGTGATCTTGCCGCGCAATTCGGGGGGGAAACTGTCCGCCTGATAGCGGGTCGGCGCGATGGCGGCATCGGCCTGCACCATCGCCTGCACCAAATGGGCCGAGCGCGCGACGGTCAGGAACCGCGTCTCGTCGCGGTCGGGGCTGATCTCGGGGTCGAAGCCCACGTCATGGCCGCGCGTGCGATACATCAGCTCGGCGTAAAGCAGCAGCCGCGCCTCGGGCCAGATCTCGCGCAGGAACAGCGTCTCGCCCCAGCCGGGATGGCCGATGACGATGTCGGGCGAAAAGCCGTGCCGGTCACGCAGCGCCCGCGCCCCCCGCGCCGCCAACAGACCGCGTTCGGCATAGTCGGAATAGGTCCGGCCAAGCGCGCTCGCGCCCGCGACAAGCTCGGGCGCCTTGTAGCGCAGGGTCTGCACGGGGCTGGGGCGCTGGTTCTTCTCATCGGTCAGAGCAAGAACCTCGTGGCCGCGCGCGGCCAGCGCCGGGGCCAGATGCGGGAACTGGCCCGGAAAGTTCTGGTGAATGAAAAGGATCCTCATTCCGCCGCGACGGGAAAGGCTGCGGCCAAAAGCGCGCGGGTGTAATCCTCGCGCGGCGCATCGTAGATCTGCGCCGTGTCGCCCTGTTCAATCACGTCCCCCGCGCGCATGACCATGATCTTGTGCGACATGGCGCGCACGACGCGCAGGTCGTGACTGATGAACAGGAAGGCCAGCCCGTATTTGCGCTGAAGCCCGCGCAGAAGCTGCACGATCTGGACCTGCACCGTCATGTCCAGCGCGCTGGTCGGCTCGTCCAGCACCACGACCTTGGGGCGCAGGATCATCGCACGGGCAATGGCGATGCGCTGGCGCTGGCCGCCGCTGAATTCATGCGGATAGCGGTGCATCAGATCGGGGTTCAACCCGACCTCGGCCATGATCTCGGAGACCATCTGACGGCGGTCGCGGCCCGGCTCGACCCCGTGGACGCCCAGACCTTCGGCGATGATCTGCTCGACCGTCATGCGGGGGCTGAGGCTACCATAGGGGTCCTGGAACACGATCTGCATGTCGCGGCGCAGGCGGCGCAATTGCTTGCCGCCCCACCGCGAGATGTCCTGCCCCATATAGAGGATCGGCCCCTGGCTTTCGATCAGCCGCATCACGGCCAGCGCCAGCGTCGTCTTGCCGCTGCCCGACTCGCCCACGATGCCAAGGGTTTCGCCCGCGCGCAGGGTCAGGCTGGCGGCGTTCACGGCCTTCACATGCCCGACCGTGCGGCGCAGCAGCCCGCGCTGGATCGGAAACCAGACCCGCACGTCGCGCGTCTCGACCAGAACCGGCGCGTCGGCGGGAATCGGCTCGGCCAGACCCTGCGGCGCGGCGGCCAGCAGCTTCTGCGTATAGGGGTGCTGAGGGTCGGCAAAGATCGCCTCGACCGGGCCCTGTTCGACGATCTCGCCGTCCTTCATCACGCAGACCCGGTCCGCGATCCGGCGCACGATGCCCAGATCATGGCTGATGAACAGCATCGACAGCCCCTCAGCGGCCTTGAGTTCCGCCAGAAGATCCAGGATCTGCGCCTGAATGGTCACGTCCAGCGCGGTCGTCGGCTCGTCCGCGATCAGCAATTCGGGACCGTTCGCCAGCGCCATTGCGATCATCACACGCTGGCGCTGCCCGCCCGACAATTGGTGCGGATAATCGGCCAGCCGGCTTTCCGGGTCGCGGATGCCCACGCGGGTCAGAAGCTCGACGATCCGCGCCCGTGCAGCAGCACCCGAAAGGCCCTGATGCAGCGCCAGACTTTCGGCCAGCTGCTTTTCCAGCGTGTGCAGCGGGTTGAGCGAGGTCATCGGCTCTTGAAAGATGAAGCTGATGTCGTTGCCCCGGATCTGGCGCAGCAGCTTTTCCGGCGCCCCGACCAGTTCCTGTCCCCCATATTTCACCGACCCTTCGACCAGGGCCGAGGCGCCCAGAAGCTGCACCGTGGACAAGGCCGTCACCGACTTGCCCGAGCCGGATTCGCCCACGATGGCGACGGTCTCGCCCCGCGCGATCTGGAAGCTGACACCGCGCACGGCCTGATGGACGCGGCCCTCGGACCGGAAGCCGATGCGAAGATCGCTGACCGACAGTACCGGGCCGGGCTGCGGGGCGCTGGTGGGCTGATCGCTCATCGGAAGGTCTTTCGCGGGTCGAAGGCGTCGCGGATGCCCTCGAAGATGAACACCAGAAGCGACAGCATGATCGCGAAGGTGAAGAACGAGGTGAAGGCCAGCCAGGGCGCCTGAAGGTTCTGCTTGGCCTGAAGCGCCATTTCCCCAAGCGAGGCCGATCCGGCGGGCAGCCCGTAGCCAAGGTAATCCAGCGCCGCCAGCCCGCTGATCGTGCCGGTCACGACAAAGGGCAGCATGGTCAGCGTGGCCACCATCGCATTGGGCAGGATGTGGCGGAACATGATCTTGCGGTCGCTGACCCCAAGCGCGCGGGCAGCGCGGACATATTCGAAATTGCGCGCCCGCAGGAACTCGGCCCGGACGACGCCGACCAGCGCGGGCCAGCCGAACAGGATGGTGACAAAGACCAAAAGCCAGAAACTGCGCCCGAGGATCGCGAACAGGATGATGATGACGTATAGCCCCGGCGTCGAGGCCCAGATTTCCAGCACGCGCTGAAAGACCAGATCGGTCCGGCCCCCGAAATAGCCCTGGATCGCGCCCGCCGCGATGCCGATGGTGGATGCGATCACCGTCACGATCAGCGTGAACAGGATCGAGGTGCGGAAGCCGTAGATCACCCGCGCCGTCACGTCGCGCGCGGTGTCGTCGGTGCCCAGCCAGTGGTTGGCGTCGGGCGCGCTTGGCGCGGTGCCGACATTGTTGATCGTGCGGTAGTGATAGGGGATCGGCGGCCAGATCATCCAGCCCTGTTCGGCCACCGGCACATCGGTCAGGCCCGCGCGGACATCGGCCATGAAGCCTTCGGGGTCGTCCCAGCAATCCTCGCGCCCGCCCGAGACGATGAGGCATTGCACCTCGGCCTCGCGATAGACGGCCTCGGTGCCGAAATCGCCGCCAAAGGCGGTCTCGGGGTAGAAGTTGTAGGCCGGCCAGTAAAGCTCGCCCTGAAAGCGCACCACGATGGGTTTGTCATTGGCCACGATCTCGGCCAGCATCGCCACGACGAACAGGACCGCAAAGATCACCAGCGACCAGAAGGCGCGGCCATTGTTGCGGAAATTGCGCCAGCGGCGGCGGTTCAGTTCGGACATGGCCATCAGCCCGCCCTCTTTTCAAAGTCGATGCGCGGATCGACGAAGACATACATCAGGTCCGACAGGATGCCGACGACAAGGCTCATCAGACCAAAAACATAGAGCGTGCCGAAGATGACCGGATAGTCGCGCTGCACGGCGGCCTCGAAGCCAAGCCTGCCAAGGCCGTCCAGCGAAAAGATGGTCTCGATCAGGATCGACGACCCGAAGAACACGCCCAGAAACATCGCCGGAAAGCCCGCGATCACGATCAGCATCGCGTTGCGGAAGACGTGGCCGTATAGGACGCGGCCCTCGGTCAGGCCCTTGGCGCGGGCGGTGATGACATATTGCTTGTTGATCTCGTCCAGAAAGCTGTTCTTGGTCAGCAGCGTCAGCGTGGCAAAGCTGCTGATCGTCGCGGCGGTCACAGGCAGGGCCGCGTGCCAGGCGTAGTCCTTGATCTTGCCCCACAGCGTGAGGTCCGCGAAATTCTCGCTGGTCAGCCCGCGCAGGGGAAAGATCTGCCAATAGCTGCCGCCGGCGAACAAGACCATCAGCAGCACAGCGAACAGGAAGGCCGGGATCGCATAGGCCATGATGATCACGCCCGAGGTCCAGGTATCGAACCGCGAGCCGTCGCGCACCGCCTTGCGGATGCCGAGCGGGATCGAGATGAGATAGGCGATCAGCGTGGACCAGAGGCCAAGCGTGATCGAGACGGGCATCTTCTCGATCACCAGATCCACGACGCTGATCGACCGGAACCAGGACGTGCCGAAATCAAAGCGCAGGTAGTTCCACAGCATCTGGAAGAAGCGTTCGACCGGCGGCTTGTCGAACCCGAATTCGCGTTCCAGCTGGGCGATGAATTCGGGCGGCAGGCCCCGCGCGCCCTCGTAACCCGAGGGCGCCTGCTGGCCCGCCTCGGCGCCCCCGCCCGAGATGTTGCGGAAGACGTCGCCCTCGCCCTGGATCTGGGCGGCGATCTGTTCGATCGGGCCGCCCGGAACGAACTGGGTCAGCGTGAAGTTCACCAGCATGATCCCGAACAAGGTCGGGATGATCAGCAGCAAACGCCGCAGGATATAGGCGCCCATCTTTCCCTGCCCCTTTTCAGGTCGCGACCCCTTGGCGGGTCGTCTGGTTGATCCGCCTTGTCGGTCTTCCGTGCCCGGAAATCAAGCGCATTGCCCTAGCGCCGGATTGCCCCCGCCGCGCGCAACGCCTCGGCCTTGGTCTCGTCGAACCACCAGAAATCCATCTCGCCCAAGGCATAGGGCGGCAGGGTTTCGGGCCGGCCATACAGGTCGTAATAGGCGACCAGATGGTTCGGGTTGAACCATTGCGGCACCCAGAAATGCAGGCTGCGAAGCGCGCGGTCCAGCGCATGGACGGCGGGCAGAAGCTCGTCGCGGGTCGCGGCAGCCTCGACATGGGCGATCAGGCGGTCGATGGCGGGATTGGCCACGCCCGCCACGTTGAACGCATCACCAACCGCGGCCGAGCCGAAATATTGCTGCAACCCCGAGCCGGGAATTTCGGACTGCCCCAGATGGGCGCCGATCATGTCGAAATCGAAGCTGCGCTTGCGGTTCTCGTATTCGGCATTGTCCACGCGGCTGTTACGGGCGTCGATGCCAAGCGTCCGCAGGTTCTCGACGAAGGGGTTGATCACGCGGTCGAAGGTCTGGCTGTCGTTCAGGATCTCAAGCCGCAGGACCTGACCGGCCTCGTTGCGGCGCATCCCGTCGGGGCCGGTGGTCCAGCCTGCCTCGTCCAGAAGGGCGGCGGCGCGGCGCAGGTTGCCGCGATCAAGCTGACGCTCGCCGCTGACAGGGGCGGTCACGGCATCCTCGGTCAGGATGCCCTCGGGCAGATCGCCCGCCAGAGGCTCCAGCAGCGCCAGCTCGGCCTGCGAAGGCGCGCCCATCGCCTTGAGATCGCTGTTGTCCCAGAAGCTTTCGACCCGATCATAGAGGCCGAAGAACAGCGCCTCGTTCGACCATTCGAAGTTGAACATCAGCCCGATCGCCTGACGCACACGCGCATCCTGCCAGATCGGGCGGCGCAGGTTCAGCACCCATGACTGCCCCGAGGCGACGGTGCCGTCGGGCAGCGTCTCTTGCAGGACCCAGCCATTGTTGATCGCGGGGAAATCGTAGCCAGTCGCCCAGCTGCGACTGCTGACCTCGCGGCGGAAATGATAGACGCCGGCCTTGAAGGCCTCGAACGCGGCGTCGTAATCCGAGAAATATTCATAGCGGATCAGGTCAAAATTGTGCCGCCCGCGATTGATCGGCAGATCGGCGCCCCAGTAATCAGGGTTGCGGCGATAAACGACAAAGCGGTTTGTGTCGGCGCGGTCAAAGACATAGGGACCAGAGCCGACAAGGGGCACCTGCGACGTCTCTTCCAGGTTGCGGTCATTCGCCTCGAAATCGGCGCGGCTGAAGATCGGCAGGCCGCCGACCGACTGGATCAGGTCGCGGCGCGGATAATCTGGGGTGAAATCGAAGCGGATGCGGTGATCGTCCAGAACCTCGGCCCCCGCGACCTGCTGGGCCAGCACCATGCGGAAACTGGACAGGCCCTGGTCGCGCAGGGTCTCGTAGCTGAACAGCACGTCATGCGCGGTCAGGGGCGTGCCGTCGCTGAAGCGCGCTTCGGGGCGCAGGTTGAAGATGACCCAATCGCGGCTTTCCGGGTATTCGAGGCTTTCACACAGCAGGCAATAGGCCGCGCCGATTTCGTCAGCGGTGCCGGTCAGGATCGATTCCAGCATGACCGAGGACAGAGCCGCAGCCCGCCCGCGAAAGGTAAAGGGATTGTAATTGTCGAAACCCGTCGAATTCGGGATCGCCTGCGACATCTCGCCGCCCTTGGGCGCATCCGGGTTCACATAAGGCAGATGCGAGAAATCGGGCGGCAGCCGCAATTCGTCAAAGATGGCGATTCCATGCGCGCGCGTCACCCCCTCGTCCTGCTGGGCAAGGGCGCTGCCGGGGGCGGTCAGGCCAAGCATCGCGGACAGGAAGGCGGCGGTCAGGGCGTTCTGGCGCATGAAACTCTCCTTAAGGCTGGGGAAGGCTAGGGCAGCAGGCCCCCGCCGATCAAGCCGCGTTTTCGTGAGCGCCCGGCCCTGCCCTGCCCGACAACCCCTGCCCGCAAGCCATTGCGCATAATGAAAAACGCGCGCCCCGAGGGACGCGCGTCACAATGTCAGCGGGAAGCGCGCTATCAGGGATTGCTTGCCAGGAAGGCAATCAGGCTGGCGCGGGCCTGGTCGTCGCGGATGCCCGCAAAGCTCATCGAGGTGCCGGGCATGTAGCCGCGCGGATTCGCGATGAAGTCGAACAGGTTCTCGGGTTCCCAGACGCCGGGCATGCCCTGCGCGGCCGAGGAATAGTTGAAGCCCGCGACCGAAGCCTTGTCGCGGCCCACGACGCCGTTCAGATGCGGGCCGACGCCATCGCTGCCGTTCAGCTGGTGGCAGGACCGGCATTTGGCCCATTCACGCTCGCCCTGGGCCAGATCGGCCGAGGCCATCAGCGCCTCGAAATCGACCTCGACGACTTCGGCCTCGGCGGCGCCGTCGCTTTCCGGAACGGGGATCGTGTAGGCTTGGGCGACCTCTTCGTCGCCGTAATGGTCGTGACCGACGCGATACAGCTCGCTGGCACCCCAACCGGCCAGCATCAGGAAAAGCAGGGCGCCGATAAAGCCGCCGGCTGCCTTGGTCAGGGTCATGGTGTCAAACATCGCGTGCGGTCCCCGCCTTGGTAAGCTCGTCAAGTCGTGGCGTATCTATCCGCTTTCGCTTTCAAGGATCAAGGTATAGTTACCGCCGGACAGTCAAAATTCGACCATTCGGGGCCGCGTCATGTTGACCAATCGCATCGCTTTCCAGGGGGAACCGGGCGCCTACAGCCATCAGGCGTGCAACGCCGCCCGCCCGGGGATGGAGGTTCTGCCCTGCCGCACCTTCGAGGACGTGATCGAGGCCGTGCGCGGCGGCGAGGCTGACCTGGCCATGCTGCCGGTCGAGAACTCGACCTATGGCCGGGTGGCCGATATCCACCACCTGCTGCCGGAATCCGGGCTGCACATCATCGACGAGGCCTTCGTGCGCGTCCATATCAGCCTGCTGGCGCCTCACGGCACGCGGCTGGACCAGGTGCGCGAGGCGATGAGCCATCCGGTCCTTCTGGGCCAGTGCCGGGGCTTCCTGCGCCAGCACGGGATCCGCACGATCACCGGCGCCGACACGGCAGGATCGGCCGCCGAGGTCGCCCGGCGCGGCGATCCGTCGCTGGCCGCGCTGGCCGCGCCGCTGGCGGCCGAGATCTACGGGCTGGAACGGCTGGCCGACCAGATCGAGGACCGCCAGAACAACACGACGCGCTTCCTGATCATGGCGCCCGCCCCCGATCACAGCCGCCGGGCCGAGCAGATGCTGACCAGCTTCGTCTTTCGCGTCAGGAACATCCCCGCCGCGCTCTACAAGGCGATGGGCGGGTTCGCGACGAACGGCGTGAACATGACCAAGCTGGAAAGCTACATGGTGGACGGCGTCTTCACCGCGACGCAGTTCTATGCCGATATCGAGGGCCATCCCGACGACGCCAATGTCCGGCGCGCGTTGGAGGAATTGGGCTATTTCACCTCTATGCTGACGGTGCTGGGCACCTATCCCGCCGATCCGCTGCGCGAAAGCCAGCGGCTGCCGGCGGAATAGGCCCCGCAGGGCCAGGCGGGTTCAGACGGCGGCGCCGGTCACGCTGCGGACATATTCCTCGATCCGGCGCGCATAGCGGCGGTCAAGCTGCGCCTTGCCCAGCTTGGCGGTCTGCATCATCAGCCGCGCGCGCATGTTGCGGGGCTTCAGCTCGGTCTCGAAGATCAGCCGCGACTTGGTCCGGCTGAGCGCCACGAAAGTCGCCTTGACGGTGATGTCCAGCGCATCGGAATTGCCGGCCATCGCGATCTGTTCGGGGCGGTCGAAGCGGTTGACCACCAAGAGCAGCCTGCGCGCCTTGCCGCGCCAGTCGAAACCGATCTTCCAGCCCATGGTGATGCCGGGATCCTGCGCCGGATCGATGCGCTTCACGCTTGCGCCCCGCCCGATCAGCGTCCGCTCGAGCGCGTCGAAATCGCCCACCATGTCGAACAGTTGTTCGGCAGCCAGATCGGTATCGATTCGCGTCGAGAACTTCATAAACAGCCTGCATATCGTGACGGCGACGCCAGAGACGTTCCGGCCTCTGATCGTGGATAGTCCATTTTGCGTCAAAGGTTCAACAGGCTCGGCAGGATTTGCGCTTATTTGCCCCGGCTTTGCGCAATCGACCTGCGTTGCGCCAAAGCCACTGATGCGGCGGAACCGTCGGGCGGGAGACACAATCTACGGTTGTTTTTCGGACGCTGCTGGCCTTAATGAGGGCATGACCGAAAGCAGCGACATCGCAAGCCCCACGCAAGAGGCCACCCCTCCCGGGGACCGAACGCGGCCCGGGTCGTCGTCCGAGGTGCCGCGCCTGTCGCTGCGTGTGCTTGCGACATCGGACGTGCATATGCACCTGCTGCCCCATGATTACCTGACGGGCCAACCCAGCCCGCGCCTCGGCTTGGCCCGGACCGCCAGCCTGATTACCGCGCGCCGTGCCGAGGCGCCTGCCTGCCTGCTGCTGGACAATGGCGATTTCCTGCAGGGCTCGCCCATGGGCGACATGGCGGCCCGCCCCCCGCGCGGCGGACGTGCGGCGCCCCATCCCGCCATCGCCGCGATGAACGCGCTTGGCTATGACGCGGCAGCACTTGGCAATCACGATTTCAACTACGGGCTGGCGGGCCTGCGACAGGCCCTGTCCCGAGCCCGCTTTCCGGTTCTGGCGGCCAATCTGCGGATGCATCAGGGCCCGGCGCGCTGGACGCTGATCAGCCGCCGGATCGCGGACCAGCACGGCGCGCCGCACGCCATCACGATCGGGGTGATCGGCTTCCTGCCGCCCCAGACGGTGGATTGGGACCAGGACCTGACCGGCGCCATATCCTGCGAGGACATCGTCGAGACCGCCCGCGCCACCCTGCCGGCCATGCGCGCCGAAGGGGCGCAGATCGTCATCGCGCTGGCCCATAGCGGCATTGGCGCGGTGGAGCCCTCGCCCCGGATGGAACATGCCGCGACCGCGTTGGCGGCCCTGCCCGGCATCGACGCGGTGATCGCCGGGCATACGCACGAGGTCTTTCCCGGCCCCCATATCCGCCCCGGCCCGGGCATCGACCCGGTGGCCGGCACGCTGGCTGGCAAGCCCGCCGTCATGCCCGGTTTCGGCGGCTCGCATCTTGGCGTGATCGACCTCGACCTGACGCTGGTTCCGGACGCGGGCGCTGCCCCCCGGCTGGAGGTGACCGGCTTCACGGTCCGCTGCGAGGCCGTGGACCCCGCCCTGCCCGCCGCGCCCGAGGTCACGCGCCCGCTGATGCGCGCCCATCAGGCCACGCGCCGCCATCTGGGCAGCCGCATCGGGCGCTCGACGGTGACGCTGTCCAGCCATCTGACGCTTTTGGGCCAGGATGCGGGGCTACGGCTGATCTGTCAGGCGCAGCGCTGGCATGTGCGGCACGCGCTGGAGGGAACGCGCTGGCAGGACCTGCCGATCCTGTCGGCCGCCGCCCCCTTTCGCGCCGGAGGCCGCGCCGGTCCGGATCATTTCACCCATATCCCGCCCGGCGCGCTGAACCTGCGCCATGTCTCGGCGCTCTATGCCTTTCCGAACCGGATCGCGGCGATCCTGATGACGGGTTCCGATGTGGCGGAGTGGCTGGAGCGTTCGGTCAGCCTGTTCGCGCGCGTGCCGCCGGGGGCCACGAATATCGCGCTTCTGGACCCGGATTTCCCGGCCTATCAATTCGACATGATCGACGGGCTGCGCTGGCAGATCGACCTGTCGCGCCCGGCGCGCTACCGCGTGGATGGCAGCCTGGCCGACCCCCGATCGCGCCGCGTCACCGACCTGACCTTCCGAGGCCGCCCGATCGAGGCCGACGCGCCCTTCGTGTTGGCCACGAACACCTACCGGCTGGCCAGTTGCGGCCTGTTCAGCCCGCTGGTCCGTGACCGGCCGGTCCTGATGAAAAACGACCTTCTGTCCCGCGACGTGCTGCGCGCCTATATCCACAGGCGCCGGCAGGTCGCCCCATCCGATACGCCCGCCTGGCGCTTCGTGGCGCAGCCGGGCAGCAGCGCCCTGCTGCCGACCTCACCCCTGGCGCGGCCCGAGGACGTGCTGTCCCACGATGCCGAATGCGCGGGCGTGACGCCCGACGGCTTCCGCCTGATCCGCATCCTGCTGTAAGAGGCCGGCAAGACCAGCGGCAAACGCAAGACCACGGGTTGCAACCCACGCGGTTTCGTCCTAAGTGATGTGTCGAGAGGTTGGCGCGGGCAGGCGCCTCGCCAACCCGGTCAGGTCCGGAAGGAAGCAGCCGTAACGAGCCCCGCTTGGGTCGTTGTCCAGCCTCTCACCCTCGCCCCCCAAGCGCACGTTTTCAAAGTCATTCGCCCGATCCTCGGCTGCTACCCGCGCATTTGGGCGGCCATAAAACGCAGGTCCGAGAAAAGTTGACCGCCGGGTTAGCGCGCCGGAGAATCTCCGAGAGCTTGTCGCCACCGATCTGTAGCCGAAACCGCGTGAACGTGATGCGCAGGCGCATCGGATGATCAACGAGTTCCTCGGACAGATCGAACAAGCCCACGCCAAGCTCGCCCAGATGGAAAGCTCCGCAAAGGTTCTGCATGCGCACGTCGCCAAGCGCCATTGCGCCGAGATGATCGAGGCGGATTCGACCAAACGCGACAACACGCCCTTGCAGAGCGAGATCACTGAAAAGCATCGGGGCCGCGAGCCGCTGCTCGGCGCGGACTTACTTCAGCAGACTGAAACGCAAGCCGACGGTAACGCCTGCATCGGTGCCATCAAAGGCTGCGATGGTCGAGCGGCGGCGCTCGACGAAGGTGCCGAGGTCGAACTTGCCGACCGGCATCTCGGCAGAGAGACGGGTGGTCCGGTCGTCGCGCGGAGTGCCGAAGATCACAGCCCCTCCGGTTCGGGCCTGCGAGATGCCAAGTGTCACGGTCCGCCCCGCCACGGGGCCGGTCCAACTGATCGCGGCAAGGTGGCGCAGCGTGTTCTGGCCCGGCACATCCTCGCCCACAACCAGATCCACGCCGACAAGTCCTACCTTGGTCAGCGACAAGGCCGAGATCTGAAACACATCCTTGTCATGGCTGTCCTGCCGGGTTCGGGACAGCGTGGCCTGTGCCTGATGAACGCCGATCGGGGACTGAAACAGCCGTTTGAGGCCGACCTGCCCGGTCAGGCTGGTCTCGGCATCGACGCTGTCATTCTCGTGCAGAGCCCTCAGGCAACCCTCGGCCCATGTCCAGTCCGCTATGGGCCGGTCGGCGCAGGCCCGCGAGGTGATGGACAGACGGTGGAAGCCATGGGTCGGCTCGGCCTCCACCGTGGTGGCATGGGCCAGCCGCAGCCGCGCCGCGCGACCCCAGGACAGGCTTTGCCAGCCGGAATGACGCAGGCCGACAAGAATGCCGGCCTTGGCGCGCGAATCCTCGTGGACGCGGAAGGGCAGCCCGCCGATCGTGATACGGTCCGAGGGGATGCCGCCATTGACGTTGCTGCCGCGCCGAAGCACCGGCACCAGCGCGCGCCCCTGGGACAACGGTTGCAGGCGCGGGCCAGCCGGGTCATGCCGGAAGCCCTGCAACGCCAGAAGCGCCTCGCCCAAGGGCGAAATGCGGGCCTCGGTCCGCGTCAGCGCGAACAATGCAAGGTCGGCCTGGCCCTGATCCAGCGCCAGCCGGGCATCCTGCGCCCCCGCGCCGGTGGCGCAGAGGCCCAGCATCACGGCCAGGATGGCAGGGCCGGTGCGACGCAGCAGGCGGTGCATCAATCGCGGTCGCGCAGGCCGCGGAAAACGAGACCGACATTGCCGCCGGCGCTGATGCCGCTGCCCGTTCCGGCAATCGCGTCCGCGTCGCTGCCGAGGAACTCGCCGCTGAAGGTCGCATCAATCCGGCCCGGCGCATCGCTTCCGCCGGTCAGCGCGCCCGACGTGGCGCCCGAAAAGCCCGAGCCAGTGATGCGGCCATCGCTGATCCGCAGCTCGCCTTCCAGCTTGCGTCCGTCGCGCGTGTTGAAGTCATCCATCTCGCCGCTGATCGTTCCGGTGCCGAAATCGGCGTCGAGGTCCAGCTCGCCGATCATCTCGGCCCGCTCGAGCGAGGCGGGCGCACCGCCGAAGGCCAGCCCGACGACACCGTCATATTCAGCACGTCCGCGAACGGGCATCGCGGCGGCCGAGGTGCCGTTCAGGCGTTCGGTGTCGTCGATGATCCGCTCCGCGCGGGCGGCGTCCTCGGCATATTCCGCGACCGGATTGTCGCTGCCGCCGCTGCCGCTGCACGCCGCCAGGGCCATCATTCCGCCCAGCATCATGTATTTGACCATGGTCATTCTCCTGAGATTGCATGTCGTCGGAGCCGCTATTTCATACTCTGGCTGACAGCATCCTGACGGGCGCTGTCAGGGAATTGTCAGCGTCGCTGCGCTAGGAAGGGACCCATGCTGCGTCTTTTCGCCTTCATCCTCGGCACGATGCCCGCGATCGCGGCGCCTCTTCCTCCGCTTCAGACCGAGGACGGGCTGGACGCGGCCTTTGCGCGCGCAGCCGTCCGCGACGGTCGCATCTTGCCGCTGGAGCAGATCCTCGACATCCTGCGCGACACGGCCGAAGGCGAGATCATCGAGATCCAGCTGGAGCTGGAAGAGGGGCTTCTCGTTTACGAATTCGATCTGATCGGGCCGGACGGCCATGTCTTCGAGGTCGAGATCGACGCCGCCACCGGACGGGTGCTTGAAATCGAATATGGTGCAGGCGACGAAGACTAGCAGAAGACGGAGATTGACGACGCCATGCGCTGCCTGATCGTCGAGGATGACGACAAGATCGCCGCCGACCTGACCGATGCGCTGGCCCGCAGCGGCTTTCATGTCGAGCGCTGCGCCGATGGCGAAGCCGCCTGGTTCGCCGGCGGGACCGAGCATTACGACATCATCGTGCTGGATCTGGGCCTGCCGCGCATGGACGGGCTGAGCATCCTGCGCCGCTGGCGTGCCGAGGGGATGGGCGCGCCGGTCCTGATCCTGACCGCGCGCGGCAGCTGGATGGAACGGGTCGAGGGGATCGACGCGGGCGCCGACGACTACCTGCCAAAGCCCTTTCACATGGAGGAACTGGTCGCCCGCGCCCGCAGCCTGGTGCGGCGCAGCACCGGCCATGCCAGCCCACGCCTGACCATCGGTGCGCTGGAACTGGACACAACCCGCCAGACCGTTGCCGTCGCCGGCCAGCCTGTTCATCTGACACCGCTGGAATACCGCCTCGTCAGTTATCTCGCCCATGCAGGCGCGCGGGTCGTGACGCCCTCGGAACTGCTGGAGCATCTTTACGGCGACCAGGATTCGCGCGAGGCGAATGCGGTCGAGGCAGTGATCGCGCGCCTGCGTCGCAAGCTGGGTGCGGGCGTCATCGCGACGCGGCGCGGCTTCGGCTATCATCTGGAGCAGGGCTGAATGGCGGGCTCCATCCGATGGCGGCTCCAGGTCCTGTCGGCGATCGGGATCGCAGCGCTGCTGGCGGCCTTTGCCGGCGGACTGACGATCCTGTTCGACCGGCAGGTGACGCGCCTGACGGTGGCAGAGCTGGAGCATCGCGCTGCGGCCCTGGTCGCGGGGCTCGACCGTCACAATCCGGGCCTGGCGCCCGCGCCGGGGATCGGCGGCAATCCACGCTATCTGCAGCCCTATTCCGGGCTTTACTGGCAGATAGAGGTCGGACGGCAGATCCATCGCTCGGCCTCTCTCTGGGATGCGGATCTCGCGCTGCCTCAAGACGCGCCCCGGCCGGGCGCGACGGCGCAATTCGAACTGGACGGGCCGGACGATCAGCGCCTTCTGGTGCTGGATCGCAGTCTCACCATCGGGTCACCGCCAGAGCCGCTGCGGGTGACGGTGGCCGAAAGCCGCGCCGCCCTGGACGAGGCCCAGGCGCAGTTCGCGCGCGACATGCTGCCCTTTCTGCTGATCCTCGGC
The DNA here is from genome assembly GCF_052379855.1 of Paracoccus sp. NSM. NCBI lineage: Bacteria > Pseudomonadati > Pseudomonadota > Alphaproteobacteria > Rhodobacterales > Paracoccaceae > Paracoccus > Paracoccus sp. NSM. Next base: position 285,179 of record NZ_JBQTCG010000002.1, on the reverse strand, counting down.
GGCTTGATGCTGGCGGGCGTCGCCGCACAGGTCTGGGTGGGCCTGCGCCCCTTTGCACGAGTCCGCCAGCAGATCACGGCAGTGCAAAGCGGCGCCCGCCCGAGGCTGGGTTCCGGACAGCCTTCCGAGGTGCGCCCGCTGGCCGAGGCCATCGACGCGCTGCTGGACGACCGCGACGCCCGGATCGCACGGGCGCGCACGCGGGCGGTTGATCTGGCCCATACGCTGAAGACCCCCCTTCAGGCGCTGATGGGCGAGGCCGGTCGTCTGCGCGCGGCGGGGCACACGGGCGCGGCCGAGGCCATCGAAGATATTGCCGGCTCGGTCCGGGACCGGGTCGACGCGGAACTGGCCCGCGCCCGGATCGGCAGCGGCGGGCGGGCCGAGCTGGCTCAGGCTGCGGCCAAGGTCGCCCGCGTGCTGGCCCGCACCGCGAGGGCGCAGGCGATTTCCCTGACAATGGACATCCCGCCGGGCCTCGACGTGGCCATCGACGAGACCGACCTGATCGAGGCCCTCGGCAGTGTCGTCGAGAACGCGCAGCGCCACGCCCGCAGCCAGGTGCTGCTCTGCGCTGCACGAGCCGGGGCCGGGATCGTGCTGCGGGTGCGCGATGACGGACCGGGCGTGCCCGAGGCAGTGCTCGCCCATCTGACCGCGCGTGGTGTCAGCACCGATCCGGGGGCCGGCCGTCACGGCATCGGCCTGGCCCTTGCCGAAACCGTGGTCGGCGCGCATGGCGGCAAGCTGCATCTTGAGAACCTGACCGACGGCGCAACCGTCATCGGTTTCGAGGTAACGATGAACCTGCCGGCCATCGCCAACCCGTAATGCGGCCCCACGCCCACGCGCGGACCCGCGCACCGCTCGCCAGGCTGGCCGATCAGCGCTGGCCGCACGACATCCCGGTCAAGACGCCTCGGCTCAAGCGGAAGCCCCGATGCCGAAGCGCCGAGGGGCCCCCGTGCTGTCCGGCGGCGCGACGCGCAGCCGCGCCAGATCAGCCAAGCGTCAGCAGCGCGACCAATGCGAGGACGAAGGCAAGACACCCGATCACCACCAGATGCAGTTGTCCGAGGATCGTCGCCTTTGCCAGCCCGCCCGCCTGATAGAGCAGGTCAGGCCAGGTGTAGCTGACGAAATCGCCCTGCGTCAGCAGCGCCTGCAGGCGCCCCTGCTCGTCCACGACCGGCAGACGGCGGAAGCGTTCGTTCGACATGATCCGCAGCCAGTCCAGCACGTTGTCGGTTTCCTTGGCCATGCGGATCTCGCGGGTCATGATCTCGGACAACAGCACCTTTTCGGGGTTCAGGTTCCGGGCCACCAGCTTGAACATGATATCGCGCTCGGTGACGATTCCCTCGACGCGACCTTCGGTGTCGGTGATCACGATGCAGCCGTAATTACGGGCCTTCATCGCCGCCACGGCCTCGGACACGGTGCTGTCGGCGCGGCCGGTCAGGGGGCCGAACTTGGTGGCATATTCCGGGCGATCAACGATCCGGGCGCCCTTGCGCGCCTTGACGGCCTCCATGTCGGCGCTCCTTCTGTCTGGCTTGCGCGACCAGCGTTGCGCCGCGCGCCCTTCCGATCAAGCGCTAATCGTCCCGCGAGGCGCGGCGGATTGACCCGGCCGGTCGTTCCGCGCCTGCGACCCGATGAACCCTTTCGCCCGGCACAGCAGCGGCTAGGGTCGGGCGCGTGAAATCCGGAGCCCCGCATGACCGACAACACCCGTGACCGTCAGGAGATCTGGGCGACCGAACTCGACAGCCTTGCCGACCGCGCCTGGACTGCGCTGTCGCGTGGCGTCGCTGACCGCCGCGCCCCGGCACGCCATCCCACGTTGGCCACGATCTCGCCCGATGGCTGGCCCGAGACGCGCATGGTCGTGCTGCGCGCCGCGGACCGGGCAGCGGGCAGAGTCGAGATCCACAGCGATCTGCTGGCCGCCAAGGTCGCCGCGCTCCGAGCCAATCCCCGTGCCGCGCTGCATGTCTGGGACGCCTCGGCACGGTTGCAGATCCGCCTTTCAGCCGAGGTCCGCATCCTCGACGGCGATGCGGTCGCGGCGATCTGGCAGGCTCTGCCGGACGTCACGCGCCACAGCTACGGCACGACCCCGCCGCCCGGTCAGCCCATCGCAGAGGCGCTGGATTACCGCAAGCCGGCCGATCCGGCCCGGCTTGCGGTGCTGGATTGCCGATTGATCGCGATGGACCTGCTGCACCTGGGCAGCCAGCACCGGCGCGCACGATACGAGGCCGCCTCGGGCTGGGCGGGCCAGTGGCTGGCACCCTGATCCCCTGCCCCGACCTCTAGCCCCTGCGCTGCCTGCGCCGATGCATGGCGTGGATCGCAGGGGCCAACGCATGGTCATAGACCAATGTCGCCGCCTGCATGATCCCCGGCAGGCCGACGACCCGCGCCAGCCAGCGATAGCGCGGCATCCGCCGCCACAGCGCCAGAAATGCGGGTATGCCCGACAGAAGCCGACCATCCTGCAGCACGTGCAGGCGGCGGGCCGCCTCGTCAGGATCGAGGCCCCATTCCGCGCAGGCCGAACCGTTCAGATCGTCGAAGCGGATCGGCAGGCCCCTGCGACCGGCATAGCCCGCGTAATGCTCGATCTCGCGGCGGCAGATCGGGCATTCAGCGTTGTAGAGGACGGCAAGGTCGTTCTTCTGTTCCATCGCCGCAAATTGGGCCTGCGCGCGCGAAATTCCATCCGGCGGCATGTCGCAGCTTACGGGTTCTTTACCTCTGGGCGCTATGGTCGCCCGGGAAGAGAGGTGCACATGAACAGGCTGGTAGACCGCACGATCGAGGAATTCCTGCGCATGACTTATGGCGACGACCTCGTGCGGGTCCTTGCGGACGAACTGGCCCTGCAGGAGGGACTGCCCCGCGACGACCTGCAGGGCTGCGGCAGGCAGGCCCTTGCGCTCGTCGCGGCGCAGATGGCGAAATCGCAGGCCGAGATGTTCGAGGATGTCGGCGCGTGGCTCACGCGGCTTGAACCGATCCGCAGGCTTCTGCGCTTTTCGGGGCGCGATTTCCGCGACTTCCTTCTGGGGCTGGAGGAATTGCCGGGCCGCGCACATCTGGTCCTGCCCCTGCTGGCGGTCCCGGAGCTGACCATCACGCGACTGACAGGCGCCATCGTGATCACCGTGCGGGCCGAGGATCCCGACTGGCAGCCGGTCCTGATCGGTCTGGTGCGCGGCATGGCCGACGATTACGGCGCGCTGTGCCTGATCGACGCCGACGGCCCCGACATCCGCGTCGAGATCTGGGAGGAACGCTTTGCCGAAGGACGCAATTTCCGCCTCAGTTCCGAGCTTTCGGTGCAGGGAGGGCGCGCATGACCGCCCCCCGTCCCGCCGAGGGTGCAGCCTCTGACGCGCCGCTGGCCTTGTCGGCGGCGGCGCTGTCACGCATCCTGCCGATGCATTTGCGCCTCGATCCTGTGGGGCGCGTGATTTCGGCGGGCGAGACCCTTCTCAAGGTCGTGCCCGGCCTGGCCGACGGCCTGCAGGGGCGGCTGGTGCCTTTGCGCGCCCATGGCGGGCGCGACGTGGTCGAGGCCGTCCATCTGGCCGCATCCGAAGGGCGGCGCCTGTTCCTCGGCCTCTGCCATCATCCCGACATCGTGCTGCGCGGCCATGCCGTGTGCGCCGCGGACGCCACGATCCTGCTGAATCTGGGCTTCGGCCTGTCCCTGCGGCGCGCGATTGCGGCCTGCGACCTGACCGACGCCGATTTTCCGCCGACCGATCTGGTGATGGAGTTCCTGTTCCTGCACGAGGCCAATCGCGGCGTCCTGTCGGAATTGTCGCGCTTCAGCGCCCATCTGGAAACTGCCCGCCGCATGGCCCTGTCCGAGGCACATAGCGATGCGCTGACCGGCCTTCTGAACCGGCGGGGGCTGACACTGGCCCTGGCCGCGCTCCTGCGTCCGGGCCAGGCCGAGGGGCCGCGACCCTTCGCGCTGGTGCAGCTGGATCTGGACCACTTCAAGCCGGTGAACGACCGGCTGGGCCATCAGGCGGGCGATGCCCTGCTGGTCGAGATCGCAACCGCCCTGCGCCAGACGATCCGGCAGGCCGACACGGCGGCGCGGCTGGGCGGGGACGAATTCGTCGTGATCCTGCGTGACATGACCTGCCGCGAGCAGCTTGGCCGCATGGCCGCCCGCATCATCGAGGCGGTCGAGGCACGCAGTCCCGAAGGGATCGCACCGCTGAAGCTCGGCGCAAGCCTCGGCATCGTGATCTGTCAGGGCGGGGGCGAGCTCGAGGCCGAGGCGATCCTGGCAGCCGCCGATCGCGCCCTTTATCGGTCTAAGGATGCCGGGCGCGGCCGTGCGACGATCGAGGATCTGCACGCGGGCGACGGCGCCGGCCCGCAGACAGGCCCGCCCTGACGGCCCTCGCGCCGCCATCTGGACAAGTTTGCGCGCCTGCTGTCTGATCGCGCCATGAACATCCTGCTGGTCGAGGACAATCCGGATCTGGGCGAGGCGATCGAGGCCCGGCTGCGCGGGCTTGGCCATCAGGTGACGTGGAACATGACCGGCGACGACGTCCCCGAGACCGTGGCCTCGGACCAGATCGACGCGGTTGTCCTGGACCTGACCCTGCCCTCGGGCGACGGGATGGCGATCCTTCGCGGGCTGCGCCGGGCGCGGCTCAATCTGCCGGTCCTCGTCATCACCGCCCGGGCCGAGATCGACGACAAGGTCAGCCTGCTGGATCTGGGCGCCGACGATTACCTCGTCAAGCCCTTCGATCTGCGCGAGTTCGAGGCGCGTCTGCGGGCGGTGATGCGCCGCCCTTCGGGTCAGGGATCTGCGGTGGTGGAGCTGGGGCGGCTGCGGCTGGATCAGGCGGGCCAGCTCTTGTGGCTGGACGGCACGCTGGTCGAGATGGGCGCGCGCGAATTCCGGCTGCTGGACAGCCTGATCTCGGCGCCGGGCCGCGTCACCACCCGCGACCGTCTGATGGCGCGTCTGGGGGATCTGGAGGATGGCGGATCGGAGAACGCACTGGAACAGATCGTCTCGCGCGTGCGTCGCAAGATCGCCGGATCGGGCGTGCAGATCGTGACTGTGCGCGGCGTAGGCTACATGGCCCAAGATGAAGAACCGCGCGGATGACGGCACCGCGCGCCCTGTCGCTGCGCCGCCGTTTTCTGGCGCTGGCGTTGGCGATGCTGGTCAGCGCGGCGATGCTGCTGGTGATCTTCATCGGCGATTATGCGCGGCGCGCCTCGGACCGGGCCTTCGACCGGCTGCTTTCGGCTTCGGCCCTGTCGATCGCCGGCGCGGTCCAGATCGAGGATGGCGCGGTCGCGGTCGAGCTGCCAACCGCCGCCTTTGCGATGATCCCCGAGCAGGAGCGCGTGTTCTACGCCGTGATCGGCGCGCAGGGCCAGCATGTGACCGGCTATCCCGACCTTGCCCCCGATGCACCGCTGGCGCGTTCGGTCGCGCCGGTCTTCGCCGATGCGGTCCACCGTGACGAGCCGGTGCGCCTGGTCAGCGTCGGGCGTCTGGTCTCGACCGCCGAGGGCACGGGCTGGGTGACCGTGCGCATGGCCGAGACGCGCGGCGCGCGCGCCGAACTGGCGGCCGAGATCCTGCGCAACGCCGTCGTTCCCGTCGCGGTGCTGACGGCGCTGGCGCTGGTGCTCGTCTGGCTGGTGATCGGCCGCGCCTTCGCGCCTCTGGACAAGATCGATGCCGCCCTTCGCGGCCGCAGGCCCGATGACCTTTCGCCGCTGAACGTGCCTGTCCCGGTCGAAATCCAGCGCCTGGTGGATGGGCTGAACGGCTTCATGGGGCGGCTGGGCCAGTCGATGGACCGGATGGGCGGGCTGGTGGCCGAGGCCGCCCATCAGGTCCGCAACCCCCTGGCCGCTTTGCGCGCGCAATCCGAGATGGCCCTGACCGAACCGGACGAGGCAAAGCTGCGCGCCCGCACCGCGCGGATCCACGGCCTGGCGGTGGAATCCAGTCATCTGGTCTCGCAATTGCTGATGGATGCAACGATCTCGCACCGGATGGAGACGACCGAGGCGCAGCCCGTCGCCGTCGCCGCCCTGGTGGACGAGGTCGCAGGCAGGCTGGACCCGGACCTTGCGCCGCGCATCGGCCGTCGCATCACCGGGGCCGAGGCCGCGGTGGTGCGGGGCGATCCGGTCGCGCTGCGCGAGGCGCTGCGCAATCTCATCGACAACGCGCTGAGCTACAGCCCCGGCCCCGTCGAGATCGAGGCCGCGCCCGGCGCGCCGGGCCGGGTCGAGCTGCGCGTGCTGGATCGCGGGCCGGGCATTGCCGATGCCGACAAGGCGCGGCTGGTCGGACGCTTTCAGCGCGGTGCCGCGGGCGCCGGGCATGTCGGCTCGGGGCTGGGCCTCGACATCGCGCGCCGGGTGGCCGAGGCGCAGGGCGGCCATCTGATCCTGCGCGACCGGACGGGTGGCGGTCTGGCGGCGGTCCTCGACCTGCCTCTGGCCCCGGCGGGCGGCAAGGCGGCCCGGCGCGGGCCGCGCAGCTCGGCGATCTGGGCGGCAGCGCTTGCGCTGGCCACGGCGATGGCGCCGGGCGCGCGGGCCGAGCCGCTGCACTTTCCCGCCCCCGGCCGCGGACCCGCCGACCCGCCCGCCCGCGATCTGGCCATCGCGGGAACGACCGACACGCGGCTTTTCGTCGATTTCATCGCCGGCTTTCAGGAGCAGTTCCCCGATATCGACGTGACCTATGCCGAGATCGACAGCAACGCGCTCTATCGCGGATATCTGGACGACACCCTTCCCTTTCGCCCTGACGTGCTGATCAGTTCTGCCTCTGACCTGCAGTTCAAGTTGGCCAATGACGGGCACGCGCTGGCCCATGCCTCGCCCTGGCTTGCGGGGATGCCCGACTGGGCGCATTGGCGGGGCGAGATCTTCGGCTTCACCTTTGAACCGGCGGTGATCATCTACAATCCGCACCTGATCCCGCCCGGCACGCAGCCGCGCGGCCACACCGAACTGGCCGCCCTGCTGGAGCAGCAGCCCGAGCGGTTCCAGGGCCGCGTGGCGACTTATGACATCGCCCGCAGCGGTGTCGGGCATCTGCTGGCGACGCAGGACCAGCAGATCTCGTCGCAATTCTGGCGGCTGGCGGCGGCCTTTGGCCGGGTGGGCGCGCGGCTGAGCGATTCGAGCCCCGAAATCCTCGATGCGGTGGCCTCGGGTGAGCTGGATCTGGCCTATAACGTCTTGGGGTCATACGCCTTCGCGCGTCAGGCCGAGGGCGCGCCGATCGGGGTGATCGTCCCTGACGATTACGTCCTGGTGCTGACCCGGACGCTGCTGATCCCGCGCGATGCGCCCGACCCGGACCTGGCACGCGCCTTCATCGACTTTACCCTGTCCCCGCAGGGGCAGGCGATCGCGGCGGGGCGGTCGGCCCTTGGCGCGGTCCGGCCGGGCGTCGCCGGGATCTGGACCCCCGAACGGATCGGCGCGATGGGTCAGGGCTCGGTCCAGCCCATCGCGCTGCGCCCGGTCCTGCTGGCGGGGCTGGACCCGCAGCGCCGCATCCGCTTTCTGACCACGTGGCAAGAGATCGTGGCCCCCTTCTCGCCCTGACGCCCCCTTTCGGGCGATGTCAGGACGATGACAGGAAAGCCCGCTATGTTCGGTTCATCCGGGCATGGGAGGTGTCCGGCGCCGCAGCTTTCATCGCCCCGCGCGCCTGGCGTGACGGGTGTGCCAGCTGCCAGCCTCCCCTCCTGCCCGTGCGAACGGCCCAAGGGCCAGATGACATCCTGGGAGGGAACATGAAGAAATTCGGTATCGCAGCCTTCGTTTCGGCCTCGCTTCTGGCGCCTGCCGCCATGGCGGAATTGTCGGAACTGCGGATCATGGCGCCGGCCGGTCCGGGCGGCGGCTGGGACCAGACCGCGCGGACGATCCAGTCCACCCTGCAATCCGAGGGGCTGGTCAGCAACATCCAGGTCGAGAACGTCGCAGGCGCCGGCGGCACCATCGGGCTGCAGCAATTCGTCAACCGCTCGTCCGGCGATCCGGCGGCGACCATCGTGGGCGGCTATGTGATGGTCGGCGCGGTCATCGCCAATGATTCGCCGGTGAGCCTGGCCGATGTGACGCCTCTGGCGCGGCTGACGGGCGAATATGTGGTGGTCGTGGCCGCCGCCGACAGCCCCATCGAGAATGCCGAGGACCTGGCCGAGGCCCTGCGCAGCAATGCAGGCGCGGTGACCTGGGCGGGCGGTTCGGCAGGCGGCGTCGATCACATCGCGGCGGGCCAGTTCGCCAAGGCGGCGGGCGTCGAGCCGCAGACCATCAACTACATTCCCTATTCGGGCGGCGGCGAGGCTCTGGCGGCGATCCTCGGCGGTCAGGTGACGGTCGGCGTCTCGGGCTTTTCCGAGTTCTCGGGCCAGATCGAGGCGGGCGCGCTGAAGGTCATCGGCATCACCGCCCCCGAGCGTCAGGATTATCTTGATGCCCCGACCTTCGTCGAACAGGGCTTCGACGTCGAGGTGCAGAACTGGCGCATGATCGCGGGCGCCCCCGGCATCACCGACGAACAGAAGGCCACGCTGGTCAGCACCATCGAGACGATGGCGGCATCCGACACCTGGGCGCAGGAACTGCAGACCAAGGGCTGGGTGGACACGTTCCTGGCCGGTGACGACTTCGCCGCCTATCTGGACGAGCAGGTCACCGCCACCGCCGCCATCCTGACCGATCTGGGGATCACCGAGTGATGTCGGGCGACACGACAAGGGCAGCCGGGGAAACCCGGCTGCCCGACGAACCCGAGATCCGGCTCTATGGCGAGGACGAGGCCGGGCAAGGCACGGGCCAGCGCGATCTGGCCGCGCTCGGCATCGCGGCGGGGATCTTCGGGCTGGCGCTGCTGCTCTATCGCGACGCCTCGTCCTATCCGGTGCGGCGGTCCTATGCACAATTCGGCCCCGAGATTGTGCCCTACATCGTCGCGTCGGGCCTGACCGTTCTGGCGATCCTGACCGCGATCAGCGCATGGCGCGGCGGTTTCGAGGCACGCGAGCGGTTGAACGTGGGCGGCGTGGCCTGGCTTGCGGGCGCCATCATCGCGCAGATCGCGCTGATCTATTCGGGCAGCGGCTTCATCATCGCCTCGACGGTGCTGTTCGCCTGCGCCGCGCGCGCCTTCGGCCAGACGACCTATCTGCTGAACCTGGCCATCGGCAGCGTCATGTCGTTCCTGCTGTTCCTGCTGTTCCGATACGGGCTTGGCCTTGCGCTGCCCAACGGCCCGCTGGAACGCGTCATCGACCAGATCCTGAGGTAGGGCATCATGGATACCTTCGTTCTTCTGCTGGACGGTCTGGGGACCGCGATCCAGCCCATGAACCTGATGTTCGCGCTGCTGGGGGTGATGCTGGGAACCGCCGTCGGCGTGATGCCGGGGATCGGCCCTGCGCTGACGGTCGCGCTGCTGCTGCCGGTCAGCCTGTCCTTCGGTGCCACCGGCTCGATGATCATGTTTGCGGGCATCTATTACGGGGGCATGTATGGCGGCGCGATCTCGTCGATCCTGCTGAACACGCCCGGCGAGACCGCATCCATCATGACCGCGGTCGAGGGCAACCGCATGGCCAAGCGGGGCGCGGGCGGCAAGGCGCTTGGCGCGGCGGCCATCGGGTCGTTCTTCGGCGGCACCATCGCCACGATGGGCCTTGCGCTGGTCGCACCGCTGATGGTGGCGGTCGCGCTGTCCTTCGGCACGGCCGAGTATTTCGCGCTGATGGTGCTGTCCTTCATGACCGTCTCGGCGGCCTTCGGCGGGTCCGTGGTGCGCGGCATGACCGCCCTCTTCATCGGCCTGACCATCGGCATCGTCGGCACGGACAAGCTGACCGGGCAGGTCCGCATGGCCTTCGGCGTCCCGGAAATGAGCGACAACATCTCGATCGCCATTGTCGCGGTGGGTCTGTTTGCCATCGGCGAGACGATGTATCTGGCCTCGCAGCACATCAACCACAAGACCAAGGCCCAGGCGGTCAGCGGTTCGGTCTGGCTGAACTGGGCGGACCTCAAGCGCTGCTTCCGGCCTTACTTGCGCGGGACGGGTCTGGGCTTCCTGTTCGGACCGATGCCCACGGGCGGCGCCGAGATCCCGACCTTCCTGTCCTACACCACCGAAAAACGGCTGGCGCAGGGCGAGGCGCGGCGCGATTTCGACGAGAACCGCGGCGCCATCGAGGGCGTGGCCGGACCCGAGGCCGCCAACAACGCATCGGCGGCAGGCACGCTGATCCCGCTGCTGACGCTTGGCCTGCCGACCTCGGCCACAGCGGCGATGATGCTGGCGGGCTTTCAGCAATACGGGCTGCAACCGGGGCCGCTGCTGTTCACCAACAGCGCCGATCTGGTCTGGGGTCTGGTGGCCAGCCTGTTCATCGCCAACCTGATGCTGGTCGTGCTGAACGTCCCCTTCATCGGCATCTGGGTCAAGCTGCTGACGATCCCGCGGCCGTTCCTCTATGCGGGCATCCTGACCTTTGCGACGCTTGGCATCGTGGGGGCGCAGGGTTCGGCCTTCGCGCTGATCCTGCTTCTGGGCTTCGGCACGATCGGCTTCCTGATGCGGCGGTTCGGCTATCCGCTGGCGCCCGCGCTGGTGGGGGCGATCCTCGGGCCCCTGGCCGAGGAACAACTGCGGCGCGGTCTGATGATCAATCAGGGCGACTGGACCTTCCTGCTGAACTCGAAGATCGCCCTGTCGATCTATGCCATCGCGCTGCTCGCGGTGCTGGGGCCGCGCCTCTGGGCGCTGATGCGCCGCAAACCCGTCGTCGCGGCCTGATCCCTCCCCGCCGCGCGACAGGGGCCGCCCCGGCGGGGCGGCCCTTTTGCGTTCACGATGACGTGACGTCCCGCTCGCCAGAACGGCCCCGGCCGGTGGAGATTATGCTCAAGGTGTCTGTGGGGGGCGAGGAATGTTCGATGTCATCATCGTGGGGGCGGGTTCGGCGGGCTCGGTTCTGGCCAACCGGCTTTCGGCCGATCCCGGCTGCCATGTCTGCCTGATCGAGGCGGGCGGACGCGACCGAAGCCCGTTGATCCACATCCCGCTTGGTCTGGCGCTGCTGGCGCGCACCAAGGGCGTCAACTGGGGCTTTGGCACACAGCCCGAACCCGCGCTGAACGGGCGCAGGCTCTACTGGCCGCGCGGGCGGACGCTTGGAGGGTCCAGTTCGGTCAACGCGATGATCTATACGCGCGGCCACCCCGAGGACTACCGCATCTGGGCCGAGGCGGCAGGCCCGGATTGGGGCTGGGACCGCGTGCGGTCGCTGTTTCTGGACCTCGAGGCGAATGGCAGCCACGGCGCGCCCCATCACGGGCAGGACGGCCCGCTGACCGTCAGCGACCTGCGCCATGTGAACCCGCTCAGCCGCGCCTTCGTCGAGGCGGGCGTTCAGGCGGGCTTTCCCCAGAATCGCGATTTCAACGGGGCGGCGCAGGAGGGCGTGGGCCTCTATCAGGTGACGCAGCGCGAGGGGCGGCGCTTCAGCGCGGCGCGGGCCTTTCTGGTGCCCGCGATGGGCCGCGCGAACCTGACGATCCGCACCGGCGCACAGGTCCGCCGGGTCCTGTTCGAGGGGCGGCGTGCCGTGGGGGTCGATCTGGGGCCGGAGGTGCTGCGCCTCAGGCCCGGCGGTCAGGTGATCCTCTGTGGCGGCGCGGTGAATTCGCCGCAATTGCTGATGCTGTCCGGCATAGGGCCGGGCGCGGAATTGGCGCGGAACGGCATCCCGGTCCTGCATCACGCGCCCGAAGTGGGGGCCAATCTGGCCGATCATCTGGACATCACCGTCATGGCCGCCGCGCTTGGGCGCGAGGCGATCGCGGTCGCCCCGGGCCTTCTGCCGCGCCTCTTGCGCGCAGGGCTGGCCTTCGCCCGAGGGGGTCAGGGAGAGCTGACCTCGAACGTGGCCGAGGCGGGCGGCTTCGTGCGCTCGGACCCGTCGCGGGACAGGCCGAACCTGCAATTCCATTTCCTGCCCGCGTTGCTGCGCGACCACGGGCGGCGGACCTCGTGGGGTTACGGGGTGACGCTGCATGTCTGTGACCTGCTGCCGCAAAGCCGGGGGCGGATCGGGCTGGTCAGCCCCGACCCCCTGGCGCCCCCGCGGATCGAGGCGAATTACCTGACCCATCCCGCCGACATGGCCGTGATGCTGGACGCTGTGAGGATCGCGCGCCGGGTGATGGCCGCGCCCGCGCTGGCCGGACGGCTCGGCGCCGAGATCCTGCCCGGCCCCGCAAGGCGCGACGACGCCGCCCTGATCGAGGATATCCGCGCCCGCGCCGAGACGATCTATCACCCTGTCGGCACCTGCCGGATGGGCCGCGACGATGCCTCGGTCGTCGATCCGCAGGGCCGCGTGCGCGGGGTCGAGGGCCTCAGCGTCGTCGATGCCTCGATCATGCCCTCGATCATCGCGGGCAATACGAACGCCCCCACGATGATGCTGGCCGAGAACATCGCCCGAATGATGACCCGCGCCTGACGCGCCCTGTAAAGGGCTGCGACCTCGCGCGAACCGCGCGCCGCAAGGCGTTGATAATGCTGGATCAGGAAGATTTGGCTGGGGCGGTAGGATTCGAACCTACGGTACACGGTACCAAAAACCGATGCCTTACCACTTGGCCACGCCCCAACTGTGGGAGGGTGATTACCGAAGGCCCGAGGCAGGTGCAAGACCGAAAATGCAGAAATCTTGCCCTGCCCGTCACGCCGGGTTAACCGGGCCGCATGGAGCATTTCGACCTTGTCATTCTTGGCGCCGGGGCGGCCGGTCTTTTCTGTGCGGGCTCGGCCTTGGCGCAGGGCCGGCGCGTCGCGGTGCTGGATCACGCGCGCAATCCGGGCGAGAAGATTCGCATCTCGGGCGGGGGGCGCTGCAACTTCACGAATCTGGCCACGGCGCCCGACCGGTTCCTGTCGGGCAACCCGCGCTTTGCCGCCAGCGCGCTGGCGCGCTATCCGGCCCGCGACTTCGTGACGCTGGTGGATCGGGCGGGCATCGCATGGCACGAAAAGACCCAAGGCCAGCTTTTCTGCGACGGCAAGGCCACGCAGATCACCGACATGCTGCTGGCCAGGATGCGCGGCGCCGACCTGCGCCTTGAGACGCCGATCGAGACCGTCACACATCAGGGCGACCGCTTCCATGTGACCGGCCCCCGGGGGGCAATGACGGCGGCGCGGGTGGTGGTGGCGACGGGCGGCAAGTCGATCCCCAAGATCGGCGCGACCGGTTTCGCCTATGATCTGGCCCGCCAGTTCGGGCTGCGTCTGGTGGATACGCGCCCTGCCCTCGTGCCGCTGACCTTTGCCGAACAGGATCTGGCGCTCTGCCGCCCGCTGGCGGGTGTTGCAGTCGAGGCCCGGATCGCCCATGGCGGCGGCGCCTTCCGCGATGCGCTGCTGTTCACGCATCGGGGCCTGTCGGGGCCGGCGATCCTGCAGATCAGCAGCTTCTGGCAACCCGGAGAGGTGCTTCAGATCGACCTTTGCCCCGACCACGACATCGCCGCGCACCTGAAGGAGGCGCGGGGCCGCAATGGCCGCCAGCAGGTGGCGACCGCGCTTGGCGCGATGCTGCCCGAACGCCTGGCGCAGGCCCTTGCGGTCGAGACGGGGCTGGCGCAGGCGCGGCTGGCCGATCAGAACAACGCCCGCCTTGACGCGCTTGGCGCGCGGGTCAATCGCTGGCGCATAACCCCCGTCGGGACCGAGGGCTACCGCACCGCCGAAGTGACGCTTGGCGGGGTGGACACGCGCGATCTGGATGCACGCACACTGGCGGCGCGCGCCGTGCCGGGGCTGCATTTCATCGGGGAATGCGTGGATGTGACCGGCTGGCTGGGCGGCTATAATTTCCAGTGGGCCTGGGCCTCGGCCGATGCCGCCGGGCGCGCCTGAACGCACCCGGCGCGCGGGTCAGTAGCGCGCGGCCATCGCGGATAGCGGCAGGGGCTTGATGCGGCTGGCATGACCCGCCGTGCCGAAAGCCTCGAACCGGGCGCGGCAGATTTCCGACATGGCGGCCATGGCGGGCTTCAGATAGGCGCGCGGATCGAATTCCTCGGGGCGCTCGGCAAAAACCTTGCGGATCGCCGCCGTCATCGCCAGCCGGTTGTCGGTGTCGATGTTCACCTTGCGCACGCCGTGGCGGATGCCGCGCTGGATTTCCTCGACCGGGACGCCCCATGTCGGGCGGATGTCTCCGCCATGCGCGTTGATGATCCACTGCAGGTCCTCTGGGACCGAGGATGAGCCGTGCATCACCAGATGCGTGTTCGGCAGGCGGCGGTGGATCTCCTCGATCACATGCATCGCCAGGATGTCGCCATCGGGCTTGCGGGTGAACTTGTAGGCGCCGTGGCTGGTCCCCATGGCGATGGCCAGCGCATCGACGCCGGTATCCTGGACAAAGCGCACGGCCTCGTCAGGGTCGGTCAGCAGCTGATCCTCGGACAGCTTTTCGGTGGCGCCGTGGCCATCCTCCTGATCGCCCATGCCGGTTTCCAGACTGCCCAGAACGCCCAGTTCCCCCTCGACCGAGACGCCGCAGGCATGGGCCATCTGGGTCACGCGGCGGGTGATGTCGGCGTTATAGGCGTAATCGGCGGGCGTCTTGCCGTCGGCCTTGAGGCTGCCATCCATCATCACGCTGGTAAAGCCGTTCTGGATCGCGGTGGCGCAGGTCGCCAGACCGTTGCCGTGATCCAGATGCATGCAAATCGGAATATCGGGAAAGGCGCGGGCCAGCCCCGTGATCAGCCCCGCCAGAACCGCGTCATTGGCATAGGCGCGCGCGCCCCGGCTGGCCTGCAGGATCACCGGGCTGTCGGTGGCGGCGGCGGCCTGCATGACCGACAGGCCCTGTTCCATGTTGTTAATGTTGAAGGCCGGCACGGCATAGCCATGCTCGGCGGCATGGTCCAGAAGCTGGCGCAGGGTGATCATGGCCATGGGGCGTTATCCTTTGCGGGCAAGGTAGGTGTGGATCGTCGCCACCTCGTCGGCGGCGCCGAAGATCAGGGGCGTCATCTGGTGCAGGCTGTCGGCGGCCAGATCGAGGATCGGGCGGCGCCCATCGGTCGCCTGCCCGCCCGCCTGTTCGATCAGAAAGGCGATGGGCGCGGCCTCGTAGACCAGCCGCAGACGCCCGTTGGCATAGCCCGGGCGCGCGTCGTCGGGGTAAAGGAACACCCCGCCCTTCAGCAGGATGCGGTGCAATTCGCCGACCGCGGCGGCCAGCCAGCGCATGTTGAAGTCGCGCCCGCGGGGCCCCTCGGCGCCCGCGCGCAGATCGGCGGCCCAATCCCGCAGTCCGGGCGCCCAGTGCCGCTCGTTCGAGGCGTTATAGGCGATGGTCGAAGCCTGATGCTTCAGCCGCAACCCCTCATGCGCGATACGGAAGTCGCCGCCGGGTTCCAGCGTGGCGACATGCACGCCCTGCCCGGTCGAAAAGCCGAAATCGACCGAATGGCCAAAGGACGCATAGCCCGCCGCCACCGCCGTCCGGCCCGGCCGCAGGAAGCTGTCCGGACCCGAGGGCAGAACGCTGAACAGCAGGCCAAGCGGCGCGCCGATGCCGATACTGCCCGAGCCGTCGATCGGGTCGATGGCCACATCGAAATCGCCGCCCTCGTTCAGGGCGATGACGGCTTCGGCCTCTTCCGACAGGACGCGGCGCACGCCGGCCGCGCGCAGCGCCGTCAGCATGTGGTGATGGGCGGCCAGATCCAGCGCCTTTTGCCAGTCGCCGCTATCATTCGTGCCGACCACGGCTTCGGGATCGCCATGCAGGCGCCCCGCCGCCAACCGCGCGGCCAAGGGCGGCACGGCGCGGGCGATGGCCGCGATGACGGGGCCTGCGGGGGCGCCTTCCAGCGCCTCGGCCAGGCGGGGGCCGGTCGCGGCCCCATCGGTGGGAAGCCGCAGCATCAGGCCTTGTTGTATTTGGCATCGACCGCGTCGATGGCATCCACATTGCCCGCCGACTTGCCCGAGGCGTCGAAGTTCAGCGTTTCCGCAAGCCAGGCATCGGCGATGGCCTTGGCCAGTTCCGGGCCGATGACCCGCGCGCCCATCGTGATGATCTGCGCGTTGTTCGACAGCGCCGCGCGGGTCGCGGAATAGGTGTCATGCGTCAGCGCCGCGCGGATGCCCGGCACCTTGTTCGCGGCGATGCAGACTCCGATCCCCGTGCCGCAGACCAGGATGGCGCGGTCAAAGGTGCCGTTCATCACGCCCGAGGCGACGCGGTCCGACAGGTCCGCATAAAAGGCGTCCGGGCCTTGATCCGTGCGGCTGATCTCGGACACGTCAAAGCGGTCCTTCAGGTGATCGGCCAGCAGCTTTGCCAGACCCTCGCCCGCGCTGTCCCCTGCAATCGCCAGTTTCATGCCGTCTCTCCCATGGTTGCGGCGCAGCGCGCCAGAATGTCCAGATAGCCCGCCACGTCCCAGGCCGAGCGTCCGATGAACAGCCCGTCCACATGCGGACAGGCGATGAGTTCCGCGCAATTGCCCGGATTGACCGACCCGCCATAGAGACATGGGATGTGCCGCCCCATGACCTGCCGCGCGACGTCGGCTATCTCGGCGTGCCGCGCATCGGCATAATCGGCGGTGGCGGGTATGCCGCCCGCGCCGATGGCCCAGACGGGTTCATAGGCCAGAAGGATGGGCGCGTCGGACCCCGCCACCGGTTCCAGCGCGGCGCGGACCTGCGCGGCCAGAACCTGGGTGGCGCGACCCGCCTCGCGTTCGGCCAGGGTCTCGCCGATGCAGATCAGCGGGGTCAGCCCGTGCCTGACGGCGGCCGCCGTCTTCAGGCCGACCGTCTCGTCGGTCTCGCCGAAATGGGCGCGGCGTTCGCTATGGCCCAGCTCGACCAGATCGAGGCCGCAATCGACCAGCATCGGCGCGCTGATCTCGCCGGTCCAGGCGCCCTCGTCCTGCCAGTGCATGTTCTGCGCGCCGACCTTGACATCGGTGCCCGCCAGCGCCGCCTTGACCTGACGGCAGGCGGTGAAGGGCGGCACGACAAAGCGCTGGATGCCAGGCAGAGGCCGAGCCGCGCGCAGCCCCTCGGCAAAGGCCAGCGCCTCGGGCAAGGTCTTGTTCATCTTCCAGCTCGTGCCGATCCAGAATGTCGTCATCGCTTTCCTCCGCTGTCCTGTGAACCCGTGGCATTCCCCGCGACGATCAGCGCGATGCCGCCGCGCTCCAGCGCCGCCAGATGGTCGGGCGCGGGCGCCGCATCGGTGATGATCGCGTCGAAATCCGACAGATTGGCCAGCAGATGCAGCGCGCTGCGCCCGAAGCGGCGATGGTTCACCAGCAGCACGCTGGTTCCCGCCGCCCGCATCATGGCGCGCTTCGTCCGCACCGCGTCGCCATCCATGTGAAAGGCCTGAAGCCCCGCCACGGCCGGGGTCGAGACAAAGGCCAGATCGGCGCGCAGCCCTGCCAGCGCGTTTTCCGTGACCATGCCGAAAAAGCCGTTGAATTTGGCGCTAAAGGTGCCGCCAAGCGCGATCAGCGTGACGCCGGGCGCGTCCTTCAGCCGTTCGATCACGGCGGCATTGTTCGTGATGACGGTCAAGGGCGCCAGCGCGGCCAGACGCGCCCCCAGAAGCGCCGCCATCGAGCCGTCATTGACCATCACCGTCATGCCCGGCTCGACCAGCGCCATAGCCGCCTCGGCCATGCGGGCCTTGGCCTCGCCGTCCTGCAATTCGCGGATGCGGAAGTCGCTTTCGAACTGGGTGCCCGCCTCGATCGTGGCGCCGCCGCGCACCTTTCGCAACAGGCCCGCCTGGGCCAGATCGTCCAGATCGCGGTGGATGGTCATGCGGCTGACCGCGAAACGGGCCGCCAGCGCGTCCAGATCGACCGCGCGGTCGGCCACCAGCAGATCCATGATCGCCTGTCGTCTCTCGTCCCGCTTCATCACCAGCGCCCCCTCTGGCGCCGCTCATAACACAATGCGCGTTATATGGAACACCGATCATGTGATCCTGTGACGATTTCATGTGATGAATCGGCAAGCCTGCCGCGCGCAGGGCGGCGCGGGGCCAAGCGGCAGCGTCCGGGCCGGGCTTTGCCCGGCCCGCCCCCCTTACGGGGCAGGTCGTTGGTCAGGACAACAGGCTGCGGGCTGTCAACTCGTCAGTGATCAGCCCGGACAGGTGGCCACTGTTCAGCACCGCGCGGATCGCGGCGATCTTCTGCGCGCCGCCCGCGATCACGACGATCCGGTGCCCGTCAGGGCGGCCCAGATCCACCGACAGCGTCCGCATGCTCAGCGTCGTGGTCAGAACGCGGCCCTCGGCATCGAAGAAATGGCCCATCATCTCGCCCACGGCGCCGGCGGCGTTGATCTCGTCGATCTCGTGGCGCTCGATCATCCCCGAGGCGACAAGCTGCGCGCCCGCATCCGCCGATCCCATCCCCACCAGTTTCAGCGTGGCGCTGTTGGACAGGTCGAAGATCTCGCGCACGCCGGGCTGCGCCAGCAGGATCGCCCGGTCGCTTTCGCTGTTGGCAAAGAACGGCACCGGCAGCACGAAGGCCTGCGCGCCAGTCTTTTCGGCCAGGCTGTGCATCACGTCATGCGGGTTCGCCGCGTAATTCCGCGTAAGCCCCCCCAGAACCGAGACGAACCGCACCCGCCCCGCATCAAAGCGCGGCAGGTTCTGCACCGCCGCCGCCATCGTGCGGCCATGGCCCAGACCGATCACCTGATGTTCGCCCCGCTCGATCTCGCGGCGCAGGAAGGCCGCGCCGGCCAGGCCAAGCGCGCGCAGGGGGATGTCCTCCTCGCCCAGATCGGGGGCGACCTCGCAATGATCCAGCCCGAAGCGGGCGCAAAGCCGGTCCTCCAGCATGGCGCATTCGACGATCTCGCCGTCGATCGTCACTTTCACCACGCCCTCGGCCACGGCGCGGGCGATCAGGCGATGCGCCTTGACCCCCGGCACGCCCAGCCGCTTGGCCACCGCCGCCTGCGTCAGCCCGCCCGCGTAATGCAGCCAGGCCGCGCGAATCGCGAGGCTCTGTTCAGGATCGACCGGCCCACGCCGCGCCATCAGCCCGCGTCCCGCATCAGCGCACAAAGCGCGGGCCGCGACAGCACCGCTGGATTGGCTCTCATCGACGAGGACGAGGCGGCCGCCTCGGCCGCCTGGCCCTGCGCGTCTGCGTCGATGCCAAGCGCGGTCAGGGACGGCAGGCCGCAGCCCCGCGACCAATCCGCCAGCAGGCCCGCCGCGCGATCCATATCGGCATCCGGGTGCCCGAAGGCCGCGCCGATCCATCCCGCGACCTCATCAAGCCGCGCGGCCAAGGCCGGATCGCTGACCACCGCCCGGTTCGCCCGCAGGCCATGCGGCAGCAGCACCCCGCAGATCGCGCCATGCGCCGCCCCCGTCAGCCCGCCCAGGGGGCCCGCCAGCCCATGCACGACCCCCAGCCCGGCATTGGCCAATGCCAGCCCGCCGCACAGGCTGACCCAGGCCATGCTGTCGCGGGCGGCAGGGTCCTCGGCCTGCATCAGCCGCATCAGCGCGGCCAGCCCCTGCGGGATCGCATCACGGCACAAGGCGTCGGTCAGCGCATTGGCGCGGGTGCTGACATAGGGCTCGATCACCTGCGTGATCGCGTCCAGCCCCGAGGCCAGCGTCACCGCGCGCGGGCAGCCATCGGTCAGGGCCGGGTCCACGATGGCCAGACGCGGCAGCATCCGCGCATCGCGCAGGCTGACCTTGCGCCGCGCCTCGGGCACGCCGATCACCGCGTTGCGCGTGACCTCGGCACCGGTCCCCGCGGTGGTCGGGATCGCGACAAAGGGCAAGGGCGCGTGATCCAGCGGCAGGCCCTGCCCCACGACCTCAAGGTGATCCATCAGGGGCCGCGCCATCGTCAGGCAGGCGGCCAGCGTCTTGCCCGCATCGATCACCGCGCCACCGCCCAAGGCCACGACGACCTCGGCCCCGCGCGCAAGGCGCAGCGCGTCCTCGATCATCGGCAGGTCCGGCTCACGCGGGATCGAGAGGCGCGCGACCGTGCAGCCCCGATCCTCGAGCGCCCGCGCCAGCCCGTCGGCGCGCGACCCCGTCGCCCCCTGCACCAGCAGCACCGCCCGCCCCATCGCGGCCACGCGGGCGGCAGCACCCGCCATCTGGCCGCGTCCGAACAGGATTTCCGTGGCTGTGGCAAAAGCAAAAGGGCTGGTCATGGCTGAATTCCTGCTGTGTCAATCCGCTAGATATTCAGCTTATCCGCGCCCGTGTCGATATGGGGCGCCCAGAAGGCCACGCTTTCCGCGATCTGGGCGATGACCTGCCGGTCATTGGGCTCGCGTTCCTTGAAGCTGAGTTCCAGACAGATCTCATTGTCGATGGCGCCGCCCTCTGCCAGCGCGACCAGCAGGGGTTTCGGCTGGATGCGGCCCAAGGCGTTGAAATCTGCGGTAAAGGGACGATGCCCGCCCTTGTCCATCAGCGATTGTTTGATGTGGATGATCGGGCTGACCGGCGGCACCGCCCGCGCCCAGGCATAGGGATCGTAATCGGCCGGGTCCGCGCTGGTCACGTCGCCATGGTCGATATCGGCCATCATCCACATTGGGATGGCCATGCCCGAAGCCGCGATCCGGTCCTGCAAGGCCATCGCGGCGGGAATCGTCTCGCCGAATTCGCGCCCTATGCTCATCGGCTCCCAGAACAGGTAATCGAGGCCCGCGCCCCTCGCGTGGTCCGCGACCTCGGCCCAGCAATCCAGCGCGGCGTCGATCAGTGCCTCGCGGCGCGCCGGATCGTCGTAATCGCGCCAGGTGAAGATCGCGAATTGCGTGCCGATGCTGCGCCCGCCCAGTTCGGCGGTGATGTCGGCGAAGGTCCGGAACCAGTCGATATAATGTCTCCGCACCTCGGCGTCGGGATGACCGAAATGATTGAGCCGCCCGTAAGGCCCGGTCATGCCGCTGGTGACGCGCACCCCGGTGCGGTCCAGCGCGGCGCGCATCTGCCGGGTCAGGCGCCGGATCAGCGGCGCGGGCCAAGAGGGGTTGATGAATTCATGGGTCAGTTGCAGGTCGCGGATGCGGATGTCGCGGGCCACGATGTCGATCAGATGGTCCGGGTCGGCGATGCGGTTGACCAGCGGATTGGTGTTCAGCGAAAGCGTCAGCATCGTCATTTCCTCAGGCCGCGCGGGCCAGATCAGAGGCGTTGAACCATTCGGCAAAGGCGGCCTGTTCGGCGGCGCTCAGATGCAGGTAGTGCTTGGTGCGGCGGGTCAGGATATCCTCGGGCGTGCGCGCCCATTCGCGGGCGACCAGATAGCGCGCCTCGGCCTCGTAGAGCTGGCCGCCGAAATGGCGCCCCAGATCGGCCAGCCCCATCGCCCCCGCCACCACGTCGCGGGTCCGTGCGCCGTAAAGCCGCCCGTAATGGCGCACCAGCGCCCGTGGCATCCAGGGATGAAGCTCGCGCAGCAGCGCCGCGAAACTTTCGTAATCGGCATTGGCGATCTCGCCGCCCGGCAGAGGCGCGGTCTCGGTCCAGTCGGGGCCCATCTGCGGGAAGATCTCGGCCAGCCGGTGCATCCCGCGTTCGGCCAGTTCGCGAAAGGTGGTGATCTTGCCGCCGAAGATGTTCAGCATCGGCGCCCCACCATTCCGGTCAAGGTCGAACACGTAGTCGCGCGTCACCGCCGAGGGGTTGCCCTGCCCGTCATCGAAGAGCGGCCTGACCCCCGAGAAGGAATGGATCACATCCTCGCGCCGCAGCTTTTCCTTGAAATAGCGGTTCACGGCGGCCAGCAGATAGTCGATCTCGGATTCGTCGGCGGTCACGTCCTCGGCCCGGCCTTCATAGGCGATGTCGGTCGTGCCGATCAGCGCCATGTCGCCCTCGTAGGGGTTGATGAAGATCACCCGCTTGTCGTGGTTCTGGACCAGATAGGCGTTCGGCCCGTCCCACCATTTCGGCACGATGATGTGACTGCCCTTGACCAGCCGCACGTTGCGGGCCGAGTTCGAGCCCGCAACGCGCGTGATGATGTCGCTGACCCACGGACCCGCGCAATTCACCAGACAGCGGGCGCGGAACTGGCGCGTCTCGCCGGTCAGGCTGTCGCGGGTGGTGACGGACCAGGCCCCGTCCTCGCGCCGGGCCGAGATGCAGGGGCTTCGCGTCAGCACCGTCGCGCCGCGTTCGGCCGCGTCCACCGCGTTCAGCACCACGAGGCGCGCATCATCGACCCAGCAATCGCTGTATTCGAACCCCTTGTGATACTTGTCCAGCAGCGGCGCGCCCTCAGGGTCGCGGCGCAGGTCCAGCACCCGCGTTCCGGGCAGTTTCCGCCGACCCCCGAGATTGTCGTAGAGAAACAGCCCCAGCCGCACCAGCCATGCGGGCCGGTCATCAGGGCTGTGGGGCAGCACGAAGCGCATCGACCAGATGATGTGAGGGGCTGCGCGCAGCAGCACCTCGCGTTCGATCAGCGCCTCGCGGACCAGGCGGAATTCGTAATATTCAAGATAGCGCAGCCCGCCATGAACCAGCTTGCCCGACCGCGACGAGGTGCCCTGCGCCAGATCGTCCTTTTCGCACAGCACGACCGACAGGCCACGCCCGGCGGCGTCGCGCGCCATGCCCGCGCCGTTGATGCCGCCGCCGATCACGAACAGGTCGATCATCTCGGGGTCATGGGTCATCCTGTTTCTCCTGTCGTCGGGCGCGAGCGGGCCAGCGCGGCCCAGACGGGCGGCATCGCGGCGCGGGTCGCGGCAAAGGCGGGGTAAAGGCGCGCATAGGTCGCGGCCAGATCGGGGTCGGGCATCTCGGGGGCGCCCAGAAGCGGCGTCACCCATCGGTCGATGCAGCTCCGCATGTCGGGGGCGGCGCCGATGGCGACGGCAGCCATCATGGCGGCACCGGCCGCCCCGGCCTCGTCACGCGCCGAGACGCGCAGCGGCGCGTTGAGGCAGGCCGACAGGATCGCGCGCAAGCCCGGCGATCGCGCAGCCCCGCCCGTCAGGCGCAGTTCCGAGGGCAGCGGCCCCATCGCGGCGTAGCAATCGCGCATGGCCATGCCCAGCCCCTCGGCCACGGCCCGGACCAGATCGGGATAGCGATGCGCCGCCGACAGACCGGTGAACGCGGCCCGCGCATCGGCATCGACAAAGGGACCACGCTCGCCCGCCTCCGAGATATAGGGATGATACAGCACCCGCCCCGGCGCGGCCTGCGCCAGCCAGCCGTCCAGCCGCGCGACCAGATCGCGATGCGTCACGGGCTGGCCCATCTCGGACAGAAGGTCCGCCGCCAGCCCCAGCACCCAGTCGAGGTTCAGCGTCGCCGCCATGTTGGTCTGGACCTGCGTCACCATGCCCGGCACCGGCAGGCAGATCACATAGCCCGTCCCCTGATCGTTCAGATGCACCCGTTCCGCCGCAACGGCGCGCAGATGCACCCCGGTCGATCCGACGGTCGAACAGGCCACGTCTCCCGCGCCCTGCCCCTCGTGCCCGGCCAGCACGCCCGCACCAAGGGCTGTCATCACCATGTCCACATAGCCCAGACAGACCGGCGTGCCTGACAGAAGGCCGGTGGCGCGGGCGGCCTCGGCGGTCAGGGGATGGGTGATCTGCGTCCCCTCGATGATGGGCGGCAGCAGGGCGCGGCGATGCGTCAGGCCAAGGGCTGCGATCACCGCATCGTCATAGGCGCGCCTGCGGAAATTGCCGAAGGTAAAGCTGGCCTCGGACGGATCGGTCGCGCGGATGCCGGTCAGGTTGAGGTAAAGCCAGTCCTTGCAATGCAGCGCGACCTCGGCCCGGTCCAGCAAGTCGGGGTGGTGGGCGTCCATATGCGCCATCTGCGCGCCCTGCTGGCAGGTGTTGAGGCCAGTCCCCGTCGCCTCGAACCGGGCGCGGTCCTGGCCCAGTCGCGTCACGGTCGGCGCGGCGCGGGCGTCCAGCCAAAGCCAGGCGTCACCGACCGGACCGTCGCGCCCGACAAGCCATGTCCCGTCGCCCTGCCCCGTCACCGCCAGCGCCGCGGTCCGCGCGGCAAGCCCCGGCACGCGATCGGCCAGACCGCGCAGCGAAGCCGCGCAATCGGCCCAGGTCCGCGCCATGTCCTGCACCGCCGATCCATCGGCCCCGCTGCGATAGCGATTGGCGACCGAGGCCGCGCCAAGCTGCCGCCCGTCCAGATCGAAGGCCACGGCCTTGATGACCGACGTGCCCGCATCGATGCCGATCAGGACATCGCGTCCGCCCGGCGCATCGCCGTTGAAGGCGCCCCCCTCGACCATCTGCTTCCCCCTCGCTTGCGGCGCCGCAGGGCGGCTTACCGCATTCCCGATATAGCACGCATTCGGGTTGTTAAACGAATTTTTTTACGGACAGCGCAAAATATTTCATCTAAGCTGATCCTGTTCGCCGCAAAACGGTACCGGGAAAGACGGCGCATTGTCGCGGCCCGGCACCTGAAAGCAAGACAGGCGAAGCCGAAGGGGAGGTCGGCGCTTGGTCATGAATACACCGCTTTTCCAGCGCCTTGCCGCGATCATGCCCGCCGCGCCCATCAGCGCGCACGACGCCGCCTTGCGCGCGGCAGGCCCGCGAATCGCCTACCCCTCCCGCGACGTCACCGACCAGAGAGGCCGCCCATGACCGCAGACGCCGAAAGCCCCCGGACCCCGCCCCGCGCCGCGGCGCCCAAGGCGGCGCCCTCGTCCCGGCGCGGATTGTGGCTGTCGCTGGCGGCGGGGGTGCTGGTTCTGGGCGCCATCGCGCTGGACACGACCGTCGTTCATGTCGGCTCCGAGGCCGATGTCCGCCAGCAGGCCTTTTCGCCGGACGCCTATGGCCAGCAGGAATTCCCGCGCATCCGCGACTTTGTCATCAGCCGCGCGGTCGAGGCCGAAGCCCTGCATGCCGCCATCGCCGCCGACCAGCAGGCGGCCATCGACGAATACGGCACGCCGGCCTCGACCGGGGCGATCTTCATGGTCACCGTCTCGGGCGTCGCAGGCACGCCCCGCGCCGGCGTCTATCCGCTGGAGGTCGAGGGCATGCCCGAAGGTCAGGTGATCCGCGTGCAGACCGGCCCCGCCATCAACGGCACCGACCTGCGCGACGCGCCGGGCGACATCGCCTTTGGCGCCTTCCGCAACCAGATCGAGTTCCAGGATGCCGGATCGGGCATCAACCGCGCCATGGCGGCCGAGGTTCTGGGCCCCATCGACACCGCCAACCTGACCGGCCGCACACTGACCGTGACCGGCGCCTTTCGCCTGATCAACCCGACCAACTGGATGATCACCCCCGTCGCGCTGGAGGTCCAATGACCGGCATCGTCCTTGCCGCGCGCAACGTGGCCAAGTCCTACGGGCAGGTCCATGCCCTCAAGGGCGTGAATTTCGACATCCGCCGCGGCGAGGTCACGACTCTGTTCGGGGAAAACGGCGCGGGCAAGTCCACGCTGATGAAGATCCTGTCGGGCGTCATCCAGCCCACATCGGGCGAGATCGTGCTTGACGGCCAGCCCGCCCGTTTCGCCAATGCCGCCGAGGCGCAGGCGCGCGGCATCTCGATCATCCATCAGGAACTGAGCCTCGCGCCCAATATGTCGGTGCGCGACAACATCTTCATGGGCCGCGAGATCATGACCCCCTTCGGCGTGGACTACGCCGAAGAGGAACGGCAGGTCCGCCTGCTGATGACCGAGCTGGAAGAGGATATCGACCCCCAGACCCCGGTCGAGGATCTGCGCCTTGGCCAGCAGCAGATCGTCGAGATCGCCCGCGCCCTGTCCGTGGACAGCCGCATCCTGATCATGGACGAGCCGACCAGCGCACTATCGGCAAGCGAGGTCGAGGTCCTGTTCAAGGTGATCCGCGACCTCAAGGCGCGCGGCGTCAGTATCGTCTATATCTCGCACCATCTGGAAGAGGCGCTGACCATCACCGACCATGCGGTCGTGCTGCGCGACGGGGTGATGACCGCCAGCGCGCCGCGCGACCGGATCGACCTGGAGTGGATCGTCCGCAACATGGTCGGCGAGAATTACGATCTGGGCAGCCCGCCCGACACGACGCCGGGCGCTGTGGCCCTGTCGATCCGCGGCCTGTCGGTGCCGGATGCGACCGGGCAGGATCTGGTGCGCGGCCTTGATCTGGACATCCGCGCGGGCGAGATCGTCTGCATCTACGGGCTGATGGGCGCGGGCCGGACGGAACTGCTGGAAACCGTCGCGGGACGTCTGCGCGCCAGTGGCGGGCAGATCGTGCTGGACGGGCAAGAGGTCAGCCACGTGTCCATCGCGGACCGCATCGCGCGGGGCCTTGCGCTGGTCCCCGAGGATCGCCAGCGCGACGGGCTGGTCCAGACCATGAGCGTGGGCCAGAACCTGTCGCTGGCTTCCATCGCGCGCTTCACGCGGGGCCTGTTCACCGACACGGGCGCCGAACGCGCCCTGATCGCGGACAGCATCCGCCGCGTCACGGTCAAGACCTCGGGCGGGGACGCGGCCATCGGCTCGCTATCGGGTGGCAACCAGCAAAAGGTGGTGATCGGCAAGATCCTCGCCACCCAACCCCGCGTCATCATGCTGGACGAGCCCTCGCGCGGCATCGACATCGGCGCCAAGGCCGAGGTGTTCCGCCTGCTGGCCGAAGGCGCGCGGCAGGGTCTGGCGGTTCTCTATTCGACATCCGAGGTCAGCGAATGCCTGTCCATCGCGCATCGGATCATCGTCATGCACAAGGGCCGCATCTCGGCCGAATTCGACAGCAGCGTCTCGAAGGAAAAGATCATGGCCGCCTCGGGCGAGTCCGTGGCCGCCTGAGCGCGAGGAGGAAACCATGTCCGCATCAACCACCAACCCCGCCTCGCCCAAGCGCCGCCCGCTGAACCTGACCCGCATCCTGCTTGAGGGTCGCGCCTTCTTCGCGCTGATCGCGATCATCGCGGTCTTTTCGTCGCTGTCGCCCAATTACTTCACGGTGGCGAACTTCCTGATCATGTCCAGCCAGGTGGCGATCTTCGGCATCCTGTCCATCGGCATGCTGCTGGTGATCCTGAATGGCGGGATCGACCTGTCGGTGGGCTCGATCCTGGCGCTGTCGGGGGTCGTGGCGGGCGCGATGATGCAGGGGGTGGAACTGGATGCGCTTGGCGTGATCCTTTATCCGCCGGTCTGGGCGGTCGTGGTGCTGACGCTCTGCGTGGGCGCGGCGGTGGGCGCGGTGAACGGCGTGCTGGTCGCCATCTTCAAGGTGCCGCCCTTCGTGGCCACGCTTGGCGTGATGTATGTGGCCCGCGGCATCGCGCTGCTGATGACGAACGGGCTGACCTACAACAACCTGCGCGGCCGCGAGGAACTGAGCAATACCGGCTTTTCGTGGTTGGGCTTCAACCGGCTCTGGGGCATTCCGATCAGCGTGATCGTGCTGGCCAGCATCGCCATCATCGCGGGGCTGATCCTGTCACGCTCGGCCTTCGGGCGCTGGCTTTACGCCTCGGGCGGGAATGAACGCGCGGCGGAATTGTCGGGCGTGCCCGTGAAGCGCGTCAAGATCACCGTCTATGTCGTCTCGGGGATGCTGTCGGCGGTGGCGGGGCTTGTGCTGGCCTCGCAGCTGACCTCGGCCGGTCCCACGGCGGGCATGACCTACGAGCTGACCGCCATCGCGGCGGTCGTGATCGGCGGCGCGGCGCTGACCGGCGGGCGCGGGACGGTGCGCGGCACGATGCTGGGCGCCTTCGTGATCGGCTTCCTGTCGGCGGGCCTCGTGATCATCGGGGTCAGTTCCTACTGGCAGACGGTCTTCACCGGCGCCGTGATCGTGCTGGCCGTGCTGATGAACTCGCTTCAATATGGCGGCCCCCGCAAGGGCTGAGGCCGCCCCGACCTTCCCCGCGCGGCCCGAAAAGAGGACGGGCCGCCCGGAAAGACCCCCGCAAGGGGCAGACCACCAACCCAAAGGGAGAGAGAGAATGCTGAAGATGACCCGCCGGATGCTGATGGCCGCCGTGGCAAGCGCCCCCCTGATGGCCGGCTCGGCCTGGGCCGAAGGGCTGATCACGATCATCGTGAACGACCCCGCCAACCCCTACTGGTTCACCGAGGGCGAGGTCGCGAAGGCCACCGCCGAGGAACTGGGCTACACCGCCAATGTGGCCGCCCATCGCGGCGACACCAATTCGGAAAGCACCCTGATCGACACCGCGATCACCAATCAGTCGGTCGCGATCATCCTTGACCCGGCCAATGCCGACGGCTCGATCGGCGCCGTCCAGAAGGCCGTCGATGCAGGCATCCCGGTCTTTCTGGTGAATGCCGAGATCAACCAGGAAGGTCTGGCCAAGGCGCAGCTTGTGTCGAACAACGCGCAGGGCGCGGCCCTTGGCGCGCAGGCCTGGGTCGAAGCCATGAGCGAAGAGGGCGGCCAGTTCGTCGAATTGTTCGGCAACCCCGCCGACAACAACGCGCAGACCCGCTCGAACGGGTTCGAGACCGTGCTGAGCCAGTATCCCGAATTCGAAAAGGTCGGCCAGGAGGTCGCGAACTGGGACCGCACGCAGGGCTTCCAGCGGATGCAGTCGCTGCTGCAGGCGAACCCCGACATCACCGGTGTGATCTCGGGCAATGACGAGATGGCCCTTGGCGCCATCGCCGCGCTGAAAGAGGCCGGGCGTCTGGACGGCATCGTCGTCGGCGGCTTCGACGGCAGCCCCGACGCGGTCGAGGCCGTGAAGGCGGGCGAGATGGCCTATACCGTGCTGCAACCCGTCGCGGTCTTCGCGGCCGAGGCCGTGCGTCAGGCCGACAACTACATCCGCACCGGCGAGACCGGCGCCGCCAGCGAAAAGCAGCTGTTCGACTGCCTGCTGATCACCGCCGAGAACGCGGATCTCTACAGCGCGCCCTTCGTGCTGGATCAATAAGCCCTCTGGCGGCGGGGGCACTCTGCCCCTGCCGCCGACACCTCTCAAGGAACCGGGACGCGCATGCTGCTGCTGGGCATCGACAACGGGCTGACCGTCACCAAGGCGGTGATCTTCGACGCCTCGGGCCGGGTTCTGGCCACGGCGCGGCGACGCGTCGCGCAATCCATGCCCCATCCCCGCCATGTCGAACGCGACATGGCCGACCTGTGGCGCCAGACCGCCGCCGCCATCGCCGAGGCCATCGCCGCAAGCGGCCAGCCCGCCTCGCGCATCGTGGCCGTGGCCGCGACCGCGCATGGTGACGGGCTTTATCTGCTAGACCGCGCGGGCGCGCCCCTTGGCCCCGGCATCCTGTCGTTGGACAGCCGCGCGGGCCGCGTCGCCGAGGACTGGGCGCGCGACGGCACCGCCGCGATGGCGCTGGAGCGGACGGGGCAAATGCCCCATGCCTCGGCACCTTCGGCGATCCTTGGGTGGATGCGCGACCATGAACCCGAGCGCTTCGCGGCCATCGGTCACGTTCTGGCCTGCAAGGATTGGCTGACCCTGTGCCTGACGGGCCAGATCGGCACCGACCTGACCGAGGCCAGCACGTCCTTCACCGACATGCGGACCCAAGGTTACGCGCCCGACATCCCCGCATTGTTCGGCCTTGGCCCCCTGCCCCTGCCCGAGATCGCCTTGCCCGATCAGATCGTGGGCCATGTGACCGCCGAGGCGGCTGCGATGACCGGCCTTCTGCCCGGCACGCCGGTCGCTGCGGGGCTGCATGACGTGACGGCCTCGGCGCTTGGCTCGGGCAGCTACGCCGAAGGGGTCGTCGCCATCGTGGCCGGCACCTATTCCATCAACGAGACCGTAACCCGCAAACCCCTGACCGATCCGCGCTGGTTCTGCCGCAACGGCATCACACGCGGCGAATGGAACGCCATGTCGATTTCGCCAGCATCATCAGCGAATTACGACTGGTTCCTTGACAATCTCTGCACCAATGACGGCTCGGGTGCTCCCCTGCACGAACAGGCCATCCCGCAGATCGAGGCGGCCTTGGCCCAACACTCGACCGCGCTGTTCCACCCCTATCTGTTCGGCTCGCCCCATGGGCCGCAGGCCAGTGGCGCGTTCTTCGGCCTGCGCGGCTGGCAAGGGCGCCCCGACCTGCTGCGCGCCGTGGTCGAGGGGATCGCCCTGAACCACCGCCACCATGTCGAGGCCCTGCGAGAGGGCTTTGCGCCCGGCTATGCGCGTCTGACCGGCGGCATCTCGCGCGCGCCCCTGCTGGCGCAGCTTTTCGCGGATGCGCTGGACATGCCCGTCACGACATCGCCCGTCGAAGAGGCCGCCGCCTGGGGCGCGGCGCTTTGCGCGGGGGCGGGGGTCGACCTTTTCGCATCGCCCCGCCACGATCCGCGCACCGAGGCCGGCACGACCCATCAACCCGACCCCGCCCGCGCCGCCGAGTTGACCGCCCGTCACGCGCTGCTGACCGATCTGGCGACGGCCCTGACGCCGTTCTGGCCCCGGATCGAGGCTTTGGGCGCGCCATGATCCGCGATCTCGACGTGCTGATCCTGGGGGCGGGGATCAACGGGGCGGGCCTGTTTCGCGACCTCTGCGAGCAGGGGATCGATTGCGCGATCATAGACAAGGGCGATTACGGCGGCGGCACCTCGGCCGCGCCCTCGCGGCTGATCCATGGCGGCATCAAGTATCTGGAAACGGGCGAATTGCGCCTGGTCGCGCAATCGACGCTGGAGCGGAACCTGCTGCTGAAGAACGCGCCGCATCTGGTCAGGCCGCTGCCGACGGTGATCCCGATCTTCTCGTGGCTACGCGGCATCGGCCCTGCGCTGCGGACGCTGATGGGATCGACCACGGCGCCCCGCAGCCGCGGCGCGGTGCTGATAAAGGCCGGGCTGGCGATGTATGATTTCTACGGCCGCCGCCACCGGGTCATGCCCCGCCATCAACTGTGGTCGCGGGCGCGCGCGCTGCGCGAAATACCGCCCCTGACGCCGCGCATCCGGGCAGCGGGGCAATATTACGACGCGGCGGTGACGCTGCCCGAACGGCTGGTCTGGGAACTGGTCGCGGACGGGCTCGGCGCCAATCCGCAGGCGCTGGCGCTGAACCACACGACGCTGGCGGGGACCGATGGCGAGGTGATCCGCTTTGACGGCCCCTCGGGTCCGGTGGCTCTGCGCCCCCGCATCGTGGTGAACGCGGCAGGGCCCTGGATCGACCGGGTGAACGCGGCGCTCGGCGCGCCCTCGCGGCTGATCGGGGGCACGCGGGGCTCGCATATCCTGCTGGACCATCCCGAACTGCTGGCCGCGCTGAACGGCCGGATGATCTATTTCGAGGCCGATGACGGCCGCATCTGCCTGGTCTTTCCCTATCTGGACCGCGCGCTGGTCGGCTCGACCGATATCCGCGCGGAGGATCCGGACGAGGTGGCCTGCGACGATGCCGAGATCGCCTATTTCCTCGGCGCGCTCAGCGGCCTGCTGCCGGGCCTCGACTTCGACGAAAGCCAGATCGTCTATGCCTATTCCGGCATCCGGCCCCTGCCCGCCTCGGACGCGGCCAATCCCGGCCTGATCAGCCGCGACCACTCCGCCCCGGAAATCGCGCCAGATGCCACGCGCCGCTGGCCGATCATCTCGCTGGTGGGGGGCAAATGGACGACCTTTCGCGGCTTTGCCGCCGAGGTCGCCGATGACCTGATGGCGCGGCTCGGCGTCACGCGCCGCCGGGACACGGCCCTGCTGCCCATCGGCGGTGGCCACGATTACCCGGCCGATGCGGGCGCGTGGAGCGACGATGCGGCCCGCCGCACCCTTGCCGCGCCCGCCCGCGCGCGCCAGCTTCTGGCGCGCTATGGCACGACGGCCGAGGCCATCCTGAGAGCCGAAGGCGCAGCACCTGCGATGCTGGAGGCCAGCGATCACAGCGAACAGGAGCTGGACTGGATCATCCGCAACGAACAGGTCGGCACGCTGGCCGATCTGGTCATGCGCCGCACGGCGCTGGCGGTGACGGGGCGCCTGTCGTCGCGCGATCTGGCGCGGATCGCGGATCTCTGCGCAGGGGCGCTTGGCTGGGACGAAGCGCGGCGCGACATCGACCTGAAAGAGACGCAGGCGATGCTGCTGACGCGGCACCGCCTGCGGATGGATCAGGCGGCCTCGGCCTGATCCAGGCGGGCCAGACGGGTCTCGACCGCCAGCATCTGCGCGACGGCATTGGCGGCCTCGGCACCCTTCTTCACGAAATGCTCGCGATAGAAGCCGGTCAGAAGCTCGGTCTCCTGGTAATTGTGCGGCGTCAGCGAGACCGAGAAGACCGGCACGTCGGTCTCCATTCCGGCCTGCATCAGCCCGGACACGACGGCCTGCGCCACGAAATCATGGCGGTAGATGCCGCCATCGACGACAAGCGCCGCCGCGACCACGGCGTCATATTTGCCGGTCCGGGCCAGCTTCTTCGCCAGAAGCGGCATTTCGAAGGCGCCGGGCACGTCCCAGGCCTCGATTTGGGCGCCGGGCATCAGGCCGGCGGCCTCGGCGACGAAACCATCATGCGCGCGGTCCACGACATCGGCGTGCCAGCGGGCCTTGATGAAGGCGATACGAGGAGATTTGGTCATCTTTCAGGAACCTTACGTTAATTGCGTCAGGCCCCCAAGGCATACCACCGCACACGCCGGGGTGGCGCATGAGACGGTTCTCTTCCATCCGGACTATACCGTCGGCCCCGGAATTTCACCGGATCTGCTGACCCTTCCCTCTCGGCAAGGCGCTCGCGGGCTGTCACCGCCGGTGGGGAATTTCGCCCCGCCCTGAGAACTCTTGCAGAATAGGCATTCCCGAGGGCAGCGCCAAGGCCCAAGCGGCAGGCCAGCGGGAAAAAACGACATCAGAGCGGTTCGATGTCGCCTTCGGCCCGCTTCGCGTGGAAATCCGCGACGAAGGCGTCCAGCCGCCCCTCGGCGATGGCGCGGCGCAGGCCCTCCATCAGGCGCTGATAGTAATGCAGGTTGTGCCAGGTCAGCAGCATGCCGCTGATCATCTCTTTCGCACGGAAGACATGGTGCAGATAGGCGCGCGAATAGCCGGTGCAGGCAGGACAGGTGCAGGTCTCGTCCAGCGGGCGCGGATCGTCCTGGTGGCGGGCATTCTTGATGTTGACCTGACCGCGTGGGGTCCAGGCCTGCCCCGTGCGCCCCGAGCGCGAGGGCAGAACGCAATCCATCATGTCGATGCCGCGTTGGACCGCGCCCACGATGTCGTCGGGCTTGCCCACGCCCATGAGGTAACGCGGCTTGTCCTGGGGCAGGAAACCGGGGGCATAGTCCAGAACGCCGAACATGGCCTCTTGCCCCTCGCCCACCGCCAGGCCGCCGACCGCGTAGCCGTCAAAGCCGATCTGTTGCAGGGCCTGGGCCGATTCCTCGCGCAGCTCGCGGGTGACGCCGCCCTGCATGATGCCGAACAGCGCATGTCCCGGACGGTCCCCGAAGGCGTCGCGCGACCGCTGCGCCCACCGCATCGACAACCGCATCGAGGCCGCGACCTCCGCATCCGTCGCGGGCAGCGCGGGGCATTCGTCAAAGCACATCACGATGTCGCTGCCCAGCAGGCGCTGGATCTCCATGCTGCGCTCGGGGGTCAGGTGGTGTTTCGATCCGTCCACATGGCTGGAAAAGGTCACGCCCTCTTCGGTCAGCTTGCGCAGGCCCGCCAGCGACATGACCTGAAACCCGCCCGAGTCGGTCAGGATGGGTTTCTGCCAGTTCATGAAGCGGTGCAGCCCGCCCATCCGCGCGACCCGTTCCGCCGTGGGGCGCAGCATCAGGTGATAGGTATTGCCCAGAAGGATGTCGGCCCCGGTCGCGGCCACGCTTTCGGGCAGCATCGCCTTGACCGTCGCCGCCGTGCCCACCGGCATGAAGGCCGGGGTGCGGATCTGGCCGCGCGGCGTGTCGATGATGCCGGTGCGCGCCTTGCCGTCCGTGGCGTGAAGGGTGAATCCGAAACGGGTGCTGTTCATCTGGCCTGACCTTCTGCAAGCGCTGGCTTTTAGCCCCGGCGTGGCGCGGGCGCAATGCGTGTGCCACTGGACCGGGGACGCGTGCTGCCCTATATAATCGGTCGGAATTGAAGGAAGACGCGATGACCGAACCCCTGATGGAAGGCGCGCCGCTGATCGCGCCCTCGAGCACCGATCACCCGCTCTACGAGTCGATCGTCGAGGCCTGCAAGACGGTCTATGACCCGGAAATCCCGGTCAACATCCACGATCTGGGCCTGATCTACACGGTCGAGATCAACGACGAAGCCGAGGTCAAGGTCATCATGACCCTGACCGCCCCCGGCTGCCCCGTCGCGGGCGAGATGCCGGGCTGGGTCGCCGACGCGGTCGAGGCCGTGCCGGGCGTCAAACAGGTCGACGTGGAAATGACCTTCCAGCCCCAATGGGGCATGGACATGATGTCGGACGAGGCCCGGCTGGAACTGGGCTTCATGTAACCACCCACCCCTTGCCACCGGCGGGGAACGCGAGGCCCCGCATCTTGAGCGGCGGCCCCTTCGCGCCTATCTCTTACATGACGCTGCCTGAGGAACGCACCATGTTTGCCCTGCCCGGAACCGCACCCGTGACCATCACCCCCGCCGCCGAGGCGCAGATCGCGCGCCTGATGGCGGGCAAGGGTGCCTTCGGTCTGCGGATCGGGCTGAAAAAGGGCGGCTGCGCGGGCATGGAATACACGATGGAACTGGCCGAGGCCGCAGGTCCCGCCGAAGAGGTCATCGAACAGGGCGCGGCCCGCGTGCTGATCGCGCCCATGGCGCAGATGTTCCTCTTCGGGACCGAGATCGACTTCGAGACGGGTCTGCTGGACTCGGGCTTCCGCTTTCGCAACCCGAACGTGACCGACAGTTGCGGCTGCGGCGAATCCGTCCGGTTCGAGCCCCTCGAAGGCAGCCGCGCCGCGCAAGGCTGATCCCGCCACAAGGCTGTTGCACGGCCGCGCCGCTCCGCTTAACTGCTTTCGCAGTCAAACGGAGGAATGACATGGCACCGCGCAAGCTGGCAGCAGGCAACTGGAAGATGAACGGCACCCTCGCCGCGCTGGCCGAGGTCGAGGCCCTGGCCGAGGCCCATCCCGCACCGTCCTGCGACGTGCTGATCTGCCCCCCCGCCATCCTGATCCATGCCCTGTCCACCCGCATCGCGGGGCGCGGCATCAAGGTCGGCGGTCAGGACTGCCACGCCAAGGCCTCGGGTGCGCATACCGGCGATCTGGCGGCCGAGCAGCTGGCCGATGTCGGCGCAAGCCATGTCATCCTCGGCCATTCCGAGCGCCGCGCCGATCACGGCGAGACCAGCGGCGCCGTCGCCGCGAAGGCCCGCGCCGCACATGAGGCCGGGCTTGTCGCGATCATCTGTCTTGGCGAGACCGAGGCCGAACGCGATGCGGGCCAGACGCTGGACGTAATCGCCGGCCAGCTGGCCGCCTCGCTGCCCGAGGGCGCGACCGCCGCGAACACCGTGATCGCCTACGAGCCCGTCTGGGCCATCGGCACCGGCCGCACCCCCAGCACCGAGCAGATCGCCGAGGTCCATGCCCTGCTGCGCGCGGACCTGTCCAAGACCCTGACCGACGGCGCGGATGTCGCGCTGCTTTACGGCGGCAGCGTCAAACCCTCGAACGCAGCCGAGATCTTCGCCATCCCCCATGTGAACGGCGCGCTGGTCGGCGGCGCCAGCCTCAAGGCCGCCGATTTCGGCCCCATCGTGGCAGCCCTGTCCGCCGCCTGACGGCTTCGGCGCGGCGGGATCATTTCGGCATTGCGCCGGACCTGCCGCGCCTGTATCTACCCCCGCAGGCACCCGTAGCTCAGCTGGATAGAGCGCTGCCCTCCGAAGGCAGAGGCCAGGGGTTCGAATCCCTTCGGGTGCGCCAGAAATTGCCTCACCAGAACGACGAAAGCGCCAGCATTTGCTGGCGCTTTTCGCATTCCGGCCCCTATGGATGCGCGGGACACCCCGGATTTGGTTCACAGTCTGGTTCACAAGTCTATGCACAATGCACTTGCGCGCTTCCTTGCAATTTGCCCATATGGCGCAATGAAGCCGCCAAAGATCATCCTGCGCGAAAGCACTTGGCATATCCGCAAGCGGGTGCCGATCCGCTATGCCGCTATCGAACCGCGATCCATCATCCATGTCAGCCTGCACACCGATAGCAGGGTCATCGCCCAGGCAAAGGCCATGCAGGTCTGGACGGAAATGATCGAAGCCTGGGAAGCGAAGTTGGCCGGGGCCGACCAAGAGGCCGAAAGCCGCCTTGCCGCAGCCCGCGAACTGGCGCAGCGCCGGGGCTACCGCTATCTCGCGGCGCCCGAGGTCGCCAAGCTGCCTATTAACGACCTGCTGACACGGCTGGAAAGCATCGTGGACGGCAACGGCCGGTTCGACCCCCGAGAGGCCGACGCGGCGCTTGGGCTGGTCACGCCCCCCGCCCTGACGGTCGCCCAGGCCTTGGACAGCTTCTATGAGGTGGCCGCCGAGGACTTGCGTGGCAAGAACGACGACCAGATACGACGCTGGAAGAACCCCCGGATCAAGGCCACCAAGAACTTCATCGACGTGATCGGCAACAAGCCCGTGGCCGAGGTCACGACCGAGGATATGTTTGCCTTCCGCAAGTGGTGGGTGGATCGCGTCATGGAGGGTCAGACGGCAGCGGAAACCGCGAACAGGGATTTCATCCACCTCGTCGGCATGTGGAAACGGGTCTGCCGGTCCAAGGGGATTGCCCTGGGCTTCTCGACCGAGGGGCTGATGCTGAAGAAGGACAAGGACAAGGACGATGTGCGCCCGCCCTTCTCGCCCGACTGGATCAAGGCCAAGCTGCTCGCGCCCGGCGCGCTGCGCGGGCTCAACACCGACGCGCGGCTGATCCTGCTGGGAATGGTGAACACCGGCTACCGGCCTTCCGAGGGCGCGGGGCTGATGCCCGACGAAATCAGGCTTTCCGACAACGTGCCGCATATCGTGATCCAGCGGAACGCGAATCGCGGCCTCAAGACGGCCCACAGCAAGCGGGTGCTGCCACTGGTCGGCGTCAGCCTTGAGGCGTTCAGGGAGGCGCCCAAGGGCTTCGCGCGCTATGCCCGCAACAGCGCGAGCCTATCGGCCACGGTCAACAAATACCTGCGGGAAAAGGGCCTGCTGGAAACGCCGGGGCATTCGCTCTACTCGCTGCGCCACAGCTTTGAGGACCGGCTTCTGGTGGCTGGGATAGATGAAAGGGTGCGGCGCGATCTTCTTGGCCACGCGCTGAACCGGGAACGCTACGGATCGGGCGGCGATCTGGTGTTCCTGCGCGATCAGGTCTTGAAAGCCGCGATCTAGGCGCGGCCTGCCAAGTGGTCGATCTGGGCGCCAGCCAGCAAGGCGCGGGCGCGGGCGACAGGATCGCGCGAACGCTGCGCGGCGGCGGCGCGGCTCGCCGCCTCAAGTTCCCGGTCTATCCGCTCGAAGATGGGCAGAGCGGACGGGTCGTGTTCGACGGCCCGCGCCGCGATCATCAGCGCCCGCTCAAGCCGGGCGAGGAAAGCCGGGTTCACGATATGGCGCGGCGCGTTCATTCACCCCTCCCACTGTTGATGATCTGCCCGCAGCAGGGGCATCGCTCGATGCCCTCGGCGTCGTCGGTATAGGTGATCGTCTCGCACTGGCATTCCGCATCATCGCCATAGAAGGCGCGGTTCGCGCAGCCCGGCACGAGGTATCGCCCGCCTGGCACATCCTTATCCTCGATCCAGCGACAGTGGTCAGCCATTGGCCTGCCTTTCCCGGATCGCGGCGACGAAGAAGTCCCGGCGCGTGGTGGCCTTGGGCTTGCGGTCCTCGTCTGCCAGGCGGTCGGCGGCGTCGATGACGATCCACGGGCGGCGGGCGCGCAGGACGTCGAGCAGGACATCGGCGCGGGCGCCGGTTTCGGCTGCGGCCTTGAGCCAGGGCGTCAGCATCGCGTCGGAGAAATTTGCCACGGAGTCCGGCTCGTATTCCAGGAGCGCCTTGAGGCCAGCGGTCACGGCTGCGCGCTGGCGCGCCTCGATCAGTGCCCGGATCGTGGCGATGGCGAAGACCTGGCCGGGCTTGCGGGCGTTGGTGCTGAAATTGCTGGTCATCAGACGGCAGCCCGCTTCGGCCACAGCATCGCGACAGGCCAGCGCCCAGTTCTCGCCCGCGATCAGGGCCGCGCGATAGATCTGATGGCCGGTCACGCGGATCTGACGGGTGTTGATGTCGATGAAGGCCTGCGCCTGTTCCTCGGGCGCGACCAGTGCGACCATGGCGGGGATCGACTTGATCCCGACCAGCGCGGCGGCATGGGCCCGGTGCTGGCCGTCGATCAGGGCATAGCCCCCGCCCTCGGCCGGGGCAACGATCACGGGGGTGAAGCGCGACCACCGGAAATCGGCGGCGATCCGGCGGATCGCGGCCCGGTTGCCTGCATTCAGCGGGCGCTGATAGCGGTCATCGATCAGGAGCTGGTCGATCTCGACCCAGAGGATCTGCGGGGCTGGCTGCGAGGCCAGTTCGCAGGGCTGCATGCCCTCGAGGTCGATGCGGCGGAAATGGCTGGTCATGTCACGCCATCCCCAGGGCGGATTTGTACATCTCGAGGATCGACTCTTCCTCGGCCACATCGTCCCGGTGGCGCTTCCGCAGGGCGACGATCTTCTTCATCACCTTGGTGTCAAAGCCGCGCCCCTTGGCCTCGGCCATGACCTCTTTCTGGCGCTCGGCGGCGTCCTTCTTCTCGGCTTCCAACTGCTCGAACCGTTCGATGAACTGGCGCAACTCGTCGGCGGCCACGCCGTAGGCTTGATCTTCCACGTGCTTATCCTCCGGGGTGTTCTTGACGGGCGGGGCGCCGCGCCGCTTGCGGTCGGCGGCTTTCATCTGGTCGAGGGCTTCGCGGAACTCGCTCATGGTCCCCTCGGCCGTGACGGTGCCGTCTTGGGCGCGGATCTGGATGATGGGATCGGGTTGCTCGGCGGGTTGGGGCCAGAGAACTTCGCGCTTGCCCACATGATCGGGCGCAGACACGACGCCGCGCGCCTCCATTTCCTCAACCAGTCTCGCGGCGGCGTTGTAACCGATAGCCAGCTTTCGCTGGACATAGCTGGTCGAGCATTTCCGGTCGGTCGTCACGATACGGACGGCCTCGGAAAGTCGGGCGAACCAATCGGGTTCAGTGATCATTGGCTTTCCCCCTTGCTGTCGATGTTGCTGCGCTGGACCGTGAAGGTCAGGGCGCAGACCCACGGGTTCGTGTCCCATGCGTCGGGGCTGTGCAGGCTGTTCCAGAGGTCGCAGAACCAGTGCCGGGCGTTGCCGAGTTCAGGATACATCCGCAGTTCCGCGACCGGCGCACCCTCCGCCACCGCATCCGCCTCGCTGATGTCCTGCAACCGCTGCACCCGCACGTCGGTGATGTGCAGCGTGATCCGGCTGGCCCAACGGGGCATGTGGATCGAGGGGCGCCAGCGGCCCCAATATTCTTGCCATCCGTGATCAGGGTCAGATCGATAGTGCAGCCGTCCCAGCCCCTCCTGGATGCGTGGCCACGCTGCGCCGGATTGGGCAAAAGCCTCGCGCACCCACACCCGGTCGCCGCGCCGGAAGCTAGTCTCTATGAATCCGGTTGCCACTTCGGCGCTGATATCGTCTGCGGGGTCGATCCAGGCCGGAACGCGCAGCACCCGCCGCGTCTGCGTCTTTCTGCCGTCCAGCAGCGCCCGGACCATCGGGCCGGAAAAGATCATCGGTCGGTCGGTCATCACGCATACTCCCCGATGATGTAGCCCCGGTCGCCGCCGAGGGATTCCAGTTCGGCATCCACCCGCAGCGTGGCGGGGATGCCCTCGTTGGGCGCGGTCCCCGAGCCGCGCAGGCGCCCGGTCCAGCCTTTCGCGCGCGCGATCCGCGCAACCTGTTGGGGCGTCGGGTCCAGTTCGCGCGCGGCCGGGAAATGCTCTTTCATCGACTCGGCCAGATCGGCGGCGGTCATGTCCCAGCCGTAGGTCTTGCCGTGCGCCTCCATCAGATAGGCAACGGCCATGCTGCGCGCGTTCATGCCGCACCAACCTTCACCGCGTTCGCGGCAGCGTGCGCTTGCGCCTGATCTGGCGTGGCAACCTCAAAGCGCGGGTGTCTCTGGCCGTCCTCGGTGACAACCTCCAGCTTGTGCAGCCTGAAAAGCCCGCCGAGAGTCCAGTTGCAGGGCTGGCCGTCTGGCGTCGCGCGCGGCGATCCTGCGCCGGTCCATCGCCCGACGCACGAGAAGCCAAGATATTTCTCGACGGCCTCGAAATCGAGGCCCGCGCCTGCGGAAATCAGATCGCGCGCACTCTGGACCGTGCCGCAACAAGGGCAGATCAAAGCCAAGTCGGCGCGATCCTGAACTCCTTGGGATTTCAACGCGGCATGGAAATCCGCGACTGTCATGGTCTGGACGCTCATGCCGTCACCTCGATCAACTCGTAGCCGCGAAAGAAGGCCGCGACGTCGCTGATGCGGTAGTCAGGCCCGATCCTCTGCGCGTCAACCGGCGCGAGGTGGATGAAATTGGCATCGGCCGGATGCAAGCGGATGCGGGCGCCATCAGGGACGGCATCGAAATCTGTTCTCAGGCTGGCGAGCATTGTGGTCCTCACTGGATGGAAAGGGCGGGCCGGTCTGTGAGAGGGCGACCGGCCCGCAGTTGCCCGGCGCGGGACAGGGGTTCGCACCGGGTGGTAGGTCGTCAGGCGCGGTCGGCGGCGATCTTCTCGTAAGCGTCGATCATCGCGGCGTGTTCGCTCGCATCTTCGGCCTTGATCGCGTCAAGCTGGGGCTCGAACATTTCCAGCACCTCGGACAAGGGCGCGTTCTCGGCCAGCATGTCGCGGATGCTGTCGTCCAGCATCTTGATCCGCTCAGACAGGGACGGTGCGCGCAGGTCCATACCGGCCTGATCATCCGCCCGTGCGCGCGACTGGCGCGGCGCGGGCTTTTCCTCGGCCTTGGCGCGCGACTGGCGCGGCGCAGGATCGCGGGCGGGTTCCTGTTCGATGGTGGTCTGGGCGGCGCGCTGATCCTCGATCACCGGATCGCCCCCGACCTCGCCCGTCTCCGGGTCGTGGTCGATGTAGCCGGAATCGTCGTCGGGCGTGGCGTCCAGTCCCGCGACCGGGTTCATGGCGAACGCTGCGTAGTCAGCATTGCGGGCGCCGTCGCTTTCCAGCCCGTCGCGGAACTCGGTCGAGAGCGGCAGAAACTTGGCCAGGGCGCGGATGGCGGTTTTCTGGGCCATCTCGTCCTCGTGGGTTGCCCACGGGCTGTTCACCGGCTTCTTGTATTTCTCGGCCGTCTTGACCGCTGCCTGCCAGCCCTGCGATCCGTCGCGGATCTTCATAACCTTGTGCCAGGGCAGGACGACATAGGCATGGCCGCCATCGGTGAACTTGGCGATGGCATAGGCATGCAGCTTTTCGCCCTCTTGGTAGCCGGGCCGATGCCGCAGGCGGCTTTCCGTGCCTTCCTCGTATTCCCAGAGGCCGCCCGT
This sequence comes from Paracoccus sp. NSM, assembly GCF_052379855.1. Taxonomy (NCBI): domain Bacteria; kingdom Pseudomonadati; phylum Pseudomonadota; class Alphaproteobacteria; order Rhodobacterales; family Paracoccaceae; genus Paracoccus; species Paracoccus sp. NSM. The sequence continues at coordinate 243,489 of NZ_JBQTCG010000002.1, read as the reverse complement.
GGTCTCGTCGTCCGAATAGTGGATGCCGGCCGCAATGCTGGTGATGTGGCCAGACCGGCGCGCAAGGTCGATGTAGCCCTTGTAGCCGATGATAAGCTGGACGTTGACGCCCAGCTTTTCGCGCTGCCGCGTGTTCGGGTTCCACCGCGATTCCTCGAACGGGATCAGGTAGGCGTGGCCGAGGACCGTGTTCGGCTCAAGGCCAAGGCTGGCGCATTGCATCATGGCGCCCAAGAGCGAGAGCGGGTTGCACTCGCCCAATTTCGGGTTGGCGCGCATGGCGTTCGCCATCAGCCGCATCATGCGCTCGGGGTTCATGTGCCGGGCGGCCACCGCTTGAAGCTGCTGGCGCGCCTGATCGTTCACCAGCATGGTTTTCACGTCAGGGACTTGCCGCAGCGGGATTTTCGAGGCGGGCAGCTTGGATTCGCCTTGTCGGGGGGCGATCTGGTTCATGGGTGTTCTCCTGTCCTCGACCGTCAGGCGACGGTCGTTTGTTCGATGAAGGTGACGCCGTTGATTTCGGTCGGGCCGTCCTTGCGGCGCCGGGCGGCGGTGCAGAGGCGTTCCATTTCCGCGAGCAGGGCCGGGCGGCTTTCCGGGTCGGCCAGCAGCCAGCCGAACGCGCGGCGCGCGTCGCTGTCCGTCTTGATTTCGGCGCGGTAGGTGGTCCGCGTCGCCATGGTGCGGCCCCCGCCCGTGGCGCTGGCGATCTGGGCGCGGGCGGGCTTCTCTGCCGCCTTCGCGGCCTTCTCTGCCGCCTTGGCGCGTTCCTCGGCCTCGGCCTGGGCGATCACGTCATTGCGGGCCTCGGCCTCGCGGCGCAGCCGGTCGGCTTCTTCCTGCGCGCGGCGGGCTTCCTCCTGCGCCCGGCGCCGTTCCTCGTCCAGCTTGCGCTGTTTCTCGGCGGCGAACGCGCCCAGCATGTCCTTCAGCTTGACGCCGAGGGTGGTGAGCGGGCCGGTCAGGGTCTTGAACTTCGCGTCAACCGCCGTCGCCGCGTCCATGTGCGGCTGTTTCGCGGTCTTGCGGGCGTCCTCGATCTGCTTGGCGCACTGGCGCGCTTGGGCCAGAAAGTCGTTCAGCTTGCCCGCCTGTTCCTCGTCCTCGATCTTACCGAGGTCGAGCCATGCGCCGCCTGCGTCGGCCAAGTCGCGCACACGCTGTTCCAGCGCGGCGACGGTCTCGGGGTCATAGGGGGGCGGGTTGTTGTGGCCAGCAGCGGCCGGGGTCATGTCGTTCATTGTCCTGTCCTATTTCTGGGGTGGGTTTTGCCCGGCGCCCTCACACGCCGGGCAGCGCGATCAGCAGGACCGCAGGCGGCTTTCCAGCGCGATCACGCGGCCCTTCTCGGTGGCGATCTGCCCGGCCTTGTCGCCGCCCATCAGCGAGGACGTGGGGACGCCGATCAGAAAGACGCCGATGGCGTCGCCCGCGACGGCGCCGCGCTGTGCGCTTTCAAGCGCCGCAAGATTGGCGCGCGCCGCCGTCAGTTCGTCCGACGCGGACTGGCAGGACACGCCCGCATAGGCGTTGCCCATGCTCACCGGCGCGATGGCGTCCGGGGACTTGGCGCAGCCCGCAGCGATTGCCGCGACGGCGGCCAGGATCAGAAACTTACCCATGATGATCTCCTATCGGTCAGGGTCGGATTGGGGCCATTTCGGCCAGGTTGATCGAGACATGCGTTGCCGCCATGTCTGCGATTGCGTCACGCGCGCCGGTCAGCGCGTCGTATTCTTCCAGGCTGATCGCTCGGCAGTAGGACCAGACCGTGTAGGGGTTGCACCGCTCGCCGTTGCAGACCGCGCGCAGTTCCTCGTCGGCCGTCAGTTCCCCCGTCTCCGGGTCGATCTGCTGTTCGAGCCAGATTTCGACCGGCACGAAAGGCCCGCCCCTGACGAACCGGCGCTTGTAGAACCCCGGCTGGGGCTCGTCCTCGATGCGCGGCACACGCTCGCCCGCGACCGATCGCTGCCAGTGGTCATATTGAGCGGCGCGAGTGGTGGGCTGGCGGATCATGCGGGCGGGTCCAGCTTGACAAGCCCGGTGCGCCGCGCCCGTTCGCGGGTCATGCGCGCCAGATAGGTCGGCTTGATCGCGGCGCGGTCGAGGATTTCCACCTGAGCCTTGGGCGCCCATTCCGCTGAATGGCGGGGCTTGCCCGGCAGAGAAAGCAGCAGCCCGCGCGGGCTTTCGCTGACAATCGCAACCTCGACCTCGATAACTTCATCACGGTCGATCATGCGGCACCGCCTTCCGCATTCCATCGGCGGATCGCGTCGGCCTTGCTGCCGCTCGAACCGCTCGCCCCGCAGATGCGGCAGAAAGCCCAGAACAGGCCGCCCGCGTGGCTCAGGCCCGCGCTACCGCCGCAGCGGCAGGGGCGCAGAAAAACGCCCCCGGTCATGCGTCACCGCCTTTCGAGAGGGCGGCGCGGGCGCAGCGTAGGTCGCCAAGGGTAAGGCCCGCTCCGATAAAGCCAGCCGTGTCAGGGTGGCCTTTTGTGTCCACCTGGGCGCAGGCTTTGGCAAACGGCTCCAAAGCCGCCCGCAGATCGTCGGTAGGTGCTGCGATAACATCGCCCGACCGGATCAGGTCGAGCAGGCGCTGCATGTCCGACAGCGTGGGGTCGCTGTGGCGCTGGCGCAGGGCGGCGATGAACTCCGCAGGGGTCGGGACGCTCATGCGTCACCGCCGTTCTTCGCGGCATCGCGGGCGGCCTGCTGGCGCAGCGCGTCGGCCAACATGGCGGCGAAGATCGCCGCGCTGAATGCGTCGGGTCCGATGATCGTCATGGCCGCGCCTCCGCGCAGGCCGCCGCCTCGGCGCCGCGATACTGCTCGCAGCCGGTCAGCCGCGCCTCGGCCCGGCCCAGCCCTTCCAAGAACGCCGCGCCCAAAAGCCACACGATTGCGGCGCAAACGAGGATGATGGCCGCGACGCGGGCGATGCTTCCGACAACGGACGGCTGGCGCGCGGGCTCGTGCCAGAACCCTCGCTGTTCATCGTAATCGGGGGCGCCGGTCGAGCGGCGCGCGGGAATGTAAGGGTCGGGGTGCATGGCGTTGTCCTCCGTTCGCGCGGTATGCGCTTTCGGAAGTTATGCGCTGTGCATACAGGTCATGTCAATGCGTAACGCATACATAGAGCATAATTTTATGCGGACATGAAAAAGCCCCGCGCGGGGCGGGGCTTCATCAGGCTTGTAGATCAGATCAGTAGCAGGTCGTCTGAACGCTGGTCCCGAGGCGCGACGATGTGCATGTCGTCTGCCGTCGCGGCGCCGGTGCCTGCTGCTGCATGCCCGCGCCGTAGCTTTGCAGGCCGACCGAGAAGGCGTTGCCGATTTCCTCCCCGAGTTCGGCGCGCGCGCGCTCGATCTTCGCCATTTCGTCCGAGACGCAGGCCGAGAACCCGGCGCTGCCCGGCGCGATGCCTCCTGCCCTGCACGTCGCTGACGCGCGCTCTGCATCCCTCGCGGCAGAGGCGCATCCGGCCAACGCCAGGGTAATGATGATAGCTGCTTTCCTCACACTTTCCTCCCGAACCAGATCACACGCCCCAAAATGGCGACCTCGTGGTATTCGGCCTCGATCTGTCGATAGGCGTCATTGTCCGAGGTGATCGTCACCCAACCTGCTTTCCTGTGCCGACCGATCCGCTTGACGTGCAGGGCATCACCATAGCGCAAAACGAACAGCCCGTCGAAATCGGGATTCGTCTTGCTCATGTCCACAAGCACCTGATCGCCATCGAGCAGCGTGGGTTCCATGCTGTCGCCCTTGACGCTGATGATCGAAAGCTGGCGGGGCGATGCCATCGTCATCGACCGCAAGAAGCGGGGCGCGAAAGCCACCTCATCCACGGGCCGTTCCGCATCGACAAGCGCACCGCCCCCGGCGCTTGCCGACAGATCGTAAACCTTCACCTGAACCAAACCTGACCCGTTATCATCTGAAACCATCGGCGCCGGGGCCGGTGCGGTCGCGCTTTCATCGGCCCCGAATTGCAGCCAGCTACGGCTGACCCCGAACGCGGCGGCATATTCCGCGACGGTCTCGGGTCCAGGGACGCGCGATCCGTTCTCATGCCCGGCATAGGTAGGGTAAGCCCAGCCGAACCGCTCGCAGGCGGCGCGAGCAGACTTGAAGCCCGCGTTCCGGCGCGCCTGGGCGAGCCTGTTCTTCAGTGCATCATCCATCGGGCGACCTCGGCGCATAGGTTATGCGAACGGCATTGACAGGGCATTATGCGAACTGCATAAAGTGTGCCATGGAACGGATATTCGACATGTGGCCTTCGATGGCCGACTTCGCGCGCGACCTGGGCGAGAAATACCCCACGGTCGCGGCATGGAAGCAGCGCCGCAACATTCCGGCGCATCGTGACTTTGACGTGGTGGCCGCTGCGAACCGTCGCGGCCTCCCGCTGACCATCGAGGAAATGGCGCGCGCCCGGCGTGATGCCTTCGAGCAGAAGGCTGGGGCCTGATCCATGTCCAGACCGCTGACACCCCGTCCGGGCGGGTCGAATGCGCTTGATCGCGCGGTATTCGATCAATGGCCGTCCATGGCAGAGTTGGCGCGCGATCTGCGCGAGCCCTATGACGCCGTGCTGTCGTGGCGGCGCCGGTCGAGCATCCCGGCCCGCGCCGATCTGGCGCTGATCCGTGCCGCCGAGGCGCGCGCTATCGACCTCACACTTGAAGGCTTGGCGCGCGCCCGCGCTGCCGTCGCCAAGGCGCGGCACAAATGAGCAAGCCGATGATTTCACAGCGCAACGGTTCCTTCAAATGTATGCACCGAGCATACGGGCATGTTGCACGGATGGTCAATCCATGACCCCGCCCCGCGCACCTACCAAATCGGTCATATTGTCTGCACTTCGGATGGGCTGGGGCGTGGAAGATATCGCCCTCAAGGCAGGGTGCGCGCCCGATCAGGTCCGCGAAATCGTCGCTGAACTGCGCCGCGATGGGATCATCCAGAACGTCCGGTTCGACCGGCCCCGGAGGTGCGCGGGATGAGGGCTGTTCCGCTTCCCCAACCCTTTGCGGACCGCCTTGCACAGAAAGGCGAATGCCTTGTGTGGCAAGGCTGCGTTGGCCGCGACGGTTATGGTCATGTCAGGCACAAGGGGAAGGTCGTCGCTGCGCACCGGCTCGCATTCGAGTTGGCGAGCGGCTGCGCCCCGAACGGCCATGTCCTGCACTCGTGCGACAACCCTCTGTGTTGCAACCCGGCTCATTTGAGCGTCGGCACGCACCGGGACAATATGCAAGATTGCGCCCAGAAGGGGCGCAACCGTGTCCCGCGTCCTGGTAATGGGCGCACCAAGCTGGCGACCGCCGACTTGGACCTAATCAAGCGGCGCTTTGCAGCCGGGGGCTGCACGAAGTCCAGCCTTGCCAGGGAGTTTGGTGTTACGCCGACCCGGATACGGCAGGTGCTGAAATGACCGCATCTGCAAAGCCGCTTTTCCGTGCCATGAAGCCGAAGCCCGACAAGGGCCCTGCGCTTGGTCTTGATCTTCACAGGCAAGATAAGCCGGTGCTGGCCCGGCGCAAGGACGATTACTATGCCACAGCGCAGCCCGAGGCGATCCGCGCGCTGTTCGCCCGCGATGGCGACCGCATCCGCGAGTGTGGCGCGGTCTGGGAACCGGCCTGCGGCGATGGCGCGCTGGTCCGCGAGATCCGGGCGATGGGCGTTCCCTGCTGCGCGTCCGACCTGATTGACCGGGGTTGCCCCGATAGCTGGGTGGCCGATTTCTACACCTGCTTCCGCAGCCGCGCCCGCGCGATCATCACGAACCCGCCGTTCTGCGAAATCAACGCGCGCGACGGGCATGGACGCTGGCTGCGCCACACGCTCGACATGCCGGGCTGGGATTACCTTGCCTTGCTGCTGTCGTGGGACTGGCCGGCCGCCCGCATGAATGGGCTGGGCGAACTGCTCGACACGCGCCCGTTTTCCTACTGCTACCTTATGCGCTGGAAACTGGACTTTTCCGGCGAGGGGAGCCCGCCGCAGAGAAACGCTTGGTTTGTCTGGGATCGGCATGACCCGCGCGGCGGCCCGCATCCCGACCCCTCGTTCCGATGGCTCGACCGCACGGACGCCCGGCAAGCGGAGATGCAGCTATGACGCCGCAGGATCAGTCAATCGCCTTCATGCGCGTGGTGCGGTCTGGCCGGTTCACGCTGCGTGAAATCGCGGAGCGCGCGGGGCTGTCCGTCGATCAGGCCCGCGAGGTGCTGTTTCGAGGCGTCCAGAAAAAGCTGCTGATCGTCAACGACGCAGACCGACAGAACATCGTCATCGAGATACGGAAGCGCGAGGCCGAGACATGACCGCCCGCATGACCGCCGCCGATTTGATCGCCATGCAGGCCAAGGCCCGCCGCCCGAAGCGCGTGGACCGCGAGGGGCCCATCCACCGGGAGATACTGGCGCATCTGCGCGCTGTGCTGCCTGCCGGGTCCATCGTCCACCATAGCGCCAACGCCATCGGCCTGTCAGGCGCGCTGATCCAGCGCCAGATCGCGCACAATGAGGCGATGGGGACGGTCAAGGGTTTCCCCGATCTGCTTTGCATCCTGCCCGGCCCGCGCGTCTGGCTTTTCGAGGTCAAGGCGCCCGGCAACAGCCCGGACAAGGACCAGCGCGCCCTGCATGCCGATCTGCGCGCCCTGGGCGCCCGCGTGGCCGTGGTCCGGTCCACGGTCGAGGTCGATGCCGCAATCACCGAATGGAACGCCGCCGAGGCGCCGCGCTGGCGCCCGAACGATTACCGCGATCTGCGCGACCGGATCGTGGGGGAAGGAACAGACACATGACCCCGCCAGATCACATCGTTGGACCTCTCAATGCGTCGATGCGTCAAGCCGTGGCCGACCGGCTGGATTGGGTGGCGAAGGCCCTGGCCGCAGGCATGACACGCCGCCAGATCGGCGCCGCCCTCGGGCTGGCCGATTCCACGGTTGTAACCCTCGCCGTCAAGGCAGGTTTCGGCGGGATCAGGGACAACAGCGCGGCGAACGCGGCGCGCATGGCCAAACAGCGCGCCGCCCGTCATGCGCCGCGCAACGGCTGGACTTGGGAGGCGCTGCACGAGGCTGGCTATTCATCCGCCCGCGCCGCCCAGCTACGCGGGCAGTCTCGATCCAGCGCGCTGTCTTGGGCGAAGGACACCGGCAAGAAGTGGACGGACGGCCGCAAGACCGAAGAAACTCGGGCGAAGAAGCGCGCCCTCTACGCGGGGCAGGCCGAAGCAATCCAGCGTGGGTTCAGGGCGATGCTGGCCGATCCGTCGCGCTGGCACATGGCCCGCATGACGGAGCGGCAGAAGAAGGACTATCTGGCTTTCATCCATGCTGGCTATCGCTCTGCGGAGGCCGCAGCGATGGCAGGCGCCCCCCATGCGTCCATTGAGGCGGTCCGGGCTGACCGGGCGGCGCGCAAGGCCGAGAAGGCGGCGAGGAAAGAAGCCGCGCGCCGCCGCGCGCACCTCAAGACGCTGATGGCCGCCGATCCAGAGACAGCCATGATCGTCGCCATGCGTCTGGACGGGGTGCGGGCATGAGCATTGCCCACATCGAAGCCGTTTTCAGGTCCGACCTGCCGCCGACTCAGCGGTTGGTAATGCTGGCGCTGGCCGATCACGCGGACCGCCGCACCGGACAATGCTTCGTGTCCATCGAGCGATTGGAGCGCCGCACCGGGCTCGCAGAGCGGACCATCCAGAACAGCATCCGCGCGCTGTGCGCCGCAGGACACCTGACGCTGGAGACCAGGGGCGGGCGTGGTCGCGCGAACGCCTATTCCGTCCACACAAACCCCGCAGCAGATGCCCCGTTTGAGGCTGAAAACCCCGCAGCAGATGCACCCTTTGCCGATCAAAACCCCGCAGGAGAAACCCCGTATCTGACGACAAACCCCGCAGCAGATGCCCCGTTTATTCCCAAAAGGGTGCATCTGACGACCGTAAACCCCGCAGGAGATGCCCCCCAACCGTATAGAACCAACGTAAACGGAGCGGATACGGTTACGCGCGCGAGCGTCGATCACGGCTTGATCGCAAAACTGACCCACGCCCTGGGCTTCGACCTTCAGGGGATCGTCCCGAGGTATTGGGCATCGCCCGACGCCGCCCTGATCGTCAGCCGATGGCAAACCGACCTCGGCCTGACCGCCGATGAGATAATCCACATCGCCACCGCGAACATGCGCGCGCACGGCGCACCGGCCAACGGGCCGAAGGTGCTGACGCGCCACATGCAGGACTACGCCGCCGCCAAGGCCGCGCCTGCCCTCACCCCCACCCCCGACCCCATGACCACCGGAGGAAACAGCTATGCCCAACGACCTGCCCGCCGTGCCGCCGATGACGCTGCCGCCGCTGACCGCCTACGACGCGAAGTTGATGCCGCAGTCCGAATGCGACGCCCTACGCCGAGCGACATGCCTTGAGGTCAAGATCGCGCTTGGCGAATACTGGCAGGACACCCGCAAGACGTTCGAGATGACGGCCGCCAGCACAGCCCTATGGGCCGACATGCTGGAAGGCTGGACGCCCGAGCAGGTGCGATGGGCGCTGCGGCAGCACATGCGCGACGAGCCGAACCGGCGTCCGAATCCTGGCCATATCCTGCAAATCCTGAAGGACGCATGGGGCAGGAAGCATGCCGACGAGGTGCGAGCCGCGCTTGCCGCCCGCCAGCCTGCCCCATCGCAGCCCATGACGCGCGAGCGGCACGAGCAGGTCAGCGCCGAAATGGCCGATCTGCTGGGCCAGTTCATCCGCCGCGTCGAGCCCCCGCGCGAGTTCTGAAAGGACGCCAGCCATGACCGACCGTTTCGACCCCGAGGACGCCATGCGCCGCGCGTGGCAGCGCAGCATCCCGGCCCATCTGCGCGCCAAGCCCGAGAAGCCAGACCGGGCGCCGCCTACGCCTCGCCAGTCCACAGCGCGCGTTCGCGCCGCCGCCGCGCGCCGGGCCGAACTGGCGCCCCGCGTGGCCGAGTTGCGCGCCCAGGGCGCCACCATGCCGGCCGTCGCGGAAGCCCTGGGGATCGGCCTCGGGACCGTCCACAAGATCATCCGCGAAAACCGGATCGAGGCCCCGAAATGAGCCGCCAGCGCATCGGCGCCAAGATCCGAAAGAACCCGGATTACATCGCACTGGCGCGCTACCTCGATGCCCACGACCTCAAGCATGAGATCGTCCCGCCGACCGGCAAAGGCCATCCCGCCCTGCGGATCACGCTGCCAGACGGGTCCGACATGATCCATCACATCGCCTGCACACCGCGCGGGCGATGCCACGTCGCGCCCCGCGTCGCCCAGCTGCGCCGCCGACTGGAAGCCAAAGGAGTTCACGCATGACCGACGCCACCACCGCCCTCGATTTGATATTCGATTCCGGCATTGGCTGGGCAGTTGTCGGCTTCATCGTGGGGATGATCGTAGGCATCAGCATCTTCCTGGACGACTGATCGCGCCGGGGAGGGGAAACTTTATCCCCCCCTTGACTATACCCCAATACGGGGTAATATGGGGACATTGAAACGGGCAGGAAGCCCACAACAGGAGATAGACCATGCAGCACAGCTTCAACGGCATTCGCTACAAAACCCGCGCCGACATGCTGGCCGGGTTCGCCCACGATTTTATGACCGGGGGCGGGCTCCATTCACCCGATCAGGTCGCGCACCTGCTGGCGCACCTGACCGACGCCGAAGCCGCCGCCGAGGCTTTCGACAATTGGGATCTTGGGGACATGACCCACGCCGAGGTTGAGGCCGCCATCGCGCAATTCCGGGCCGACCGCCCCGACATGAAAGGCTGACCCATGCGTATCTGCACCATCACCGCCGACATGGACCGCGCCGCGATCAACGAACTGATGCCCTGCTGCGATTTCATCGAGGCCGCCGTTGATGCCCGCGAAGCCGCCGCGCCCGGATCGGCCGTCGCCACCCTGCACCGGATCGACGGCCTGTTCGTCCTGCACTTCCCCGGCACCGAAACCGCACTGGTCAACAAGGTCAGCGCGGGGACCGACAGCAGCAGCTACATCGAGGACGTGCCGAGCGCGCGCGACGCCGTGGACAGCTTCAAGGGGCTGGGCGACATGCCCAGCTACGTCCGCGAGCATCTGGAAGAACAGGACCGCATCTGCCGCGAATACGAAGCCCGCTCGTTCTGAGCCAGCCAACAGGAGGACCAGACCATGACCACCACCGCCCTCGACCGCGCCAATGCCGCCTTGAGCCGGTTCAGCGATACCTACGACCGGATCAACGCCAAACACGCCCTCACCCGCCCCCTCGCCCGCGCCTTTGCCCGCCGCCTGTCCGATGCCCTCACGCCCGAACAGCTTGAGGTCGTCAACCTGACCAACGCCCGGCCCGAGAACGCCGCCTGTTGCGCCTCGCATGACTTCTGCGATGCCAACGAGGTCATGGCCGCCGCCTTTCAGGAGGTCCATGGCCGAAAACCGGACCCGGCGTCCGACGACGACGCCGACCAATGGAACCGCGCATGGGAAGCCGCCCGCGCCGGGGGATTCCGCCCGTTCCAGCCTGCCAAGGTCGAAATCACCCGCAAGCGGTTCAGCGTCACCCAAGGCGAGGTGCTGGTGGCCTATGCTGGCCACAGGATCGAGCAGTATGGCGACAACATCGCCATGAACGAGGCAGGCAAATGGCGCGGCCAGCCCGATGAAGTCTGGCAAGGCGTGGCAGAGCGCGAGGCGATCAAGCGGGGGCTGGCAGTATGAGCCGCGCAGGCGCCGCGAGGCATTGGAGGATCGGCTTTGCCAGCGGCGCAAGGCTGACCGTCAGGGCCACCGATCACGCCGCCGCCGAGGCCCGCGCTATCGCAATCGCCGCCAGCGCGCGAAACCGGCCGCGCATCGTGTCCATCGTCCTGATCGACAGCCCAAAGCCGGGCGGCATGTGCAGCGCCGGATTGAGAGAGGAATGACCAATGGCCCAATCACCGCAGTTCAAGATTTTCAGGCCGGGCGGCGAATACGTCGCGGCATGCAAGTATGCCGAAGACGCCGCCGCGCTGACCGCAATCCTCGGGGATGGAACCAAGATCAAGCATGGCCACAGCCATGTTGTGTGGACCGAAGGCGCCGAGGACTTCAGCGCAGGCGAAAGCTATGATCGCGTGGCGAAAATCGTCCACGACCGAATACGGCAGAAGGGCGAGGACTACCTGCGGCGGGTAGGACGGCTATGACCCCCGAAGCGTTCGCCCGCTGGCTGGCCGACATGCTGGCCAGCGGGAAGGCCCGCAACAAGAGCGATTGCGCCCGCGCCCTCGGCGTCCTGCCCAAGCACCTGCACCGCTACGAGGCGAACGGCGGCGACACACGCCTTGCCCTCGCATGCGCCGCCCTGCTGGCCGGTCTGACCCCCTACGAATAGGCCCCGCAGCCGTCACGTTCCGCGCCGCCCGTTGATCGGGCGGCGTTTTCGTGCGATTTGTGAACCAAATTGTGTTCCAACTCGACCGTGAATGGACCGTTAACGACATGCCCCGGCCCCGCCTGACCGAGATGAAGCTGAAATGGTGTCAGGAATACGCCATCAAGCCCGATGCCAAGGCCGCCGCGCTGGCCGCTGGCTACTCGCCTGCCGGGGCTCATTCCCGAGGCTACGAGAACAGCCAATGCCCCGACTGCATGGCCGAGGTCGCCCGCCTGCGCGCCCTTGAGGACGAAAAGTTCCTGCTCCGCAAAACCGAGGTCATCCGCGAACTGGCGATCCTCGCCATGGCCGATCTGGGCGATGTGCTGGAATGGGGCCAGGAGCCCGTCGAGGACGATGACGGTCTGCCCGTCACCCTGCCCAATGGCGAGCCGGTGATGCGCCCGGTCGTCACCCCGATCAATTCCCGCGCCATCCCCGCCGCCCTGCGCCGCGCCATCAGCGAGGTCAGCATGAGCGACAAGGGGACATTCAAGGTCAAGATGCACGACCGGATGAAGGCACTCGAAATGCTCGCCCGCATCCATGGCCTGTTCGAGAAGGACAACGAACAGGCTGGCAAGGCCGCCGCCGACAGCATCGCCGCGCTGATCGAGGCCGTCCAGGGCAAGCCCCTGTCACCCACCACCGACACCTGAAGCGCCATGGATTACCACCGCGCACCCCCACCGCTCCCCAACGTCGAGGACAGACACATGAGCATGCAGAAGCCGACCACAGCACCGACAGACGCATTCAGCGTGACCGCCCAGGGCGTCAGCTCAAGCGATCTGTGGCAGATCGACTATCAGCCGACCGGCATCAGCATCAAATGCGCGCCGGGCTACGAGGCCGACACCCTCAAACTCGCGCTGGACGCTGCCCCGCGCATCATCGAGCGCATGGACTATGAGCGCGCGCGGCAGGAAAACCGCATCGAGGCCGCCCGCGACACGCTGCGCGAGGCCGTCATGGGCGACGACGACGCCGAGCGCGACCATGCAGGCGACGTGATCGAGGATCTGGCCGCGTGGATCGCCGGGGCCGAGGATGAACCTGCCCCCGCCGACCCGGACGCGGACAAGGCAGAGTTCGAGCGAGCCGCCGATCCTTGTGGGCTGACCGAGGCATTCCGCAAAGCTGAGGCGCAAGCCTTCGCATGCGGCACCGGCATGATCCGCGTGACCTATAGCCACGGCTACGGGCTGCAATACGAAGCCGTGCCAGTCCCCGCGCGATGAATGACATGGGATTGGTCACAGCCACTCACCCAGCCCCTACCGGCGCCCACAACGCCGGAGGAATGGCGCGTGGCTCTGGCCGACCCCATGTGGCGCATCTGTTCCGGCGTCCTCTACAAGATCATGGTCAAAGGGGACGATCAGGACGACAGCGAGATCGGGCAGTTGGAGCCGTTCTTGCCCAACGTGAACCAATTGCGGTTCCTGGCCGATCTGCATTTCCGCAACACGATCCTCAAGGCGCGGCAGCTTGGCTTCACGACCCTCGGCGCCGTCATGGGGTTCGACCGGGCCGCGTGGACGCCCAACCAGCGATGCGGGATCATCGCGGACGAAAAGGACAAGGCCAGCGCGATCCTGCGCGACAAGGTGTTCATCCTCTACGAGAACCTGCCCGAACCGCTGCGCGCCAAGATGCCCCTGGCCAAGCGGTCGGAAACCGAACTGCAATTCGCCCACAACAACAGCAGCATCCGCGTCGCCATCAGCATGCGCGGCGGGACCATCCATTTCCTGCACATCAGCGAGTTGGGCAAGATCGCAGCCAAATACCCGGCCAAGGCGCGCGAGGTGCAAACCGGATCGCTGCCAGCCGTCCCCAAGAGCGGCATCGTCACCATCGAATCCACCGCCGAGGGTGCAGAAGGGCTGTTCTTTGACATGACCAGCCGCGCCGAGGCCCAGCACATCGCCCGCCAGCCCCTCAACCGGGGCGATTACCGGTTCCACTTCTTCCCGTGGTATCTCGAACCCGGCTATGTGGCCGAGCCCAGGCATGTGCGGATCAGCCTCAAGCAGCACGAGTATTTCGACAAGATCGAGGCCGAGACGGGCGCCACCCTCACGATGCCGCAGCGCGCGTGGTATGTGAACAAGCTGGAAGCCGATTTCAGCGGCGACCACCAGTTGATGAAGCAGGAAATGCCATCGACACCCGCCGAGGCATGGTCGCGCAGCACCGCAGGCACCTACCTGACCGCCCAACTGAACGCCGCGCGCGCGGCAGGCCGGATCGGCAAGGTTCCCCACATCGCCAGCCTGCCCGTTCACACGTTCTGGGACATTGGCGCGGGCGACGGGACCGGCATCTGGCTCATGCAACAGGTCGGGCTGGCCTCGCACTTCATCCGCTATGTCGAGGATTGGGGAAAGGGCTACGCGCACTACGTCCGCATCCTGCGCGAGACGGGCTTTATCTTCGGCGGCATGTATCTGCCCCACGACGCCAACGCCGAGCGTCAGCTGGCCGACAAGATCGGCGCCCCCATCGGGATGCTGCAAGACCTCGCCCCCGACTGGAACTGGCAGATCGTCCCCCGTGTCCACGATTTCCAAGCGGGCATCGACATGCTGCGCCAGCGGTTCCCCGAAGCGTGGTTCGATGAAGAAGGCTGCAAGGAGGGTATCACCCACCTGAGCCTCTACCGGAAGAAATACAACACCGCGACCAAGACCTTCCGCGACGAGCCCGAGAAGTATGACGGCCATTCCGAGGCCGCCGACGCGCTGCGCCAGTGGGCGCAAGGATTCACCCCATCCCACGCAACTGGCGAGCGCAGGAAGCAGCAGCGCCGCAGATCAGGAATGACCGCATGACCTTCGATGAAATTTGGCATATCGCCGCGCCGTTCTACGAGCATGTTCCGGCCGACGAGAATGGCGTCAGCTATCTCGGCCTCAACTTCAGGAGCGCACCGAGGGGAACGCCGTCTAGCAGGCTGCGGAAGGGTTATTCGGCAGGCGGCAGCGGTCATCCCATCGTCGCATCGCACGGCCGCGAGCTGCTGAAGGACTACTTCAGAGACAACCCCGAGGCGCAGGACAGGCTGTGCCGGATGATGGCCGAGGTCGGGCTGATCGAGGTGACGGCATGAGCGACCAGCCCAACGCCCACCGCACCCAGGTTCTTCAGTTCGGTGTCGATATGGCCCGCCAGCCCGATACTGCCGTCCTGACCATCATCGCGCTGCGCGCCGATGGCACCGTGGCCGTGCAGACCGATGGAGACGCGGCCACGTTCTGCCTGTCGGTCGAGCAAGGCAAGGCCGCGATCCTCGCCAACCTCATTCGGGAGGCGTAACCGTGAGCGCGCTTTTCCACAGGCAGTTCCACAGCATCAGCCTCGACACCCGCCCGGTTCTCGACATGACGATGACCGAGTTCGAGACCATCGCGCCGGGCAATATCCGCGTCACCGGGACGTGGTTCATGGACCCGGAGACCCGGACCAGCCAGCCCTGTCTTGTGCTGACCGACGCCCGCCGCCCGCTCATGCGGCGAGCGAGCGGCCGCCGCGCCGTTCCCTGCATCATCACCCTGGACGTGGCGTGGATGTGGACGGTCGAAATGGGCGACCCCACCCATGTCTGGGCGACGATCAGCAATTGGCTGCGAGAAGGCGTCTTGCCCGGATCGCCCACCAACGACCTCGACAAGTGGGCCGTGTTCGATGCGGTCCAGTGCCGACTGCGTGACATGATGATGATGCCGCCGATGCCTGCCGCCCCGGCGATCAAATATGGCACCCCCCCCGAGGTCGTGGGGGAGGTGGTCATACGGGACCAAAGCACCGGGGCGGTGCTGCAAGAGGTGGAGTTGACCAAGCATGTTCGACATTGATTTCAGTTCCGGGCGCATCCTCACCGTCAACGGACACCCCTACAATTCACGGCCCGGCGAAGTGCCGTTCCTCGAAAGCGCAAAGGCGCAGATCGAGCGCGACCGCGCGTCACCACCGGCCAAGAGCCGCGTCAGCAAGCTGGACAGCCCGGAGGCCATCGACCTCTGGAAAAGGCTGCTGGCCACCTACCGCTACGAACTCGAACGGCAGGCGCAGAACCGCTACGAAATGTCGGTGGACGAGGATTTCTACGACCATATCCAATGGACGCTGGAAGAAATCGCGGAACTGGAAGCGCGGGGGCAATTCCCGCTCGTGTTCAACCTGATCCAGACGACAATCAACTGGATGCTGGGGACGCAGCGCCGGGCGCCGCAGGATTACAAAGTCCTGCCCCGCAAGAAGGACGGGCTGCAATCCGCCGAGCGCAAGACCGAACTGCTGCGCCATTTGCGCGACGTGAACCACTCGAACCAGCATGTCAGCATGGCGTTCAGCGACGCCGTGAAGGCCGGGATCGGCTGGCTTGAGGTCGGCCAGGGCGATCCGGCCGAAGGCGTCCGCGTCATGGATCGGCGCGAAAGCTGGCGCAACATGCTCTGGGACAGCCGCGCGCAGGACATGGGCCTGAAAGATGCCCGCTATGTCACCCGCATGAAGTGGCTCGACCTCGACATTGCCGCCGCCCTCTGGCCCGACCGCATCGGCATCCTTGAGGCGTCGCGCGAGCATCGCCTGTTGTCGGCCATCACGTCCGACTATGGCGACGATGCCAGCGATTCCCAGGAGATGGACCATCACGGCAGCGTCGGCAGCGACGTGACCGCAGGCGGCGCCTATCTGCGCGACCGCATCCGCTGCATCGAAATGTGGTTCAAGAAGCCCGCCGCCGTGCCGGTCCTGAACAATGGCCAGTTCCGGGGCGAGGTGTTCGATGAATGGTCGCGCGGCCATTGGGACGAACTGCTGCACGAACGCGCAAGCCTCGTTATCCGCCCGCGCGAGGTGATGCACGTTGCCGTGTTCACCGAGTTCGGCCTTCTGGACCTGCGGCAATCGCCCTACCGGCACAACCAGTTCCCGTTTACGCCAATCTGGGGCTATCGCCGCGCCCGCGACGGTCAGCCCTATGGCGCGATCCGAGGGCTGCGCGGGCCGCAGAAAGACCTGAACAAGCGCGCATCCAAAGCCCTGCACCACCTGTCCACGGTTCAGGTGACGGTCGAGGAAGGCACCGTTCAAGACATCGAGGAACTGCGCGACGAGGCAGGACGGCCCGACAGCGTGATCGTCCACAAGCGCGGCACCAACCCGCCCCGGATCGACAAGAACACCGAGGTCGCATCCGCCCATCTGCAACTGATGGAGACCGACGCCCGCATGATCCAATCGGTCGGCGGCGTCACCGACGAGAACCTGGGCCGCCGCAGCAACGCCACCAGCGGCAAGGCGATCATGGCGCGGCAGGATCAGGGATCGCTGGCAACGTCCGTTTTCTTCGACAACCTGCGCTATGCCTCCCTGCTGCATGGCGAGAAGCAGATGATCTGCATCGAGCAGTTCTACACCGAGCAGGACCAGATCAGGATCACCGACAGCCGGGGCAATCCCCAATGGGTCGATCTGAACGACCCGGAGCATCCCGAGAACGCCATTGATATGTTCAAGGCGGATTTCATCATCGAGGAAGAAGATTGGCGGGCCAGCACCCGGCAGGCGCAGGCCGAGCAGCTTCTCGAACTGATGGAACGGCTGGCCGCCACCGCGCCGCAGGTCGTGATCCAGACGCTCGACCTCACGGTCGAAGCCCTGGACGTGCCGAAGCGCGACGAAATCGTGAAGCGCATCCGGCAGATCACCGGCGCCGCCGACCCGGACGAAGATCCGAACAACCCGAGCCCCGAGACGATCCAGCGCCAGCAAGCCGCCGAGGCCGAGGCCGCGATGCAGCAGCGCGCGGCAGAGGCCGAAATCTCGGAGAAGGAAGCGCGCGCAGCCAAGACCGCCGCCGAGGCCAAGCTGATGGATATGGGCCTGCGCGGCGCCAGCCTCGACCAACTCAAGAAGGCCATCGAGGCGGCTATCCAGATCGCCGGGGCGCCCGCCATCGGCAAGGCCGTCGATAATCTGATGGCGACCGCCCAAGAGGACGCCGCAGCCGCCGCAGGCGCGGGCGAGCCGACCGAACCCCCCGCCATGGAACCCCAAGACCCCATGGCCGAACCGGCTGCGCCCGCAGCCATGCCGATGTGAGAGGAAACACCGTGGCAAAGACCCCCCTGAACACCACCGCCGAGGACGATCTGAAGGCTATGGGCCTGCCCCCGGCGTTCACCATCGACGACATGCGCGAACTGCTGGACCCGGCTGAAATCGCCGCCATGGCCGAGGGCGATGATCCGCTGATCGACAAGCTGCCCGACGACCTCAAGGCCGCCACGGTCAAGAGCAAGAGCGCGTTCGAGGAACTGAACCCCGGAATGGAGGACGACGACGCGGATGCTGATGCTGATGATGATGCTGACGGCGACGACGAGGACGCCGACGAGGATCAGGATGGCGACGCCCAGGACGACGAGGAAGGCGCGGCGGATGATGGCGACGAGGACGAGGCCGACGACGCGGCGGGCGATCCGCAGGACGATCAGCAGGCGGATCAGACCCCGGACCCGAGCCTGACCATCAAGGACACCGGCGACCTGCAAGCCAAGGTCGAGGCGTTCGACACCAGCCTGGACGAATTGCAGGCGCAGTATGACGATGGCGAACTGACGACCAGCGAGTTCCGCGAGAAGCTGAAGGCGCTGACCACCGATCAGGCCAAGGCACAGGCGGAACTGGACCGGGCGACCGAGGCCAACCAGCGCGCGCAGGAAGAATACGCGCAGACATGGTTCCAGAAGGTCGAGCGGTTCACCGAGGCCCGGCCCGAACTGATGGACACCAAGCCCATCCCCGGCCTGCCCGAGAACGCCAGCGCCTATACCGTGTTTGACCTGTCCCTAAAGCACGTCAACGCGGACCCGGCGTTCGCGGCCCTGTCGATGCAAGAGCGGATCGACGCGGCCGCCCAGATCGCCAACACCTACATCGAGAAGCAGACGGGCAAGCCCCTGACCGGCCCGGCGCCCGGCAAGAAGGGTGACGGCAAGAAGCCCGGCCCGCGCACCGACAAGCGCCCCGATCCGGTCAAGACCCTCGGCGGCATCACGGCGGCATCCGACAACGATGTGCAGGACAGCCGGTTCGCCGCGCTGGATCGCATGGACCCGATGGACGCCGAGGCCGCGCTTGACCGCATGAGCCCCCGCGAGCGCGAAAAGTATCTGGCAGGCTGACAAGCAACGGAGGCGCCCGGCAAAGGTCCGGGCGCCCGTCACGAGGACGAGGGCAGATGAGCAAGCAATCAAGGGGCGGATACGGGCTTGTGCGGCGCTGCCGCCTCGAAGAAACACCCGTGTCGATCAAGGTGGGCGATGTGACGGTGACGATCACCCGCCTGGGGACGCTGACCGCGACCGTGGGCGTCAAAGCGCCCCCCGACATGGAGATAACCTTTGCCGATGGCCGCCCGCTTCACGAGACGGTTGAGCAGGCCATTCAATCCATGGTAGAACGCGGATCAGACGACAACGCATAGGATGTGCCGCGCGTCACGAACCCCAACAGGTCTGTGACAGGAGCATCCTATGAAAACGACCTTCGGAATCAACAGCCCCCAGGCTGTCAAACGCTGGGCCAACGAACTGGCCCGCGACACCACCAAGCAGATGTATTTCACCAAGTTCATCGGGACTGGCGAGAACAACATCATCGAACGCAAGGTGGACCTCGAACAGTCGGCGGGCGATGAAATCCGCTTCGACCTCAACATGAAGCTGCGCGGCGACATGACCGAGGGCGACGATGTGGTCGAGGGCCGCGAGGAAAACCTGACCTTCCTGCAAGACGTGGTGCGGATCGACCAAGCCCGCAAGGGCGCCGACGCGGGCGGCCGCATGACGCGCAAGCGCAGCCTGCACAACCTGCGCCAGATCGCCAAGGATCGCGTGGCCGAGTTCACCGCCGAATGGTCCGACGAACTGATGATCGTCTATCTGTCGGGCGCCGCGCCGGGCAGCTATGTGAACGAGGATGCCATGGTGCGCCGTCCGTTCGCCACCAACCCCATCGAGGCCCCGGACCAATACCACATGGTCTATGGCGGATCGGCCACGTCCAAGGCGACGCTGGAAGAAAGCCACCGCATGAGCCGCGAACTGATCGAGCGCGTCAGCGTCATGCCGCGCATGATGGCCGCAATCGACCCGACCGGCCAGACCGTGAAAATGTCGCCCGTCTCGGTCGAGGAAGGCGGCAAGCATTTCGTCATGCTCATGTCGCCCTTCCAGATGCACGACCTGCGGAACGGCGCCGGTGAACTCGGCTGGGCTGCGATCCAGAAGGCCGCCGCCGCAGCCGAGGGCAAGAACAACCCGCTGTTCAAGGGCGGCGCGGGCATGATCAACGATGTGGTCCTGCACCAGCACGAGAACGTGCGCCGCTTCCGCGACTACGGCGCCGGTCAGAACGTCGAGGCCCACCGCGCCCTGTTCATGGGCCGTCAGGCGGGCGTCCTGGCCTATGGCAACGGCGGCAACGGCACCCGCTTCCAGTGGGTCGAGGAATCGAAAGACGCTGGCAACCGCGTGGCGATCTACGCGGGCGCGATCCTGGGCTTCAAGAAAACCCGGTTCGGCGGCCGCGACTTCGGCGTCATCACCGTGGACACCGCGTCCAAGAACCCGAACCCGGCCATCGCCGCCTGATAGCGCCTGACCGGCCCCGAGCGGGCCGGTTTCCCCCTTCACGCCACAAGACACACAGGAGAGTGCCATGGCGATCATCAAGAGCCGTTACACGGGCGGGAACGGGCGCAAGCAGCTTCCGTCGCCCTATGTCGCGCATGTCGAGTGCGTCGAGTTCATCGACCACGTTTTCACGCAACCCCTCACCACCGCCGACATTCTGGAACTGTTCTACCTGCCCCCGAACTGCCGCATCACGGACATTCGCATCGTGACCGCAGGCACCGGCGCCGCGACCCTGAACATGGGTCTCATGTCGGGCGATGTGGGCAGCGAGGACGCATCCCGCACCCTCGGGACGCAGTTCTTCAACGCCCAGGCCACGCCCACGAACCCGCAGACCGCTTCGCTGGCCGGTCTGGCGGCCGTCGCCGCGTCGCCCATGCCCCGTTCGGTCGGCGTGTCCTTCTCGGCCAACGTC
The DNA here is from genome assembly GCF_052379855.1 of Paracoccus sp. NSM. Classification (NCBI taxonomy): domain Bacteria; kingdom Pseudomonadati; phylum Pseudomonadota; class Alphaproteobacteria; order Rhodobacterales; family Paracoccaceae; genus Paracoccus; species Paracoccus sp. NSM. Next base: position 222,875 of record NZ_JBQTCG010000002.1, on the reverse strand, counting down.
GCCGCGAACCCCGGCAACCGGATCACGGCCATCGTCCGCTACGCCACGACCTGATCGGGGCGCGATAGCCACCTGACGCCCAGCCCCGGCCCCACAGACGGGCCGGGGCTTTTTCAAAAGGAAGGACTGCCATGTTCATCGAACGCATCCTGCGTGACCCTGACGGAACCAAGGTCCGTCTCGGCGCCATCGAATACCGCTTCCGCCCGATCTGGAATGACGGGCCGCACGTCGCCCGCGTCGAGGATGAGGCGCATCAATCCGTGCTTCTGGCCATCCGCGAGGGCTACCGGGAATATTCCGGCCCCATGCCCGATGTGGAAACGGCCGCCGCCGCCATCAGCGCGATCATCACGCCGCCCGCCGCGCCAGCCCCGGCGCCTGTCGTGACGCCCGAGCCCGAGCCCGCGCAAGGCGACCAGACCGGCGCAGCTTCCGAGCCCGCACAGGATGGTGAGGGTCAAGCGCCCGCCACCGACTTCGACGCCCTGGACGACGACGCCCTGCGCGCGCTGTTCAAGGACGAGATCGGCCGCGCCCCGAACTCGCGCGCCGGGCGCGACACGATGATTGCCCAGATCGAGGCCAAGCGCGCCGAAGCCGCCACCGAGCAAAAGGACGCCTGATCCATGAGCGTTGCCGCATCCGTCATTATGAAGCGCGCAAGCACCATCCTTCAGGATGCGGATGCGGTGCGCTGGACCCCCATCGAACTGCACGACTGGCTGAACGAGGCGCAACGCGCCGTGGCCATCGCCAAGCCGAACGCCAAGAGCGGGACCGTGACCCTGCCGCTTGTCCAAGGCACCAAGCAGGACTTGCCCGAGCAATACACCATCCTGTCGCGGATCGTGCGGAACGGAGGCGCCAGCGGTCGCGCCGTTCGCCAGCTCGCGCGCCGGGAAATCCTCGACGCGCAAATCCCCGGCTGGCACAGCACCGCCGTTCTGCCCTTCTCGGCAGAGGTGCAGTATGTCTTTCAGGACATGATGAACCCGCGCGAGTTCTATGTGGCGCCGGGCAACACCGGGACGGGGAGCCTTGAGGCGGTCGTGGGCATGGTCCCCACGAACATCGCAGCCCCGGCATCTGGCCAACAACTGAACATCGACGCCTATACCGGCACCATCGACCTGCCGCCGATCTATCAGTCGATACTGCTGGACTTCCTGCTGTTCCGGGCCTTCTCGAAGGACAGCGCGGCCCCGGACGCGGCACAGCGGGCGCAGGTTCACCTTGGCCTTGCCACCAACGCCCTGGGCGCCATGGGCGCATCCGAGGCCGCCATGAGCATGGCCACGGCCTTCCTGATGCAGCCCGGCCCGGCAGCGGCGGGGTAAGCCATGGCGGTTCAACTGGTCAGCACCGCCGTTCTGCTTCCGCAGATCGCGCCTTTCGCCCCGACCTGCCCGGCTTTCGTGGCCGAGCAGCAAATCCGCATGGCGGCGATTGAACTGGCCGAGGTCAGCCGCGCATGGCGCCATGTCACGACCACGACCGCGCCAGACCCTACCCATATCCTTGTCGCCCCTGCCGGAACGGCGATCCACGAAATCGAGTTTGCCGAGTTCAACGGTCGGCCGCTCGCCCCCATCCAGTTCAGCACTTTCGAGGAAGGTCTGACCGGCTTTCCCGCGTTCGTCAGCCAGATCGGGCCGGGCGAGGTGCGCCTGAGCCCCGCACCGGCGCCCCCCGGCCCCGGCATCGAGCCAGGAACGCTGCGGATCAGCGTTTTCCTCAAGCCCCGCGCGGACAACGCCATCGGCGGCAACCCGGCCAAGCCGTTCGAGGATGCCCACAACCTCATTCCCGACTTCTTCGTCAGCATCCACGGCCACACCCTGACCTGTGGCGCGCTGGCCCGGATCTTCGCCATCCCCGACGAGCCTTGGACCGACGAACGCCGCGCGGCCTATTACGAAGCCGAGTTCACCCGCAAGCGCGATGCCGCGTTCACCGGGAACCTGCGCGGCCAGCAGCGGGCGCCGATCCGCACCAAGTTCAGGGACTTCTGACATGGCCAAGATCGCGCTGCGCGGCTTCACCGGGGAAAGCCCCCGCCTCGACCCCTATTACCTGCCCGAGCAGGCGGCGGCCATCGCCCTGGACGCTGCGATGCGCGGCGGGAGCCTGACGCCCTTCCGCCAGAACAGCGCGCCCGTGGTCGCGTTCGAGACGAACCGCCAGACCATCTACCTGCACAATGCGGAATGGCTGGCATGGAACACGGACGCCAACGCCGTTCCCGGCCCGGTCGCCACGGATCGCCTCTATATCACCTATGCCAACGCCGCCCCGCAAATGTGGATCGCGGGCGACTATATCCCCCTCGCCCTGCCGCGCCCGAGCGCGCGCCCGACGCTGACGCGGGGCGGGACGCTGAACAACGACATTGCCGAACTGGTGGCCTATGCCTTCACCTGGGCAACGTCGCTTGGCGAGGAATCCGGCCCGTCTCCCGTCTCGGCCCCGATCCTATGGAGCGAGGGCAACACGATCACCGTGGCAGGCATGCCCGCGACGCCCCCGGCAAACCGCCTCGTGACCCACAAGCGCATCTATCGCAGCGTGACCAGTATCAGCGGCGTCACGGAACTGTTCTTCGTGGCGGAAATCCCGGCTACGGACACGACCTATGTGCATGATCTGGCCGCCGCGCCGATTGCCGAGGCCATCGCCACCAGCGATTTCGCCGCCGTCCCCTCGAACCTGCGCGGCCTTACCGCCATGCCCAACGGCATCATGGCAGGCTTTGCCGGGAAGGAACTCTATTTCTGCGAGCCCTACCAGCCCCACGCATGGCCGCTGAAATACAACCAGACCATGAATGACACGATCATCGGTCTGGCGTCGTTCGGAACCATGCTGGCCGTCCTGACGACCGGCAATCCGGTGACCATGCAGGGCATGCACCCCGAGCAGATGACGGCCGAGAAGGTCGAGCAGCCTTTCCCCTGCATGTCCAAGCGCGGGATCGTGGACATGGGCTATTCGGCGGTGTTCCCGTCCAGCGACGGCCTTGTCTCGATCAGCGCCCAGGGCGGCCGGCTGATTTCCGAAGGCATCTGGACGCGCGAGCAATGGCTTGCCTTGCAGCCGACCAGCTTCATCGCGGCCCGGATCGGCACCCACTACGCATTCAGCTACGTCCCTGCCGGGGGCGGCCCGCGCCGCATGGCGATGATCGACCCGGCATCGCCGGAACCCACGCTTCTGCCCGTCTCGGGCGCCTCGGCCTCGATCTACACCCAGATCAGCAGCGGCGACAGCTTTATCCTCGACACCGACAACCGCACCGTCAGGCGGTTCGACAACCCGGCCAGCGCAAAGCGCGCCTTCACATGGCGGTCAAAGCCGTTCCGCATGCCCTTCCCCCGATCCATGGGCGCCCTGCGGATCGACGCGCGCGCCGAGGCCGGGGAGACCCTGACCACCCGCATCTTCGCGGATGGCGCGCTGCTGCACGAGACGACGCGGATCAACCAGCCCGTGCGCCTGCCTGATGGCGAGCGCACCGACTGGCAGATCGAAATGAGCGGCACCGCCACAGTGATGCAGGTCACGATGGCGCAATCCCTGGCCGAATTGGGGTAAGGCGATGGACGCGCGGCTGAAAGCCCAGATCGAGGAACTGATCGGCCTGCGACCCGGCGCGCAGCAGCGCCGCGCCGTCCGATGGGCCGACCTGAAGAACGGGATCGCGGGCGGGGCAGGCTTCAACGCCGAGGCCGTCCGCAACATCGCGGAGAAGGTCGCGCGGGAGGTGGCCGAAAGCTACGACAGCGCGAACATCGACTTCGCGCAGCTTCAAGCCGAAATCAACGCCGCCATGGCCGAGGCAACCGCCGCGCGCAGCGAGGTCTTGAGCGCCATCAGCGCCGCGAACGCCGCCCAGGCCTATGCCGATACCATCGTCGCGCAGGCCCGGTCTGATTTTCAGATTGATTTCGATACCGCCATCAGCGCATCGCAGGACGCGCTGGCCGCATCGCAGGCCGCGCAACTGGCCGCAGGCGGCGCCAATGAGGATCGGCTTGCGGCCGAGGCAGCGGCGCAGGCTGCGCTGGCACAGGCCGATCTTACGGTTCAGGAGCGGATCGCCAGCCAGACAGCCCGCAGCGGCGCCGAGGTGGCCCGCGATCAGGCGGTTGTGGCCCGCGATGAGGCAGGCGCGGCACAGGCCGCAGCGCAGACGAGCCAGACCATCGCAGCAGAGGCCGCGAACCGCGCCCTGACCGGCAACATCGACGCCGATGCAGGGCTGACCGGGTTCCCTGCGAACTACACCCTGTCAGGCGCGACCGCCCGTCTCACCAAGGTAACGCCCACCGTCGAGGGCGCCGCACAGGCCGAGGCCCTGCGCTTCGGCACGACGAACAACAACGTGCTGGCCGCATTTGCCACGCCCGCCTCGCCGGTCGAGCGCGCCGCCAACCGGACCTATCGTATGTCCGTCCGCACCCTTGGCCAGACCAGTCCGGGGAACGTGTCGAATGGTGTCAACGGCCGCTTCGAGGTCCACATCGAGGCCCTTCTTGCAGGCGCAGTCGTGGAGACGCACCGGCTGGCGCTGAACGCGCCGGTCAGCCTGACCACATGGGGCCTTGTCGATGTGGCCCAAGCCATCGCGGCAGAACATGACGCGGTGCGCTGGCGCTTTGACCGGCCGACCGGACGCAGCGCGGACAACCTGCTGATCGCAGACCGGATCATTCGGGACGTGACGGAATCCGCAAGCGCCGCGAACAGCGCCAATGCCGCAGCCACGAGCGCCGCCCTGGCCGCCAGCAGCGCAACGGATGCGGGCAGCAATGCCGTAGCCTCGGAACAATCCCGCCTTGCAGCGGAGGCCGCGCAGGCTGGCGCGCAGACGGCCCGAGCCAATGCCGAGGTCGCGCGGGACGCGGCGGTCACAGCACGACAGGACGCCCAGGGCGCGGCCAGCACGGCGACGACGCAGGCGGGGCTGGCGGCGACGGCGCGCGATCAGGCGGGCAACAGCGCCAGCGCGGCGGCGACCAGCGCGAGTGCAGCGGAGACCAGCGCCACACAGGCGGGGCAACAGGCCAGCGCGGCCGAAAGCAGCCGCCTTTCGGCAGAGACGGCCCGAGGCGGCGCCGAGACAGCGCGCACCGAAGCAGAATCCGCCCGCGACGGCGCAACCATCGCGCGGGACGCGGCTGTTGTCGCCCGGCAGGACGCCGAGGGGGCCAGCGCGGCGGCCCAGACCAGCGCGAACCTTGCGGCCACGTCACGGAACGAGGCGGCGGGCTTTGCGGATGCCGCAGGCACCGCCCGCACACAGGCCCAGAACAGCGCGACGGCGGCCGCGAACAGCGCAACGACCGCAGGAACGAGCGCAACCAACGCGGGCTCAAGCGCAACGGCCGCGAACAATGCCCGGATCGCCGCAGAGGCAGCGCGCGACGGGGCCAACAGCGCGAGCGCCAGCGCAGGCGTCGCCCGCGATCAGGCCGTGCTTGCCCGGCAGAATGCCGAGGGCGCGGCGGCGGCGGCGCAAGAGAGCCTGAACCTGACGGCCGAGGTCAGCGGTCGGGATATGTCGGTCATCAACGACACCTTCCTGATTTCGTCGGATTGGCAGCGCATCGGATCGCAAGGGACGCTGACGACACCCGCCAACACGATCTATCCTATCGGCCGGGACTGGCGCTTTGTCGTCACGAACAGCCAGAATGATGGCCTGCGGATCAACCAGAGCCCGGCAACCATCTGGCCCGGCCAGACCAATGCCGAGGCGTTCGTGGTCGAGGTCGAGTTTACTTTGGTCACGGGCGGCTTGGGCGGCGCGGGCATCCAACTGGCCTGGACGAACAGCGCAGGCTCGAACTTCTGGACATGGGCCGCGCTGGCCGACATTCAGGCGGGCGCAGGTCTGGCCGGTCGCGCAAGAACCGCGCGCGTGGTCCTGCGGCGCCCGGCCAACTTCACCGGCACATTCGCATCCCACACGCTGATCATACACGCCAACGCCCAAGAACAGAATTGGGTGAGGCAGGCCAAGACGATCACCTTCCACCGCGTCCGCATCCGCCCGGCGACGGCCGAGGAATTGGGATCGGGCGAGGTCGAGGCTGGCGTTCGCGCGAACATCCTTGTCGATTACCTCACCAGCGCATCGACGCAGCAGGCCATCGCTGCGCTGCGGGAGGATATGACCGTCGAGATGGGCGGCAGTCTCGCCGCCGTGCGCCGGTCGGCTCAAGCCATCGCCAACCTGAGCGGCACCGTCGCCCGGTTCAGCCAGATCGCCAGCGTGAACGGCGAGCAGGTCGCGGCAGGGATCGAGGCCGTCTCCTTCAACAACGAGGGAGGGGCCAGCGGATCAGTCTTGAAGCTGATCGGTGACAACGTGGTGGCCGAGGGGACTCTATCGGCAAACGCGCTTGTCGTGGGCCTGGGCAAGAACCTTCTGGCCGACCCGGAGTTCGTGGAAGGATCGCAGCACTGGACGCCGGGGGAGTGGGACGCGGCCAATCACAGCCTGCTTGTTCTGGCGCCCGGCAGCTTCGGCGCGCATCCTGCATTCCCCACGCTGGCAGCGCGTCAGACCGGCACCAGCACGGCAAACGCATCGGTGGGATACCGCCCGGTGAGCAACGAGAGCGGCGCGCGAGCATGGGGCGTTCCAGTGGTCGCAGGTCAGCGATATTGCGCGTCGGCATATTTGCGTGTCACTGGCGGCGGCGTGGCTGAAGCGCGCATGCAGATCATCTGGCGAGACGCGAGCGGGAATGTCCTGGGCAATAACACGCCGCCTTTCGCAGCCACGGGGGGCGACGGGTTTCTTCCCGACACATGGCCCCGGATGGCAGCGTTCGGACTTGCCCCGAGTGGCGCAGTCTTTGCCGAGATCCGGGCGCAAAAAGCGCCAAGCGGCCAGTTCCCGAACACGCTCTGCATCTGGAAGCCGCAGTTTGAGGAAGTGCATGCAGCCGCGTCCGGTCCGTCGCCTTGGGCGCCGGGCGGCACGTCCTACATCAGCGGGGATCGGATCGTCACCGGGGGCGTGGTTTCGCGCCATGTAACCACCGATACCATCCGCGCGATAAACGGCCGGTTCAACAGCTTGTCGGCTGCGAATATCAGCGTCGGAAACGCAGAAATCGGCGCGGCCCAGATCGCCAACGCTGCAATTACGCGGGCGAAAATCGAGGACGCCGCAATCAACTCGGCCAAAATCCAAGATTTGGAGGTCACGCGGCTTAAAGTCGCAAATGGCGCGATCACGTCATACGAGCGGGCTTTCACGGCGGGGAGCATTACAGCTTCAGTTAATGGATTTTTCAGCGCGCAACAGCTTTCCTACACCATCGGTCGCGCCGGGCCGCAGACGCTATTCATTGCGTGGACCGCGACAGGCGCTGCTGGGAGCGGTTTGCTTCAAAACCATGGGATGCGGATCATCAGGACAAATGCAGGCAATTCTTCCGTGATCTACACCCAAGGGTTTGACGCATCCCCATCTGGCTCCGATTACAATATCTGCATCACCGATACTGCCGTTCTGTCTGGTCCGGTGATTTACGGCTTCGAGTTTTCGCGCTTCACCGATGGGACGGTCAGCAGAAGCGTTACGCTTTCCAACCGCTTCTTTGGGGCGCTCAATGTTTTCAAGTGACCGGACCATGTTCGCCATTATTGCCATCGAGACAGGCGCCATTATCCGCATGGGCGAATGCGACATTGACGATCTGGTGCTGCAAGCGACACCGATGCAGGACGTGATTGCGCCGGTTCCTGACGGGATCAGGGACGATACGCATTTCTGGGACGGGGATGCATTCCAGCCCTTGCCGCCCCGCCCCGGCATCTGGGCCGAATGGGACGGACAGGCATGGATTGACCCGCGAACGCCGGCCGATTTCGCGGCGGCGCTGCAATCGGCCCGAGACGCGGCCCGGCGCGACAAGAGCGGCCTTCTCATGGACCTTGCCATGATGGGAGTGCTGACCGTCCCCGAGGCCATACAGGCGGCGCGCGGCGACATTCCCGAAAGCTTCGAGCCTGCGCTATCGTCCCTGCCGGAAGAAGCGCAGGGGATCGCCCGCATCAAATGGGCAGGCGATCAGACGATCAGCCGCACCAACCCGCTGATCCTGCTGGCGGCATACGCCAAGGGGATCACGGACGAACAACTGGATCAGGCATTCGGCGTTCAGGCGCCGGTCTAAGGAGGAAGCCATGGGCAAGATCACTTTCATCAGCAACCAGCAGGCGCATCACGTCGAGATTGCAAAGCAGCTCACCGGGTCGGAAGGCTTCATGCACGACGCCCGCGCCATCGCCGCCTATCTGCCGGGCGAAACGGCGATGGACCTGCTTTGCGTCGCCGTGTTCGAGTGCTTCCGGGGCGGCCGGGCCGATCTGCACCTTGGTTGCGCGCCGGGCAAGCGGCTGACGCCCGAGGTCATCACGACCGTCAGCACCCTGGCCTTTCATCCCCGCTTCTTCAGCCTGGACGAACTGCGCTGCCGCGTTCCGGTCGAGAACGTCAACGCGATCTGCACCCTTCTCAAGATTGGGTTCCAGATCGAATACCGGGATCGCGCTTCCGTTGTCGGGGGCGGCGATGCTATCGTGCTTTCACTGTCCAAGGAGACGGTATTGGCCTCTGCCGGGCCGCGTGACGAAATCAGCCGTCCCGACGAGGGCGCGGCCGCGCAGGAGTAAGGCAGATGGGCCGCAGCAAGGCGCCGCAAGCAGACCCCAATATCGGCATCGCCGCGCTGAAAAGCGCGGAGTTGGGCGAAAAGCATCTGGAATGGATGAAGGGCCAAGCCGAGATCACGAACCAATGGGCCAGCGAGGATCGCGCCGACTGGCGGGAAATCTTCAAGCCCATCCGCGACGAGTATGTGCGGGACGCGAAGAATTGGGACACCCCGCAGCGCCGCCAGCAGGCGCAGCGTGAAGCCATTGCCGATGTTCGCATGCAGGGCCGGGTCGCGGACGGAAGTCGCATCCGTCAGGCCATGGCAATGGGCATCAACCCGAACAGCGGCAAGTTCCTGACCGCGCAGCGCGACGGCGCCAACGACATGGCGCTGGCCGCCGTAGGGGCGGGCAACATGGCCCGCGACCGGATCGAGGCCCAGGGCGAACAGCGCGTGGCCAGCGCCATCAACATGGGCGCTGGGCTGGGCGTGAACCCGGCTCAGTCGATGCAGATTTCCAACGGCGCCGCGTCGTCAGGCTTTAACGGCGCCATGCAGGGCTACGGCCAGCAAGGAAGCCTGCTGAACACCCAATTCCAGCAGCAGATGCAGGCATACGAGGCCAAGCAGTCGAGCCGTGGCAGTCTCTTCGGCGCAATCGGTTCGGTCGCGGGCATGGCGAACTGGGGCAAGATCGGCGCGACCGTGCTTCCGATGCTGTCGTCCAAGAAGGCCAAGACGAACAAGAAACCGATCAAGGACGGCGCCGGGATCGAGGCCGTCCGCAAGATGCCGGTCGAACAATGGGACTACAAGCCGGGCATGGGCGACGGCGGGCGGCATGTCGGCGCCTATGCCGAGGACTTCCAGAAGGCGACCGGCCAGGGCGATGGCAAGACCATCGACATACCGTCCTACCTCGGGACGCTGACCAAGGCCGTGCAGGACATTGACAAGATGATCCGCAGCGGTGCGGCAGGAGGGAAATCGGCATGAGCCTCGCCAGTTCCATCGCATCCTTTGCCCAAGGTTTCGCCGGTTCTGTCCAGAACAAGCGGGATCGAGCCGAGCGGACCAAGCTGCAAGAGCAGAGCGATCGGTTGATCGACCTGATGGGGCAGCAGATCAAGGCAGGGGGCGCCATGCAGGGCAGCGGCACGATGGGCGCCGAGCCACAGCCGGGCGGCCTGTCCTATGGCGCGGCAGCACCCACCAGCGGGACCATGGCGGGCGGCACGGCTGGCGGACAAGCCTCGGCCGCCGCCTTCCCGCGCAGCAAGGCTGTCGATTTCATGGCGCTGATGGACAGGCACGAGGGCGCGGGCGATTACGACACGCTGTTCGGCCACGCGCAGAGGCGCGGGCAGTTCGCCGGAACGCGCATCAGCGACATGACGATTTCCCAAGCCCTCGATTTCGCCAGCCCGCGCGGCGCCTATGGCCAGTGGGTCGCATCGAAGAACAACGGGACCGTGGCAACGCCGATGGGCCGTCACCAGATCGTCGGCAGCACCTTGCGGCGCGCGGTCGAGCAGATGGGCCTTGATCCGAACACGACGCGCTTTGACCGCGACACGCAGGACGCGGTATTTCGCCATCTGGCAACGCAGCGATTGAGAGGCGCCGCCACGCCCGAGGCCGCGCGAACCGCGATCCGTAACGAGTGGGTCGGCTTCCGCAAGGTGCCGGATCACATGCTGGATCAGGCGATCCACAATTTCAGAGTGCAACACATGGGCGGCGGCTTGGGCGCGCGGCCACCGGCTTCGTAGGAGAACCAGATGAGCCTGGGAAACAGCTTCGCCAGCTTCGTGAACGGCTTTGTCGGCGGCCGGGACGTGCGCGACCGTTGGGAGGATCGCAAGATCGCCCAAGAGCGCCAGAAGGTGCTGGACGAATACGAGGCCGAGCGCCAGAAGCGGCTGGCCGACATGCACGGATGGGCGGGCGAGCAACACGGCTGGAACGCCCAAACGCACCGGTCGAACATGACCGACGCGCAGCATCGCCAGAGGCTTGCCGAACTCGGCTATCAGGACACGATGTCCACCCGCAGCGCGCTTGAGCAGGCGCTTGCTGCGGCCGAGGGCGGATTGGGCGCCCCTCCGCCCCCCGGCGCGGCAACCGGACCCGCACCGGCGCCCGGCCCGGCCAGCATGCAGTTCGCCCCTGCAATGCCCGACGCCCTCGGCGCACCCCCGGCGCCCGGCGCACAGGCGGCCCCTGCGCCCGGCCCCGTCGAGCGGGCAGCAGGCGCCCCGACCGTCGCGCCGCGCAGCGCCCGGCCCGAGTTCGGCCCCGCAATGCCGGGGATGGAAGCAGGTCAGCCCCCGGCCCTCGGCGCGCGGCCCGCGCCCGCGCAAGCCCCCGACGATCTGTTCATCCAGAACCCTGACGGCACGGTGACGACCGCGCGGCCACCGCGCACCCCGGAAGAAGCGCGGGCGATTGCAGAGGCGGCCCGTGCTGGACGGCTGCGCCAGTCTGACGAAAGCGCCGAGCGGCAAGGCCAGATCGACGCAGCAGGCAATGCGCGCCAGCAGGAGAGCGCGATTGCCCGCAACCTGCGGCTGGACGAGGGCAACGAGTGGGGCGGTGACGGCCAGTTGGCAGGGAACATCGCGCAGGTCGGGCGGCACATAAACCGTGCCATGGTGAAGGGCGCCGACTATCTCGGCAACACGGCCATCGAACTGGCAAATACGCCTATTCGCAAAGCCAACGCCATGCAGCGATGGGCGACCGGCGAGGACGCCGTGTCCGAAATTCCGCGCCTCGACACCCTCAACCGCAAAGCCCCGGCCTTCCCCGACGCACCGGCCACGCTTCCCAAAGACGCGGACGAGACGCAGGCGGCGGCAGCGACCGGCGCGGCCAACGTGGTCGATCAGGTTTCCCAGACCCCGGCAGGGGCGGCCGCGCTGGAAGGGATGCCGGAACTCGGCGCCAAGCCTGGGCAATCCCTCACCCCGGCCCAGATTGAGCGGGGCGCGACCGGGCTTATGCAGTCCTATCGGGACAATGGCCTGCCGATCATCACCAAGGAACTGATGCGGCAAGGACGGTTCGAGGAAGCGGAATCCCTGCGGTCCTTCGTGTCCGAGGCCGCCGCGCAGGAAGGCATGAAGGCATGGAGCGGCGCCGTGTTCCGCGCGCTGATGGGCGACGTGGACGGGGCTGCGAGCGGCATCATCGACGCCTATAACTCGGCCGGGTATTTCGATGATGGTCTTGAAATCGTGAAGGACCAGACGGAACTGATCCGGGCTGATGATGGGCAGGTCATGGGCGTCAAGCTGGCGATGCGCGATCAGGCGAGCGGCGAGGTGACTGTCGAGCAGATGAACATCGAGAACCTGATCGAGCGCGGCCTGTGGCTTCTGTCGCCCGAGCAGGCTGCGCAGAACTATCTGGCGCAGCGGCAAGCCGTCAGGGCGCAGCTTGCCGAACAGGCGGCTGAACAGCGCAGCACCGGCCGCCAGATCATCCTTGAGGGGATGAAGGCCGACGAGCGGGCTGCGCTGGAAATCTACAAGGCTCACATCGGTCTGGACGGTCAGCCTTCCATCAGCTTCGAGGAAGCTCGTGCGCTGGCCGTCGCCCAGGCGCAAGAAGGCGAGCCCGAGGACGCGGAGGACGACGAGCCGCCGATGCTGCGCCGCCCGACGCGGTGATCCGCGCTTGAGCGAACCGGCCCGCCCGTGTCATAACGGGCGGGCGAGGACGTAGGACATGGGCTCGCGAAGCTGACACCTTCGGAGAGCCCCATGTCTGGCAATACGCCTGCTGATCGCGCACATGCGCGCCTCGACGCACTTTATGGCGTCGCCCCCGCTTCCCAGACCGATTTCCGCAGCATCGCGCGCCGCACCAAGGTTCCCGTCAACCTGCTGATGGCGCTGGATGGAGGCGCGGGCGACTTGCGCGCGGTCGAGCAGCAGGCCAGCAAGATCGCGGAGGCGGTCAGCGCGGGCAAGCCCCTTGAGGCGGCTGTGGCAGAGGTCGCGGGCGACGAGGCGCGGGGCATGGCCATTCTGGAAACGGCCTATGATCTGGCCGACCGGATGGCCCCGGCGCCCGAGGCGGCGCCCGGCAGGGGCAATGATGGCCGGGTCGGGCTCGGGGAAGGCATCGCAGGCGCGGCGCGCAGCTTGGGCGGCGGTCTCGTCCGGGCGAGCGGCGGCGCGCTGGATGCCCTGGGCGTGGCGGCAGACGAGGCGTGGCGGCAATCGTTCAGTGACGACCCTTCGCAGGCAAGCGGGCTGCGTCGGGCCGGTCAGGCGGCCGGGGATGCCGCCCGAGGCGCGGGCGAAAGCATCATGGATGGCGCCAGCGAGGACTTCAAGGCGCGGCGCGAGGGCTTCCAGCCGAGCGGAAACCTTGCGGACCCGTCGAGTTGGAGCCTTGGCGACGATCCGAGCATCTGGGGCGCGATTGGCCTGACGGCCGAGGGTCTTGGTTCGATGGCGCCTGTCGTCGCGGCCGGTCTGCTGACCAAGAACCCCGCCATTGCCGGTTCCATCGTCGGCGGCCTGATGGGCGCGGGCGAGGGCGTGGAAACCGGGCGGCAGTTCGTGCAGGACGCCGCCAAGACGCTGGACGAAAACGGCCGGCCGGTGATCGAGGGCCTGCCAGAATACAAGAATCTGCGCGAGGCGGGCGAAAGCCATGACCGCGCCGTGTCCGAACTCACGCGGCGGGCCGAGAACGACGCCGGTTTCCGGCAGGGCATGGTTGCCGGTCTGGGCGGCGCGGCCACCAACCGCATCCTCTTGAGCGCGGACGGCTGGCTTGGGCGCGGCGGGCGGCTGGCGCGGGCAGGCAAGAAGGGCGCGGCCAGCGCGCTTGAGGAAGGCGCGCAAGAAACGGCTGAAGGCGTCGCGGGCGGGTCTGGGATCGAGGCCGCGACCGGCGCCGATCTGGACCTGATGGACGACAGCTTTGGCGATTTCGTCGCTGGCGCGCTGTCTGGCGGCGTGATGGGTGCTGGCGCTGGCGCGCTTGGACGCAGCAACGACGAGCCGCCCGCCTCCCTGGGTGCTGCGCCCGCGCCAAGTGCCCCGCTGGCGCTTCCCGCGCCCACGAACGGCGGAACGATCTTCGGGCGCCCGCCTTCGGCCGATCTGAACCCCTCCATGCCCCTCGGGCTTCCCGCGCCGAACAATGGCGGCGCGATCATCCCGCCTGCACCGCCCCCCGGCGCGCTTGGCCTTCCGGCGCCCGAGCCGGTCACGCAACGAGACAACCCCGAGATTGCCGGGGCGCCGCTTGGCGGCCCCGCACCCTTGGCCCCGGCTGGCGGCAGCAGCCAGGGCCAGACCGCCGCGCCCGCCCCGGTTTCCTCCCCTGGGATCGGCGCGGCGGTTCCACCCTTGGGCGCGGCGCCTGCGCCCGCCCCGATCACGCCCCCGGCGCCGCCCGCAGGCCCGGTCGAGGCCATCGCGCAACAGATCGCCGCCGCCACCCCGGCGCCGCAGGCCGAGCCCGCGCCGCGCTTCCCCGACCAGAAGCCGGGCGCGACCGTGACCTTGGGCAATGAGGACGGCGCGAACGAAAACGCCGTGTTCCTGCGCGAGACCCCGAACGGCGCCCTTGTCCGCATCCAAGGCCAGGAAATCGAACTGACGCCCGAGCAGTTCGATCAGGCCCGCAATCAGGCAGAAGTGAACCAGAACCGCGAGGAAACGAGCCGGGGCGAATTGGGCGGCATTTCGGTGGCGGCAAGCCTCGGCGCGCGGCCGGGCCCCCGGATCGCCATGACGGTCGAGGAAGAATTTGCCCGCATGACGCCCGAGGAGGCGCGCAAGCGGCTGGTGGCCCTTGAAGCCGGGGCGCGTCAGCGCGGCTGGAACACGCGCACCTCGAACCTTCGCACTATCCTCTTGCAGCGCATCGCCCTGGGAGAACCGGCCAATGTGGAATCCAGCGTCGCAGAAGATCCGGCCTCGGGACCATCTTCCCCCCTTGGGCTACGCGATGGACGCAATGACGGCAGCGCGGGAACTGCAACGGGCGGGGCTGCTGTCCAAACGGGAGCGCAAGACGCTGGAAGCGTGGATATGCGACCCGAACCGGCAGGAACCGGACCTGCACCTGTCAGCGGTGATCTGGGCGGTGTGGATGTGGCAGATGACGCCGGGAAGCTGGGCGCTGCACTGAACGCCGCGCGCGCGGCCGGGCTGGTGACGCACACCACCAAGAAGGGCAAGCCCAAGGTCGGCTATGTGCTGCAAGGCGTGACCAAGGCCGAGGCCGACGCCATGGACCCCTATTCCTTCCGCAAGGACGGGGGCATCTTCGTGAACGCCGCGCGGGCGGATGCGTTTGACGTGCAGCAACCGGCCCAAATTGACACACAAGCCGGTTTGAGTGGCAAAGATGCGCCTCAACCGCCGCAGGGAAACGGGACATCGGCCAACCCGGAACCCCTCACAGTTGCGACCGCCGCCGCTAATGTGGCCCCGGCACCGACCGACGCCCAGAAGGAGGCCGGGAACTATCGCAAGGGGCATGCCCGCTGGAACGGGCTGGACCTGTCTATCGAGACGGCCAAGGGGCAGGAGCGCAGCGGCACCGACCCGAACGGCAAGCCGTGGTCTGTCACCATGCCCGCCGACTACGGATATTTCCGCAGGACGGAGGGCAGCGACGGCGATCAGGTCGATTTCTACATGGGACCGGACGAGGGCAGCGATTTCGTCCTGGTCGTGGATCAGAAGGACTTGGCCACCGGCGCATTCGATGAACACAAGGTCATTCTCGGGACGAACAGCGCCGCCGAGGCCATGGCGATCTACGAGGCCGGTTTTTCGGATGGGCGCGGGCGCGAGCGCATCGGCGGCATCCGTGAGATGCACCCGCAAAGCCTGCGCGCTTGGCTGAACAATGGCGACCTGACCAAGCCCGCGTCGCCCAGCTTCGACGGCCCGGCGCGGCCCATGCAGCCCACCAGCGCCCAGAAGGCGCGCGATCAGGAGGCCAAGCCCGCCAGCACCGCGCCCGAACACGCGGCGGTCGGCGTGGACCCGCGCGAACTGTCCGAGATCGTGGCCGAGTTCAACGATGCTCAAGGCGGCATGGTTCAGGACGGTGATCGCATCCACCATCTGTTCGACGCCCCGAAGAAAAGCGAGATCGTCAGGCTGGGCCAGAAAGCCGAGGTCCGCTCTGTCACGCGCGACGGCGCGCGCGTCTGGCACCGTGACAAGGGCTGGATGACCCCCGCAGAGGCCCGCGCCCAGATCGAGGAATGGAAAGCCCACGCCCGCGCCCAGGGCGAGACGCGCGAAAACGCCGACAAGGTGGTGCTGTCCCTGTTCGACCTGACCGGAAGCTGGTCGCTCCCGTGGGAAGAAGCGGGCTATCAGGTGTTCCGCTTTGACATTCAGGCCGACCCCGAGATGGGCGACGTGAACAACTTTTCGACGGATTTCTTCGGGGACTGGTTTGGCGACTTCGACGGGATGGACATTTACGCCATCCTTGCCGCCTGCCCTTGCACGGATTTTGCCAGCAGCGGATCGCGCCACTTCGCGGCCAAGGACGCTGACGGCCGAACCGTCGCATCGGTCAAGCTGGTTCACCAGACCCTTGCCACCATCGAGCATTTCCGACCGGCTGTCTGGGCTATTGAGAACCCCGTGGGGCGGATCGAGAAGCTGGGCGGCCTCCCGCCCTGGCGGCTTTCGTTCGAGCCGTTCCACCTTGGCGACACCTACACCAAGACGACGCTTCTCTGGGGCCGTTTCAATGGTGATCTGCCTGTCGCGCCGGTCGAGCCGGTCGAGGGCAGCAAGATGCACCAGAAGTATGGCGGCAAGAGCCTTGCCACCAAGAACGCCCGGAGCGCGACGCCCGAGGGCTTCGCCTATGGCTTCTTCATGGCCAACAACGCGACCGACCATCCTGTCATGGCGCTGGCCAACAAGTTCGACCGGCTGGACCGCGATCTGATCGAGCAGGCCATCGAGGCGGGCGTGACGGCCGACGCCATCACCGAGGCGGTCTCGGATTTCTACTACATGGAACTGGACGACGCGGCCGCCAATCAGGCGATCCGCGACCTGATGAAGCCGTCGCCCTCGCCCAAGGGCCAGCGGATCGAGGATGCAGAGGTCGTCAGCACGACGCCGCCCGCCCGTTCCGAGGTCGAGCGCACCGTTCCTGAAGCGCGTGATGCGTCCGAGTTCGCGGCCGCCATCGGCGCCACCGCGAACCGCCCTATGACCGGGCTGGATAGCCTCGATTTCGACGCATTCGATGACAAGACCCGCGAGGACGGACAGAACAGCCCGGCCAAGCGCAAGGGCCGCGACGAGACCGGACGTTGGGCCAAGGCTGTCGTGAAGGCCCTGACGACCGTGGCAGGCATGGAGCCCGTCAAGGACAAGAAGGGGAAGGCCCAGAAGCCGGTCAGCTTCGGCTATGGCATGGCGTCCGAACTGGACGAGACGAATATCAGCTTGGCCGGGAAGAACGGCGTTCAGGTGTTCGTCAAGATGGCAAACGGATGGAGCCGGGGGCAGACCCAGACCATCTATTTCCAGATCACGGGCAACCCGGAGAAGCCCGGTTACAGCCGCCCCTTCATCGGAGGCAACACGTTCATTCCCGAGACGGCGACCCCGGCAGAAGCGGCGGCGATGATCGCGCGCGCTGTCGAGCGGGCCGAGGGCGCGGCCGAGCAAAAGGCGGTGAAGGCCGCAGCCGATCAGGCGGTCAGCAAGCCCGCCGAGGGGGGAGCGTCCAATTCTGGACAGACCCCCGAGGCCGCGCCCGCCGCGCCGGAGCCTGCCGCCGATCACCCGATCAAGAAGCACCTCACCGGCCAGATCGAGCGCGAGAAGGTCAAGTCCCGCAAAGCGCGCGCGGCAGGTGACAATTCCAAGGCAGGCATCGCAGATGCGACCTTGCGCAGGCTGCGCATGAATATGTGGAAAGCCGAGGAAGCTATTGACGCGGCTATTGCAGCCAAGGACTTCGCACCGTTCGCGCCCCACCAAGCGGATTTCCCCATCGCGGCGGAAGCGTTGCGCAGCGAAATCAGCCGGATCGCCCCTGCCGTCCAACCTGATGTTACAGAAACCGCCCCTCAAAGAGGGCCTGAAAATGTAACACGCCCCGGCAGCGGCATCGCCGCCGCGCTGTCGCCCGAAGATCAGGCGCGCATGGCGGAGTTGAAGAAGAAGCTGGCGGCCCGCCTGCGGACCCAGGCCAGCAGCGGCCTCGACCCCGAAATCCTCGGCATGGCCGTTGAACTGACCGGCCTCTACATCAAGGCAGGGGCGCGCAAGTTCGGCGCCATGCTGCGCGACTTCATGGCCGACACCGGCCTGA
Organism: Paracoccus sp. NSM; assembly: GCF_052379855.1. Taxonomy (NCBI): domain Bacteria; kingdom Pseudomonadati; phylum Pseudomonadota; class Alphaproteobacteria; order Rhodobacterales; family Paracoccaceae; genus Paracoccus; species Paracoccus sp. NSM. Next base: position 204,861 of record NZ_JBQTCG010000002.1, on the reverse strand, counting down.
CCGCCTCGGAGTCGCAGCGTTACATGCGCGCGGCCTATGGCGACGTGCGCGACGACATGGACCTGAACGGCGAGGACGTGAGCGGCTTCGATACAGCCGATCAGGTCATGGCCGAGGTCCGCGCGGCGCTGGCAGAGGAAAAGGCTGCGCCTGCCCCATCGGCCAACTCGCAGGAAGCGCCGGATCGTGGTAGTATCGGGCAGAACGCCCAGAAAGAGGATCAACCCGATGATCGAAACGGCTCTGATGAAAGCGATGATCGAGCAGGCGCCGACCGAGGCCCGCAAGATCCAGAAGCGGGGGCCGAACGCCCTCAAGGAACACGTCGCGGCCGTGGTGACGCGGACGCGGGCCAATCTCGATCCGAACCCGCCGCAGGACGATCCGGCCGGGGACGTGATGATGCGCGAGATGGTGATGGCCGAGGCGATGGCCGAACTGACGATGCGCGACGAGTAGAAGCGCCGCAGAACCACGTCATTCCCGAGGGCGGTCTTGAACTGACCGGAGGGGAAAAGACCCGCGCCCGCAACGCGGTGAAGGCCATCGAGATTGTCCGCGCCCTGGAACGCGAGGGGCGCCCGGCCACGGCCGACGAGCGCGCGGCGCTGGCCAAGTATGGCGGCGCTGGCGTTCTGGCCCCTGCCCTGCCCAACAGCGCGGGCCGGATCAGGATGCAGGACATTGCGGCTGATCTGGACCGACTGCTGACCCCCGAAGAACGGGCGACGGTCGAAAAGACCAGCCAGTATGCGTTCTATACCGCCGAGCCGGTCTTGCGGAATATGTGGGCGCTGGCGCAGCGCCTTGGATTCAAGGGCGGGGAAGTGTTCGAGCCCGGTATGGGCGTGGGCGGCTTCGCTGGCACCATGCCTGCGGGCGTCAACGGGCGCTATCACGGGATCGAACTGGACCACATCACGGCGAAGATCGCGGCGGCCCTCTATCCCCGGCACCACATCAAGCATGGCGACTTCATCCAAACGGCCATGCCCCGCGACTTCTACGACCTCGTGATCGGCAACCCGCCCTTCTCGCAAACCAAGATCACGGCCGACCCCGCCTATCCGCAGGGGTTTATGATCCACGACTATTTCTTCGCCAAGAGCCTGGACTCGGTTCGGCCGGGCGGCCTGCTGATGTTCGTCACCAGCGCAGGAACGATGAACAAGCGCGACGCCAAGGCGCGGAACTATCTCGCAGACCGGGCCGACCTTGTGGGCGCGGTCCGCTTGCCCAACACGGCCTTTGCCGAGAACGGAACCCAGGTCACGACCGACATCATCGTTCTGCGGAAGCGCCTTGAGGGCGAGCCCGAGGCGAACCCGGCATGGCGCGAATCTACCCCGGTTTCCGTGCCGGATGGGAAAGGCGGCACGGTCGAACTGAACGTGAACCGCTATTTCCAAGCGAACCCCGAAATGATCCTGGGCGAACAGGGCGCGTTTGATACGCTCGTCGGCGCCCCGAGGATCGGCGTTCGCCCGCGTGAGGGCGCCAACCTTGGCCGCGATCTGCAAACCGCGCTGGCCAGCTTCCCCGAGAACGTCATGTCGGCCGCCGATCCGCGTCAGATGATGGACGGGCCGCGCGACGCGACCAGCGCCGAGACGAAAACCGGCAGCTACTACCTGAAGGACGGGGAACTGTGGCAGTTCGACGGCCGCGAGGGCAAGCCGGTCCAACGGAAGGGCAAGAGCGGCGGCGGCATGAGCAAGGCCGATTACGACCTTATCAGCCAGCTTGTGCCGATCAGGAACGCCCTGCGCGCGGTCTATGCCGCCGATCTGGCGGAAGCCGACGCGACGCAGGCCCGTGCGGAACTGAACCGCCTCTACGACGAGTTCGTCGCCAAGAACGGCCCCATCAACAAGGTCGAGGAAAGCTATCGCCGCCCGAGCGCGGTTGAATTGGAGGGGATGCGTCAGCGCGCCGCCGAGGATGCCCGGTCGGCCAGTCTGGGCTTCGACATTGGCAGCTTCGATGCCGGGCCGATGATCGAGGCGGGCGCCAGCATGGCCGCCATCGCCCGCGCGCGGCGCGAGGCCGCGCAGCAGCCCGGATACCGTGAAGGCACGTTCGACCCCGAGGCCGTCCCTGACAAGGTGTTGGAGCGGTTCCCGAACATCGACGCATTCCGGCAAGACCCCGAGAGTTTCCGGCTGCGCGCCATCGAGAAGTTCGACCGCGCGACGGGCGAGGCAACCAAGACGCGCGTATTCACCGAGAACGCCGTGAAGAAGGCCACCCAGCCCAAGATCAGTTCGCCCGAGGATGCGCTTCTTTATCTGCTGGCAGACACGGGCCGGATTGATCTGGACCGGATCGCGGAACTGTCCGGGTCCGCACCGGCGACCGTGCGCGCCGAGTTGAAGGGCAAGATTTTCCTCAACCCGGCCACCGGCGAGTTCGAGACGCGGACCCGCTACCTGTCAGGCAATGTGCGGCGCAAGCTGGCCGAGGCCGAGGCCGCAATCTCGCGCGACATTCGCTTTGCCGAGAACGCCGAGGAACTGCGGAAGGTCATTCCCGACCCCATCCCTCGCAGCGGGATCGTCATTCCCCTGGGCGCGCATTGGTTCGATCACGGGTTTTACGCCGAGTTCGCCAAATCCAAAGGTCTGCGCCTCGAAGCGACCTTCAAGAAGGCCCTGGGCCGCTGGAATGTCGAGGGCGACGACAGAAGCCCGGCCGCGAAGAACGAGTGGGGGACCGAGGACGTTCCGTTTGCCGACATGATGCGGCGGGCGATGAACAACAAGCCCATGCGCGTGACCCGGACCGTCAAGAACGAGGACGGCACCACTACCAGCTTCGTGGACGAGGAAGCCACGCAAGCCGCGTCCGACAAGGCCGCAGAGGTGCAGGCCGCGTTCTCCGAATGGCTTTGGTCGGACGAGGCCCGCGCCGAGATGCTGGAAGAACGCTACAACGAGGTGTTCAACGCCGAGGTCGCGCCGGTCTATGACGGCGCCTATCTGACCACGCCCGGCATCAACACGGGCTGGAAGTGGCGCCCGCACCAGACGGCGGTTGTCGCGCGCATCCTGCAATCGGGCAGCACCTACATGGCCCATGCGGTTGGCGCCGGTAAGACCAGCGCCATGATCGGCGCTGGCATGGAGGCCCGCCGCCTCGGGATCGCCCAACGCCCCTGGTATTCGGTTCCGAACCACATGCTTGTGCAGTTCGCCACCGAGTTTCAGGAGCAATACCCGCTGGCGAATATCCTTGTCGCGGACGAGACCAACTTTCAGGGGGACCGGCGCCGCCAGTTCGTCGCGGACGCCGCGAGCGGCGATTACGATGCGGTCATCATCACTCACAGCGCGTTCGAGCTGATCCCGTCGAGCCCGGCCGCGAAAGCCGCCGTGGTCGAGGAAATGCTGTCCGATCTGCGCGAGTTGATCGAGGACATGGGCGACAATCCGCGCGACCGACAAGCCGGGCAGGATCAGGCTCTTTTGGGCGCGCTGCGGTCCGTGGCGGGCGCCCTGGGCATCAAGGAGGAAAAAGAGAAGGGCGTCAGCACCGCGAAGAAGATCGCGCAGATGATGGAGCAGGCCGAGCAGCGGCTTACTGCCATGACGCAGGACACCGGCAAGGACGAGGTGTTCACCTTCGATGAAATCGGCGTGGATATGCTGTTCGTGGACGAGGCCCACCTGTTCCGTAAGCTATCCTTTGCCACGACGAATGGCACGATCAAGGGCATCGACCCCAAGGGTTCGGCCATGTCGATGGACCTGTTCATCAAGTCCCGATCTGTCGAGCGCCGCAATCCGGGCCGGGGTCTGGTATTGGCATCGGGAACGCCGATCACCAACACCATGGCCGAACTCTACAGCCTGCAACGCTTCATGCAGCCGCAAGCCTTGGACGATAAGAACATCAGTGCGTTCGATTCCTGGGCCGCGACATTCGGGCAAGTCACCAGCGAGTTGGAGCAGACACCGGACGGAGGATACAAGGAGGTCAGCCGCTTCTCGAAGTTCGTGAACACGCCTGAACTGTCGCTGATGGTTCGGCAGGTCATGGATATTGTGACCAGCACCGATCTTGAGAAATACGTCACCCGGCCGAAACTGCGCGGCGGCGGCCGCAATCTTGTCGTGGTCGAGGCCACCCCCGAGCAGAAGGCATACCAGCAGGATCTTGCCCGGCGCATGCGGGCGATGCAGCAGCGCAAAGGCCCGCCCAAGCCGGGCGACGACATCATGCTGAACGTGGTGAACGATGGCCGTCTTGCCGCTATCGACATGCGGCTGGTTGACCCCAATTCGACCGGCGAGGGGTCCAAGCTGGAGCGGCTTATCCAGAACGTCTATGCGGGCTGGAAGGCGGGGGCGAACGCCCCCCTGCATGGCGTGAAACCGGAAGGCGGCTACACCGACAAGCCCAAGATGCGCGGGCCGACGACGCAGATCGTGTTCTCGACCCTGGGCGTGAGCCCGTCGAAGCACAATCCCAGCTTCTCGGTCCACCGTCACATCAAGGCCTCACTGATCCGCATGGGCGTCCCCGAAAGCGACATTATCATGGCGGGCGATCTCAAGTCGCACGTTGCGAAGCAGCGGGCGTTCAACGACATGAACGATGGCAAGCGACGCATTCTGATCGGCTCAAAAAACCTGTTCACCGGCGTCAACGCGCAGCGCCGGTTGGCGCAAATTCATAACCTCGATCCGCTCTGGTTCCCGGCTGACGACGAGCAGCGGAACGGGCGCGGCATCCGCCAGGGGAACATGAACCCCGAGATTGCCATCAACGACTACTCGACCAAAGGCACCTACGACGCGACGATGTGGCAGATGATGGAGCGCAAGGCGGGCTTCATCAGCGGCTTCTATCGCGGCGATCCGACGATGCGCGACATGGAGGACTTGGGCGAGGAAAGCGCCTTTGCCCAGGCCAAGGCCATGACGACCAGCGATCCGCGCGTTCTGCAACTGACAGAGATGAAAACCGAGCGCGACAAGCTGCGGCGCCGGGCTGGCGCCGTGGATACGCAGCGGTCGCGCCTGCGCGCACAGATCAGGGGGGCAATGCGCGCCGCTGAATATGCCCGTGACGAAGAACGCAAGATCAGCCCTGTCGCCGCGATGATCCCCGACCTTTCAGGCGAGAAGTTCAAGATGCGGGTCGGCGCCACGGAGTTTGACAGCCGGAAGGAGGCGGGCGAAGCGATCATGGCGCGCGCTGATGCGCTGGTCGAGGCGGGAAAATCGGTCGATGATGAAGTGATCGGCAACATCGGCGGGTTCCCTGTCGAGGCCCGCTATTCGGTCATTTCCCAAGTCGTTGGGCTTGGCATCCGCCACAGCCCGGCGATGGACTTGGCCGATGCCGAGTTCAGCGATGATCCGGTCGGCCTGATCCGCAAGCTGGAATACGCCCTCAAGAAGCCCGAACGCTACGTCGAGTTCTATCAGGCAGATATTGCCAAGCACGACCGGGCGGCCGCCGCCCTGCGCGGCCAGCTTGAAGGCGTGAAGGAGTTTGCCGATCAGGGCAAGCTGGACAAGCTGGACGCCGAGATTGCCGAACTGGAAGCGGCGCTTCTGGCGGATGCCGCAGCCGAGGCCGAGGCCGCCAAGGAGTCGCGCTTCACCGACGATCCTGAACTGACCCCCGCGCTGGCCCGCCAGATCAACGCGGCAGCGCGGGCCGAACTGGAAAAGGTAGGCATCGCCGGTCGAGTCCGGGCCGAGGTCGGGGGCGAGGGCCGCGCGGCTGGCACCTATCAGCGCGGCGTCATTCGCATCCTGCGCGCCCGTTCGGGCAAGTGGCGGCACACGCTGGACCATGAAATCATCCACGCCCTGCGCGATCCGGCGATCTGGGGCGGCGATGCCGGTATCTTCACGCGCGACGAGTGGCGCGCGCTGGTCCGTGCCGCGCGGGCCGACGAGGGTATCGCGGCGCGCGTCGAGGCCGCTTACAGCGATCTGGACGCCACAGGCCAGACCGAGGAAATGGTTGCCGAACTCTACGCAGATTGGGCGCAGGCGCGGCGTGAGGCGCCCGCAGGGCCGGTGCGGACCGCGTTCGACCGCATCCGGTCTTTCTTCCGGGCGGTGGCCTCTGCGCTGCGCGGTGAGGGCTTCCAAGACGCCGCGCGGATCATGGAGCGGATCGCCAATGGCCGGATCGGCGGGCGAGGCCCGGACGGGCCGGGCGGTGGCGTCAGCCCCGCGCGCGAGCAGCGCGACACCACGAGCGCGGCGTTCCGACGCTGGTTCGGTGACAGCAAGGTCGTGGATGCCGATGGCAAGCCGCGCGAGGTCTATCACGCAACCAAGGCAGGCGATTTCGAGGCGTTCGACACGAACATTTCCAGCCCCGACCAGACATTCGGGCGCGGCAGCTACTTCGCAACCCGCAAGTCGGACCTGAACGAGCATCTGGGCATGGGCGAATATGACGAGGGCGCGCGCGTCATCACGGCCAATTTGTCCATCCAGAACCCTTACGTCTGGGATGTCAGCACGGAGGCCAAGCGCGTAAAGCTGCTGGCAGACCTTGACGCAGCCGGGATCGAGGGCAAGGGGCCGTATCCGTTCCATGAGATGAACGGGCGGCGCGATCCTGGGCGTTTCACGGCCTGGGCGAAATCGCAAGGCTACGATGGCGTGTTCGTCATGTCGGCCAACGGGCGTGACGTGACAGAAATCGTCGCCTTCGACCCGACGCAGATCAAATCGGTGAACAATCGCGGCACGTTCGAGCCTGACAACCCTAACATTCGCGAGCAGCGCGACATGACCGCGATCAAGGATGCGTTGCGCGCGGCAAGCGGGCGCGGCAAGGGCCGGGCGGCTTCGGCCGCGCGGGCGATGTTCAGCCGCGACGGCTGGAAGAAGTCGCCCGAGGTGTTCTCGAACTGGCTGACCGACGCCATGGGCAAGAACGAGCGGTTCAACGTCCTGGGCGCCGTTCCCGGCCATGCCTTGTTCGCGGAATTGGGCAAGAACCTGTCCGCTGCCCAGACCTACCTGAAGAACAAGCAGGCCATGGACACCGAGCGCAACGACTGGCAGGCGCGCGCGGCCGCCATGGTGGACAAATGGTCCAAGGCCGGGCGCCAGGACGGGGAGGCGAACACGCGCCTCATGGACCTGATGCACGAAAGCACCCTGGCCGGGATCGACCCGAGCAAGCCCGACGATTGGGTGCATCCGAGCGCCGACAGCGCGCGCAGGATCGACCGGAGCGACGTGGCCAGCCCCGAGCAGAGGGCCTTTGCGCGCCGTGTGGCGGAGGAAATCGCGGATCACAAGGCGACCTATTCCCGCCTCAAGGCCGCGCATGATGCGCTGCCCGCCGAGTTCCAAACCCTCTACAGCGAGATCCGCGACGAATACGCGGCCATGGCCGACGCGACCGATAGCGCGGTGCTGGAGAATGTCTCTATCGCCAACGAGGTCGCGGTGAAGCGCGCCCGGCGCCAACACGCAAAGGAGATGCAGCGGATCAAAGACGAGGGCTTGACGGGCAGCGCAAAGGACGAGGCCATTGACCAAGCGGATGCGAGGCTGGCGGCGACCGAAAAGCGGGCGCGCATGAACGGGGCCGCGCGGATCGCGGCGCTGCGCGCGGCGTTCGAGACGAACCGGATGCAGGGGCCGTATTTCCCGCTCGCCCGGTTCGGCAACTACTTCGTCACTGTCCGCGATAGCGCGGGCAAGGTCATCAGCTTTAGCCGCTTCGAGAAGAAGGAAGCCCAGCAAGCCGCGATCCGCGAGGCCGAGGAAGATGGCGCGGCCGAGGGCTGGCAGATCGAGCATGGCGTCCTGGGTGGCAACGCCGATCTGAAAGGCATGGTCGATCCGCGCTTTGTGTCCGAGGTCGAGGGCATCTTGGCAGAAACCGGGGCCAGCCCCGAGACCATGGACGCGATCTGGCAGCACTGGCTTGAAACCCTGCCCGACCGCAGCGTTCGCAAGAGCCGCATTCATCGCAAGGGCCGCAAAGGCTTCAACCAAGACGCGGTTCGGGCATTCAGTTCGGCCATGTTCCACGGCGCCCATAACCTCGCCCGCCTGCGCTACGGGCTGCGGATGGACGAGAACCTGAACGACGCCGAGGAACAGGCGGCCCGCCAGCGCGACCCCGAGCGCGCCGGGTTCGTGGTGCGCGAGATGCGCCAGCGCCACGCCTTCACGATGAAGCCGACGAACAACCCGCTTGTGACGGCCGGCACGTCCCTGGCCTTCATCTGGTATCTGGGCATGAGCCCGGCCGCAGCCATGGTCAACATCACCCAGACCACGGTTTTCGGCATCCCGATCCTCGGAACGCGCTTCCGCAAGGCGGGCGTGACCGGCGCGGCCGACGCTCTGGCGCGGGCCAGCGCGGATTTCGCGCGGGGCAAGGGCTGGGCCGAGCGCAGCAAGAACCTGACGGCCGACGAGCGCGCGGCGATGCAGCGCGGCTATGAGTTGGGGACCATCGACAAGACCCAGGCGCACGATCTGGCGGCGGTTGCGGAATCCGGCGTTGAGTATCGGCCCGGCCGCGAGAAGGCGATGCGCGTGATCGGCTTCCTGTTCCACCATGCCGAACGGCTGAACCGCGAGGTCACTTTCCTTGCCGCCTATCGCTTGGCGCGCAAGGAAGGGCTGGCCCACGAGTCCGCGATAGACGAGGCGGCGGCGCTGACGTGGCGAACGCACTTCGACTATCAGAACACCAGCCGTCCGCGCATGATGCAGGGCGATTTCGCCAAGATCATCCTGACCTTCCGCAACTTCACCGTGAACGCGCTTTACCGGCTGTTCCGCGACACGCATCAGGCTTTCGCGGGCGATAGCCCGGAGGCGAGGCGCGAGGCGCGCGGCCAGCTTGTCGGGATCACGCTGTCGATGATGGCACATGCCGGGATCAAGGGCGTCTGGGGCTTCGGCCTGCTAATGGGGCTTCTCGGACTGGCTTTCCCCGGTGGCGACGGCGACGACATCGAGGATTGGTTGCAGGATGCGCTTCTGGTCGAGGGCGACGGCCTCGGGACCGCCTCTTGGAACTGGATGATGGGCATGCTTCTGCACGGCGTTCCCGGTCACGCCATGGGCGTCAGCATGACGGAGCGCGTGGGCATGCCGAACCTGTGGTTCCGGCCGCCGCGCGAGGGGACCGAGGGGCAAGACCTGTGGACGCACTATCTGCAAGAGGTGGCCGGGCCGGTCGTCGGGATCGGCGGGAACTTCGTGTCGGGCCTGTCGATGATTTCCGACGCCTGGGGCGATGGGAACAGCGAGAACATGCTTCGCGGGGCCGAGCGGATCACGCCGAACTTCGTCAGCAACGGCGTGATAAAGCCCGCCCGGTTCATGGCCTATGGCGCCAACACCTATCGGGGCGATCCTCTAATGGAGGTCGGGCCCCTAGACGCGCTGCGGACGGTTGCAGGCTTCACCCCGGCGCAACTGGCCGAACGCTACCGGATCAACGGGCGCCTGCGCGCCGCCGAGCAGCGCGTTATGAGCGAGCGCGCCAGCATCCACCGGGCAATCGGTAAAGCTGTCGAGGCGGGCGAGCCTATCCCCGAGCGCGTCATGCGGCAGATGCGCGAGTTCAACGCGACCTACCCCGAATACCCGATCACGGCCGCCACGATCCGGCAGTCGATCCGCAGCCGGGCGACGATGAAGGAGCGGAACGAGTGGGGCCTGTCGCTGAACCCGAAGCTGAATGACCGGCTGCGCGGCGAACTGCCCCAGGCGATTTACAGCTAGGTCTAGCACAACCGGGGGGCGATCTGTTAGATTGCCCCCATGCTCACGCACAGGACGTGCCGAGGCCCCTTTCTTCTGGAGCCCGCTGTCCGATGGCAGATCACAACGATATGAAGGTGGGCGCGGCCTACGTCGCCCTTCCGGCCGATGCCGAAGATACCATCATCTTCTGCGATGATGGCGAAATCCGGTTCACCGCCCATTCCAGCCCGACCGGCAATACCGCAGGCATCCCGCTCAAGAGCGGGCAGGCCCATTTGGTGAAGGCGGGGACCGTCCTGCATGTCCGATCCGGCGTCGCGGTCAATTCGATCTTGGTCCGCACGGTGGCGTGATGGACTGGTTGCTGAAAGCGCCAAACACGCTGCTGGGCAGGGCGGCGGATCGCGGGATACCGTCCACGCTCACGGCGTTCTACCGATCCGGCGCGATTTTGGCGCACTACAGCACCGACCGCGTTTTGCGGGACGCCGCAGGCGCGATAACTGCGTTTCCGAACATGGGCGGCGCTGGTTCAGTTCTCGACGCAACTGTAATCGGGCCGGAGCTGATGCAGCAATTCAGCACGGCGATTTTCCCCGAGAACGGGACAAGCATTACACAGATTGCTGCGCCGCTTAATTTGATCGGCGTGCGTCTGTTTTGGCTGATGGACACGGCCCAAGCCGCTGACGGCGCTCGGCTTTTCGGGCGGCAGGATGTGTCTGGCATCGTCATGGCCAAGAACGCCAGCGGCATGGAACTGCAAATTCGCCGGGCGGGCGTCGGGCCTAACCTAGCGCCGCGCACCCCATGGCCGGAAGGGCTGGCGGTTTATGAACTGGACGCGACCGCCACGACCTACACGCTGCGGATCAACGGCGTCGTCGTGGCTTCTGCTGCGCACACCCATGCGGACCTGCTGATTGATCGGATTGCATCGGGGCAGGCTGGGTTGCTGCGCTTCGCCGGTCGCATGGGCGAAATACTCGGGGTCATCCTAGGCCTGACAGACACCGGCGCCGCGATCACCGCAGCCCGCGCCCGCCTCAACGCGCGCCTTCTGGAAATCACCCCCATCGCGTCGGGCGCGGCCATCGCTGGCCTTCCTGCCGTTCCTGCGGTCGCAGTCACGCCCACGTTCGACGGCGCAATAATCGGAGCATCCTGAACCATGAACCGCAGCGTTTTCTTCCGCACCAAGTCGCCGGTTGGGCCTTGGCAGCGATACAGCGGCGCCCTTCCGTTCAACGTGACTGGCTTTCAGGCTGGCGTGGTTCTGGAATACGATATTGGCGATGGTGTGATCCGTGAAATCACGACCAGCGCATTCGACCCGGACGCGCAGGCCCTTTTCAACCGCTTTGAAATTGCCCCAGAGCTTGAGCGCAAGCAGCTTATCAGCGACCGCTTCATCGCAGGCAAAGCGACGACTTGGTGGTCAAAGCTGGATGCCTTGTGGGTCCATGCGGCTCACGCGCCCGAAGCAGGACGCCTGAACTGGCTGTCGCCCAACTTCAACTGTCTGCCGGTCAACAACCCGTCTTTCGAGGTAGATCGCGGCTATACCGGCGACGGCGTGTCGTCCTATCTCGATAGTCAGTTCAATCCGGCTGTGCAGGTTCCGCTCGGGTCTAAGTTCCAGCGCGACAGCGCGAGCATGGGCGTCCGCTCGAACACTGACAACCAATCCGCAGGATCTCTGATCGGATTCTTCGACGGAACATCTGGTGTGTCCATGAACCCGCGCAACGCCAACAACGGCGCGGCCTACCGGGTGAACCAAGGGACGCAGTTGACCAGTTCCAACGGCACCAGCCCGTCAGCAGTCGGCATGTTCGCAGTCACGCGAACGGCGGCCAACGCGGTGGCCCTCTACCGGCAAGGCGGGCTTATTGCCTCCGGCACGACCGCCAGCAACCCGGTTGCCAATGGAAATCTGCGGCTTGGTGCGATCACCGACACGAGCCTGCGATCCTGCCAGTTCGCAATGGGCTGGATCGGCGGCGGCCTCACGGCAGACGAGGTGCAGAGCATTTTCGAATGGTTCCAGCCTTACCGGACAGCATTGGGGATTGAGTGATGGAATGGGTGATTTTTGACGACGCTGATTGCGCGTCGCTTGCCGAGATGAACGCGGGGACCGAATACAAGGTCCGACCTCGCCTGATCGACAACCCGGCAAGCCCGCTGGCGGGTCGGTTCGTGGCGCCGGTCGGCATCCTCGACGGCGCGTCGGGCGAATACTGGCGTGACCTGCTGGCAAATCATCAGCGTGCCACGGCCTCGCCTGACGGCCTGTTCACCCCCCCGGAGGACTGAGCGATGCTCCCAGACTGGCTTGGCCTGATCATGGACATGCTGTCCACGCCCGGCACTCCTGAAGGGCCGTATGAGCGCATGGCGGCCGCCTTCGGTCATTCCATGATCGGCGTCCTGCTGGCGGCTGCTGTCCTGCGCTTACTGTCTGCGCGGCCGTGGCTCGCGGCAGCAGCGGGGGCGGCGATCTACGCCCCGTGGGAAGCGGCCCAGATGATCTGGTTCGGGTCCAGCTTGGCCGACAGCGCGATTGACCTGGGCGCGGCGCTATGCGGCGCGCTGATCGCCGCATCGCTCTGGGCGCACCGCTTGCCGCCGATCCTGCCCGTGGCACTGGTCCTGCTCGCACTCGGCCGGGCCGCGCCCCGAGACAAGGACCGGCGCGATGGGTGAGAAGGCTAAGAACTTCTGGTCGTTCGTCCTTGAAGAAGCGAAGAAGTGGGCAGCGAGGACGGCGATCATGCTGGCCGTGTCCGTCCTCGTGCTGGTCGTCGCGCCCTTCCGAGACCGGATCATCGCCATCTGGCAGAGCCCGGCCCAGCTTGACCAGATCGCCACGCAGTTGGATCAGATCGCGGCAGGGTTCGCCGGGCAGTTGGAGCAGATCGCGGCAGAGTTGGCCCGCGCCACCGGCGAGGATCGCGTGATCCATGAGGCGCAGGGCCTAAGCTATGTCAAAGAGCCGGTCTATGTGGGCGATCCCATCACCCTGAACATCGTTGTGCGTCGGACGCGGCTTGGCGAAGCCTGTGTGCTGCTGAACCGCACCGCGATCTTCACCGACGAATCCAACATCACGAGCGCGGGCGAAACCCTGCGGCCGGCGCGTCAGGTGACGGTGGCCGAAACCGCCGTTCGCCTGTCCCTCGACGTGCCGCCGCAGGTCCAGCCGGGCCGCGTGACCGTCTATCTGTCCCTGGAGTTCGATTGCGCCGGGCGGCGGGTGTTCGACCAAACCAGACCAGTGGCCTTCGCGCTGCTGGAACAGCCCGAAAGGATCGACCCGTGAAGGTTTCCCATTTCAGCCGTTTCCCCATGGACCAGTGGCGCTGGCCCAACTTCTCGCCCCGCGAACTGGCGTCCAAGCGCGAGGGCGAGTTGCTGATCGACCCCCCGTCGCTCGACAAGCTGCAAGCCCTTCGGACGCGCCTTGGGCGGCCCATGGTCATCACCAGCGCCTACCGCAGCCCGGCCCACAATCGCGCGGTCGGCGGCGCGGCAGGCAGCCTGCACATGGATGGCAAGGCGTTCGACGTGGTGGTCGGCAACCATGATCCTCGCGCATTCATCGCGGCGGCGCGGGCGGCGGGCTTCACCGGGATCGGCACCTATCCGCGCCAAGGCTTCATCCACATCGACACCGGCCCGGCGCGGACCTGGGGCGACCCGTTCCCCTTCACGCGCACCGGCCTTGCGCCCGAGCCCGCTATGCCGCCCCAGCCCGAGAACAAGGCACCTATCCCCGTTCTCGACGCGGCGGCTGCATGGGACGTGACGGGCGGCGCCGCGCGGTCGGCGCTGACGTGGCCCACCATTGGCGGCCTGTCGGCAATTGCCCTGGCTGCGGCCTACTTCATCTTCGGAGGCTGACGTGAACCCTGTCCTGATCTTCAAGGCAATCCGCGACCTGAACGCGACTATCGAGCAAGCCAACCGGCTGGCCGGGCCGGATCGTCGCTATTCGCTGGCCGTCTCGAACCGCAGCTTCTGGTTCATGGCCGTGGCCGCGCTGGCGCAACTTCTGGCCGCCCTTGGCCTGGGCTTTCCGCTTCCCATCGACGTGACGGCCGAGACGGCTTATGCTGTGGTCACGGTCGCGCTGATGCTCTGGGCCGGGATCGAGAGGGTGCGCGGCAAGACGCGCGCGATCTGGAACCGCAAGCAGGGCGCCGACGCTCTGACCGAGGCCCTGCGCGCGGCTGTAGGGGACGAAAAGGGGCGGTGAATCTGGTTCACAGAATGGTTCACATTCTGGATCACGCCGCCCTCTGATTTCCCAGCATTTGCTGGTTATTGCCCGTCCGCATGGATGACTTCGGGTGCGCCAATTTCAAAACCTGTGATTGTCCCTTCGCCGCCTGACCAGGCGCGCTTCCGGGGTATGCCCCTGCGGCCTTTGCCCCGCTTCGGAACAATCACCGCCCCCTCTGGTTCACCATGACCGGGCGGGAATTCTCCGGCCGCAAAAGAAGCATCCGGAGAGACAAGCAGGCATGACCCCCGCCCGAGGCCAGATCGACTTTCGCGACGTGGTGATCATCGGCGCGGGCTTCGCCGGGCTGGAGGTCGCCAAGGCCCTTGGCCGCGCAGGCATCGGCGTGACGGTGATCGACCGGCGCAACCATCACCTGTTCCAGCCGCTGCTCTATCAGGTGGCGACGGCTGCCCTGTCGGCCACGGATGTCGCGGTGCCGATCCGCAAGATCCTGCGCCGCCATCACTCGGTCCGGGTGATCCTGGGCGAAGTGACCGGGATCGATACCGAGGCGCGGCGGCTGCTGCTTGGCTGCGGGCAGGTGATCGGTTATCGGCACCTCGTCCTGGCCAGCGGGGCCAGCCATGGCTATTTCGGTCGGGACGAATGGGCGGAATGGGCGCCGGGCCTCAAGACGATCGAGGATGCGCGGCATATCCGCTCGCAATTGCTTCTGACCTTCGAGCGCGCTGAACGCGCAACCGACCCGGCCGCGCGGCAGCGCCTGATGCGGATCGCCGTGGTCGGCGGCGGCCCGACCGGGGTCGAGATGGCGGGCGCCATCGCCGAACTGAGCCGCCACACGCTGCTGCACGATTTCCGCAGCATCGATCCGGGCAGCGCCTCGGTCACCCTGATCGAGGCCGGGCCGCGTCTGCTGGCCGGGTTCGACGAGGACATGTCGGCCTATGCCAAGGCCAGGTTGGAGCGGTTGGGCGTCACCATCCTGACCGGCGCAAGGGTCGAAGAGATCGGGCCGGGCTCGATCAGCCTGGCCGGGCAGACGCATCCGGTGGGCGTGGTGGTCTGGGCTGCGGGCGTGGCGGCCTCGCCCCTGGGGGCGCAATTGGGGCCGACCGACCGTGCGGGCCGCATCGCCGTGGACGAGACCCTGACCGTGAGGGGACAGCCGCAGGTTCATGCGCTTGGCGACGTCGCGCTGTTCACCAACGCCGAGGGCAAACCCCTGCCCGGCCTTGCGCAGGTCGCCAAGCAGCAGGGCATCCATCTGGGCCGTGCCCTTGCCGCGCATCTGACCCATGGCACGCCCCTGCCCGCCTTTCGCTACAAAAGCCGCGGCAACACCGCGATCGTCGGCCGCCATGCCGCCATCTTCGAACAGGGTCGCTTCCGACTGCGGGGTTGGCCCGCCTGGATGTCCTGGGCGATCATCCATGTCTATCTGCTGGTTGGGTTTCAGAACCGTTTTCTGGTCTCGATGCGCTGGCTGTGGCGTTACCTGACCTACGAGCGTGGCGCCCGCCTGATCGCCGGTGATGTCAGCGACGCAGCCGACAAGATGCCCCCCGACCCGCCCGGTCTGCGGGCGGCAAGGACCGGGGATCGGAGCATCGGATGATCAATCCCTTCCGCTTCCGACCCGAGACTCCGGCCCGATCCGCCGAACCAGAGGCCGGCAACCTGACCGGTGATACCGCCGAGTGGCAGGATAACTGGCTCTCGAACGGGATGGCATGGGGCAGCCGGGCCTTCCTGCCCGCTTGGTGCCATGGCCCCGGCCATTGGACATCGCGACTGGTGGCGCATCTGCACACGTCCTGCCCCTGCTGCCTGTTCTTCCGGGGGATGGTGCTAGGGCTGCCCTTGGGCGGCGCCGTCGGCCTCGCGGTCGGGGTCATCCTCTGAAAGCGCCTGTGGCGCAGCGCCGGCCATCACGCAGGCCGGGACAAGACCCCGCCCACAGGCTTTGGCACCACGGCGCCGGTTTTTCAGCAGAACCCTAAGATCAGACGCAGGCCGCGCGTCGCGTGCCGCCGGACATGGCCACTTGGCCGGTGCCGCTTTCGACGGCAAAGCCGGGCATGTCGCGGGCGGCTGTCCAGCCAGCAACAGCCTGGACGCGGCCGGGGACCTCGTTATGGCCGTCGCTGCCTAGAAATCGAAGGGCGCGACGATGGCCCTCTGGCCCATCGTGAAAGCGTCGGCGACCAGAACCATCGGCGCCAGATCGACCTCGCTGCGACCGTCCTGCACCAGCCCGGCCATCCGGGCATAAAGGGCGGGGTATTCCTGCATGATGTCCTTTTGCCCCTCGACCGGCCTGCCCGCGATCTCGAGGAGGTTGCCGCCCATCCGCAAGGCCATCGGCCCGGCATCGGTCACAAGCTCGATATCCCAGGTCTGCGGCCCGGTCTGGAGGAAGTCCAGATCGGCCTCGATCCCGCCCGAAAGGCTGAGACGCGCGGCGATGGGGGCCTGCCGGTTCGCCGGGAAATCCAGAGTGGCTGCGCGCAGGTGGACCGGGGCGGGCAGGATCTCGGTCAGGATCGAGAGCGCGTTGATCCCCGGATCGAAGACGCCCATCCCCCCGGCCTCGAGGATCCAGTCCTGCCCGGGATGCCAATGCCGGATATCCTCGCGCCAGATGATCCGGCCGCTTTCGATCCGCTTGTCGGCCAGCCAGCGCTTGGCCGCCGCGACGCCAAGTGCCATGCGCGAATGCCACGTGGCGTAGATCGTGACGCCTGCCTCGCGCGCCAGCGCCTGCAGCGCGTGAACCTCGGAGAGGCTGGCACCGGGGGGCTTTTCCAGCATCAGATGGCGCCCGGCGCGCAGCACGGCCTTGGCCGCGGCAAAGCGTGGCACCGGTGGCAGGCAGAGGCTGACCGCCCCGATATCGGGCCGCGCCTCAAGCATGGCGCCGATCTCGGTGAAGGCCTCGACGCCCTCGACCCTGCCGCTGCGCGAGACGGTGGCGGCAAGGTCCCAGTCGGCGCTGGCGCGCAGCGCGGGAACATGCTGGTCCAGCGCGATCTTTCCGATGCCGACAAGCGCGATCTTCATCAATGGCTGTCCCTTCCGACCGCGTTGCCCCGGCACCCCTGGAGGAAATCGAAATCCGCACCGGTATCGGCGCCCATCACATGGTTCTGGTGAAGCCAGGCGTAACCGCTGGCTGGCGGATCGGGCAGCGGTTGCCATGCGGCAAGGCGCGCGGCCAGTTCGGCATCGCTGATCTCAAGATGCAGGCGGCGGTTCGGCACGTCCAGCTGGATCATGTCGCCGTCGCGCACCACGGCAAGGGGACCGCCCGCCGCCGCCTCGGGCGAGGTGTGCAGAACGACCGTGCCGTAGGCCGTGCCCGACATGCGGGCGTCGGAAATCCGCACCATGTCCGTCACGCCCTTGCGCAGCACCTTGGGGGGCAAGCCCATATTGCCGACCTCGGCCATGCCGGGATAGCCGCGCGGGCCGCAATTTTTCAGCACCATCACACAGGTCTCGTCGATATCCAGCGCCTCGTCGGCGATGCGGGCCTTGTAATCGTCGATATCCTCGAAGACGACCGCGCGGCCGCGATGGGTCAGCAGATGCGGGCTGGCGGCCGAGGGCTTCAGAACCGCCCCGCTTGGGGCGAGGTTGCCGCGCAGGACCGCGATGCCGCCCTGCGGGGTCAGGGGATTGTCCACGGGCCGGATCACGTCCTCGTTCCAGTTGACGACATCCTTGACCTCTTCCCAGATCGTGGCCCCGCTGACCGTCAGCGCGTCGCGGTGCAGCTGCCCGGCCTCGGCCAGACGCTTGATGACGACGGGCAGGCCACCCGCATAGAAGAATTCCTCCATCAGGTATTTCCCGGAGGGCATCAGGTTCACGATGGTCGCCACATCGCGGCCGCAGCGGTCCCAATCGTCCAGCGTCAGGTCGATCCCCGCCCGGCCTGCCATGGCCAGCATGTGGATCACCGCATTGGTCGAGCCGCCGATGGCCCCGTTCACGCGGATCGCGTTCTCGAAGGCCTGCCGCGTCATGATGTCCGAGGGCTTCAGGTCGTCCTTGACCATCTGCACGATGCGCCGCCCCGACATCTGCGCCATGACGCGGCGACGCGAATCCACCGCAGGGATCGCGGCATTGCCGGACAGGGCCATGCCCAAAGCCTCGGCCATCGATGCCATGGTGCTGGCCGTCCCCATCGTGTTGCAGGTGCCGCTGGAGCGGGACATGGCGGCCTCGGCGTCCAGAAACTCGTCCTGCGTCATCTGCCCGGCCTTCACGGCCTCACTGAACTTCCACAGATGCGTGCCGGACCCGACCCGCTCGCCCCGGTACCAGCCGTTCAGCATCGGTCCGCCGGTCACGACGATCGAGGGAATGTCGCAGCTGGCCGCCGCCATCATCAGGCTGGGCGTGGTCTTGTCGCAGCCCACCATCAGCACCGCGCCGTCGATGGGCTGGCCGCGGATGGTTTCCTCGATGGCCATGGCGGCCAGGTTCCGAAACATCATCGCGCTAGGCCGGAAGGTGTTTTCCGAGACCGAAAAGACCGGCACCTCGACGGGAAAGCCCCCGGCCTCCCACACGCCTGCCTTCACCTTTTCGGCCAGTTCGCGCAGATGGCCGTTGCAGGGCGTCAGGTCGGACCAGGTGTTCAGGATGCCGATGACCGGGCGGCCGTCGAACAGGTCGTGCGGATAGCCCTGATTCTTGAGCCAGCCACGGTGATAGATCGTGTCACGCGAATTGCCGCCATACCATTCCTGGGATCGCAGCTTTCGGGGCCAGGGGGCGGGGGTGAAACTCATGCTCGCCTCACAGCGCAAGGGCGGCGACGGGCGCCGGGTCGGCGGCCTCGACCGCCAGAGGATTGGTCAGGGGCAGCCCGAAATCGGGGCATTCGATGCGGAAATGATCCCCCGCCTCGGTCCTGATCCCGTCGGCGAATGACAGGGTCGCGGTGCCAAAGAAATGCACATGCACATCACCGGGCTGCCGGAACAGAGCGTATTTGAAATGGTGGTGTTCCAGATTGGCGATGCTGTGGGACATGTTCGCCTCGCCCGAGAGGAAGGGCTTTTCCCAGACCGTGCGCCCGGCGCGGATCAGGCGGCTCGTGCCCTCGACATGGGCGGGCAGATCGCCCACGCGCATCTCGGGGCCGAAGCTCGCGGGGCGCAGCTTGGAATGGGCCAGCCACAGATAATTGCCGCGCTCGGTCACATGGTCGGAAAACTCGTTGGCCAGCGCGAACCCAAGCCGCACAGGGCGCCCGTCGGGGGCGACGATGTAGAGGCCCGCGATCTCGGGCTCCTCGCCTGCGTCGAGGGCGAAACCGGGCGAATGCAGCGGCTGACCGGGCGCGACCGCGTTGTGGCCGTTGCCCTTCCAGAACCATTCGGGCTGCGCGCCGATGCGCCCCGCCTCGGGCTTGCCGCCCTCAAGACCCATGCGGAACATCTTCATGCTGTCGGTCAGCTCGCCCGCCTCCAGGCTGGCATGCATCTTGTCGCGCGCCGAGGCGCTGCCCAGATGCGTCAGCCCCGTGCCGGTCAGGTGCAGATGCGCCGGGTCCTCGTGATCCAGCGGCAGAAGCAGCCGCCCCTCTTCCAGCGCGGCGACCAGATCGACGGCCTCGCCCGCCCCGCGAGTGGTCACTTCGGCCTGAAGGCCCCGACCCGCCGCCAGCGCGGCCAGCGCAAGCTCGCGGGTGGTCGCGATGCCGGGCACCAGATGCGCCCCGGCCCCGGTTCGGGCGGCGACGGCGCGGCTTCCGTCCGTCAGCGTCAGTTGCGACAGCCACATGGTTCAGCCCTCACGGTTCTTGTTGTAGACATCGAAGAAGACGGCAGCCAGAAGCACCAACCCCTTGATGACCTGTTGGTAATCGATGCCGATCCCCATGATCGACATGCCGTTGTTCATCACGCCCATGATGAAGGCGCCCACGACCGCGCCGACGATCTTGCCGACACCCCCCGACATCGAGGCGCCCCCGATGAAGACCGCCGCGATCACGTCCAGCTCGACCGCGAAACCCGCCCGAGGGGTCGCGGTGTTCAGCCGCGCCGCAAAGACCAGCCCCGCCAGCGCCGCCAGAAGCCCCATGTTCACGAAGACGAGGAAGGTCAGCCGCTCGGTCCGGATGCCCGACAGTTTGGCGGCCTTTGCATTGCCGCCGGTGGCATAGACACGCCGCCCGATCGTCGTCCGCTCGGTCAGGAAGACATAGATCACCGTTAGCACGACCATGGACAACAGCACATTCGGCAGGCCCCGGAACCAGGCCAGTTTCCAGGTCACGAACAGCAGTGCGGCCGCGATCACGCCGTTGCGGATCAGGAACAGGGCCAGCGGCTCGTCCTCCATCCCGTAGCGGGCGTTGCGGGCGCGGGCGCGCAGGCCGATCCACAGGATCAGCAGGACCGACAGCACGCCCACCGCCAGCGCAAGCCCGTTGGGACGGTCAAAGCCGAACGGGTCCGCGATGAAGCCCGTCGAAAGCTGCTGAAAGCTCTGCGGGAAGGGCCCGACCGACTGTCCCGCCAGCAGCCACAGCGACAGGCCCCGGAAGACCAGCATCCCGGCCAGCGTCACGATGAACGAGGGGATCTTCCAATAGGCGATGAAATAGCCCTGAACCGCGCCGATCGCCATGCCGACCACGATGCAGACCGCCATCGCCTGCCAGACCGGCATCTGGTTCTGGACGATCATGACCGCGGCCAGCGCCCCGATGAAGCCCATGACGGACCCGACCGACAGGTCGATATGGCCCGAGACGATCACCAGCAGCATCCCAAGCGCCATGATGATGATGTAACTGTTCTGCAGGAACAGGTTGGTGATGTTCACCGGGCGCAGAAGGACGCCGCCGGTCACGATCTGGAAAAAGACCATGATCGCGATCAGCGCGAAAAGCAGCCCGTATTCGCGGATGTGCCGCGCCACGTATTCGCGCATGCCCGTGCGGGGCGCGCTGTCGATGCGTTCCACGCTGTCCTCCTATTCCCTGACGATCAGCGACATGATCGCTTCCTGGCTGGCGCTTTCCGCGTCCAGTTCACCGACCAGACGGCCTTCGTTCATCACGTAGATCCGGTCGCACATGCCCAGAAGCTCGGGCATTTCGGACGAGATCATGACGACGGCGCGGCCCTCGCGGCTGAGATCGTTGATGATGTTGTAGATTTCGTATTTCGCGCCGACGTCGATCCCACGCGTCGGCTCGTCCAGAACCAGCACGTCGGGCGCGGTGAAAAGCCATTTCGCCAGCACGACCTTCTGCTGGTTGCCGCCCGAAAGGTTCATCACCTTCTGAAAGACCGAAGGCGTGCGGATGCGCAGTGCGCGGCGGTACTTTTCGGCGGTCTCGGTCTCGCGCCCCTCGTCCACGATGCCCCGGCGCGACACGCCGCCAAGATTGGCAAGGATCGTGTTGCGCCGGATCGTCTGTTCCAGGATCAGGCCAAGCGTCTTGCGGTCCTCGGTCACATAGGCCAGCCCCGCTTTGATCGCCCGGTCCACGGTCGAGACATCCACCTCGCGCCCCCGGACCAGCGCCTGACCCGAGATGCCCCGCCCGTAGCTGCGGCCGAAGACGCTCATGGCCAGTTCGGTGCGACCCGCCCCCATGAGGCCCGCGATGCCCACGACCTCGCCCGCGCGGACGGTCAGCGAGACATCGCGGATCATCTGCCGCTCGCGCTGTTCGGGATGCCAGACGTTCCAGTTCTTCAGCTCGAAGACCACCTTGCCCGCGCGCCGGTCGCGTTCGGGATAGCGGTGCGCCATGTCGCGGCCGACCATGTCGCGGACGATCTTGTCCTCGGTCAGGCCCTTCGCGTCCAGCGTGCTGATCGTGGCGCCGTCGCGGATCACCGTTACGCGGTCGGCGACGCGGCGCACCTCGTTCAGCTTGTGGCTGATGATGATCGAGGTGACGCCCTGCTCCTTGAGTTCCAGCAGCAGGTCCAGAAGCGCCTGGCTGTCGCTTTCCGAAAGCGCGGCAGTAGGCTCGTCCAGGATCAGCAAGCGCACATTGCGCGACAGGGCCTTGGCGATCTCGACAAGCTGCTGCTTGCCCACGCCCAGCGTGCCGACGATGGTGCCGGGTGCCTCGCGCAGCCCCACCTTGGCCAGCAGCGCCTCGGTCTGGAGAAACGTCTCCTGCCAGTCGATCACGCCGCCCCTGGCGCGCTCGTTGCCCAGAAAGATGTTCTCGGCGATGGTCAGAAGCGGGATCAGCGCCAGCTCCTGGTGGATGATGATGATGCCCTTCGCCTCGCTGTCGCGGATGGTGCGGAAATCGACCACCTCGCCGTCATAGGTGATCTGGCCCTCGTAGCTGCCGGTCGGGTAGACGCCGGACAGCACCTTCATCAGCGTGGACTTGCCGGCGCCGTTCTCGCCGCAGATGGCGTGGATCTCGCCGGGGGCGACGTCGATGCTGACATCGTCAAGCGCCTTCACGCCGGGAAAGCTTTTCGAGATGCGCTGCATCTGAAGAAGGGCATTCATCGCGACATTCCTTGCCGGGCCGGTCCGCGGGGGGACAGCCAGCGCGCCTGAAGGGCCGCCCCGAAAGGCGGCCCGTGATCTTACTGAAGCTGCTCGGCCGTGTAATAGCCGCTGCCGACCAGAACCTCTTCCCAGTTCGAGGCATCGACCGGCACCGGCTCCAAGAGGAACGAAGGCACGACCTTGACGCCGTTGTCATAGGTCTCGGTGTCGTTGATCTCGGGCTCGCCGCCCTTGAGCATGGCATCGACCATGCCCACCGTCACGCGGGCCAGTTCGCGGGTGTCCTTGAAGATGGTCGAATATTGCTCGTCCGCGATGATCGACTTGACCGACTGCACCTCGGCATCCTGGCCGGTGACGATCGGCATTTCCAGATCGCCCGAGCCGTAGCCGACGCCCTTCAGCGACGACAGGATGCCGATCGACAGCCCGTCATAGGGCGACAGGACGCCGTGAACCGTTTCCTGCGTGTAGTTCGCCGAGAGCAGGTTATCCATCCGCGCCTGCGCCGCCGAGCCGTCCCAGCGCAGCGTGCCGACTGTCTCCATCCCCTGCTGGCCCGAGGGGATCACGATCCGCCCCTCGTCGATCAGCGGCTGCAGGATGGACATGGCCCCATCATAGAAGAAATAGGCGTTGTTGTCGTCCGGGCTGCCGCCGAACAATTCAACATGCCAGGGGTTCACGTCGCCGAAACGCTCCTCCAGCCCCTGCACGAGCGAGTTCGCCTGCTGCACGCCGACCTGAAAGTTGTCGAAGGTCGCGTAATAATCCACATCGGGCGTGTCGCGGATCAGCCGGTCATAGGCGATGACGCGGATGTCCGAGGCGGCGGCATTCGCCAGCGCGTTCGACAGCGTGGTGCCGTCGATGGCGGCGATCACCAGCACGTCCACCCCTTGGGTGATCATGTTCTCGACCTGCGCAAGCTGGTTGGGGATGTCGTCCTCGGCATATTGCAGATTGGTCTGATAGCCCGCGGCCTCGAATTGCTGGACCATGTTGGCCCCGTCCGCGATCCAGCGCGCCGAGGATTGCGTCGGCATCGAAATGCCGATCGTCTGGGCCGATGCGGCCACGGCCAGCATCGACACGCCGAACGCCAAGGCGGCGGTCCTGATGGTTTTCATGTCGTCCTCCGCTGCGGCGCCCTCCCCGGCGCCTTTTGTGTCGCAAAACCCTAGCGCAGGAAGAAGATAACCGTAAAATGATATTATGGCCCTTCTCTATATCGGAAATGGTATGTCAGACCCGCTTGCCCGCCTGCATCTGAAACCCTCGCAACTGCGCCTGATCCTGCGCATCGCCGAAAGCGCGCGGTTGCAGATCGCGGCCAATGCCTGCGCGATGACCCAGCCCGCCGCGTCCCGCATGCTGGCCGAGACCGAACGCCAGCTGGGCGCGCCGCTGTTTGTGCGCGCCCCCTCGGGCATGGTCCCGACCGAGATCGGCACCGCCGTCATTCGCCGCGCGCGCACCATCCTGCGCGAGATGGGCAACATGGCGGCCGATGTGACGGCCTTGCGCGGCGGGCATGCCGGGTCGGTCGTCGTGGGGGCCGTGACGGGGCCCGCAGTCAGCCATCTGGTCCCCGCCATCCGCGAGATCAAGCACGAGATCCCCGAGGCGGACATCACCGTCGAGGTCCTGCCCTCGCGCGATCTGCTGCATCACCTGACCGCCGGCGAGATGGATTTCGCCCTCGCCCGCATTCTGCCCGAATTCGACAGCCGCGATTTCGAAATCCTGCCCATGCGTGACGAAAAGGTCGCCTTCTGCACCCGCGCGGGCCATCCGCTGGCGCGCGCGCCGATGGTCACGCTGACCGAGCTTGCCG
The DNA here is from genome assembly GCF_052379855.1 of Paracoccus sp. NSM. Lineage (NCBI taxonomy): Bacteria > Pseudomonadati > Pseudomonadota > Alphaproteobacteria > Rhodobacterales > Paracoccaceae > Paracoccus > Paracoccus sp. NSM. The sequence continues at coordinate 180,536 of NZ_JBQTCG010000002.1, read as the reverse complement.
AATACGAATGGATCATGCAGCAACGCGGCGCGCCCATCCGCGAGGCCACGCTGGAGGCCTTTGCCTCGGTCGGCCTGCCCGAGCCGCGAAATGTCGTCTCGTCGGCCTCGATCGTGTTCACGATGGCCTATCTGGCCGAAAGCGACGCCGTGGCCTCGGTCTCGCAAGAGGTCGGGCTGCTCTTGCGCCGCGCGCCGGTAGGGGCTGGCTTTGCGCTGCTGGCCGTCCAGCGCGACATCCGCGTGGCGCCCTACTTCCTCTTGAACCTGCGCCACCGTCCGCTGTCGCAACTGGCGCAGCGCGTCCGGGCGAAGGTCATCGAAAAGACCGGGCTGTCTGGCTAGGGCCGCGTCTCCAGCCGCGCGGGGATCAGCCCGCGCAGCGCATTCCCCATGATGATGCCCCCGCCCCGCAGATCATCCATCGTCAGCGCCGCCTCTCGCGCGCGCCCCGCCGCGATCAGGCTGGCGCGCAGGACGCCGGGCAACAGACCCACCGACAGGGGCGGCGTCAGCAGCACCCCGCCGCGATCCAGAAACAGGCTGGTGATCGTGCCTTCGCAGGGCACGCCCGCGCGGTTCAGCAGGATCGCCTCGTCGATGCCCGGCGGCAGGGCGGCGCGGGCGGCGTCATAGACCGGGCGGTGCGACGACTTGATGGCCAGCCACGGATCGCCCGCATCCAGCCGGTGTTCAGCGATCACGACCCGCCACAGGGCCGGGTTCGGCGGCAGGGCCGCATGGGTCAGCGACAGCGCGCCCGCCCGATCGACGGCCAGCCGCGCCCGCAGCACCTGCCCGCGCGGCAGCCCCGCCAGCAAGGCAAAGGCCCTTTCCTCGTCCAGCGGAAAGCCCAAGGCGGCGCAACCGCGCCGCAGCCGCGCCAGATGCAGGGGCCACAGCGCGATGCGGCCGTCAGCCTCGGCGCGCATCGTCTCGAAGACGGTCAGCCCGTCGGGAAATGGCCCAGGAATGCGGATTTGCACAGAGCCTCCTCCCATTCCGAACCGGCCTCGCTGTCATGGACGATGCCGCCGCCCACGTTCAGCCGCAAGCGGTCCGGGGCGCTGAACCAGGGCGACCGGATCGCCACGTTGAACCGCATCGGCCCCGCCGGATCGACCCAGCCCACCGCGCCGCAATAGACCTCGCGCGCGGCGCCCTCGAGTTCGGCGATGATCTCCATCGCACGGATCTTGGGCGCCCCGGTGATCGAACCGCAGGGAAACAGCGCGCCCAGGATCTGGGCCAGACCGACGCCCGGAAGAAGCCTCCCTTCGACGGTCGAAACCATCTGATGGACCGTCGCATAGGTCTCGATGGTGAACAGGTCGGGCACGCGCACGCTGCCCGGATGACAGATGCGGCTGATGTCGTTTCGCAAAAGATCGACGATCATCAGGTTCTCGGCGCGGTTCTTGTCGGAGAGGCGCAATCCCTCGGCGCTGGCGTGATCGCTGGCCGGATCGTCGCCGCGCCGGGCGGTGCCCTTCATCGGCCGCGTCCGGATGGCGCCCCCATGACCGACGGCAAAGAACAATTCCGGCGAACGCGACAGCACGACCGGCCCGCCCAGATCGACAAAGGCCCCCTCGCCCACCGGCTGACGCGCGGCCAGCGCCGCATAGACGGCCAGCGGATCGCCGCTGACCTCGGCCTCAAGCGGGAAGGTCAGGTTGATCTGGTAGGTGTCGCCCGACTCGATATAGCGATGCACCGCCGCCAGCGCCCGGTCATAGCGCGCCCGGTCCCAAAGAGGCTTCGGCACGCCGATCTGCACGCCATCGGGCGCAGGCAGGGGCAGCGCCGGGCGGGGGGCGTCAAAGACCCCCATCAGGATCAGCGGCAGCCGCCTGTTGGCGGGCATCAGATGGAACAGGCGTGGGGTCAGCGCATGACCCAGTTCATAGGACAGATAGCCCGCCAGCCAGCGCCCGCGCGACTGCGCCGCCTGCATCGCGGCCAGGGCAGGGCCGACCCCTTCGGGCGTGTCGGCGCGGATCACCGTCTCGGGGGCGGCGAACAGCGTGCCGTCCCCAAGCGGGCCGGTGTCGAAGCGGATCTGACCGGCGCTCATCCCTTGGCCTTTCCGGCCGCGCGGCCTTCGCGGATCTTGGCGGCAAGGTCACGGGCGACGGCAAAGGCACCCTTGATGCGGTCACCGTCCGTGGCGAAGTCGCGTTTCAGGACGACCTTGTTGTCGATGACCTTGGCATTGCCGCGCTCGTCCGACAGGTATTCGACCAGCCCTGCGGGGTTCGGGAACTTGTCCATGTGGAATTGCACCGTGACCCCCTTGGGGCCGACATCCAGTTTCGAGATATTCGCGCGTTTCGCCATCGCCTTGATCCGGATGACGAGAAGCAGGGTGTTCACCTCGCGCGGCAGCGGGCCGAAGCGGTCGATCAGTTCGGCGGCGAACCCTTCCAGCTCGACCTTGGTGGTCAGCTCGGCCAGACGACGATAGAGGCCAAGCCGCACATCCAGATCGGGAATGTAGCTTTCCGGGATCGTGACCGGCACGCCAAGGTTCAGCTGCGGCGCCCATTCATCCTCGGGGGTGCCCTCGATCTCGCCGGATTTCAGCTTGGCGATCGTTTCCTCCAGCATCTGCTGGTAAAGCTCGAAGCCGACTTCCTTGATGTGGCCGGACTGTTCCTCGCCCAGAAGGTTGCCGGCGCCGCGCAGGTCCAGGTCCTGGCTGGCGAGGTTGAAGCCCGCACCCAGCCCGTCGATCGAGCCCAGGAACTTGAGCCGCCGCATCGCCTGGGGCGTCAGCGGCACGCGCGGCTTGGTGGTCAGATAGGCATAGGCCCGCGCCTTGGATCGCCCGACCCGGCCCCGGATCTGGTAAAGCTGCGACAGGCCGAACATGTCGGCGCGCCAGACGATCATGGTGTTCGCGGTCGGGATATCGAGGCCGCTCTCGACGATCGTCGTCGCCAGCAGCACGTCATGGCTGCCGTCGTAGAAGGCGTTCATCCGCTGATCCAGATCACCCGCCGCAAGCTGGCCATGGGCCACGATGTAGTTCAGCTCGGGCATGTTCTCCTTGAGCCAATGTTCCACATCGGGCAGGTCCGACAGGCGTGGCACGACGAAGAAGCTCTGCCCGCCGCGATACTTCTCGCGCAGCAGCGCCTCGCGGATCGTGACGCTGTCGAATTCGCTGACATAGGTGCGGATCGCCAGACGGTCCACGGGCGGCGTACCGATCACCGACAGATCGCGCACCCCGGTCAGGGACAGTTGCAGCGTGCGCGGAATGGGCGTCGCGGTCAGGGTCAGCACGTGGATGTCGGAACGCAGTTCCTTCAGGCGTTCCTTGTGGGCCACGCCGAAATGCTGTTCCTCGTCGATGATCAGCAGCCCGAGGTTCTTGAAGCGTACGCCCTTGGCCAGCACGGCATGGGTGCCGACCACGATATCGACGCTGCCATCGCCAAGGCCAGTTCGGGTCGTCGCCGCGTCCTTGGCGGAAACGAAGCGTGACAGGGGGCGGACATTGATCGCGGTGCCGCGGAACCGCTCGGCAAAGGTCTTGTAGTGCTGGCGGGCCAGCAGCGTTGTGGGCGCGACCACCGCGACCTGCATGCCCTGCGACGCGGCGATGAAGGCCGCGCGCATCGCCACCTCGGTCTTGCCGAAGCCGACATCGCCCACGACCAGCCGGTCCATCGGACGGCCCGCGGCCAGATCCTCGGCCACGTCCTCGATGGCGGCCATCTGGTCGTCGGTCTCGCTATAGGGGAAGCGCGCGGCGAATTGCTGCCATTCGTGGTCGTCAGGCTCCAGCACCGGGGCGGGACGCAACAGGCGTTCAGCCGCCACCCGCATCAGCTTGTCCGCGATCAGGCGGATGCGTTCCTTCAGCCGTGCCTTGCGGGCCTGCCATGCGCCGCCGCCCAGACGGTCCAGCAGCCCCTCCTCGTGGCCATAGCGGGACAGAAGTTCGATATTCTCGACCGGCAGGAACAGCCGGTCACCGCCCGCATATTCCAGCGCCACGCAATCATGCGGCACCTTCATCGCGGTGATCGTCTCGATCCCCATGTAGCGGCCGATGCCGTGTTCGACATGGACGACCAGATCTCCGGGGCTGAGGGTCGTGGTGTCCTTCAGGAAATTCTCGGCCTTGCGGCGCTTTTTCGCGCCCCGGATCAGGCGGTCGCCCAGCACGTCCTGTTCCGAGATCACCGCGATCCGGCCAAGGGCCTTGCCGTCGGCCACAAAGCCCTCGTCCAGCGGCCAGACGGCCAGACCGATGGCGCCCGGACGGTCGGGAAGGTCGCGCAGATCGGCGATGGCTGTCGCGCCCGCCAGCCCCTCATCGGTCAAAAGGCCCGACAGGCGTTCCCGCGCGCCTTCGGAGAAGCTGGCGATGACCACGCGATGATCGCGGGCCAGCGTGCGGACGTGATCGGCCAGGGCCGAGAACAGGTTGATCTGTTCGGCCTGACGCTCGGGGGCGAAGTTGCGGCCCACGCGCCCGCCCGCATCCAGCACGCCCGGCCCCGGCGGCTGGTTCAGCACCGACAGCCGCAGCACCCGATGTGCGTCCAGCCAGCCCTGCCATTCCGAGGGCATGGGGAACATCGCGTCGGGCGGCACGGGTTTATAGACGCTGTCCGCACGCCCCTTGGCTGCCATCGCGGCGCGGCGGGCGTCGAATTGCTCGTCGATCATGCGGCGGCGCGCCTCGGCCACCTGCGCCAGATGATCGTCCAGCACCACCGAGGCGCCGGGCACGTAATCGAACAGGCTCTCCATCCGCTCATGGAACCAAGGGAGCCAATGCTCGGCCCCCGCCGTCTTGCGGCCCGCGCTGACGCTTTCGTAAAGCGGATCGTTCTGGCCGCCACCATATTCTGCACGATAATTCTGGCGGAACCGCGTGATCGAGGGCTCGTCCAGGATCACCTCGGACATGGGCGCCAGTTCGACGCGGGTCAGCGTCTCGGTGCTGCGCTGCGTTTCCGGATCGAAGCGGCGCGCGCCGTCCAGCACGTCGCCCCACAGGTCCAGCCGCACCGGCCCGGCGCCGCCCGGCGGGAAGATGTCGATGATCCCGCCCCGGATCGCGTAGTCGCCCGGCTCGGTCACGGTGGGGCTTTGCTGAAAGCCCATGCGGACAAGGAAATCGCGCAGGGCGGCCTCGTTCACGCGCTCGCCAACGCGGGCGGAAAAGGCGGTCGCGCGCACGACCTCGCGCGGCGGCACGCGCTGCATCGCCGCGCTGAGCGTGGTCAGCAGGACGAACGGCCCCTTGATCCGCCCCTGCGCCAAAGCCGCCAGCAGACCCATCCGCGCCGCCTGGATCTCGGGCTGGGGCGAGACGCGGTCATAGGGCGTCGTGTCCCAGGCCGGGAAATCCAGCACCGGCAGGTCGGGCGCCAGAAAGGCCAGCGCCGCGCGCATCGCGGCCATGCGGCGGTCGTCGCGCGCGATGTGGATGACGGGCGCTCCGCCATTCTCGGGGCGGGCGACCTCGCGGGCCAGAAGCGCCGCGTCATAGCCCTCGGGGGCGCCGGACAGGATGATCTGCTGGGTCATGCGCGCTGACCTAAGGGGCGGGTTGGCGGTGTCAAGGCGTCCTCAGAAACCGAAGGGCCGGATCAGCATCCACAGCATGCCCCACAGCAGCGTGACAAGCACCGCCGCGACCGACAGGAGCATGTGGAGCATCCGGTGGCGGACCATATGCCGCACCGTCCCCGCCACGGCATCAGGCAGGGGCAGGACGCCCTGCTGCGCGTCCGCGAGGATCGGCGCCAGTCGCCGCGCCAGCCGCACCCGCAGCCAGAAGAGCAGCCAGAACGGCACGCCCACCAGCGTCAGCGCCTGCGCCAGTTCCAGCCCGAAGCCGAAGCCCAGCACCGCCAGCGATGTCAGCCCGAAACTGGTCAGGCCCAGAAACACCGCGCCTTCGCGCGGGCCAAGCCGCCAGCGCGGCAGGTTCAGCGACAGCCAGTCCATCAGGGCGATCGCCTCAGGGGCGTCGGGCGCGTCGCGGCGCAGGGCGGTGCGCGCGCGGGCCAGAACCTCGACCGGCACGCCCAGCACATTGCGCCCGGCCGCCGACCACATGCCGATCAGCGCCAGCCAGAACCAGATCGTGCTGAAGGACCGGCTGGCAAGCACCCCGATCAGGCTGTCGAATGGCGGCAAGAGGCTGTTCCTTGTCCTTGGGCGCCCGTGACCTTAGAACGGGTTTCGACCGAGGAAAAGCGCCCTGCCGCACCCGCACCCCGCGTCGAGAAGCCGCCACCAGCAGCAAGGAAGCCCCATGGCCAGCCCGATCATCGCCCCCTTCCCCGCCACGCGCCTGCGCCGGCTGCGCCGCACCCCCAATATCCGCGCCATGGTGGCCGAGACGAACCTGACCCCCGCCAACCTGATCTGGCCGATTTTCGTGACCGAAGTGGCGGGCGCCGAGGGCGAGATCACCTCGATGCCGGGCGTGGAGCGTCTGACGCTGGACGGCGCGCGCCGCGCGGCGGAACGGGCGGCGCGGCTGAACATTCCGGCCATCTGCATCTTTCCCCACTCCGACCAGACCCTGAAGACCGAGGGCTGCGAACGCGCGTGGGACCCCGACAATATCGGCAACCTTGCCATCCGCGCGGTCAAGGAGGTCGCGCCCGATCTGGTCGTGATGACCGACATCGCGCTGGACCCCTACAACGCCAACGGCCATGACGGGCTGGTCGTCGACGGCGAGATCCTGAACGACGAGACGGTCGAGGCGCTGGTCCGCATGGCGCTGGTCCAGGCCGAATGCGGCGCCGACGTGCTGGGGCCATCCGACATGATGGACGGCCGGATCGGCGCGCTTCGCCGCGCGCTGGAGGAAGCGGGCCACAAGCACGTCTCGATCCTGTCCTATGCCGCGAAATTCGCCAGCGCCTTCTACGGCCCCTTCCGTGATGCGGTCGGCGCCTCGGGGCGGCTGGTGGGCGACAAGAAGACCTATCAGATCAACCCCGCGAACCGCGGCGAGGCGATCCGCTGCGTCGCCCGCGATCTGGCCGAGGGTGCGGATATGGTCATGGTCAAGCCGGGGATGCCCTATCTGGACATCTGCCGCGCGGTCAAGGACGAGTTCGGCGCCCCCACCTTCGCTTATCAGGTCAGCGGCGAATACGCGATGCTGGAAGGCGCGATCCGCAACGGCTGGCTCTCGCGCGAGGCGATGCTGGAAAGCCTTCTGGGCTTCCGCCGGGCGGGCTGCGACGGGGTGCTGAGCTATTTCGCGCCAACAGTCGCCGAGATGCTGGCGTGATCCCTCGGGAATCGCTATTCTTTTGCGTCAAGGGGGCCGATCAGAGCCTCCGCAACCCGAGAGGCGACAGATGAGCCATTCCCCTAACCTGACCCGCCGGGGCCTTCTGGCCGGTGGCGGCGCGGCGCTGATGCTGGCCGGCTGCACCAACGCTGTCGGCAGCAACGCGGCGGCGCAGCTGGATGCGCGGGTCGATCAGACGCACCAGTTCCTGATCTCGAACTATCCGGCGGCAGCGCCGCTGGTCCAGCAGGCGCGCGGCGTCCTCTACATGCCGCTGATGACCGAGGCCGCGCTTGGCTTCGGCGGGGCCTATGGCCAGGGCGCGCTGCGCATCAACGGGCAGACAGTGGATTACTATTCGGCCACCCGCGCCACGGTCGGCTTTCAGGCGGGCGCGCAGCAATATGCGCATGTGCTGATCTTCCAGACCGACGAGGCGCTGGCGGCATTCCGTGGCGCGCCGGGCTGGGTCGCGGGCGCGGGCGCCTTCTACGCGATCCCGGCCGGCGGCATGGCAGTCGGCGCGGACACGTTCAGCGCGCAATTCCCGGTGATCGCGATGATCTTCGGGCAGGCCGGCCTGATGGCCGGCGCCGCGATCGAGGGCACGAAATACACCCGTGTCATCCCCTCGACCCTGGCCAATATCCGCTTTGGCGGGACGGGGCTGCCGCCGGGCTGATGCCGCTTGCGCCCTAGCCGCGCCCGTCCGGCCCGGTCAGGTGGCGCAACCCGTGCGTGACGTCTGCCCGCACCGCCAGCCGCAGGGCGGGCTCGTCGCCCGCGCGCAGGGCCGCCAGGATCATCCGGTGATGGCGCGGCGGCTCGTTGCGCTTGACGCGCCCGTAAAGCGCCCGCATCGTGGGGCCAAGCTGCAGCCAGATCGTCTCCAGCACGGCCAGCATCGCGGGCGCCTGCGCGCGCAGATACAGCATCCGGTGAAATTCCAGATTGCAGCGGATATAGCCAACCGCGTCATTGCGCTCGACCGCGTCGGCGATGCGGCCGTTCATCGTCGCCAACCGGTCGATCAGCGCAAAATGGGCGCGCGGCAGGGCGCGTGCGGCCAGTTCCGGCTCGATGAGGGCGCGCAGGGCGGCCAGTTCCTCGATCCGTTCGTCCGACAATTCCGGCGTGGCCACCCGCCCCGAGCCCGACAGCGTCAGCGCGCCCTCGGCCACCAGACGACGCACGGCCTCGCGCGCGGGGGTCATCGACAGGTGGTATTCCTGCGCGATCCCGCGCAGCGTCAGCGGCTTGCCCGGCGGCAGCTCGCCCAGCATGATACGCGAGCGAAGCCCACGATAGAGGCGCTCATGCGCGGCGGGATCGGCAGGACGAAGAACGGTCATGCGGCCAAGCTGTGATCACGAATCCGCGCCGCGTCAATCATGAAAGCGCCACATCATCAACGCACCGCCATGCGTCTTAAGCCAGGCGCGCTGCGGCGCATGGCCGGGCAGCAGCGTCTCGACCGTGGCCCAGAAACGCGGCGAATGATCCATATGCGCCAGATGCGCGACCTCGTGGGCGGCGACGTAATCCAGCACCTCGGGCGGGGCCATGGCCAGACGCCACGAGAACATCAGCCGCCCGTCATGCGTGCAGCTGCCCCAACGCGACCGCGTATCGCGCAGGACCAGCGCCCGCCACGGCCGCCCCAGCCGCGCGGCATGGCGATCACAGGCGGCGCGCAGGCGCGTCCCGGCCAGCATCCGCAGCCATGCGGCAGCGACCGGACCGGCAGGCCGCCCCTCGGGGACCAGAAGCGCATCGTCCCGGACCTCGGCCGCCCGCAGGGCGGCGGGGATGATCCGCAGCCCCCGCCCCTCGACCGGCAGGATCGCGCCCGGCGCCACGATCTGCGGCGCCGGGCGGCGCCCCATCGCGGCGCGCAGCCAGTCGGCGCGCTCGCGGACAAAGGCGATGCCGTCGGCGGCCGCCGCGCGCTGTGGCAGGGTCAGGACGGGGGCGCCACCGTCGCGCGGAACCCGCAGCGTCATGCGCCGCGCCCGTGCCGAGCGCTTCAGCCGGACGGTCATCCCGTCATCGATGGTAAAGGTTGTCTCCACGCTCTTGCCTTGGGTGACGGAGCCTGCCAGATAAAGCCTTTGACACCCTCAGGCCGCTGTGGCAGGGGGGCGCCGGATTTCCCCTAATCGCGGCTGAAGGAGATTACCATGCCCAAAGAGGAATGGGGCACGAAACGCCTGTGCCCGACCTGCGCCACGCGCTTTTACGACCTGCGCAACGACCCCATGACCTGCCCCGCCTGCGGCCACAGCTTCACGCTGGAAAGCATGAACGAGGGTCGTGGCAAGGCGCTGGTCAGCGAAAAGACCGCCGCCCGCGACGATGATGATCTGGTCGATGACGAGGACGACATCGCCGACGATTCCGGCGAGCTGGACGATGACCTGCTGGAAGAGGACGATGACGATGGCGACGTGTCGCTGGACGACATCGCCGATGTCGCAGGCGACGACGAGGAATGAGACTCCAAGGGCCACGGGAAACCGTGGCCCTTTCGCTTTGCCGGAACGAAGGCGGTAGCCCCCACCTGTCAGCCATGACGCCGTGTGATCCTCGGTGCGGGGCATCTGAGCAGGCTCATCGGCTTGCCGGCCGGCGCCCCACGACAGACTTCATCGCGCGCTTCAGATCCGGTGCATCTGCGCGTCCAGCGCGGCAGCGACCTCGCGGCGAATGACGATGCGGAGGTTGCGCGAGAAACGCTCGCCCAGCTCGCCCAGCAATTCGCCGCGGATCATGTCCGACAATTCGGCGCGGATGCCGCCTTCGATCGCCTCGCGCAGGCTGCCCTGCAATTGCTGGCGCATCAGCTCGGCAAGATCGTCCTCGAGTTCATGGCGCACGCTGTCGCGGACCTGCTCGCGCAGGCTGCCCTCGACCAAGGCGCCCATACGCTCGGACACGGCCGACTCGCAGGTCGCCTTGAGGCTCTCGTCCATCTCGGCGCGCAGTTGTGGCAGCGTGCGGCCCATTTCCTGACGGATACGCTCGGGCAGGTCGGTCTCGATCTCGGTCTGCACGGTCTCGCGCAGATCGCCCAGGACGACGTCACGAAGGCCCCGCTGCAACTCGGCGGCGATGCGGTCGGGCAGCGTCGCCTCGATCTCGGCCTGGGTCATCGCCGGCAGCGCCGCCAGAAGGTCGGCGCGCAGACCCGCGGCCGTGGCGTCGAACCTTGCATCATCCTGCGCAGCGCGTGCCTCGGCCTCTTGGCGCAGGATGGCGGCCTCGGCCGCGATCTCGGCGCGCAGGCCCTGGGCGGCCAGAACCAGATCATCGCGCAGCGCGCCGGTCCGATCTGCCAGATCGGCGCCCAGAACGCCCGTTGCCCTTACCAGATCAGCGGCCGCCACGAAGCGTTCGCCGAATTCCTCGCGCAGCATCTGCGAATGCCGCGCCAGATCCGCCTCGAGCCGCGCCATCAGGTCGTCGGACAGCGCCGCCCCCAGCCGGGCGTCAAGCCCGGCCTGCATGTCGGCCAGCGCGCGTTCCATGCGATCCAGCGCCTCGGTCGTGTCGTGGCGCAGATCGCCCAGCATGGCCGCGCCGATCCCGGCAAGGCGATCAGGGTCGAGATATGCCTGAAGCGCGGGCTCCAGATCCGCCGAAACCTGCTCGCGCACCAGCTGGCTCAGCAGGTCGCGGATCTGTGCCTCTTCTTCGGCGCCAACCAGATCATCGGTCGCGTCGTCGGCCACGGCTGCAGGCGCGGGCAACGGCTCGGGCGTGGTGGCCAGCACCGTCTCGAAATCCGGGGCCGTCGCGATGACCTCTGGCTGCTCTTCGGGGAAGTCGTCGGTCAGTTCATCAAAGAGACTGCCGAGACGTCGCGGCAGATCATTCCGGGCCGGTTCCGGCCGCACCACAGCCGGCCGCGGTGCGTCAGGCGCGTTCGCCAACGATCCGAGCGGCCAGGCCTCGACCGGCAGCGCATCGGCGGCGGTCGACGATGCCATCAGATCCGAGGCGATCTCGGCCCCGGCAAGCTGTCGGGCCAGCGCGGCGTTCCCGCCATGCCGGCGGGCCAGAAACTCGGCCGAATCCTCGTGTTCGACCTGATCGCGCAGCAATTGCAGGCGGTCCCGGGCGGCGGCAAGGGCGTCATCCTCGGCGATCATGCGGCGGATGTTGTAGAGCGTCTCACCCAGATCGTCGGACCGGGCAGAGACGCGAAAGCGGCGGTCAGTCATGGCGCCCCCCGCAGCAGGGGGCGGGATCAGTCCCGGCCGATGGCGCGCAGAACGCGGTCGAGGCTTTCGCCCTGCTTGCTGGTATGCGGTGCGTTTCGGACTGCGTTGTAATACTGCGTCGGGTCATAGGTCGGGATCCCCAGGTTCAGGTTTTCTACCGTCAAGAGACCCATAGCAGCCAATAGTTGATAATGTGCTAATTGCAGATTGCTCTCGGCCGTGATGCGGTTGGCCCGCGCCTCGAGAAGCGCCTGTTCGGCATCCAGCACGTCCAGCGTCGTCCGCGCCCCCAGCAACGCCTCTTCGCGCACGCCCTCATAGGCCTGCTGGGCGGCGCTGATCTGCTGGTCGATGGCGCGAATCTGCGCCCGCGCGACGTCAATGTTCGCCCAAGCCTCGCCCACCTGCAGCACGACCTGACGCGTGGTGTTCAGCAAGGCCGCGCGCACCTGATCGCGCTGCGCCAGCGCCTCGCGGTGGACCGAGGGCAGCCGCCCGCCCGAATAGAGCGTCTGACGCATCTCGATCCCGACCGACGAGGAATTGCGCGTGCCGTAATCGCCGGTGACCTGATTCGGGCTGCGCGAGACGCCGACGCCCGCATTGCCGGTCAGTGTCGGATTGCGTTCGGCGGCAGCGGCGGCCACGGCGATCTCGGCGGCGGCGGCCTGGCGCTGCGTCTGCTTGATCGCGGGGTGGTTGCGCTGCGCGAGCGCACGCGCCTCGTCCAGCGTGGCGGGCAGGCTGGGCAGAGCGGGCGGCGCGGCCAGCATCCCCGCACGAAGGCCCGTCACAAGAGCGTAGTTCTCGCGCGCGATCTCAAGCTGACCCTGCGCGGAGGCCAGGCTGGCCTGCGTCGCGGCAAGCTGCGCGTCGGCCAGCGCGACATCGGTCACGGTGATCTCGCCGACCTCGAAGCGGTCCTGCGCGGCCTGACGTTCGCGGCCCAGAACCTCGACCGAGTTCTGTTGCAGCGACACCTGCTGCGTCGCCTCGCGCAGGCTGAAGAACGCACGCGCGGCGGACAGAAGCACGTCCTGCTCGATGCCCACAAGCGCCTCGCGGGTGGCAAGGACCTGTTCCTTGGCGCCGTCGATGGCCAGCCGCGAGCGGCCGAAATCGAACAGCGTCAACTGCGCGCCGAGCGTCAGCGAGGTACTGCGCGTGGTCGTGCCGCCCTCGGGGCGCTGCGCCGAATGGCTTGCGACCCATTGCACGACCGGACGCAGCGCCGAGATCGCCTGCGCGACATCCTCATCAGCGGCGCGCAGCACGGCGCGGTTCTGTTCCAGCAGCGCCGAATGGCGATAGGCCGCGACCATCGTGTCGGCCAGCGATTCGGCCAGAACGGGGGCGGCGGGCGCCAGCACAAGGGCGGCGGCCAGCGTCAGGCGACGCAGCACCCTCACAGGCTGAACCCGGGGGCCCGGCTGAAGCCGTCCAGAACCGGGGCCTTTGCGTTGAAGGCATAGCGCCAGGACAGGCGGCCATTCACCTTGTGTCCGATCCGCACGACGCCCAGCGCGCCCTCGACGAAGACCGCGCCGATGCGGCCGCCATCGCGAAGCTGGTCGATGATCGCGTCGGGGACATGCTCGACCGCGCCCTCGATCAGGATGACGTCATAGGGGCCCTGGCGGGGCGCGCCCTCGGTCAGCGCGGCGCAGAGGACGGCGGCATTGTCCACGCCAGCCTCGGACAGGCGCTGCTCGGCCTCGGCGACCAGTTCCTGTTGGGCCTCGATCGCGACGACGGCCTGGGCCAGACGCGCGATCACGGCGGCGGAATAGCCATAGCCGCAGGCCAGATCCAGGACCAGCTCGTCGGGCTGGATCGCCAGCGCGTCCAGCAACTTGGCCAGCGTTCGCGGCTCTAGCAGGACACGGCCATGGCCGATGTTCAGGTTCTCGCCCGAATAGGCCACCGGGCGCATCGCCGGGGGCACGAATTCCTCGCGCGGGACTGCCAGCATCGCGGCGATCACGGGAAGACTGGTGACATCACTGGGGCGCACCTGGTTATCGACCATCATCGTGCGCCGCGCGGCAAAATCGGTCATGTGGGGGACCCTCTGCTCGACCATTTCGGGCGTATTGCCATGTTTCCCCGGCATCGGCAACGCCGCTTGTTGCCCCGGGGCATGGCGCTGCCCGTTCGCTTGGCATCTTGCACCCGCCCCGGCTTTGGTCTAGAGCGAGCGCACTCTCGACGGCGGTGGGTTGGCGGAGAGGTTACGCACCGGATTGCAAATCCGTGAAGACCGGTTCGATTCCGGTACCCACCTCCAAGAATACCGACGCGAGGGTTGCGCCCCCATGATCTATGCCGCCACGACCCGCATCGCCGAGGCCGCCCTGCGCCTGCGCGCGCATGTCGGCGGCAGCGCGGCGCTGCGTCAGCGGCTGGCGGTGGATGCACTGCCCGGCCCCGCGACGATCTGGGTGCATGGCGCATCGGTGGGCGAACTGACCTCGGCCCGCCCGGTCATCGTCGCGCTGGCCGAACGCATGGCGGTCCAGATCACCGCCAACAGCGAGACAGGGCGCGATCTGGCGGCCGGCTGGGGCCTGCCCGCACGGCTGGCACCGCTGGACCTGCCCGGCGCGCTGGACCGGTATCTGGGCGCCGTCAGGCCGCGCCTGCTGCTGACCGTCGAAAGCGAATTCTGGCCGCTGCGCTCGCGGCTTCTGGCGCAGCGCGGCATCGCCCATGCGATGATCGGGGCGCGGATGTCGGAACGCTCGGCCACGACATGGTCGAAGCTGCCGCGCATCATCGGGCCGATGCTGGGGCGCATCTCGGCGCTGTCGGCACAGGATCAGGCCAGCGAGGCGCGGCTTTCGCGGCTGGGCCTGCCCTCGGGCGCGCTGCTGCCGCGACTGGACCTGAAGCTGATCGACCCGGCCCGGATCGCGCCCCCGCCCCATGACGCGGGCCGCGACGGCACGGTGCTGGCGGCCTCGACGCATGAGGGCGAGGATGCGCCGATCCTCGACGCGTTCCGCGCCCTGCTGCGCGATCATTCGGGCGCGCGCCTGATTCTGGCGCCGCGCCATCCCGACCGCGCCGATGCCATCGCCGAGCTGGTGACGGCGCGCAGCCTGCCGCTGGCGCGGCGCAGCCAAGGCGCAGATGCCGCGCCCGCGGGCGGCGTGCTGCTGGCCGACACATTGGGCGAGATGGCGCGCTGGTATCGCGCCGCGGGGATCTGCCTGATCGGCGGATCGCTGGTCGAACGCGGCGGCCATACCCCGTGGGAGCCCGCCGCCCATCGCTGCGCCCTGCTGCATGGCCCCCATGTCGAGAATTTCCGCGAAGGGTTCGACCATCTCGACGCCCATCGCGCGGCGCTTGAGATCAGCGCCGACACGCTGGCCGCGACCCTGTCCGACCTGCTGGCCCGGCCGCCGCGGATGCGGGCGATGGGCGATCAGGCGCGGGCCGCGCTGGACGGGCGCGCAGGCGATCCGGCACCGCTCATCGCGCATCTTGCGGGTCTTGCCTCGGGCGGGGAGGCGCCCGATATGAAGCGCATGTGACAGGAGCTTTCGCATGATCCGCTATGCCATGCGCTGCGACAAGGGGCATGATTTCGACGGCTGGTTCCGGTCCTCGGACGCCTGGGACAAGGCGCGCGCGGCCGGTGCGCTGGCCTGCGCCCATTGCGGCAGCGCCAAGGTCGAAAAGGCGCTGATGGCGCCGCGCGTCGCAACCGGGGACGACAAGCCCAGCCTGACCGCCCCCCGTTCCGAAGCCGAGGCCGCGCTGGAGAAGCTGCGCCGCCATGTCGAGGCCAATTCCGATTACGTCGGCCTCAGCTTCGCCGACGAGGCGCGGGCCATGCACGAAGGCCGCAGCCCGACGCGCTCGATCCACGGCGAGGCGCGCCCCGACGAGGCCCGCAAGCTGATCGAGGATGGCGTGCCGGTCGCGCCCCTGCCCTTTTTGCCGCGTCGAAAGGCGAACTAAGACCCGCCGCCTCTTGCGGTTTTTCGCGCCCGCCCCTAGAAGCCCGCCCAATGGTCAACCCCTGGGCAGGAGGCTTTGCATGCCCCTTCTGGTGATGAAATTCGGCGGAACGTCCGTGGCCGATCTGGATCGGATCCGGAACGCCGCCAAGAAGGTGCAGCGCGAGGTCGAGCGCGGCTATGACGTCATCGTCATCGTCAGCGCCATGTCGGGCAAGACGAACGAACTGGTGGGCTGGGTCGAACAGACCTCGCCGCTGTTCGATGCGCGCGAATATGACGCGGTGGTCAGCTCGGGCGAGAACGTCACCGCCGGCCTGATGGCGCTGACGCTTCAGGAAATGGGCGTGCCCGCGCGCAGCTGGCAGGGTTGGCAGGTGCCGATCAACACGACTTCGGCCCATTCGGCGGCGCGTTTCGTGGACATCCCGCGCACCAATATCGACCAGAAATTCGCCGAAGGCATGAAGGTCGCCGTCGTGGCCGGTTTCCAGGGCCTGTCGCCCGAGGGCCGGATCACCACGCTTGGCCGGGGCGGGTCGGACACGACCGCCGTGGCCTTCGCCGCCGCCTTCGAGGCCGAACGCTGCGACATCTACACCGATGTGGACGGCGTCTACACGACCGACCCGCGCATCACCTCGAAGGCACGCAAGCTGCCCCGCATCGCCTTCGAGGAAATGCTGGAACTGGCCTCGCTTGGCGCCAAGGTGCTTCAGACGCGCTCGGTCGAACTGGCGATGCGTTACAATGTGCGCCTGCGGGTGCTATCCTCGTTCGAGGATGGGGACGAGACGTCTGGCACGCTGATCTGCGATGAGGATGAAATCATGGAATCGAAAGTCGTCAACGGCGTCGCCTCTTCGCGCGACGAGGCCAAGATCACGCTGGTCACGGTCGAGGACCGGCCCGGCATCTCGGCCGCCATCTTCGCGCCTCTGGCCGATGCGGGCGTCAACGTGGACATGATCGTCCAGAACATCTCGGAAAAGGACTACGACGATCACCCCGGTTCGGTGACGGACATGACCTTCTCGGTGCCGATCAACCAGGTGGAACGCGCCAAGCGCGCCATGGAAGAGGCCCGTCAGGCCGGCACCATCGCCTATGACGAACTGGTCGTCGACACCGAGGTCGCCAAGGTCAGCGTCGTCGGCATCGGCATGCGCAGCCATGCGGGCGTCGCCGCCAAGATGTTCAAGGCCCTGGCCGACGAGAACGTCAACATCAAGGTGATCTCGACCTCCGAGATCAAGATTTCGGTGCTGATCGACCGGAAATACATGGAACTGGCCGTGCAGGCGCTGCATGATGCGTTCGAACTGGAGCAGGCGTAAACCCGCAGGGTTTTCCTGATATCAAACGGCGCGCCCCGTCGCAAAGGGGCGCGCGCGGTCAAGGGGCGGGCAGGCGATGCAGGATCGCACCGATGGCGACTCGCGCAGGCTGCTGCGGCGGCTCAAGGAAATCCTGTCGGCGCCCGGTGACGGGCAGGACAGGCTGGACCGGATCACCCATCTGATCGCGGATTCGATGGGAACCGAGGTCTGCTCGATCTACCTGTTCCGCGACCCCGAGACGCTTGAGCTTTGCGCGACCGAGGGCCTGCGCGCCGAGGCCGTGCACCAGACGCGGATGCGCCTGGGCGAGGGGCTGGTCGGGCGCGTGGCCCGGACCGGGCGCAACGTCAACACCGCCAACGCCCCCGCCGAGCCCGGCTTCCGCTTCATGCCCGAGACCGGCGAAGAGGTCTTTCCCAGCTTCCTCGGCGTGCCGATCCAGCGGGTCGGCGAAAGGCTGGGCGTGCTGGTCGTGCAATGCCGCGACGCGCGTCTGTTCAGCGAGGACGAGATCTACGGCCTCGAGGTCGTGGCGATGGTCCTGGCCGAGATGACGGAACTGGGTGCCTTTCAGGGCGATCAGGCCGATTCCATGCCTCGCGCCCATCGCTTCCCGCAGATGTTCCGCGGCGCGACGGGGCAAGAGGGCGCGGCGGCGGGCCATGTCTGGCTGCACGAGCCGCGTGTGGTCGTGGCCAACCCCGTGGGCGATGATCCCGAAAAGGAACTGGCCCGCCTGCACGAGGGCGTGGACCGGCTGCGCAGCACCGTGGACAAGATGGTCGCCGCCGCCGACATGGGCGGCGAGGGCGACCATGCCGCCGTGCTGGAGGCCTACCGGATGTTCGCCCATTCGCGCAGCTGGCTGCGCCGGATGGAGGAAGACATCCGCCTTGGCCTGTCCGCCGAGGCTGCGGTCGAAAAGGAACAATCCGCCGCCCGTGCACGGCTGGAGATGGCCGCCGACCCCTATCTGCGCGACCGGCTGCACGATCTGGACGACCTGTCGAACCGGCTTCTGCGCATCCTGACCGGACAGGGCAACGATACCGGCGCCGAGCTTCCGGTCGATCCGATCCTCGTCGCGCGCAATATCGGCCCCGCCGAGCTGCTGGAATATGGTCGCCGCCTGCGCGGTGTGGTGCTGGAGGAAGGCTCGGTCGGCAGTCATGCCGCAATCGTTGCCCGCGCCTTGGCCATTCCGCTGGTCATCCACGCAGCCCGCATCACGACCGAGGCGCTGAACGGCGACCCGATCCTCGTCGATGGCGATCAGGGCGTCGTGCATCTGCGCCCCGAGGAAAGCGTCGCCAAGGCATTTCTGGACAAGATCGCCATGCAGGCGGCCGCGCAGGACCGCTATGCCAGCCTGCGCGACCTGCCCGCGACCTCGACCTGCGGCACGAATGTTCAGCTTTACATGAATGCGGGGCTGATGGCCGACCTGCCCTCGCTGGCGGGATCTGGGGCCGAGGGCGTGGGCCTGTTCCGTACCGAATTGCAGTTCCTGATTCGCAGCCATGTGCCCAAGCGCGCGGAACTGGCGGGCCTCTATCGCCGTGTTCTGGACAATGCGCAGGGCAAGCCCGTGCATTTCCGCACGCTGGATATCGGCTCGGACAAGGTGCTGCCCTACATGAAGCCGCAGGACGAGCCCAACCCCGCGATGGGCTGGCGCGCGATCCGGGTGGGTCTGGACAAGCGCGGCATCCTCAGGATGCAGCTTCAGGCGCTGATCCGCGCCAGCGTCGGGCGCCCGCTTCATGTGATGTTTCCCTTCATCACCGACATCACCGAATACGAGGCCGCCTATCGCATCCTGATGCAGGAAATGGCACGCGAACAACGGCTTGGCCATGAAATGCCAAGCGATATCCGCGTCGGCGCCATGCTCGAGACGCCCTCGCTGGCCTTCGCGCCGAAGAAGTTCTTCGAGATGTGCGATTTCATCTCGGTGGGCGGCAACGATCTCAAGCAGTTCTTCTTTGCCGCCGACCGCGAGAACGAGCGCGTGCGCCGCCGTTACGACACGCTCAGCCCGTCCTTCCTGACGCTGCTGCGCCAGATCGTCGAACGCTGCGACGAGGCCCGCGTGCCCCTGTCCTTCTGCGGCGAGGATGCCGGGCGCCCGATCGAGGCGCTGGTCCTGGCCGCCCTGGGCTTCAAGCGGCTGTCGATGCGCCCGGCCTCGATCGGGCCGGTCAAGCATCTGATCCGGCGCGTCTCGCTGGTAGAATTGCGCCAGGTGATCGACGAGGCCGCCGAGGCGGGAATGCCCTCGGTCCGCGGCCCGGTCACGGCCTGGCTGGCCCGCCAGTAACGCCCCCGACCGGCCCTGCCTGAAAAGGTGCCTTTTGCCGCCGATCCGTTCAAGATCGCGGGAAGGGCGCTTGCTGCGCTGCGGCGGCAGCCTTATGATACGCAAAGATTTTCGGAACATCGGTGAGATGAAGCGTCGTCAATTCCTCAATGCAGCCACTGCGATGGCTGCCGGTGGTGCAGTTCTGGCCGCGTCGGCCGATGCCCAGCCCATCACCGACCCTGCGGCCATCGGTCCCCAGCCCTTCGGTTTCGAACATGTCGCCGCCGTTGCGGCGGAACGCGCGACTCGGGTCTATCAGCAGCCGATCTCGCAGCTGGTCGGCAGCTTCGCCAATCTGAACTATGACCAGTATCGGGGCATCCGCTTCCGCCGCGACCGGGACCCTCTGGGTGCGGGCGGGGCCTTTGGCATGGACCTTCTGTCGCCGGGCATGATCTTCTACGAACCCGTCCAGATCAGCATCATCCGGAACGGCATCGCCCGCCATCTTGCCTTCGACCCGTCGATGCTGGAATTCGACAGCCGCTACTTCCCCGACGGTCCCGACCTGAACAACGTGGGCGACATGGGCTGGTCGGGCTTTCGCATCCGGACCACGCTGAACCGGCCCGACGTGATGGACGAATTCCTCGTCTTTCAGGGTGCCAGCTATTTCCGGGCGGTGGCGCGCGGCACGCTTTACGGCCTGTCGGCGCGCGGCCTTGCGATCAAGACCGGCAGCCCCGATGGCGAGGAATTCCCGCTTTTCACCGATTTCTGGATCGAGCAGCCCCAGCCGGGCGATGCATTCGTGCGGATCTATGCGGTGCTTGACAGCCGTTCGGTCGCGGGGGCGTTCGAGTTCGTCGTCCATCCCGGCGCCACGACCATGGTCGAGACCCGCATGGCGCTGTTCCCCCGCGTCGATCTGCGCGAGACGGGGCTGGCGCCGCTGACCTCGATGTTCTGGTTCAGCCCGGCCTCGCGGCGTGTGGTCGATGATTACCGCCCCGCCTGCCATGACAGCGACGGCTTGCAGATGCATACCGGGGCCGGTCAGGCCTTGTGGCGGGGCCTGATGTCGCCCCGGCAGTTGCAGATCAGCAGCTTCGTGGACAACAACCCACGTGGCTTCGGGCTGGTCCAGCGCGCCCGTGATTTCGAGACCTATCAGGACGCCGAGGCGATGTATCACCTGCGCCCCTCGACCTGGATCGAGCCGGTCGGCGACTGGGGCGAGGGCGAGGTCCGGCTTGTCGAGATCCCCGTCGAGAACGAGTTCAACGACAACATCGTCAGCTATTGGCTGCCCAAGGAGCCGATCACACGCGGCCAGCGCCACGAATACCGCTACCGGATGGGCTTTTCGGCGCTGCCGCCCGACGACATGCCGGTGGCGCGCGTGCGGCAGGTGCGTTCTGGCCGGTCGATCAATGTCGAGACGACGCGCAGCTTCATCATCGACTACGAACTGCCAATGTTCACCGACGAGCTGCCCCAGATCCAGGTCAAGGCCTCGGCCGGAGAGATCGTGCATGCCTATCTGAAGCGGCTTCCCGACCAGCGGGCGCTGCGGCTGGCCTTTGAATTCGCGCCGGGTCGGGCGCAACTGGCGGACCTGCAGGCGGTGCTGACCGATGCCGAGGGCCGTGCGCTGTCCGAGACCTGGCTGACCCGCTGGACCGCATGACAAGGCCGCAGACGATGAGTGAACAGCCGCCTCTCGCGGCCCCTTGCGGCATTGCGGGGGGCGCGTCCGATGCCGCCATTCCGGCCATGCCGCCCGAGGCGCCCCTGGCCATGCCGGTCCAGGATTTTCGGGCCCCACCACGCGGGGGGCCTGCACGGCAGATGAACTCGATCCGCGTCTGGGCGGCGCGTCTGCTGGCCTTCGGCGGCACGGCGGCGATCGCGGCGATGGGGTTCCGGCAGATGCTGGCGACCTTCGGCGCCGAACCGACGCTGATGCAGATCGCGTTTCTGGTGCTGTTCGTGCCGACCTTCGCCTGGGTTGGCTTTTCCTTCTGCGCGACGGTCGCGGGCTTTCTGGCCCCGCGCCTGACCACGCCCGACGATTCCGGCACCGCGCGACTGGCCGTCGTCATGCCGATCTATCACGAGGACGCGGCCGCCAGCATCAGCCTGCTTGTTGCCCTTGCACGCGAGATCGCCGCCGAGGGCATGGCCGAGCGCACCGAGATCTTCGTTCTGTCGGACAGCCGCGACGCCTCGATCGCGGTTCAGGAAAGCCAGGCGCTGGCCGCCGCCCGCGCGCTGTCGCCCCTGCCGATCTGGTATCGCCGCCGCGCCGACAACGAGGATCGCAAATCCGGCAACATCGCCGAATTCCTGCGCCGTTGGGGCGGCCGCTTCGACCAGCTGGTCGTCCTGGACGCCGACAGCGTGATGACCGGCCAGACCATCCGCGAATTGTCCGCCCGCATGTCAGCCGACCCCGCCATCGGGCTGATCCAGACCATGCCCATGCTGGTCGGAGGCGAGACGATCCTGGCCCGCCAGACCCAGTTCGCCGGTCGCGTCTACGGCCCGATGATCGCGCGCGGCGTCTCGGCCTGGTCGGGCGATACGGGGAATTACTGGGGCCACAACGCCATCATCCGCACCGAGGCCTTCGCCCAGGCCTGCGGCCTGCCGCGTCTGCCGGGCCGTCCGCCCTTTGGCGGCACGATCCTCAGCCACGATTTCGTCGAGGCCGCCGCCCTTTGCCGGGCCGGCTGGAAGGTGCGGCTGGATCACGACCTGCGCGGCAGCTACGAAGGCTGCCCGCCCACGCTGATGGACATGGCCGCCCGAGAACGCCGTTGGGCGCAAGGCAACCTGCAGCACGTTCGGCTTCTGGGCATGAACGGGATGCGCGGAATCAGCCGGGTGCATTTCGTCATCGGCATGATGGGCTTCCTGATGAGCCCGATCTGGCTGGCGCTGATCCTCGTCGGCCTTGCCCTGTCGGCGACGGTGCTTCTGTCCACGCCCGAATATTTCCCGAACGCCTATCAGCTTTTCCCGGAATGGCCGGTCTTTGACAGCCGCCGTATGCTGTTACTGTTCACCATCGCCATGGCGCTGCTGCTGCTGCCCAAGTTCATCGCGACCTTCCGGGCCTGGGCACGGCCTCTGGCGCGCAATTCGGGCGGGCGCGTGCGGATCTTCGCCAGCGCCATCTTCGAGACCGTGCTGTCGGCGCTGATCGCGCCGGTGCAGATGCTGGTCCAGACCCGCCAGATCGCCGAGATCCTGCGTGGCCGCGACAGCGGCTGGAACCCGCAGATCCGCGCGGGCCATGTGCCCGGCTGGGGTCTGGTCCTGCGCCATCACTGGTCGCACGCGCTTCTGGGTGTCGTGACGCTGGTCGTGCTGTGGCAGTTCTCGCCGCCGCAGCTGATCTGGTTGTCTCCGATCCTGGCGGGGCTGATCCTGTCCCCGCTGACCGCGCGACTGTCGGCCAGTGCCGTCCTGGGCCGCTGGACGCGGATGCGTGGCCTGCTGGTCACGCCCGAGGAACGCGACCCGCCCGCCATCCTGATCGAAGCCACCGCCATTGCCCGCGCTCTGCCCGCGCCCCTGTCCGGGCGCGAGGCGCTGCTGCGGCTGGGGCGTGATCCGCAGGTCCTCCAGAACCACCTCGGCGCCCTGCCCCCCTCCGAGGGCGAGTTGCCGACCGCGCTGGCGCTGTTGCGCGTGACGGCGGGCGCCAAGATCGACCATGCCCGCAGCCAGTCCGAGGCGCTGGATTACCTGGACCCCGCCGAAACCGACGCTCTGGTCTCGGACCGGGCACTTCTGTCTCGGTGGAGCGCGCTGCCCGCATGAACCGCATGATCGCGCTGGACATGCTGCGCGGCTACGCGCTGCTCAGCATCATGGTGAACCACATGCCGGATTCGGTCATGCGGGGGGTGACGCTGCCGAATTTCTCGATCTTCGACGCGTCCGAATTGTTCGTCCTGCTGTCGGGGTTTCTGGTCGGCATGGTCTGGCTGTCGGTCGAACGCCGCGAGGGGCAGCGCGCCGCGCAATGGCGCTTTGCCCGCCGCGCCTTCGAGGTCTGGCGCGCACTGATCCTGATCGGCGTGCTGATGGCGCTGCTGTCGGCGGGCCTGCTGGCCGCCGGGATGGCGCACACGGCGATCTGGAACCAATACGCCGTCTGGGTGATCGAGAACCCGCTCGGCTATGTCGGCTCGCTGGCCTCGCTGTGGTTGCAGCCCAACATCGTCGATGTGCTGGCGGTCTATGTTGTGCTTCTGGCCGTGACGCCGGTGATCGTGCCGCTGATGCTGCGCTGGCCTCTGGTCGTCGCTGTGGCGCTGCTGGCGGTCTGGTGGCACGGGCCCGAGCTGAACAGCCTGCTGCCGAACCACCGTCGTCAGGGCGGGCTGCTGTTCAACCCCTTCGGTTGGCAGCTTCTGTTCTTCTCGGGTGTGGCGATGGGCCTTTTCCGCGACAGGATCATGGCCACGCTTCTGCCGCGCCGCCATCTTGTGACGGCCCTCGCGCTTGGCATGTTCGCCTTCGGCTGCGCCATCGTGATCGCCGCGCGCATCGGCGAACCGGCCCTCGCGGTCCGGCAGGCCATGCGGCTGGTCTATGGCAGCATCGACAAATGGAGCCTCGACGGCACCCGCTATCTGGCGATCATCGCGGCGACATGGCTGGTCGTGGTGCCGCTTGGGCCGCTGATGGCGCGGATCGCGGCCAGCCCTCCGGGCGTCTGGATGCAGCAGATCGGGCGCGGGGGCCTCTGGTCCTTTGGCGCCTGCGTGCTGCTGTCGGTCCTGTGCGACGCGTTGCAGATCAACCCCGCGGGGCAATCCGCGGCTGCCCGGCTGGCGGTGGATCTGTGGGCCTGCGTGGCCCTGTGGTGGCTGTCGATCCTGTGGCTGCGGCACGGCGATCCCTGGCGGCGCGCGCGAAAGGCCCGCCGCAAGCTGCGCCGCAGCATCGCAAGGGGTGACGCGCCCGCAGGAATGGTCTAAT
The DNA here is from genome assembly GCF_052379855.1 of Paracoccus sp. NSM. NCBI lineage: Bacteria > Pseudomonadati > Pseudomonadota > Alphaproteobacteria > Rhodobacterales > Paracoccaceae > Paracoccus > Paracoccus sp. NSM. The sequence goes on along the minus strand of NZ_JBQTCG010000002.1, from coordinate 156,421 downwards.
CCGTCATCAGACCGTCACACCCCCTGACGCAGGGTCAAGACATGGCGCGGCATCGCCCGCCACCGCACCGGAGGAGGAGCCGAGTTGCTGGACGATACCCTTATCCGCCGCGAGCTTGCCGCGCATTACGACCTTGCCCCGTCCGAGACGCTGGCCCGCGAACTGGCGCATCTGCACGCGCCCATGGCCCGCGTCATGCCCTATCCGGACTGGGTGAACGCCGCGCCCTGGGTCTCTGCGATCAACCGGCTCAAGGCCGAACGCGGCGCGGTGGTGCTGGCCCATAACTACATGACGCCCGACATCTATCACGGCATCGCCGATGTCGTGGGCGACAGCCTGCAACTGGCGATCGAGGCCACCCGCGTTGAGGCGCAGGTGATCGTGCAATGCGGCGTGCATTTCATGGCCGAGACCTCGAAGATCCTGAACCCCGCCAAGACCGTGCTGATGCCGGACATGGAGGCCGGCTGCTCGCTTGCCGAATCGATCACCGCCGAGGGCATCGCCCAGATGCGCGCGCGCTATCCCGGCGCCAAGGTCGTCAGCTACGTCAACACCACCGCCGAGGTGAAGGCCGCATCCGACATCTGCTGCACCTCGTCGAACGCGGCGCAGATCGTGGCGGCCATGCCCGGCGACACGGTCATCATGACGCCCGACAAATGGCTGGCGCAGAACGTCGCCAAGCAGGTGCCGCAGAAGCGCATCGTCTGGTGGGACGGCGCCTGCATCGTGCATGAACGCTTCACCCCGCAGGATCTGCGCGATTTCCGCGAATGGCATCCCGGCATCCGCATCATCGCCCATCCCGAATGCCCCCCCGATGTCGTGGCCGAGGCCGATTTCGCGGGCTCGACCAAGCACATCATCGACTGGGTGGGCGCGAACCGCCCCGAAAAGGCGATGCTGGTGACGGAATGCTCGATGGCCTCGAACATCTCAGACGCCCATCCCGAGGTCGAGTTCCTCGGCCCCTGCAACATGTGCCCCTACATGAAAAAGATCACGCTGGAAAAGGTGCTGTGGTCGCTGCACACGATGACCGGGCAGGTCGAGGTGGACCCGGCCATCGCCGCCCCTGCCCGCTTGGCGGTCGAACGGATGATCGACCTGTCGCGCAAGCTGGCGGCCTGACCCGATGATCCCGAATGACCGCGTGGTGATCATCGGCGCGGGGCTTGGGGCGCTTTACGCGGCGCTGGCTCTGGCGCCGCGCCCGGTCCTGATGATCTCGCCCGATCCTCTGGGGCAAGGGGCCAGTTCGGCCTGGGCGCAGGGTGGCGTCGCCGCCGCCATGGCCGCGCCCGACAGCCCCGACCTGCACGCCGCCGATACCGCGCGGGCGGGCGCAGGCACCGTCGATCCCGCCATCGCCCGGCTGGTCGCGGACGAGGCGCGCGCGCATATCCTTGCGCTGACCGATCTGGGCACGCCCTTCGACCGCGATGCCTCGGGCGGCTATGTCATGTCGCGTGAGGCCGCGCATAGCCTGGCCCGCGTCGTGCGGGTGCGCGGCGATCAGGCGGGCGCCGAGATCATGCGCGCCCTGATCGCAACGGTCCGCGCCACGCCCTCGGTCCAGGTGCTCGAGGGCTGGCTGGCCACGGGCCTGCGGCATGACCGGGGCCGCGTGACCGGGGTCGAGGTGATGCGCGCGGCGGGCTCTGCCACCCTTGCGCTGGCCGCGCCTGCGGTGCTGATCGCGGGCGGTGGCGCGGGCGGGCTTTACGCCGTGACGACCAATCCGCCGCGCATCCGGGGCGAGGCGATGGGCATGGCCGCCCGCGCGGGCGCGGTGATCGCGGATGCCGAATTTGTGCAGTTCCACCCGACCGCCATCGCCACCGGCGCCGACCCCGCGCCGCTGGCGACCGAGGCCCTGCGCGGCGAGGGCGCCGTGCTGGTCAACGCCACAGGCGCGCGCTTCATGCCGGGCCTGCATCCCGATGCAGAACTGGCACCGCGCGACATCGTGGCCCGCGCCGTCTATGCCGAGACGCAGGCAGGCCGCGCCCCCGCGCTGGACTGCCGCGCCCTGCCCGATCTGGCGGCGCATTTCCCCGCCGTCCACGCCGCCTGCATGGGTGCGGGGATCGACCCCGCGCGCCAGCCGATCCCGGTCGCGGCAGCGGCGCATTACCATATGGGCGGGATCGCCACCGATGCCGAGGGACGCGCCAGCCTGCCGGGGCTCTGGGCCTGCGGCGAGGCGGCCTCGACCGGGCTGCATGGCGCGAACCGGCTGGCCTCGAACGGGCTGCTCGAGGCGTTGGTCTTTGCCCGCCGCGCCGCGCGGTCGATGGCCGCGGACCTGCCGCTGCGTGACGCGCCGCCCGTCCATCTGCCCGAACCGGCCCCCGCGCCCCTGCCCGACCCCGCACTGATCCGCCGCCTGCGCGCCGCCATGACCGAAGGCGCGGGCGTCATCCGCGATGCGGCGGGCCTGACGCAGACCCTGCGCCGCATTGCCGCCATCGAGGCCGAGGGCGCGGCCCATCCCCAGATCGTCAACATGGCCGCCGCCGCCACGCTGATCTGCGCCTCGGCGCTGATGCGCCGCGAAAGCCGGGGCGCGCATTGCCGCAGCGATCACCCCGAAGCGCTGCCTGACGCCGCCCGCAGCCGCCTTACGCTGACGCAGGCGCTGGCCCTGCGCGCCAGCCTGGAACCCGAACCGGAGCCGACATGATCCCGCCCCTGCCCGACATGATCCTGGAACCCCTGATCCGCGCCGCCCTGACCGAGGATCTGGGCACGAACGGCGACATCACCACCCGCACCGTGATCCCGGCAGGGATCCGCTATCAGGCCGCGATCCGGGCGCGCGAGGCGGGCGTGGCCTCGGGGATGCAGCTTGCGGCGCTGGCCTTCCGGCTGATCGACCCGGCCCTGCGCTTCGACGCGCTCTGCCCCGACGGCACCGTATTCGAGGCCGGCGAGACACTGGCGCGGATCGAGGGCGAGGCCGCCTCGATCCTGTCGGCCGAGCGTGTGGCGCTGAACTTCGCGGGCCGGCTGTCGGGCATCGCCACGATGACGGCAGCGTTCGTAGCGGAAACGCGGGGGACCGGGGCGCGCATCACCTGCACGCGCAAGACGACCCCCGGCCTGCGTCTGGTCGAGAAACAGGCCGTCCTGCATGGCGGCGGCTTCAGCCATCGCGTGTCGCTGTCGGATGCGATCCTGATCAAGGACAACCACATCGCGGCGGCGGGCGGCATCCGTCCCGTGCTGCAAGCGGTCAAGGCGCGCGCCTCGCACATGATGCGGGTCGAGATCGAGGTGGACCGGCTGGACCAGCTGGCCGAGGTGCTGGACGAAGGCGGCGCCGATGTCGTGCTGCTGGACAACATGGACACGGCCACGCTGCGTCAGGCGGTGGCGATGGCCGATGGAAGCGTGGTGCTGGAGGCGTCGGGCAACATGCGCCTTGAGCGCATCGCCGAGGTCGCGGCGACGGGCGTGGGCTATATCTCGGTCGGGGCGCTGACCCATTCCGCGCGGACACTGGATCTGGGTCTGGATTTCTGACGTGGTTGAGGGGCGCACCGCCCCTCAATTATCCATCTTCAGCGCCTGGATGAAGGCGGTCTGCGGAATCTCGACCTTGCCGAACTGACGCATCTTCTTCTTGCCGGCCTTTTGCTTTTCCAGCAGCTTCTTCTTGCGCGTGGCGTCGCCGCCATAGCATTTCGCCGTCACGTCCTTGCGCATCGCCGACAGCGTCTCGCGCGCGATCACGCGGGCGCCGATGGCCGCCTGGATCGGGATCTTGAACATGTGCCGCGGGATCAGGTCCTTGAGCTTTTCGACCATCGCGCGGCCCCGACTTTCGGCACGGTCACGATGAACCATGATCGACAGCGCGTCCACGGGTTCGTCATTCACCAGAATCGACATCTTGACCAGATAATCCTCACGGTATTCGCTGATCTGATAGTCGAAGCTGGCGTAACCCTTGGTCACGGATTTCAGTCGGTCGTAGAAGTCGAACACGACCTCGGCCAGCGGCAGGTCATAGACCACCATCGCGCGGCTGCCTGCATAGGTCAGGTCCAGCTGGATGCCGCGCCGGTCCTGGCACAGCTTCAGCACGTCGCCCAGATATTCGTCCGGCACCATGATCGTGGCCTTGATGCGCGGCTCTTCGATATGATCCACATGGGTCAGGTCGGGCATGTCGGCGGGGTTGTGCAGGTCGCGCACCTCGCCGTCACGCATATGCAGCTTGAAGACCACCGAAGGCGCGGTGGTGATCAGGTCCAGATCGTATTCGCGTTCCAGCCGGTCGCGGATGACCTCAAGATGCAAGAGCCCCAGGAACCCGCAGCGGAACCCGAAGCCAAGCGCGGCCGAGGTCTCCATCTCGTAGCTGAAGGACGCGTCGTTCAGAGCCAGCTTCTCGATCGCGTCGCGCAGGGCCTCGAAGTCATTGGCATCGACCGGGAAAAGGCCGCAGAAAACAACCGGCTGCGCGGGCTTGAAACCCGGCAGCGCCTCTGCCGCGGGCTTTTTCTCATGCGTGATCGTGTCGCCCACCCGCGTGTCGCGGACCTGCTTGATCGAGGCGGTGAAGACACCGATCTCGCCCGGCCCCAATTCCTCGATATCCTTCATCGCGGGGGTCAGCACGGCCAGCTTGTCCAGCCGGTAGGTCGCGCCGGTCTGCATCATCTTGACCTGATCGCCCTTGCGGATCACGCCGTCCATCACGCGGATCATCACGACGACGCCCAGATAGGCGTCATACCAGCTGTCCACCAGCATCGCCTTCAGCGCTGCGTTCCGGTCGCCCTTGGGCGCGGGCAGGCGCGTGACGATGGCCTCCAGCACGTCGGGGATGCCAAGGCCGGTCTTGGCGCTGATCGGAATCGCGTCCGAGGCGTCGATGCCGATCACATCCTCGATGTTTTCCTTGACGCGCTCGGGCTCGGCGGCGGGCAGGTCGATCTTGTTCAGGACCGGCACGATGTCGTGGTTCGCGTCGATGGCCTGATAGACATTGGCCAGCGTCTGCGCCTCGACCCCCTGGCTGGCATCCACGACCAGCAGCGAGCCCTCGACCGCGCGCATGGAGCGGCTGACCTCATAGGCGAAGTCCACGTGTCCGGGCGTGTCGATCAGGTTCAGGACATAGGTCTTGCCGTCCTTGGCCGGATAGCTGATGCGGACGGTGTTCGCCTTGATGGTGATGCCGCGCTCGCGCTCGATATCCATGCTGTCCAGCATCTGGGCCTTCATGTCGCGTTCGGCGACAGTCCCCGTCAACTGGATCAGCCGGTCGGCCAAAGTGGATTTGCCGTGGTCGATATGGGCCACGATCGAAAAATTGCGGATGAGGTCAAGCTCGGTCATGGCCGGGCTATACAAGGGCGCGGGCCGCGCGGAAAGAGGATTTCGCGGCCCTGCGCGCTTTGGTGTCAGGGCATGGCGGGGCGGTGCCCAGCCTCCAGCATCAGCCGGGCGACTTCCGCCGAAGAGGCCGGGTTCTGCCCGGTCACCAGCTGCCCGTCGGCGATGGCAAAGGGCGCCCAGTCGGGCCCGCGGTGATGCTCGGCCCCCGCCGCCGTCAGCCGGTCGGCCAGAAGGAAAGGCACCACATCCGACAGGCCGACCGCATCCTCCTCGCTGTTGGTGAAGCCGGCGACGCGGCGCCCCGCGACAAGGGCCTGACCATCGGGCAGACGCGCAGCCAGAAGGCCCGCCGGGCCATGGCAGACAGCACCGATCACCGCCCCGGCCTGCCAGGCATCGGCCAGAAGCCGACCCAAAGGCGCGGATTGCGGCAGATCCCACATCGTTCCGTGCCCACCGGGCAGAAAGACGATATCACAACCGCTTACTGCGACATCCTCGACATTCGCGGTATGGCGCAGACGGTTCATTGCGGCGTCGTCGGCCATGAAGCGGCGCACATCGTCATTCATCGCATCCCCTTCGGCCGAGGCCGGATCGGCGGGCGGCTCGCCCCCCTTGATGCTGGCCAGCTCGACCGTCCAGCCCGCATCGGACAGGGCCCAATAAGGCGTGGCCAACTCCTCCCAGTAGAAACCGGTGGGCTTGCCGCTATCGCCCAGACGGGCATGCGAGGTCAGAACGAATAATGCGCGGGGCATGGGAATCTCCTTGATTTCAGGGTCGCCCCATAACCGAAGCCACCCGCAACGGGTTCCCCCCGGAAACCAACCCGGCGTCCCGCGCGCGCGGCCCCCCGGGGGCCGCGCAGCCGGCAAGGCCCCTCGATGGGGCCGCCGCCGGCTTCCCCCGCCCCGCTAACGTTTCCGCGCCAACCCGTCGGCCGAGACCGCCGCCGGGCGTCGCCCGCGCCCCTCGCGCCACATCGCATAACCGCCCGCCAGCGCGATCAGCGCCGCGCCGATCAGGGTCAGCCCGTCCGGCCGCTCGCCAAAGACGACCATCGCGACCAGAAGCGCGAAACCCAGCCGCGTATAGCGGAACGGCGCCACGACCGAGGCCTCGCCCAGCCGCGATGCCGCGACCAGCGCCGCGTAACCCAGAACACCGAACAGGACCGTCCCCGCCAGAAGCGCCAGTTCCAGCCCGCCCGGCCAGACCACCGGCTGCCCCCCGAACAGCGCCAGCGCCAGCCCGGCAGGCACCATCGCCCCATAGGCCGAGGCCGAAAGCTGGTCCGAGGGCACATTCGCCGGAATCCGCCGCGTCGCCAGATCGCGCAGCGTCAGCCCCGCCACGCCCAGCACCGCCCACATCATCGACGGATCAAAGGCCGCGCCTCCGGGCCGCAGGATCAGCAGGACGCCTGCGAACCCCACCGCAACAGACAACCAGCGTCGCCAGCCCACGGCCTCGCCCAGAAACAGGGCCGCACCCATCACGATGGTCAGCGGCAGAACCTGAAGGATCGCCGATGTCACCGCCAGATCGCCCTTGGCCAGCGCCGCGACGAAGCCGAAGGCGCCTACGACCTCGCCCAGATTGCGCGCGACGACCATCGGATGCAGCAGCGCCCCTGTCCACAGCGCGCGCCTGCGCCGCGCCAGCCGCAGCCAGAAGACCAAGGCCGCGCAAAAGCCGGTCATCGCCAGCAGTTGCGGCACCGGCAGGCTGGCGGTCAGCGTCTTGATGAAGGCGTCCTCGACCGCGAAGAAGCCCATCGCGGCTGTCATCAGCAGCGCCGCGCGCCCGTTCTCGGTCATGCCTCGCCCGCCTCGATCCGGGCCAACAGCGCGGGCAATTCGTCAAGACCCGCCAATTCGTGCAGGCGCGGATGATCGGGCGCCTCGGCATGTTCCATCGCCCAGGTCTCGCGATGGGGCACAAAGACCCCCCAGCCGCCCAGTTCCAGAACCGGGATCACGTCGCTTTTCATCGAATTGCCCGCCATCAGAAACCGCTCGGGCGCGATGTCCTGCGCCCAGAGAATGCGGGCATAGCCCTCGGGCGTCTTTTCCGCCAGAATCTCGACCGAGGCGAAACGCTCGGCCAGACCCGACGCCGCGATCTTGCGTTCCTGATCCATCAGATCGCCCTTGGTGATCAGGATCAGCCGCCGCCCCGCCATCGCATCCAGCGCGCGCTCGACCCCTGGCAGCAGATCGACCGGATGGGCCAGCATCTCGCGCCCCATGTCGAGGATGCGCCCGATGGTGCGGCCATCGACCCGGCCGTCGGTCAGCTCGATCGCGGTCTCGACCATCGACAGCATGAATCCCTTGATCCCATAGCCGTAGCGGGCCAGATTCGCGCGCTCGACGTCGAAAAGCCGCGCGGCGATGTCGCCCGCCTCGACGTGATCGGCCAAGAGCGCGCAGAACTCGGCCTCGGTCAGGCGAAAAAAGCTTTCGTTTTCCCACAGCGTGTCATCGGCATCCAAGCCCACAGCATCAATCATCGCGCGCCCTCCGGCCCTGTCACGATCCGTCTCGACCATGCGGCCACGCTTTTGTCAAACCGCCCCGCCGCGCCGGGCGATTGAGCCGCCGCCGCTTTTTTGCTATGGCTGATAAGTGTGGGCCTTTCGAGACCGGGAAAACCGGCGCGCGCCCCGCAGATGCGAGGATCAGGACCGGCACGACCGGAAACCCGAGGAGACAGTCCATGCAAAGGCAGACCATCCTGAACAGGCTGATGATCGCGGCTGCCGCCGTGGTGATGACCGCGCCCTTGGCGGTGGCGGGCCCGATCGACAGCGCCTGCGTGCGTTCCGACCGGGCGCGCGGCAATGTGGCGCTGTGCGGCTGCATCCAGCAGGTCGCGAACCAGACCCTGTCGCGCGCCGACCAGCGCCGCGCGGCGCAGTTCTTCCGCGATCCGCACCGCGCGCAAGAGGTCCGCACCTCGAAGCGCAACGGCGATAGCGAGTTCTGGCGCCGCTACAGGCATTTCGCCTCGCAGGCGGAAACCCTCTGCCGTCGCTGATACGGTGATGTGCCTCGCCTTGGCCCCTTGGGGCCGGGGCGCGCGGTTCAGCCGATCCGGGTGAGGATCTCGTCCATCAGGGCCGCCATCTCGTCACGCGCGGCGCCCGCGCTGCTGCGTTCCACCACGCCCAGCCCCTGGCCCAGGGTCTCGGCATAGGCCACGCGGTTGGCGATCCGCGTGTCGGCCACCACAGCGCCCAGTTCCGAGGCACGTTCGGCCACCTCGACCGACAGGCGCGTATTGGGGCGGGTGCGGTTCAGCACGACCAGCACTTCAGCCTTTTCGCGCCGCGCAAGGTCCAGCACGCCCTCGGTCGCCCACAGATCAACATGGCTGGTCGCCACCGGGACCAGAACCAGATCGGCCACACGCAGCGAGGGGCGAAGATCGCTGTCGATCTTGGGCGGCGTGTCGATGATGACGTAATCGAACCGCTTCTTCAGCTTTTCCGATTCGTAGCTGGCCCCCCAGGCCGACGAGGTCGAGAAATCCAGCGCCTCGTCCTCGCCCTGCGCGGCCATGCGTTCCATGAACCAGCGGCCCATGCTGCCCTGGGGATCGGTATCGACCAGCGCCACAGAATGGCCCCGCCCGTGCAGCGCGACCGCCAGATTGACCGCCATCGTGGTCTTGCCGCTGCCGCCCTTCTGTTGGGCCACGGTGATGATCCGCCCTGCCATGGAAATCCTCCGGTCCGTTTGATGCAGCCTAGAAGGCGCAGGCCCGGAATGCATCATCTTTCTGCATGTGCAGCATCAGGGATGGACCGACTGCACCTCGTACATCACGGGCTCGAAGCTCTTGCACATGGCGTGGATCTCGCGGTTGCGGCGACGCATCTCGGGCTCGCGCAGCATGGCCTGGTAATCGCGCCGGTCGCGCCACTGGGAATAGGTGGCGATGCGGGTCTGGGCGTCGTTCAGATGGATCGCGCCGCCAAGGCATCCGGGCTGGCGGCTGATCACCTCGGCCCATGCGGCGGTCAGCAGGTCCAGCACGTCATGGGCGCTGCCGGGCGTGACCTCGAAGGTAGTGATGACGGTCTGGCCGTCGAAATCGGGCGTGATGCTGGGCATGGGGCTGGCCTTTCGTTGGCGGATGGCTCCAGCCTAACCCGCCCCGGTGCTTGCGCAAAGCGCATTGCGGGCGGCTTGCAGGATGTGCATTCTGCCGCCGAACCGACCGGAGCCTTGCCATGATCCCCGTATTCGACGGCCATAACGACACGCTGCAACGGCTGGTGGCCGCCGGACCTGATGCCGCAAGGCTGTGGCAGCAGGGTGACGGCGCGGGCCATCTGGACCTGCCGCGCGCGCGGGCGGGTGGGTTGGTGGGCGGCTTCTTCGCCATCTGGGTCCCCTCGGCCCCGCATCCCGATGACGCAGCCCATATGCGCCAGATGGAGAACCCGCCTTTTGCCCTGCCCCTGCCCGACGAGATCCCGCCCGAGGCCGCCCTGCCCCAGGCCTTCGCGCAGGCGGCCATGCTGCACCACCTGCACCGCGCGGAACTGCTGACCATCGTGACACGCGGCCCCGACCTGCACGCAACGATCGCCGCCGGAGGGATCGCCGCCGTGATGCATATGGAGGGCGCCGAGGCGATCCGCGACCATGACGCACTGCATCTGTGGCACGCGATGGGGCTGCGCTCGCTCGGGCCGGTCTGGTCGCGGCCCACGCGGCACGGGCATGGCGTGCCCTTCGCCTTTCCGTCCTCGCCCGATCTGGGCGGGCCGCTGACGCCCGCCGGACGCGCGCTGGTGGCAGGGTGCAACCGCCTGGGCATCATGCTGGACCTGTCGCATCTGAACCAGGCCGGGTTCGACGACATCGCCCGGCTGTCGGATGCGCCGCTGGTTGCCAGCCACAGCGCGGCTCATGCGCTCTGCGAAAGCAGCCGCAACCTGACCGACCGGCAATTGCGCCAGATCGCGGATAGCGGCGGGCTGGTCGGGCTGAACTTCGCGTCAAGTTTTCTGCGGCCGGACGGGCGGCGCCTGCCGCTGGAGGATATCGGCGTGATGCTGCGCCATCTGGACCATCTGCTGGCGATCCTGGGCGAAGGCGGGGTGGCGTTTGGATCTGATTTCGACGGGGCGCTGATGCCGCGCGACCTGCCGGACGCGGCGGCGCTGCCGCGCCTGATCCAGGCGATGCGCCATCATGGCTATGGCGACGCGCTGATCCAGCGCATCGCCTGCGAGAACTGGGTTTCGGTGTTGGAACGAACGTGGCGCGACTAGCGAATTAGCGCGAGCGGCCGATCACTCGGCCGCTTGCTGCTCGGCATTCGCCGCGCTGGCAACCGAGACGATCTGCGCCAGTTCCGGATCGGCGTTCAGATCGGCCAGCGCGAAGCGCTCGGTCAGGCTTGAGGGGACCAGTTCCACATTGCTGATTACCTGCGCGCCGGGCGCGACGGGTCCATAGGTTTGCCCGTTCACCGCGAAATAGACCGCGCCGGAATTGCCGGTCCGCAGGCGCGGCGCCTCTTCCAGCTTGGGCAGAGCGAAACGCTCGCCCGCATCCATGATCTTTTCCAAGAGCACCGTGCCATCGGCCGAGGTCACGCGGACCCATGCCGGGCGCGCGGCCAGAACTTCAAGCTGCGGCGCGTCGGGCGCCAGCGTGCGGACGCTGCCCTCGGCCGGCACGGCATCGGCGACCATGCTCGCGATCTCGGACGGCAAGGCCAGATCGGCGGGCAAAAGCGGGCCATATCCAGTGGCTTGCGTCTCGTCCTGCGAGGGCTGCGGCATCGCCACACCGCCCGTAGCCGCAACAGCGGTGGTCGCGGTTTCGGCCAGCCCCGGATCAATGGCCGCGATCGGCCCGTCACGCGCGGTCAGCACAGGCGCCTCGAGGATCTGCGGACGATAGAGCCGGTCCAGCGCCTCGGGCTGGGGCAGACGGCGTGCGATCTCGGCGGGGTCGCGCGATTCCATGTCGGGGCCGGCAAGGCCCGCACCCTGGGTCGGGTCAAGCTCGGTCACCAATTGCGGCAGGTCGTCGCCGGGCATCAGCGTCACCCGCTGCACCTCTTGCAGCAGCGCGTAACCACCATAGGCCAGCCCCGCGATCAGTGCCATCAGGACAGCCAGCGCCCCGATGGCGCGTGGTTCCAGATCGGCCCAGAAGCTGCGCTCCTGCGGGATGAACAGCGCGCGCGGATTGGCCAGAGCCTCAGCCGGGTCCGAGGGACGGCGCACGGGTTTCGGCCCGGCGGCCGAGGGCGCCATGCCATGCGTCGGCTGGAAGCCCGATTCCGTGCAGAAGCGGCGAAAGGTCCAGTCCGGGTCCATGCCCAGGTAACGCGCATAGGAGCGTACATAGCCGGAAATGAAGCTGGGCGCGTCAAAGGCCGAGATGTCGCAATTCTCGATGGCGGCGACGTAGGATGCCCGGATGCGCAACTCACGTTGGACATCCAGCAGCGACTTGCCAAGCGTGGCCCGTTCGCCCCGCATGACATCACCGAGGCGAGTCTCATCGTTCAGGAAATGCTGCACATCCCCGATCTGAACGACATCCTCTGCCGGGTATTGCGCCCGCAGCCTGCTCATCCGAATTGCCTCTTACGCCCGCCAGTCGGGCGGTCCGAATCACCGCCCCTGCCTCTTCTTTACCCGCACGTTATCACGCGGGCGAGAGCAGTTCACCCTAGATTGGGGTCAGGCGCTCAATTCGGCGCGATTCAGCGCGCAATGCGACCAGAGGCGATCCATCGCCCGAACCAGGTGGTCGATCTGCTTGGGATCATGCACGGGCGAGGGCGTGAAACGCAAGCGTTCCGTACCGCGCGGTACAGTCGGAAAGTTGATCGGCTGCACATAGATGCCGTGATCGCGCAGCAGCATGTCCGACAGCGCCTTGCAGTGAACCGGGTGGCCCACATGGACCGGCACGATATGACTGCCATGGTCGATGATCGGCATGCCGAGCGATTTCAGACGCATCTTCAGGATGCGCGCGTGCAGTTGCTGGGCATCGCGCAGCTTCTGCCCCTCGGGCGTTTTCAGCAGCGCGATCGAGGCCGCAGCCCCCGCCGCGACCGCCGGCGGCAGCGAGGTGGTGAAGATGAAGCCCGGCGCATAGGACCGGATCGCGTCGCACATCTTGGCGCTGGCCGCGATATAGCCGCCGAACACCCCGAACGCCTTTCCGAGCGTGCCGTTGATGATGTCGATGCGATGCGCCAGCCGGTCGCGTTCGGCCACGCCGCCACCGCGCGGACCATACATGCCGACAGCATGGACCTCGTCCAGATAGGTCAGGGCGCCGAATTCCTCGGCCAGATCGCAGATCGCGGCGATGGGGCCGAAATCGCCATCCATCGAATAGATCGATTCAAAGGCGATCAGCTTGGGCGCGGCCGGGTCATCGGCCTCCAGCAGCTGGCGCAGATGGGCCACGTCGTTGTGGCGGAAGATCCGCTTGGCGCCGCCATTGCGCTTGATCCCCTCGATCATCGAGGCGTGGTTCAGCTCGTCCGAATAGATGATCAGACCGGGGAACAGCTTGGGCAGGGTCGAAAGCGTCGCGTCATTGGCGATATAGGCCGAGGAAAAGACCAGCGCGGCCTCTTTCTCGTGCAGGTCGGCCAGTTCGGATTCCAGCCGCTTGTGATAGACGGTCGTGCCGCTGATGTTGCGCGTCCCGCCCGACCCCGCGCCGGTCGCGTCCAACGCCTCGTGCATGGCCGACAGGACGGCCGGATGCTGGCCCATGCCCAGGTAATCGTTCCCGCACCAGACGGTGATTTCCTGCTTTTCGCCATCGGGACGGTTCCAGACGGCCTGCGGAAAACGCCCCTTGGCACGCTCGATATCGATGAAGGTGCGATAGCGCCCCTCATCATGCAGACGAGCGATGGCCTGGTCGAGGGCGGCATCATAGTTCATTGCGGGCGTTCCCTTGCATAGCTGGCTGGGTGCAATCATTGTCAGATTACGCGCGGCCCGACTTTGATAGAGGTCAAGGCGCGAAAAGGACAGGCCAAAATCGTCGGACTAGACGAAAGAACCATGTCCAATCCCGGCGGATACCCAAGGAAAGATAGGAAAAATGACGGATTCGACAAGACTGGCGGACATCCTGACGCAGCTTGATGCGGACCGGGATGCGGCGCTTGAAAGGCTGATGCATTTCCTGCGAATCCCTTCGATCTCGACCGATCCGGCCCATGCGGGCGATGTACGGGCGGCGGCGGAATGGCTGGCGCGGGAATTGACCGATCTGGGCTTTGACACGCAGATCCATGACACGCCGGGCCATCCGATGGTCGTGGCGCGCTCTGCCCCCGGCGGTGCGCGCAGTCTGCTGTTTTACGGACATTACGACGTGCAGCCGGTCGATCCTCTGGCGCTGTGGGACCGCCCGCCGTTCGAACCCGCGATCGAGGACACCCCCTCGGGCCGGGTGATCCGCGGGCGCGGCGCCTCGGACGACAAGGGGCAGCTGATGACCTTCATCGAGGCGTTCCGTGCCTGGAAGGCCGTGCATGGCGCCCTGCCCTCGGACCTGATCCTGCTGTTCGAGGGCGAGGAGGAATCCGGCTCGCCCTCGCTGCGTCCGTTCCTGCGCGATCACGCCGAGGCGCTGCGCGCCTCGCTTGCGATGATCTGCGATACCGGGCTTTACGCCGATGGCCGCCCCGCGATCACCACGCAATTGCGCGGCCTTGTCGGGCAGGAGGTGGTGATCCGCGCCGCCGACCGCGACCTGCATTCGGGCAGTTTTGGCGGACTGGCCGCAAACCCGATCATGGTTCTGTCACAGGCGCTGGCCGCCCTGAAGGACGAGACCGGGCGCGTCACCCTGCCCGGCTTTTACGACGGCGTCGAGGATCTGACCCCCGAACTGGCGCGCGACTGGCAGGCGCTGGATTTCGATGCCGCCGCCTTTCTGGGCCGTGTCGGACTGTCGCAACCCGTCGGAGAACAGGGCCGCACCCCGCTGGAAATGGTCTGGAACCGCCCCACCGCCGAGATCAACGGAATCGCGGGCGGCTATGCGGGCGACGGCTTCAAGACCGTGCTGCCCGCCGAGGCGCGCGCCAAGGTCAGCTTCCGGCTGACCGGACGGCAGGACCCGCAGGCCATACGCGCGGCCTTTCAGGACCATGTCCGCCGCTTCGTGCCCGCCGATTGCCGGGTCGAATTCCACGACCACGGCGCCAGCCCGGCCAGCGTCATGGACGTGTCCGACCCGGCCTTCGGTCTGGCGCGCGAGGCGCTCAGCCTGGAATGGGGCCGCGAGGCCGCCTTTATCGGCGCGGGCGGCTCGATCCCCATCGCGGGCGATTTCAAGGAGTTGCTGGGGATGGATTCGATGCTTATCGGTTTTGGCCGCGACGACGACCGCATCCATTCCCCGAATGAGAAATACGATCTGGAAAGCTTCGCAAGGGGCGCGCGGTCCTGGGCGCGCATCCTGGCGGCCTTGCGCTGACGAAAAAGGGCGCGTGGCTTCTGCGGCTCGCGCGCCCGTGATCCCGCTGTGGTGGCGCTCAGGCGCCGCTGCGGCAATAGCTCTGTGACGAGGTCCAGGCGGCGATGTCGGCGCGCTTGCGCTCGCTGCGCAGCGGCGCCCAGTCGCGCGCGACACCACGCCAGCCGCTGCCGTCATGGGCAACGGCATTGTCGCGCCCGACCTGCCGCGACATGATCCGCACCGCGCAGGCCATATTGTCGGCACCGTCACGGATATTGCCCGTGCAGCCGTAATGCCGCCACGTCGCAGGCGCGATCTGCATCAGGCCCAGCCAGCGGCCACCACCTCCGGCGGCGTTCGGGTTATAGGTGCTTTCATGTTTGGCCACCGCCGACAGCAAGCCGGCCCAAAAGGCGCGGCGCCCGGTCTCGTCCAGCGTGGCGTATTGCGGGCAGAAGGTCTGCACGTCTTCCGGCACGCGCGACATGATCGTGGCGCCCTCGCGGTCCAGCGCGGCCAGCGTCGCTTGGGTCCACGCGTCCGAGCCCTGCCTTTCGCCCCAACGCATCGGGGGTGCCGATGCCAGCGACATCTGCCGTGCCTCGGTCTCGGCGCGGGCCTCGGTTTTGGCGGCCGGGGCGCAGGCGGCGATCAGGGCAACGGCGGCCAAGGCAAGCGCAGTGCGCATCGGGGACTCGTAAGATTGTTTCGGTCCCAATCCCGATGCGGCGCTTTCATGATCCGCGCAATGGCGGCGACCCCAAGCCCCGGTTTATCGGCAGAATCACGCCGCAGCCCGCAGAATCCAATGGGGGATTTCCGCCGATCCGGGCGAGAACCGCGCAACTGACCCGAAAAGCGCATACAAAACAGCCCATTCCAACCGAACCAACGCGATTCGTCTGCGCCGGTAGCGGCTGCCGACCCGTGACAAGACCTGCGGCCTGTCCTACAAGGCGCAAAAGACCGGAACGACCGATGAAAAGGCCCGCGCGATGCTTGACCACCTGACCTATGCCGCACCCCAGCCCAAGGTGATCCAGGGCGCCAAAAGCGATTGGGAACTGGTGATCGGGCTCGAAGTCCATGCGCAGGTCGCATCGAAGGCCAAGCTGTTCTCGGGCGCTTCGACCGAATTCGGGTCCGAACCCAACAGCAATGTGGCCTTCGTCGATGCCGCCATGCCGGGGATGCTGCCCGTCATCAACGAATTCTGCGTGGCGCAGGCCGTGCGCACCGGGCTTGGTCTGAAGGCGGCGATCAACCTGCGATCCGCCTTTGACCGCAAGAACTATTTCTATCCGGACCTGCCGCAGGGCTACCAGATCAGCCAGCTCTACCACCCCATCGTGGGCGAGGGCGAGGTGATCGTGGATATGGGCCCCGGCATCGCCCGCCGCGTCCGGATCGAGCGTATCCACATGGAACAGGATGCGGGCAAGTCGATCCACGACATGGACCCCAACATGTCCTTTGTGGACCTGAACCGCACCGGCGTCGCCCTGATGGAGATCGTCAGCCGCCCCGACATCCGCGGCCCCGAAGAGGCCGCCGCCTATGTCGCGAAGCTGCGCCAGATCATGCGCTATCTGGGCACCTGCGACGGCAACATGCAGAACGGCAACCTGCGCGCCGACGTGAACGTCTCGGTCTGCAGACCCGGCGATTACGAACGCTTCATGGAGACCGGCGATTTCGGCCATCTGGGCACGCGCTGCGAAATCAAGAACATGAACTCGCTGCGCTTCATCCAGGCCGCCATCGAATACGAGGCACGCCGTCAGATCGCCATCATCGAGGATGGCGGCACGGTCGTTCAGGAAACCCGCCTTTATGATCCAGACAAGGGCGAGACGCGGTCGATGCGGTCGAAGGAAGAGGCGCATGACTACCGTTATTTCCCCGATCCCGACCTCTTGCCGCTGGAAATCGATCAGGCGTGGGTCGATGACATCGCGGCCTCGATGCCGGAACTGCCCGACGAGAAGAAAGCCCGTTTCGTCAAGGATCTGGGCCTGTCGGAATATGATGCGGGCGTGCTGACCGCCGACGTCGAGAATGCCGACTATTTCGAAGCCGTAGCCGCGGGCCGCGACGGCAAGATGGCCGCGAACTGGGTCATCAACGAGCTTTTCGGCCGCCTGAACAAGGAAGGTCTGACCATCGCGACCTCGCCCGTCTCGGCGGTGCAGCTGGGGGGCGTGATCGACCTGATCGCCAAGGGCGACATCTCGGGCAAGATCGCCAAGGACCTGTTCGAGATCCTCTGGACCGAAGGCGGCGATCCGGCTCAGATCGTCGAGGCGCGCGGCATGAAGCAGGTGACCGATCTCGGCGCGATCGAGGCCGCCGTGGTCGAGATCATCGCCGCCAATCCCGCCCAGGTCGAAAAGGCCCGCGCCAATCCCAAGCTGGCGGGCTGGTTCGTGGGTCAGGTCCTCAAGGCCACCGGCGGCAAGGCCAATCCGGCGGCCGTGAACGACCTCGTCGCGCAGAAATTGGGTCTGTGAACCCTGGGGCGCGGCATGGATCGCGCCCCTCCCCGGCCCATCACCACAAGGACAGCCCGATGCGCTATGAATATGCCGTCATTCCCGCGCCGACCAAGGGCGAAAAGGCCCGCGACGCCAAGACGCCGACCGACCGCTATGCTCTGGCTCTGGCGGCGGAACTGAACCGCATGGCGGCCGATGGATGGGATTACCTGCGCGCGGATGTCCTGCCGAGCGAAGAGCGCAGCGGGCTGACCGGGCGCAGCACCGTCTATCACAACGTGCTGATCTTCCGCCGCGCGGAACCCGAACCGGTCGCACCCGTCCCGGCACCCGCGCCCGAACCGGCCCCCACGCCTGAGGCCCAGCCCGAATAGTCCGATCAGGCCGCGGCGCTCAGCGCTTCCGGGACAAAGGGCGCGCTCTCGAACCGATCGCCGTCAAATATGCAGAAGCTGCCGGGCGGCACCTCCTGCCAATCGGTCTCGTCTGTCTCAAGCGGCTCGGACACCACGGCCCAACCCCGCCGGGTCGCTGACCAGCGGTGATAAAGCGACGGCGCCTGATCGTCGCTGCTGTAGCGCAGGACGTAAAGCCGCTGGCCGTCCGACAGGGCGCAGGCCGCGCGCACATGCGGGGCCTCACCCCGCTGGCGGGCCAGTGCCCCCAATCGACCCACGGCCCGCTCCATCGCGCCGCGCGGATCGTCGTCCAGCCCCTCGCCCAGAGCGATCAGGAACAGCGCCTCGCTGTCCGTCGCGCCCTTGCGATGGGGATAGAATTCGTCGCGGATCAGCACATCGGCATGGCGGCGAAAGCCGTCATAGCCGCCGAACTGGCCGTTATGCATGAAGCTCCAGCGCCCGACGGTGAAGGGGTGGCAATTGTTGCGGCTGGTCGCCGTCCCGGTCGAGGCGCGCACATGGGCCAGAAACAGCCCCGAGCGAACCTGCCCCACCAGAGAGCGCAGATTGGGGTCCGACCAGGCGGGCATCACGTCGCGGTATAGACCGGGCTCGGGCCTTTCGCCATACCAGGCAATCCCGAAACCGTCCGCATTGACCGGCGTGTGGCAGCGCATCGCGCCCTGGCTCTGGCGGATCAGCGAATGCGCCGGTCTGCTGACGATGTCTTCCAGAAAGATCGGTTCGCCCAGATAGGCGGCCCACCGGCACATACCCTTGCCCCTTCACGTCTCTTTCGTGACAGGGTTAGCACGAAAGACTTAAGACTTCACCTATTCCGTCGCGGGAGGAACCTCTTCCACGATCACGAGGTCGCGTTCGCTGGCGCCTTTGGCATGGGCCAGCGCGGCCTGATACTCACTGCTGTGATAACAGGCGACGGCCGCCTCCAGCGAGGGAAAGCGCGCGACCACGTGTCGGGCACGATCCGCCCCCTCCAGCACGTGATAACGTCCACCGCGCGCCAGGAACACACCACCATGCGCGGCAATCGCGGGACCTGCCGCCTTGGCGTAAAGGCCATAGGCGTCAGCGTCGGTCACATGCACATGGGCAATCCACAAAGCCGTCATTTGCTGTCCTCGATGATCTTGCGCGCGTCCTGGAACGCCGTCTCCGCGGCCGCAAGCGAGGGGGCGCCCCCCTGTGCCCGGTCGGGGCGGCCGCCCCCGCCCTTGCCACCAAGCGCGGCCGTCGCGGCCTGCACCAGCGCGACGGCACTGATCCGCGCGGTCAGATCCGCCGTCACCCCTGCCGCGACGGTCGCCTTGCCGCCATCCTCGGCCAGCACCAGCACCGCCCCGCTGCCCAGACCCGCCTTCATCTCGTCGACCAGCGCGCCCAGTTCCTTGCCGCCCACGCCCTCGACCTGGCGGGCGATGAACTTGACGCCCGCGATCTCCTCGGCTTCGGAGCCACCGCCGCTGCCCATTGCAAGCTGACGCTTCAACTGCGCGACCTCGTTGGCCAGCGCCTTGCGCTCATCGGCCAGCGCACGGACACGGTTCACGATATCGGCCGATTGCGCCTTGAGGATACCGGCGATCTCGCCCAGACGCCGGTCCGCATCCCGCAGATGGTCCAGAGCCGCCTGCCCCGTCAGCGCCTCGATCCGACGCACCCCGGCGCTGGAGGCACCGTCGCCCAGAAGCACGAAAGCCCCGATATCGCCCGTCCGCGCAACATGCGTGCCGCCGCACAGTTCCAGCGAATAGGTGGCGCCATCCGCGCCCTTGCCGCTGCCCGGCTTCGCGCCCATCGACACGACGCGCACCTCGTCGCCGTATTTCTCGCCAAAGAGCGCCTGCGCCCCAAGCGCACGAGCATCATCTGGCGTCATGATCCGCGTCTCTACGGGGCTGTTCTGACGGATGAAGCCGTTCACCTCGGCCTCGATCCGGGCCATCTCATCGGCCGTGACGGCACTGTTATGGCTGAAATCGAAGCGCAGCCGGTCCGGCGCATTCAGGCTGCCCCGCTGCGCGACATGCTCGCCAAGGGCGCCGCGCAGCGCCTCGTGCAGCAGGTGCGTGGCCGAATGGTTCGCGCGGATCGCATCGCGGCGGGCGTGATCCACCACCAGCTGGGCGCCCTGCCCGCGGCTGATCGTGCCCGTCGTCACTTCGGCCTGATGCAGGAACACGCCCGCAACCTTCTTCGTGTCCGTAACGCGCGCCGAACCCGTCTCGGTCCGGATCAGCCCGGTATCACCCACCTGACCGCCGCTTTCCGCGTAGAAGGGCGACTGGTTCACCACGATGGCGACCTTCGCGCCCGCAGCGGCCTCGGCGACCTCGGCCCCGTCGATCACCAATGCTGTGACCTGACCCTCGGCCTCCTCGGTGTCATAGCCGAGGAACTCGGTCGCGCCATGCTTCTCGGCCAGCTCGAACCAGACCTTGGCATCCGCCGCCTCGCCCGACCCGCTCCAGGCCGCGCGCGCCATGCGCTTCTGCTCGGCCATGGCGGCATCGAAGCCCTCGATCTGCACCGCGCGCCCCTTTTCGCGCAGCGCATCCTGCGTCAGGTCCAGCGGGAAGCCGAACGTGTCGTACAGCTTGAACGCCGCCTCCCCCGGCAGATCCGCCCCCTCGGGCAGCTTCGCCAGCTCGTCGTCCAGAAGCCGCAGGCCCCGGTCCAGCGTCTGGCGGAACCGCGTCTCCTCGGACCGCAGCGTCTCCTCGATCATCGCCTGCGCGCGGGTCAGCTCAGGGTATGCGGCCCCCATCTGGCGCACCAGCGCGGGAACCAGTTTGTGCATCACCGGGTCCTGCGCACCCAGCATATGCGCGTGGCGCATCGCGCGCCGCATGATCCGGCGCAGCACATAGCCGCGCCCCTCATTGCTGGGCATCACCCCATCCGCGATCAGGAAGCTGGTCGAGCGCAGGTGATCCGCGATCACCCGGTGATGGACCTTGCCCGGCCCGTCCGGGTCCGCGCTGGTTACGTTGGCGCTGGCCTCGATCAGCGACCGCATCAGGTCGGTGTCGTAATTGTCGTGCTTGCCCTGCAGCAGCGCGCCGATCCGCTCCAGCCCCATGCCGGTATCGATCGACTGCATGTCCAGCGCGCGCATCGAGCCGTCCTCGAACTGCTCGTTCTGCATGAAGACCAGGTTCCAGATCTCGATGAAGCGGTCGCCATCCTCATCCGCCGAACCCGGAGGGCCGCCCCAGATCTTGTCGCCATGGTCAAAGAAGATCTCGGTGCAGGGACCGCAGGGACCGGTCGGGCCCATCTGCCAGAAATTGTCACTGGTCGGGATACGGATGATCCGGTCATCCGAGAGGCCCGCGACCTTCTTCCAGATCTCCACGGCCTCGTCGTCGGTGTGATAGACCGTGACCAGCAGCCGGTCCTTGGGGATGCCGAATTCCTTGGTCAGCAGCTCCCAGGCAAAGGGGATCGCGCCGTCCTTGAAGTAATCGCCGAAGCTGAAATTCCCCAGCATCTCGAAAAAGGTGTGGTGCCGCGCCGTATAGCCCACATTGTCCAGATCGTTGTGCTTGCCGCCCGCGCGAACGCATTTCTGCGCCGTCGTCGCGCGCTGGTAATCGCGCGTCTCGACACCGGTGAACAGGTTCTTGAACTGCACCATGCCGGAATTGGCGAACATCAGCGTGGGGTCGTTGCGCGGCACCAGAGGGCTGCTCTCCACCACGCGGTGGCCGTTCTTCTCGAAATAGCCAAGGAAGGTTTGGCGGATGTCATTCAGACTGGGCATGGCGGGCCTTCATCGCAAAACGGGTCTGACCGGCATTGCCGGCTTGGGAAACGGTCTAACGGCGCCCCGCGGCACTGTCCAGCAAGGCGCACACAGCCCTGTGGCCGGTGCATCGCACCGGCCACAGGGAGAAAGGTCTTGCGCGCAGGCTTGCCTGCGCGCGCCGCAAGGTTGCGATCAGTCCTCGGTCAGGGCCTCGTCCTCGCCGCCCTCGACCCCGAATTCCAGACCGTGGCTGGCGCGGATCTTGTCCTCGATGGCCAGAGCCACTTCGGGACGGTCGCGCAGGAACTGCTTGGCGTTCTCGCGCCCCTGACCGATGCGCTCGTCGCCATAGGAATACCAGGCCCCCGATTTCTCGACCACGCCGGCCTTGACGCCCAAGTCGATCAGTTCACCGACCTTGCTGATCCCCTCGCCATACATGATGTCGAACTCGACCTGCCGGAACGGAGGCGCGACCTTGTTCTTGACGACCTTCACCCGCGTCGTGTTCCCCGTCACCTCGTCACGATCCTTGACCGAGCCGGTGCGGCGGATGTCCAGACGGACCGAGGCGTAGAATTTCAGCGCATTGCCGCCCGTCGTCGTCTCGGGGTTGCCGAACATCACGCCGATCTTCATGCGGATCTGGTTGATGAAGATCACCATGCAGTTCGAACGCCCGATGCTGGCGGTCAGCTTCCGCATCGCCTGGCTCATCAGGCGGGCCTGGCTGCCCATCTGCATGTCGCCCATATCGCCCTCGATCTCGGATTTGGGCGTCAGGGCGGCAACCGAATCGACCACCACCAGACTGACCGCGCCCGAGCGCACCAGCGTATCGACGATCTCAAGCGCCTGCTCGCCCGTGTCGGGCTGGCTGATCAGCAGCTCATCCAGATTCACGCCCAGCTTCTTGGCATATTGCGGGTCCAGCGCGTGTTCCGCATCGACGAAGGCGCAGACGCCGCCCTTCTTCTGTTCCTCGGCCACAACATGCAGCGTCAGCGTCGTCTTGCCCGAGCTTTCCGGCCCGAAGATCTCGATGATCCGCCCCTTGGGCAGCCCGCCGATGCCAAGCGCGATGTCCAGACCCAGAGACCCCGTCGATGTCGCCTCGATCTCGGCCACCGGGTTGTCCTTGCCCAGCTTCATGATCGAGCCCTTGCCGAACTGCCGTTCGATCTGCGCCAGGGCGCTGTCGAGCGCCTTCTGCTTGTCCGCGCTGCGCTTGTCACTCATGTCGAAAATGCTCGCCTGTGCCATGTCGTTACCCTGTTATTCCACAGCCCTCCCGGCGGGGCAATCGCAGGACCAGCCGGATGTTCATGTCTTGTTCACCATAATTGGACCAGTTCCGTCCCGGTTTCAAGCGTCCCGTCGCAGGAAGTCGATTCGCCCGCCCGAAGGATCGCTCCCGATCGGTTAACAAACCGTTTACAGGCCACCGGCGGCGCGTTATTCCCCGTCGGGAAAACCCTTCACGACGGAAATGACGGCAAGCATGTTGATCTTCTGGGAAAAGCGACTGGTCTTTCTGGCAACGCCCAAGACGGGATCGACCGCGATCGAGATGGCGCTGGAACCGCTGGCATCGGCCTCGCTGCAACGCCCCGAGGCGCTGAAACATACCGGTATCGCCAGCTATCACCGCCATCTGGGCCCCTGGCTGACCGAGCAGACCGGCGAAGACTTCACCACCGTCGCCCTGATGCGCGAGCCGCTGGACTGGCTTCGCAGCTGGTACCGCTTCAAGCTGCGCGACGACAGCGACGACCCGACCCACCCGATGGAGGGCGTCAGCTTCGCCGATTTCGCGCGCCGCTATGTCGCGTCGGGCGGGCGTGCGGCCCTGGGCATCGGCAGCCAGGCCGAGTTCCTGACGAACGGCCCGAACCGGGCGGACCGGATCTTCCGCTATGACCGGATCGACGCCTTCATCGACTTTCTGGAAACGCGGCTGGATTGCATGATCGAATTGCCGCGCATCAACGTCCCGCCCAGTGTCGATGTCCGCCTGACCCCCGAGGACGAGGCATCCCTGCGCGCCGCGATGGCCGAGGATCTGGCGCTTTACAACAGCCTCTAGGCGCTAGCGGTCCACGTGACCCAGATCGCGCCCCGGCGCGATCACATCGCGCAGGCGCTGCTTGATCTCGGCCGCACCCGGAAAGCCGCCATCCGCCTTGCGGTCCCAGATCACCTGGCCATCGACCGTGATCCGGTAGATGCCGCCCTGCCCCGGCACCAGCGCGACCTCGGCCAGATCGGTGCCGAAGGTCTGCAGCAATTCCTGCGCGATCCAGCCTGCCCGCAACAACCAGTTGCAGCCGGTGCAGTAATGGATCTCGATCCGGGGTCCCGTGCTCATGTCGGCCAGCCTAGGGTGCGGCGCGGGCAGCGACAAGGGGCGCCCTTGACCCGGCCCGATCCCCGCGCAAGGGTGCCGCGCCAGCGATCGCCAGCCATCCCGCACACAGCACCACCCCAAGGTCAGGAGCCAAAGATGTTTCTTGCGATGAATCGTTTCACCGTCCCCCTGGAGAATGCCGAGGAATTCGAGGCTCTCTGGCTGAACCGTGACAGCCGCCTGCACGAGATGGACGGCTTCGTCGAGTTCAACATGCTCAAGGGCCCCGAAAGCGACGGCCACAGGCTCTATGCCTCGCACACGGTCTGGCGCGACGAGGACGCCTTCCGCGCCTGGACGCGATCCGACCAGTTCCGCGCGGCCCATGCGAATGCGGGCGAGACGCGCAAGCTGCATGCCGGTGCGCCGCAGTTCGAGGCCTTCCACTCGATCCAGACCAAGACCGCCAAGGACTGAGCGACGCGACAACCGCTCCCGGCGACGGCCCGTGTCGCAAATCAGCCACGGCGTGACGCTGAACAGCCACATTTCGCACCGCTTTCATGTCCACATGCACCCATGACGCATGACCGGAAGGGGTGGCGATATGGTGGTTGTCCTGGCCGGAATCTGGGCGCTGTTGCTGGGGATCGTGCTGATCATGCTGGGCAACGGCATGCATTTCACGCTGATCGGCCTGCGCGGCGGGATCGAGGGCTTTTCGTCGGTCGCATTGGCGGTCATCACTTCGGGCTATTTCCTCGGCTTCCTGTCGGGGGCGCGGCTGACGCCGGTGATGATCCGCCGGGTCGGCCATGTCCGCGTCTTCGCCGCGCTCGGCAGCTTTATGTCGGCGGCCTTGATCGCCTTTCCGCTGCTGACCGAACCTTGGGCCTGGACGCTTCTGCGGGTGCTCGTGGGCTTCTGCATGTCGGGCGTCTATGTCGCGGCGGAAAGCTGGCTGAATGCGGCCTCGACCAACGAGACGCGGGGCAAGGTCCTGTCGGCCTACATGATCGCGCAGACGCTTGGCATCATCGGGGCGCAGGGCCTGCTGACCTTGGGTGACGCGGCGGGTCCGGCGCTGTTCATCGGCGCCTCGATCCTGGTCTCGATCTCGTTCGCGCCGATCCTTCTGTCGGTCATGCCCGCCCCCGTGGCCGAGGTCGCAAGGCCCATGTCGCTGCGGGCGCTGCTGTCGGCCTCGCCACTCGGCACGGTGGGGATCTTCCTGTTAGGCGGCGCCTATGCGACCCAGTCGGGCATGTCGGCGGTCTTCGGCACCCAGATCGGCATGAGCGCCAGCCAGATCGCCCTGTTCGTGGCGACCCTGTTCGCGGGCGCGCTGGTGCTGCAATACCCGATCGGCTGGCTTTCTGACCGGATCGACCGGCGCAAGCTGATCCTCGGCGCGGCGCTGGCGGGGGCGGCGGCCTGCCTTCGGGGCTGGATGGCGGGCGACGGGATGGCGCCGCTGCTGACGGCAGCCTTCCTGGCCGGAGGCGTGACCACGCCACTCTACGCGCTGTTTCTGGCCTATACGAACGACGCCCTTTCGGTCGAGGACATGCCGGCGGCCTCGGGCGGGCTGGTCTTCACCTTCGGGCTGGGGGCCATCGTCGGTCCGATGGTGACGGGCTGGGCGATGGAAGGGCTGGGGCCGACCGCCTTCTGGCCGGTTCTGGCCGCCTTCTTCGCCGCCATTGCGGGCTATGCGCTTTATCGGCTGATGCAAGGCACACGGCCGCGTCCCGAACAGACCGACAGCTATCTGGGCGTCCTGCCCACGGCCTCGCCGGTGGCGGTCGAGGCGGCAGGTGCATGGGCTGCAGAACGCGCCGCGACCGACCGCGAAAACTGACCTGAAATCGAGGGTTTGTAAGATGGTGCCCGGAGACGGATTTGAACCGCCGACACGCGGATTTTCAATCCGCTGCTCTACCAACTGAGCTATCCGGGCACCCTTGCGACGCTGCTTGGCGTCGGGTGAGCGGTGTTTACGAAGCACCGAGGGCGCTGTCCAGACCCAATCGCAATTTTTTCAATCGCGCGGCGCAGGTTCCTCGTCGCGTGGCGGCAGATCCTCGACCGGCTCACCGGGAACGACGTAATCGCCGCGCAGCCACTTTGCCAGATCGATGTCGGCGCAGCGTTTCGAACAGAACGGACGATAGCGAGGATCGACCGGGCGGGCGCAGATCGCACAGGCCATCAGTGCGCCACGGCCTCGGCCAGACGGCGCAGGGGCACGCGGTCACGCTTGCGGTTCATCTCGAACAGGCCCATCGCGGTCCAGCCGGTCAGCGTCACCTCGGCGCCCGTGCTGCGGAACGCGGCCTGCAACACCTGTTCCAGCGTGCCGCGGTCGCGCTTGGGCATGGGCGCGAAATCGATCACGATCTGCCCGCCCATCCCCCGCAGTCGCAGCTGCCGGGGCAGGTCGCGGGCCAGCGCGATATTGGCCTTGAGCGAGGCTGCGGGGCTGTTGTCGGCGCCGGTGTTCACGTCGATCGCGACCAGCGCGCGGGTCTGTTCGATCCAGGCATCCGCCCCCCCGCCCAGCACAACACGCGGCGACAGCAGCGCGTCCACGGCATCAAGGACACCGCATCGTTCGAAGCTGTCCTCGCCCTCTTCGATGGCGTCAGGGGCCGGATCACCCCAATCCAGCCAGGCCTGCTCATGCGCGCCCGGCGCGTCCAGCAGCAACTCGGGGGGGCCCGAGGCCTCGGCGCCGATCTGATCGGCGAGGTCCAGCAGCTCGACGATCTCGGCGGCGACCTCGTCGGGCTCGGCTTCGGCGGCGATGCCGCGCAGGATCAACCCGTGATCGCGCGCGCCCCGCGCCGTCTCGCCCAGGGCCTGCAGCGCGTCGCGGATCTCGGGGTCTCGGACGCGGCGCGAGACGTTAACGCCGGGCGCGCCCGGCGTCACCAGCACAAGCCGACCGCGATAGATCAGCCGCGAGGTCAGCGGCACGGCCTTGCCCGGCTCGGCCACGCCAGTCACCTGAACCAGAACCGGCTTGCCTTCGCCCAGCCCCTTGCGGTCCCGCAGGTAGCCGGTCTGGCCGTCGGGCAGGCGCAGAAAGGCGCCGCCCTGCCCCTTCATCAGCCGGTCCGTCACGCCGCGACAGATCGCACCCGGCGCAAGCGTCGTCAGCGCCTCGGCCGAGGGCAGCAGATCGACCAGCACACCATCCTCGACCAGGGCTGCGGCCTCCTGACCGAAAAGCGTTCCCAGAACGACCTGTCTGCCCTTCATGCGTCACGTCCTTTCGGTGTCGGATGGATGCCGACCGAGGCCAGCAGCGTCGCCGTCTCGGAAAGCGGCAGGCCGACGACGGCGGAAAACGAGCCCTGGATCCAGGGAATGAAGGCTGCGGCCGCGCCCTGGATGGCATAGCCGCCCGCCTTGCCCTGCCAATCCCCGATATCAAGGTAATTTTCAAGCGCGGCAGGCTCGATGGGACGCATCCGAACCTTGGTCTCGACCAGACGCAGACGGGTGCGGCCCGCATGACGCAGCGCGATGGCGGTCAGGACCAGATGCCGGCGCCCTGACATGAGCCGCATGAACGTCCCGGCCTCGGCCCGGTCGGTGGGCTTGCCAAGAATGCGCCGCCCGACCGAAACGGTCGTGTCGGCACAAAGAACCGCCTCGTCAGCCGCAAGCGCAAGCGCCTCGGCCTTTTCAAGCGCCATCCGCCGCACGTATTCGCGCGGTGCCTCGCCCGGATACGGGGTTTCGTCGATATCGGCCGGGCGCAGCGCGTCGGGAACGATCCCGATCTGGCCCAGCAATTCCAGCCGCCTCGGGCTGGCCGATCCCAGGATCAGCCTCGGGCGGTCCTTGACCGGCATCACGGCCCCGTGCAGGGCGGCGCTGCCCGTCTCACTTGAAGCGATAATTGATCCGCCCCTTGGAGAGGTCATAGGTGTTCATTTCCACCTGGACCTTGTCGCCTGCCAGAACCCGGATTCGGTTCTTGCGCATCTTGCCTGCCATATGCGCGATGATCTCATGGCCGTTCTCAAGCTCGACCCGGAATGTCGCATTGGGCAGGAGTTCCTTCACGACGCCGGGGAATTCGAGCATTTCTTCCTTGGCCATGTTCACTCCGTAAAAGTCGCCCCGCAGGATTCGGGACGGACGTTAAATGCGTCCGGAGCGGCAGGAATTCAAGGAAAAAGCGCGGCGCAGCCCGGTGCGTCACCCGACCACGCGCCCGACGGAGAGCGTGATGGGGATCGCAGGGGCCAGTTCCGGGCGAAACGGGTCGTCGCTGAACTCGGCCCCCTCGGCCGTCATCGGCGGCAGGCCGAGCGCGCCGGACAGGGGGGGCGCAGCATCGGCAGAGGCCGCTTCACCCTCGGCGGCGGGGGCATCGGGGTCCTGAAGGCGGATCGCGTGGCAGCCCTCGTATTCGCCGAACTTGCCGCTGGCGACCAGCTGGCCCTGCAACGTCTCGACCCGCGCATCGGCCAGCCGCACACGCGGCAGATGCAGCAGCTTGCCCGCGCCCAAGCCCCGCAATTCGCCAAGCGTCACGGTGCGGCGGCACAGAATACCCACCAGATCGACCGGGATGTCGGGCATGGTCTCGGCCGAGGGCGGAGTAGGCTCGGCAGGCGCGGCCACGCGTTCGACCATGCGTTCCGGCACGGGTTCGGGAACGGCATCCTCGTCTTGGGGCATGACCAGCAGCATCCGTCCCTCCCGGGTCTCGGTGCCGCCAAGCGAAAGGTGGAAGGCGATGCTGCGAAACGGCCTGTCCTCGAGCATCAGCGACAGCGGGCGCGGATCGTCCAGCGCGGTGGCGAATCGCATCCGCGGGACGTGCGCAAAGCCCGGCAACCCCTGGAGCGCGGATTGCAGCTCGGCCATCAGCGCATCGACGAAATCGGTGCACAGCATCGACTCGCTGCGGGTGGGACGGCGGCGTTCGACAGGGCGCGCGGTCACGCGGCCAAGCGCCTGAATCTCGACCAGCGCGGCGACGACCTCGGGGCAGAGGGCCAGCGTGCCGATGCAATCGCCCGGCCCTTGCAGCACCGCCAGCAGCGCGCGTTCCGGCAGCAATTCCGGCAATTCCGCCAGCGTCATCGCCCCCGGCTCGACCGCGAGGGGGCGCACCGCCAGACCATAGAGCCGGTCCGCCACCCGCCCGCAAGCCGTCGCCGCCGCGCGGGCGGGCGTGACGGGCGCGGCCTTGGGCAGATTCGGTGGCTTGCCCTGATCGCGTTCCATCCGGTGCCGCGCCGCAAGCATTCGCCGCAGCACCCCCGGCATCGCGCCCGGTGGCGAGGCCTGCGCCTGATCGCGGTCGCTGTCATCGTGCTGGATCGTCATCGCGCCCCGAATCCCCTTTCATCCGGGCCAGATTGCACGCCAGGGGTTTAGAAAGCGTTTACGCCGCCGAGCTTCCTGCTGCCGAAGCCCCGACCGGGGGTCGTTTTGGCAGCCTGATCCTGAAGGCCGCGCCCCCCTGCCCCGGCAGATACGAGATGTCTCCGCCAAGCGCGGCCATGATCTCGCGGCAGATGGCGAGGCCCAGACCCGCCCCGCCCGCCCGTGCGGGATCGTTCAGGCGGGCGAATTTCTCGAAGATCAGCGACTGGCGGGCGCTGTCGATGCCGCTGCCATTGTCGATGATGTCGATGATCGTGCCATCGGATTCGAGGTTCTGGACCCGCAGGATCAACAAGGGCCGCGCCGAATCGCAGTATTTTCGCGCATTCGAGATGACGTTGATCAACACCTGCAGCAGACGGTCGGCGTCGGTGATGATGCCCAGATGCTCGCTGCTCATGTCGCGGTCGATCAGGAAGCTGCGCTCGGGGCGGGTGGCCGAGGCGGCGCTGAGCGCGCGGTTGATGAGGTCGTGCAGATTGGCGACCGAGATCGACAGCTGCGCCCGCCCGCTTTCCAGAACCGACAGGTCCAGCAGATCGTCCAGAAGGCGCGTCAGCCGTCCGGCTTCGTCATGGATGATTCCGGCGAAACGGGCGCGTTCGTCGGGTGTCAGGCTGGGGTCCTTGAGAATTTCCGAGAAGGCCCGGACCGAAGTCATGGGCGTGCGCAATTCGTGGCTGATCTGGCTGAGAAACGCGTCCTTCTGCACCGACAGCGCGGTCAGCTTGTCATTGGCCTCGCGCAGCTGGCGGGCGGTGACGGCCAGCTCGGCACGCGCGCTTTCCAGACGCTGCGTCTCTTCCTTGGCGCGCTGCGCCTCGTCGGCGACCTGCAAAAGGTCCGAGACCGTCAGCGCCACGCCCCCCGCCACGCGGTCGATCATCGCATGCGCCGTGGCCGACCCGATCGAGCCGCCCAGGCGACGTTCCAGCCGCGTCAGGAAACGTGGGGTCAGGTCGGGCAGATAGCCGGACTTCCCCTGCGCTTGGGCCTCGGCCTGGAAGTAGCGCAGGGCCTCCTCGGGGCCCCAGACCCGGCGCGCCATGGCCAGCAGCGGTTCGGCCCGGTCGTCCGAGCGCATCATGCGGCTGTGGCGGATCGGCTCGACCGCAGAGACGAAACTGAGGCCCTGCAGTCGCTCGACCGGATCGGGGAAGCCAAAGATCGACACGGCGATGAAGGCCAGCGTATTGGCCGAAAGCGACAGGAACACCGCCATCGCCCAGGGGTCCATCCCGCCGGGCACCGGCAGATCGCCCCCCAGCCCGATCGAGGGCAGGAAGATCAGCGCCATCCACAGAACGAAGCCCGTGCCGATCCCGGCATAGGCGCCCTTGCGGTTGGCGCCCCGCCACAAAAGCCCGCCGATCATCGCGGGCAGAACCTGTGCCATGCCGACAAAAGCGACCAACCCCATCGCCGCCAGCGCGGCCGAACCTTCCGAGGCCTGATGATAGACCCACCCCGCCGCGACGACAGCCAGAATGGCGATCCGGCGGGCGTTGAGGACGAAGCCGCGCAGATCGGTCGCCTCGCCCTCGGGGGTTTTCCGCATCAACAGCCACAACGGCACCAGCCAATGGTTCGAGACCATCGTGGCGACAGCGATGGCGCAGACCACCACCATCGAGGTCGCCGCCGAGAACCCGCCCAGAAAGACCAGCATCGCCAGCATGTCCTGCCCCTGAGACGCGGGCAGGGTCAGGACATAGAGGTCCGGGTTCGCGCCCGCCGGCAGAAGCTCGCGCCCCATCACGGCGATGGGCATGACGAACAGCGACATGGCGAACAGATAGGCCGGAAAGGCCCAGCCCGCGACGGTCAGGCGTTCCTCGTCGGCGGCCTCGACGACCATCACCTGAAACATGCGCGGCAGGGTCAGGATTGCCGCCGCCGCCACGATGTTCAACGCCGTCCAGCGGTCGGCGCGCAACAGCCAGCCCTCGGCATTCTCGGGGGCCTCGGCGGCGCGGGCGATGCGGGCCATGATGTCGGCGGGGCCGTCCGCCAGACCCCAGACCACGAAAATGCCAAGCGCCATGAACGCCAGCAGCTTGACGATAGCCTCAAGCGCAATGGCGGTGACGACGCCGTGATGGCGTTCATCGGCGGCCAGATTGCGGGTGCCGAAGAGGATCGTGAACAGCGCCAGACCGGCCGCGACCCAGCCCGCCGTGCCGCCAAGCGTGGCACCGTTGATGATCGGCGCCTCGGGCGTGTCGGTGGCGAAGACCTCGAAGGACAGGCTGACCGATTTCAGCTGCAGCGCGATATAGGGGGTCGAGGCGATGACCGCGATCAGCGTCACCAGCGCGGCCAGCTTGTTCGACTTGCCGAACCGGGCCGAGACCAGATCCGCGACCGAGGTGACATGGTGCATCCGCGCCACCCGGACCAGCCGCCTGAGGCCCCACCACGCGCAGGTGAAGACCAGCGTCGGCCCCAGATAGATGGTCAGGAATTCCAGCCCGGACCGCGAGGCGTAGCCCACCGCGCCATAGAAGGTCCAGGCCGAGCAATAGACCGACAGCGACAGCGTATAGACCAGCGGGTGATCCAGCCAGCGCACATGGCCGCGCGCGGCCGCCCGGTCGGCGGCAAAGGCCACGACGAACATCAGGACGACATAGGCAAGGCAGATCGCCAGCAGCGTCTCAAAGGGCATTCGGGCGGTCCTCCGGGCTCCGGGGGGCATTCCCGTCAGCCAGGCGGGCCTGCGGCCTGGCCTCGGGCTGGTTCTGGCCCGCGGCGACGGCCTCGCTGGCGCGGACGGTCGCGGCCTCGGCCCGCAGCAGCGCGCGGTGCAGCGCCCAGAC
This sequence comes from Paracoccus sp. NSM, assembly GCF_052379855.1. Lineage (NCBI taxonomy): Bacteria > Pseudomonadati > Pseudomonadota > Alphaproteobacteria > Rhodobacterales > Paracoccaceae > Paracoccus > Paracoccus sp. NSM. The sequence goes on along the minus strand of NZ_JBQTCG010000002.1, from coordinate 124,335 downwards.
CGCCAGGATCAGCCCCGCCCAGAGCAGAAAGAACCACAGGACCCCGCCCGCGAAACTAACCAGCGCAGGCGCCCACCAGACCGGCAGCAGCACCAGAACCACCGACAGCACCGGCAGCACGCGCGCCGCGTCGCCCAGCCGACGGCGGTGAAACGAGGCGCGTTCCAGAAACAGGGGCTTTTCAGGCATGGGCTTGTCCTTCGCGCGGCAGGGCCGCACCGCCCGGCGCGATGCCCCGCGCCGGTCTCATCCCAGCATCTGGCGCACGATGGCGCGCAGTTCGTCATTGGCGAAGGGCTTGGCCAGAACCGCGTCGGCCTGTTGCCCGGCCTCGGCCGTCTCGCCGCGCGCGGTCAGCATCAGGACCGGGGTCGCGGCAAGGTCGGGGTCATCGGCGGCGCGCAGATCGCCGAGGATCTCGGCCCCCGAGCGGTTGGGCAGCATCAGGTCCAGGATCACCAGACGCGGGCGCTGCCGGGTGATCGCCTCGATCCCGCCCGCGCCGTCGTCATGCAGCCCGATCTGCCACCCCTCGCGGGTCAGGATGAAGCGCACCGCCTCGGCGATGTTGGGCTCATCCTCGATCATCAGGATGTCCATGGGCATCCGGCGCCTCCCCCTCAACGCGGTGTGATAATGGTCCGGAAAGCGCCCCGGTGTCAAAGCCCGCGTGGTCTCAGCCGCGGGAGCGGGAGGGCGCGCGGGGCTGGCGGCCGGGCAGCGGCGCCAGGATCGAGGGCTCGCGCCGGGCGGGGCATTCGGTGCGCGGACAGATCCGGCAGGCCGGCCCCACCATCAGCGCATCGGCAGGCGCTGGCCCCTCGGCAGGCAACAGCAGCATGTGACCGCGCAGCAGCACCGGCCCGTCCAGCCCAAGGGGTTGACTGCGCGTCGCAAAGCTGAGCGAGCGGAACAGCCGCCCCTCGGGCGTCACGATATGGCGGGCGATGGCCGTCTGCGGCATGGCCAGCGCCAGATAAAGCGGCCAGAGCGGGCAGGCATCCCCCGGTCGCGGCAAGGGGAAACCGGGCGCCGCGCGGCGCAGCGTCAGCGCCCCCGAGCCGTCGCATATAACCAGCCCGGCACCCTCGTAGCCCGCAGGGCGCAGCATCGCCAGCCGCCGCATGACCAGATCCAGCGGCAAGCCCATATCGCCCGCCAGAAGCAGCGGATCGCGCGCCCGGGTGGCGTTCAGCACGGCCGCCAGACGCGCATCGGGCAGCTCGATCCGGTCGGCCAGCATCTCGCGCGCGATCCGCGCGGCCAGCGCGCGCGCCGCGTCCGAGGCCAGTTCCGCCGCGCCGTCGGGATCGGCGGCGCCCGCATCCAGCCAGGCCTCGACCTCTTCCTGCGGGGTCAGGGGCGTGCCTTCGGCCTCGAAACTGTCCACATAGCGGACCAGTTCCTGCGCGGTGACGGACAGGCGCTGGCTGTCCTCGGCCAGATTGGCGTGAAAGCGCATCCGCCATTCGGGCGCGATCTCGTCCTCTTCGACCAGGATCGAGGCGGTCGAGCGCAGGGACGTCACCGCCGACAGGACCTCGTGCAGCGCCGCCAGCAGATAGGGGTCGTGCGTCATGCGGTCCGACAGGTCGATCAGCTGACGCTCCATCGCGACGGCGCGGCGGCTCTGCGCCAAGAGCAGCGCCGACCAGCCCGGAAAGCGGGCCAGGAACTCGGCGGCCTGATCGAGCTCCGGCGAGACGCCCTGCGACGAGGGATGCGCGGCGGCCTCGCGCAGGGCGGCGATGCGCGCCTCTTCGCGGCCCTCGGACAGTTCGTCGGGCGGCACCTGCAATTCCGTCGCCAGCTTGGCCAGCAATTCCGGCGTGACCGGGCGACGGTTATGTTCGATCAGGTTCAGATAGGCCGGCGAGATGCCCACCGCGCGCGCGACCTCGGCCTGCCTGCGCGACAGGGCAAGGCGCCGCTCGCGGATGCGGGTTCCGGTCAGGACATGCAGGGCGCCACGCTCGCTCATGGCCGCATGAAACCCGCAAGGGCCTGAGCAAGCAAGCGAAATGCGCGGTCAGGGCGACAGGCCATGACGGCCCGCCAGATCGCAGAAGAATTGCCAGGCAACCCGCCCGGATCGTGCGCCGCGCGTGGCCTGCCACTCGATCGCCTCGGCCCGCAGGGTGGCGGGGTCGATGAGCAGCCCGGCGGCGTCGCAATAGCCCTGGATCATGGCCAGGAACTGGTCCTGATCGCAGGGATGAAAGCCCAGCCACAGCCCGAAACGATCCGACAGCGAGACCTTTTCCTCGACCGCCTCGCCGGGATGGATGGCGCTGGCGCGTTCATTGTCGATCATGTCGCGCGGCATCAGGTGGCGCCGGTTCGAGGTCGCATAAAGGATCACATTCGCAGGCCGCCCGCTGATCCCGCCATCAAGCACCGCCTTGAGCGACTTGTATTGCGCGTCGTCATGGCCAAAGGACAGGTCATCGGCAAACAGCAGGAACCGATGCTGCGGGGCCGCCCCCAGAACCGCCAGCAGGCGACTGACCGAGGACAGGTCGTCGCGCGCGATCTCGACCAGGATCAGCGGCAGGCCCTGGGCCACGGCCTCGGCATGGACGGCCTTGACCAGCGAGGATTTCCCCATCCCCCGCGCGCCCCAGAGCAGCGCGTTGTTCGCGCCATGACCGCGCGCGAATTGCAGCGTGTTGGCCAACAGCGTGTCGCGCGACCGGTCGATGCCGATGAGCTGCGTCAGGGGAACGCGGTCCACCCGCGCCACAGGCTCAAGCCGGTCGGGATCGGGGTGCCAGACATAGGCATCGGCGCCCGTCAGATCGGGCAGAGGCACCGGCGGCGGGGCCAGACGCTCCAGCGCGGAAGCGATGCGGTCCAGCGACGCCCGGCTCACGGCTCGTCCTCGACCCACAGCCCCTGGGCACGCAATTCGGCCTCGCGGCGCTTCTCGATGCGGCGGACCAGCTGGATCGAGACCTCGTAAAGCCCGTAGACCACCGTGAACAGCACCACCTGCGAGATCACGTCGGGCGGCGTCGCCAGCGCGGCCAGGACCAGGATCGCCAGAACGGCATAGCGACGCGCGCTGGCCAGACCCGCAGCCGAGACCAGCCCCGCCCGCCCCATCAGCGTCAGCAGGACAGGCAACTGGAAGGACAGGCCGAAAGCCAGAATGAACTTGGTCGTCAGCGACAGATATTCATCGACCGACCCCTGGAACACGATGGCCGCCATATTGGTGGCGCCCTCAGCCACCCCCGCCGGATCGTCCGGCAATTGCAGCGGCCCCTGCTGAAATCCAAGGAAGAACGCGTAAGCCATTGGCAGGATGATGTAATAGGCGAAGGCAGCGCCCAGGAAGAACATCACCGGCGAGGCGATCAGGAACGGCAGGAAGGCCCGTTTCTCATTGCGGTAGAGGCCCGGCGCCACGAAGCGCCACATCTGGTAGGCGATGACCGGAAAGGCCAGCACGAAGCCCCCCAGCAACGAGATGCGGATGGCGACAAAGAAACCCTCTTGCAGCTTCAGAAGGATCAGCCCGCATTCCTGGCTGCGATCCTCCAGCGCGGAACAGATCGGGCGGGTCAGGAAGTTGTAGATCGGATTCCAGACCGTATAGCAGAGCACCATCGCGGCGATGAAAGCCACCAGCGACCAGATGATGCGGGTCCGAAGCTCGGCCAGATGCTCGATCAGCGGGGCAGAGCTGTCATCGATGTCGTCGTCCTGCGGAGTATTTGCGGCCAAGTCACTGATCTTTCATGTCAGAGCGGCGAACGGCATGCAGCCTGCGCCCCTGATTCTGCGGCGCCGGATCGACCGGGGGCGCGACCGGGGCAGAAAGCTCGGCAGACGCCGAAACCGGCGTCGAAGCCGTGGCTCCGGGCGCGGGGGCCGCCGGATCCGGCTTCGGCGCGTCCTGATGGCGCGCGGGGCGGCCCGGCTCCCATTTCTCGAAACGCTCGGTGGCGCGATCCAGCGCGTCGAGGCCAAGCGCCTTCTTCGAGGTCAGCGACTTCATGTCGCGCAGCGTACCCGCCGCCTCGTCCAGGCCCGAGCCCTTGGCGGCATCCTCCATGGCCGAGCTGAACTCGCGCGCCATGCCGCGCAGCTTGCCCGTGACCCGGCCAAGCGAATGAAACAGGTGCGGCAGATCCTTGGGACCGACCACGATCAGCGCCACGACGCCGATCAACAGCAGTTCGGTCCAGCCGATGTCCAGCATGGGACGCGCCTTTCGCGGATCAGTTGCGTTCGGAACCCTGCGACGGGGTGGTCCCCGGCGTCACGTCGCGCGCACGGTCTCCGGGAGCGGCACCCGGCAGATCGCGCGTCGCCTCTTTCGAAGCGCCCTCGACCTCGTCAGAGCTGTCCTTGACGCCCCGCTTGAAGGCGGTGATGCCCTTGCCGACCTCGCCCATCAGCGACGAGATCTTGCCGCGCCCGAACAGCACCAGCACGACTACCGCGATCAGAAGAAGGCCGGGAAGGCCGATATTGTTCAACATGAGAAACTCCCTCTGCAGGCGGCCCGACCGCCCGCGCCCCAGATTTAGTTTCTTGGCGCGCGGATTGCAAAGCCCTTTCCCGTGAACCGGGGGCGGCATTTTGGATGCGATGCCGGATGCGGGGGCAGCCGGTCGCAGGCGGGGCGGCTTGGCACGGCGCGGCGAACCGGCGATAAGGGCGCATGGACATGGCCACCTACATCACCGCTTTCGTGACGCTTTTCGTGGTCATCGACCCCGTCGGGCTGGCGCCGATCTTCATTGCGCTGACCCCGGACATGAGCGCCGCTGAACGCCGCCGGATCGGCCTGCGGGCGCTGGTCGTGGCGGCGATCCTGCTGATGATCTTCGGCCTCGTGGGCGAGGCGATCCTGACAGGCATCGGCATCTCTCTGCCTGCCTTCCGAATCGCGGGGGGGCTGCTTCTGTTCCTGACCGCGCTCGACATGCTGTTCGAGCGTCGGACCGAGCGCCGCGAAGGTCAGGCCGAGGCCGACGCGCCCGGCCAGGACCCTTCGGTCTTTCCACTGGCCATGCCGCTTCTGGCCGGGCCCGGCGCGCTGGCCACGATGATCCTGCTGGTCGGCGAGGGTCAGGGCGTCGGTCATGTGGTGATGATCAACGTGATGATGCTGGCGGTGCTGGGCATCGCGATGCTGCTTTTCGTGCTGGCCACACCGCTGGCGCGCGCGCTTGGCCGGACCGGCACGATGGTCGTGACACGGCTTCTGGGGATGCTGCTGGCGGCCTTGTCGGTGCAGTTCGTCATCGACGGGCTGATCGGGGCGGGACTGGTCTGATGCCGGCGGACGAAATCGCCCGGCTGGCCTATCTGACGCTGCTTCTGGTGGTGATCGGGGGCGCGATGCTTTTCGAACTGTCGGGCCGGGGCGGGCGTGCGCTGCGTCAGCTGATCCTGTGGCTGGTGATCTTTGCAGGCCTCGCCGTCGCGGCCGATTGGTGGATGACCCGGAACCAGCCGCAACAGCAGGTTTTCGAGGGCAACCGGATCGAGGTTCCCGCCGGACGCAGCGGCCATTTCCACATCCGCGCCCTGCTGAACGGGGTCGAGGTCGAGTTCGTCGTCGATACCGGCGCAACCAGCGTGGCGCTGGCGCCGGGCGATGCACGACGGATCGGGCTGGACCCGGACCGGCTGACCTATACGGGTCTTGCCGTCACCGCGAACGGGCAGGTGCCGACCGCGCCCGTCACGATCCGCGAATTCGCCATCGGCGACATCATCGACCGCGATGTGCGCGCGGTGGTTCTGAACAGCGATCTGGGCGTATCGCTGCTGGGCATGACCTATCTGCGCCGCTTCGCGCGTGTCAGTTTCGAGGGCAACCTGCTGGTGCTCGAGCGCTGATCACTCGCCCCAGGCCTCGACGAATTCGCGCCATTCGCGCGCGCCCATGCCGGAATTCTCCTGCGTCACGACCTGCCCCGCCAACCGCCGACGCAACGCCTCGGCGCCCTGCGCCGACAGGCTGACCGCATCCATCCGGTAATCGCGGAAGGCCGCAAAGGCCGCCGGGACCCAATCGGCCACGATGTCGCACATCAGGTCGGCATAGGCCCGGATTTCGTACTGCGCGTGGGAATCGGCGCGAAGCCGCAGGAAATGCAGCAGGTTGTGCAGATCCACCTTCCAGTACCACTGGGTGTAGATGTTGGCGGGCAGGTTCATGCGCGCCAATTCGCGCGCCAGCCCCTTCTGGCCGTCCTGGCTCAGCATCGATTCGTAGTGATCATAGCTGCGCATCGCATCCTCGCGCAGCAGATCAAGAACACGCTCGGCCTCGGCACCCTGAAGAACCTCGCCGCGGCCCTGGTTGTTCTGGGTCGATTGGGCGGCCAAGTGCTCGGCGCGCGGAATGTAGAATTCGCGGTCGAGGATCGAATAGCGGGCCGAATATTCGTTCACGTTCGCGGTGCGGTGGCGGATCCACTGGCGCGCGACGAACACGGGCAGCTTGACGTGGAACTTGACCTCGCACATCTCGAACGGGGTCGAATGCCAGTGCCGCATCAGGTAGCGGATCAGCCCCTCGTCGTTCTGGACCGATCGCGTGCCCTTGCCGTAGCTGACCCGCGCCGCCTGACAGATCGCCGCGTCGTCGCCCATATAGTCGATGACCCGGACGAAGCCGTGATCCAGCACTGGATGGGCGGTGTAAAGGCGCGCCTCCATCCCCGGCGACACCGCCCGCAGCGTCTGGCGCGGCGTGGCGCGTTCGGATTCGATCTCGGCCTGCTGTTCGTGTGTCAGGGGCATAGCGCAGGATCCTCTCAGGCGGTCGTGATGAATCGCCCTTCGGGCGGTCGCGATGGCCCTCGTCCTAAGTCAAGATGCGGCCTGCGGCAACCTCCGGCCCTGCTCGGCGTTGAACCCGGCGGCGCGCCATGCCAGCCTCTGCGCGCAAGAACAGGAGTCCCCATGAACATCCGCTATCTGCACACGATGGTCCGCGTGAAGGATCTGGACAAGACGATGGCCTTCTTCCGCCTGCTGGGCCTGGAAGAGACGCGCCGCGTCGACAATGAAAAGGGCCGCTTCACTTTGGTCTTCATGGCCCCGCCCGGCCAGCCGGAATGCCCGGTCGAACTGACCCATAACTGGGACGGCGACGAGGGGCTGCCATCGGACAGCCGCCATTTCGGCCATCTCGCCTATCGGGTCGGCAATATCTACGAGATGTGCCAGCGCCTGATGGATGCGGGCGTCACCATCAACCGACCGCCGCGCGACGGACACATGGCCTTTGTCCGCAGCCCCGACAATATCTCGATCGAACTGCTGCAAGAGGGCGAACACCTGCCCCCGCAAGAGCCCTGGGCCAGCATGGAAAATACCGGCCATTGGTAAGGTCCGCCCCGGCGCGGCTTCGGTGCCGCGCCGGGCATGCCGTCAATAGATATAACGGATCTGCTCGCTCCAGAATCGTTCGATGCGGCGGGTCTGCATGTTCACATCGTCCAAGGGCGGATCGTCCAGCACGCCCGACATGGCCAGCCCTTGGGCATGGCGCAGGAAAAGCTGGCGCACGATCTCGCGGATGCGCTGACCCTCGGCCGTCAGGCGCACCCGAACCGAGCGGCGGTCCAGATCGCAGCGTTCGTGATGGACATAGCCCATCGTCACCAGCTTCTTGAGGTTGTAGCTGACATTCGACCCCTGATACATCCCGCGCGAGCGCAATTCGCCAGCGCTGACCTCGGCCTCGCCGAGATTATAAAGGATCATCGCCTGGACCGGCGTCAGATCTGTCTGGCGCAGGCGTTCGAACTCGTCCTTGACGAGATCCAGCATCAGCCGGTGCATCCGTTCCAACAGCCGCAAGGCCTCCAGATAAGCCTCGGAGGTGTCGGACAGGGTCTCGTCCTGGGGCAGACCGAAAGCGGGTCGCGGGTCCTGCGGGGCTTGGGCAAGCATCTTTCGCCGTCCTGTCATGTTCGTCATGATCTGACGATGACAGCAAAAGCCGAATTGCCGGTTAATCCCGCATATTATTCCGCGCCCGAATGCGAAGAATTTTAGTCAGCGGCGAAACGCGCAGCCGCATGCGCGGCGATCACGTCCAGCATGGGTTCCAGAGCGGGGTCGGGCTTGCTGCGCCCGGCCGGTGCTTCGGCCCCGATCCGGGCAGTGACCCACAAATAAAGGTCCTGGTCGTTTTCCGACAGCAGGCGCTCGTAAAGATCCAGTTCGGCGGCCTCCAGCCGGGCCAGCCGGTCATCCGCGAAATGGCCCAGAATCAGGTCCATCTCCTTCATGCCGCGGCGCCAGCTGCGCATGTGCAGACGCTTCAGGCGGTGTTCGGGCGATTCGGTCGTGGTCTCATCCATGGCTCAGTGCCTCTTGCAAACGGTCGATGCGCTGCTCGGCTTCGGCCAGCAGCGCGCGCAGCGCGGCCAGTTCGTCCAGCAGTGCGGCCTGTCGCGACCTCTCTTGCGGCGGCTCGCCCTCGCCCGTCAACAGCCATTGCGGCGTCACCCCCAGCCTTGCGGCGATCTGACCGATCAGCGGCGCGCCCGGTTCGGCCTGATCGACCTCCCAGCCCTGCTGGGTTTCAGGCCGCACGCCCAGTTCGTCGGCCAGAGCCTCGACGCTGAGCCCCGCCGCTTCGCGCGCGGCGGTCAGCCGGTCGCCCAGGGTCGCCACGGTCTCGCCATAAATGTCGCTGTCCATCCTGCCATCCTTGCCCGTTGATCGCGGGCAGCGTAAGCCCTGACGCGCATGATGACAAATACGAGGCCCGCCATGGCTTTCCTGTCCGCCCGACTTGACCAGATCAAGCCCTCGCCCACCATCGCCATGACGACCCGCGCGGCCGAGCTGAAGGCCGAGGGGCGCGACATCATCGCCCTGTCGGCAGGAGAGCCCGATTTCGACACGCCAGAGACGATCCGCGATGCCGCCAAGACCGCCATCGATGCAGGCCATACCCGCTATACGCCGGTGGACGGCACGGCGTCGCTGAAGCGCGCCATCGCGGCGAAATTCGCGCGCGAGAACGGGCTGGACTACGCGCCCTCGCAGATCACGGTCGGCACGGGGGGCAAGCAGATCCTCTATAACGCGCTGATGGCGACGCTGGATCAGGGTGACGAGGTGATCATCCCGGCGCCCTACTGGGTCAGCTATCCCGACATGGTGTTGCTGGCGGGCGGCACGCCGGTCGTCCTCCCCTGCCCCGCCGATCAGGGTTTCCGCCTGACGCCCGAGGCGCTGGAGGCCGCGATCACGCCGCGCACGAAATGGCTGATCCTGAACTCGCCCTCGAACCCGTCGGGGGCCGGCTATGACCGGGCGTCGATGAAGGCGCTGACCGATGTGCTGCTGCGTCATCCGCAGGTCTGGGTTCTGGCTGACGACATCTATGAACATCTGGTCTTCGACGGTTTCGAATTCTGCACACCGGCCCAGATCGAGCCGCGCCTGAAGGACCGGGTGCTGACGATGAACGGGGTCAGCAAATCCTATGCCATGACCGGCTGGCGGATCGGCTATGGCGCGGGGCCGCAGGCGCTGATCAAGGCCATGGCGATGCTGCAATCGCAATCCACCAGCAATCCCTGCTCGGTCAGCCAATACGCCGCCGAGGCCGCGCTGGAAGGGCCGCAGGACTACATCCGCGACAGCCGCGCGGTGTTCCAGCGCCGCCGCGATCTGGTCGTGGCCGGGTTGAATGCCTGCCCCGGTCTGGATTGCCCGGTGCCGCAGGGGGCGTTCTACGTCTATCCCTCGATCGCGGGGCTGATCGGCACCGTCTCGCGCAGCGGTCGCCGCATCGACAGCGACGAGGATTTCGCCAATGCGCTGCTGGACGAGGAAGGCGTGGCGGTTGTCTTTGGCGCGGCCTTCGGGCTCAGCCCGCATTTCCGGGTGTCCTACGCAACCAGCGACGAACGCCTGACCGAGGCCGTGGCACGGATCCGCCGGTTCTGCGAGGGCTGCAACTCCGCCTGACCGGGCGCGTTGGGACAGGGCGAGCAGAAGCAAGAAGGAGAATCCGATGCTGCCCCATAACGCCCTTGTCGTGGTGGCCGACGGCCATTCCGCCACCCTCTTTCGCAATCAGGCACGCCACGGGATCGACCTGGCCCAGCCCCGGCGCGTGACGCCGGAAAGCCTTGCCGACCCTGCCACGACGCCGAAACTCGACGAGATCAACACCCCACGCGACGAGGAAGAGGCTGCCTTTGCCGTAGATCTGACGCGCCACCTGAACGGGATGGTGCTGAAGAACAGGGTCGAGGATATCGTGATCATCGCCGATCCCTCGACCCTTGGCGTGATGCGCAAGCATTACCACAAGGAATTGCAGTTCCGCCTGCGCCGTGAATTGGCCAAGACGCTGACCAATGCCGACAGCGCGGCCATCGCCGAGGCGCTGGCCTGACAAGGCCCGCCAAAACGAAAAAGGCGCCCTGCGGGGCGCCTTTTTCATGCCGGGTGCCGCTTCGGGCCGTGATCAGAAGATGCCGAAGAGATACAGCAGGATGATCACGAAGACCGGCACCCCCAGAAACCATGCCACAAGACCTTTCATCGCCCGTCTCCTTCGTCGTTCATGTGTCGATCTGACAGGCGAACGTCTCAGGTGATCACAAGTTCCTGAACCGGGCGTCTCACAACGCCGTCCAGCCGCCATCCACGCTGATCGTCGTGCCGGTGATCTGGGCGGCGGCATCGCTGCACAGGAAGACCGCCGTATCCCCAAGCTGATCCGTGGTGGCGAAATCCTTCGAGGGCTGACGCTCCAGCAGGACTTTCTCGATCACATCCTCGCGGCCCATGCCGTATTTCTCCATCGTGTCGGGGATCTGCGCCTCGACCAGCGGCGTCAGGACGTAGCCCGGACAGATGGCGTTGGCGGTGATCGGCTCGCGCGCGGTTTCCAGACCCGTCACCTTGGTCAGCCCGACAATGCCGTGCTTGGCCGCGACATAGGCCGATTTGTAGGGGCTGGCCGTCAGCCCGTGGGCGCTGGCGATGTTGATGACCCGCCCCCAGCCCGCCGCCCGCATCATCGGCAGGGCCGCCGCCGTCGTGTGGAACGCCGAGGAGAGGTTGATCGCGATGATCGCATCCCACTTCTCGGCCGGGAAATCGGGGATCGCCGCGACATGCTGGATGCCCGCATTGTTCACCAGGATGTCGCAGGCCCCGGCCTTTTCGACCAGAGCGCGGCATTGATCCCCCTTGGACATGTCGGCCGCGATGTAGCGGACGCTGACCCCATGTTCGGCGGCCAGCTTTTCGGCCAGCGCGTGATCCTCGTCGCGGTCGGTGAAACTGTTCAGCACCACATTGGCGCCCGCATGGGCCAGCCGTGTGGCCACGCCCAGCCCGATCCCGGAATTCGAGCCCGTCACGATGGCGGTCTTGCCCGTCAGGAATTTCTGAAACATCGGCTGCTCCTCACTTGCCTGGCGCGGAACGCAAGGCGCCCTCCCGCTGGTTTCGCAGGTGCAGCATGAGCAAAAAAAAGCGCCCGCACAAGGCGGGCGCAAGTCATGAGGCAGGTTTCATACAGGCAAGAAACCTATCGAGCAGTGGGTTATTTATACGCGAGTGTTCGCCCGAGTCCAACACAGTTCTTCCCGCCTTGGTTGACGCCTCCTTTGCAAGCCTGTTGATATCGCCGGCAAAGGAAACGGCACGAGGCAGCGGGCGATGCGAATCTTCGGAATCCTTAACGAATGCGCGATCAGGGGTCTCGTTCCCGTGATCGCGGCCTTCGGAATCGGTGTTGCAGCAATGCCTCTGGCAAGCCTCGCCGAGCCCACCCATGGCATTGCTATCTATGGAGAACCTGCCCTGCCTCAGGGCTTCGCCCACCTGCCCTATGCGAATCCCTCGGCCCCTCGGGGGGGCACGATTCGCCTCGCGGAACCGGGGGGATTCGACAGCCTGAAGCCTTGGGTGCTGAAAGGAAACGCCGCTTGGGGCGTCGGTGTGCATGTCACCGAATCGCTGATGATCCGGTCGATTGACGAGCCCTTCACCCTTTACGGTCTGCTGGCCGAGACGGTCGAGACCGCGCCCGACCGGTCTTGGGTCGAATTCACGCTGCGCCCCGAGGCGCGCTTTTCCGATGGCAGCCCCGTCACCATCGAGGACGTGATGTGGTCCTACGAGACGCTCGGGACGCAAGGCCATCCGCGCTATCATTCGGCCTGGTCCAAGGTCGCCTCGATGGAGCAGACGGGCGAACGCAGCCTGCGTCTGACATTCTCGGAAATCGACCGCGAATTGCCGCTGTTGATGGGGATGCGCCCGATCCTGAAAAAGGCGCAATGGGAAGGTCAGGATTTCACCGACAGCAGCCTTGAGCCGCCGATCGGGTCCGGCCCCTATGTGATCGACCGCGTCGATCCGGGCCGCGCGATCAGCTTCCGGCGCAACCCCGATTATTGGGGCAATGACCTGCCCGTGACGCAGGGCCTGCACAATTTCGACGTGATTCGCTACGATTACTTCGGCGACGCCAATGCCATGTTCGAGGCCTTCAAGGCGGGCGAGGTGACGGTCTGGCGCGAACTCAGCGCGCAACGTTGGGCGCAGGAATACAACTTCCCGTTGGTCACGCGCGGCGATGTCACCCTGTCGGAAATCCCCAACCAGCGGCCTTCGGGGATCGTCGGTCTTGTGATGAACACGCGCAACCCGATCTTTGACGATTGGCGGGTGCGTCAGGCGATGATCGAGATGTTCAACTTCCCCTTCATCAACCAGACGCTGAACGGGGGCGTCGATCCGCGCATCACGTCCTATTTCTCGAACTCGGTCCTGGGAATGGATCACGGCCCCGCCACGGGCCGGGTGGCCGAGCTGCTGGAACCCTTCGCCGCCGACCTGCCCCCCGGCACGCTGGAGGGCTACAGCCTGCCCGAAGGCAGCGACCGGGCGATGGACCGGGCCGCCGTCCGCCGCGCGATGGCCCTGATGGAAGAGGCGGGCTGGGGCGTGCAGGACGGGCAGATGCGAAACGCGGCGGGCCAGCCCTTCGCCTTCGAGATCCTGCTGAACCAGTCGGGCACCGCGATGCGCACCTCGTCCGAGACGCAGCAGATCGTGAACATCTATATCGAGGCGCTGCGTCCGCTTGGCATCACGCCCCGCGTGACGCTGCTGGATTCCGCGCAATATGTCGAGCGGACGAACAATTACCAGTTCGACATGGCCTGGTATGAACGCGGCCTGTCGCTGTCGCCCGGCAACGAGCAGCGGCTTTACTGGGGTGCGCAGGGCGTGACCGAACCGGGGACGCGCAACTGGATGGGCATGAACAGCCCGGCGGCCGAGGCGATGATCGACCGCATGGCGCAGGCCGAGGATGCCGAGGACTTCACCGCCGCCGTGCAGGCGCTGGATCGCATCCTGACGGCAGGCCGCTATGTGATCCCGGTCAGCTTTTCGCCCATCTCTCGGCTGGCGCATGCCTCGGACCTGAAATATCCTGACAGGACGCCCATTTACGGCGACTGGCCGGGCTTCATGCCCGAAACGTGGTGGCAGGAGGCGAACTGATGCGGATGATTTTGGTTACGGTGACAGCCTGTGCCATACTGGCCGGGTGCAACACCATCGCCGGCGTCGGCGAGGACATCACCGGGGTTGCCCGTTGGGTTCAGGGCGGCATCCCCGCAGGAGGATATTGATGAAATGGCATCATGTGGCCGCCAACTGGCCGGCTTTCTACGAAGCGATCCTGGACAAATGGCCCGAGGCCGACGAATCCGACCTTGACGAGATCGACGGCGACCAGCGCGCCTTCATCGCCTATCTGGCCGAAGCGACCGGCCAGGAGGTAGAGGAGATCCGCGAGGAATTGCGCGACTGGCTCACTGGCGAAATCCCCTCGGACGTGGTCATGGACCCGATCCACGACAATCACTCGATCACCCTCAGCGCGAAATACGTCAACGAGGGCGAGGATGAATTCGCCGACGATGCCGCCTTCGGCGACGACAAGGAGGACGAGGAATGACCCCACCTCCCGCCGCGGCCCGGCCTCAGCCGGGCGTGGCGGGACCATGCAGAGCCGACAATTTCGTCAGGCGCCGTGCAAGCAGCACATAGATCACGGCATAGATCCCCGCCACGACCAGCCCCACCCACTGGATCTCGAACGGGGTGAAGACATAGGCCGCGACCAGCGTCGCCTGCAGCACGGCATGGATCGGGTAGTAACGCCCGCCCAGCCTCTCCCGCGTCCAGCCCAGATTGGCCGAGTAAAGCCGGATCAGGCTGTCGAGCGAGTTGATCACGAAGACCACGCCCACGACGATCATGAACCAGTTCAACCATGTCGGGATCACGATCTGGTTCGCGTGATAGACATAGAGAACCGAGAACCACAGCCCCAGAGGCACGGCCGGCAGCGCCACCATCGCCAGCGCCAGTTGCCAGACCGGCAACCCGCCCACGAAGCGCGCCACGAACTGTCCGATCATGATCGACCAGGCGAACCACCAGAACAGGTAGAATTCGTGGTAATCGCCGATGGGCGTGGCAAAGCGCGGCAGATGCCGGAAATAATCGCCCAGCATCGCGACGCTGCCGAAGAAGTCGCCCAGACCCACCCGGCTATAGACGAAGGCGATCATCGCCAGCGCCGTGAAGGCCAGAACGCCGAACCCGTAGCTGGAGACGATCGCCAGCCATTTCATCACCCGCATGTCACCGCTGGATACGACCGAGGTCGCGATCACCACCAGGACCAGCGCCCAGATCGCGCCCTGCGGCAGGTCGGGCGCATAGCCGGGCAGGTTGATCATGAACAGGTAGCAGGTGAAGGAACAGGTCGCGATGATCGTCAGGTTGTAGACAAGCTTGATCGCGGGGATCTCGAACAGGCGCAGGCGCGGCTCGATGGCGACGAAGTAGAAGGTCGTGACGAAATACATCAGCCAGACCAGCGGCCCCCACATCCCGAATTCGACCGCCAGCGCGTTGGTGAATCCAAAGGCCGGGTCGCTTTCATAAACGGGGAACTCGTTCAGCGGCAGCATCACCAGACCCATATCCAGCCCCGCCGTGAACAGCAGCGCGATCAGCGTGAACAGCCCGACCGGGCTTTCGCCGCGGCATTTGAGCCTTGGATAGCGCAGCAGCACGAAGAGCGCACAGCCGAGAACGCTGAGATAGGCCAGAGTGATGATGGGTGTCATGGATCGTCCTCGTGTCGGGATCGCCTCGCGTCTGTGTGGAACCGGCCCGCAACCGCGCAGCCTCATCCGTCCCGCCAGAGGTGGGATCGGTGGCCGCCGGATCGTCGCCGGCGCGACCCCCGAGGGGCCGCTGATCGGGATGTTCCCACCAGATTGCAGGAAATTGATTGTTGGGTCAATCAAGATTCTGTCACATCGGATGGTTGAGATCAGGCCCCGCTTCTGTCAAAGGCAGGCGCGACAAGACCAGCGCGACCGGGCCGCCATGACCACCACGATGAAACTCGCCGCAGGCAGCATCCTGCTGGGCCTTGCCGTCCTTGCTCTGAAGGCGCTGGCCTGGTGGCTGACAGGTTCGGTCGCGCTGTTGTCGGATGCGCTGGAAAGCATCGTCAACGTGGCGGCGGCCATCGCGGCGCTGGTCGCGATCGGCGTCGCGCAGCGCCCGGCGGATCAGGGTCACCCCTACGGCCACCACAAGGCGGAATTCATCAGCGCCGTCATCGAGGGCGTGCTGATCATCCTCGCCGCGCTTCTGATCCTGCATCAGGCCTGGGGCGCGCTGCAATCGCCGCGCATGCTGGAACAGCCCGGTCTGGGGCTGGCGATCAACGCTTTCGCCTCGGTCCTGAACGGCCTGTGGTGCTGGGTGCTGATCCGCGAGGGGCGCAGGCGGCGCTCGCCCGCGCTGGTCGCGGACGGCAAACACCTTTTGACCGACGTGATCTCGTCCATGGGCGTTCTGGCGGGCATCGGGCTGGCGCTGGCGACGGGCTGGATGATCCTAGACCCGATCCTGGCGATGCTGGTCGGGGTGAACATCCTCTGGTCGGGCTGGAAGGTCGTGACGGCCTCGGTTTCGGGCCTGATGGACGAGGCCGTGTCGGATCGCGCCCTGTCCGAGATCCGGCAGATCATCTCGGACAGGGCCGAGGGCGCGATCGAGGCGCATGACCTGCGCACGCGCCATGCCGGGCGCGCCACCTTCATCGATTTTCATCTGGTCGTTGACGGCCAGACCACCGTCGCCGAGGCGCATGACATCTGCGACCGGATCGAGGCCGCGCTGAAGGAACACCTGCCCGACGCGCAGATCACCATCCATGTCGAACCCGAACACAAGGCCAAGCATTCCGGCGTTCTGGTGATCTGACGCCCGGTCAGGCGGCCAGCCGCACCCAGACCGGGACGTGGTCGCTTGGCTTCTCGCCCGCGCGGACGTCGCGTTCGACGCCCGCATCGACCATCAGATCGGCGGCTTCGGGCGACAGCAGCACGTGGTCGATGCGGATGCCGTCATCGCGGTTCCACGCCCCCGCCTGATAATCCCAGAAGGTGAACGGCCCGCGCGTTCCGTGGGGGTCACGGATGCGGATGGCATCGGTCCAGCCCTGATGCAGGATCGCCCGGAACGCGGCGCGGCTTTCGGGACGGAACAGCGCATCGTCAAGCCAGTTCTGCGGATTGGCCACGTCGCGGGCCTCGGGGATGATGTTGTAATCGCCCAGCATCACCACCGGCATTTCAAGCGCCAGCAATTCGGCGGCGCGCAGGCGCAGGCGCTCCATCCAGGCCAGCTTGTAATCGTATTTCGGTCCCGGCGCGGGGTTGCCGTTGGGCAGGTAAAGCCCCGCGATCCGCACCGATTGCGTGCCGGTCACGGTCGCCTCGATATAGCGGGCCTGTTCGTCGCCATCGTCGCCGGCCAAGCCGCGCGTCACGTCCTCCAAGGGCAGCCGCGACAGGATCGCGACGCCATTGAAGCCCTTTTGCCCATGCGTCTCGACCTGCCAGCCCAGATCCTCGAAATGGGCGCGGGGGAACGCCTCGTCCACCGACTTGATTTCCTGAAGAACGACCAGATCGGCATCGGTCTGGCCCAGCCAAGCGGTCAGGGCCTCGATCCGGGCCTTGACGCCATTGATGTTGAAGCTTGCGATTTTCATGGCGCGACCATGCGTCCGGCCATCCCCCTTGGCAAGCCCGCTTACATCGAGAAGGACGTCCCGCAGCCGCAGCTGCTGGAGGCGTTGGGGTTCTCGATCACGAAGCGCGCGCCGATCAGTTCCTCGGAGAAATCGATCACCGCGCCCGCCAGAAACGGCAGCGAGACCGGATCGACCAGCACCTGCTGGCCCGCGCCCTCAAGCACCAGATCGTCGGGGGCGGGCTGGTCCAGGCGGATGTCGTACTGGAAACCCGAACACCCCCCGCCCGAGACCGCCACCCGCAGGGGCTGCGGCTCTTTGCCGGCATTGATCTGGGCCAGGCGCTCAAAGGCGCGTTCGGTGACTTTCGGCGGCAGGTTCATGGGGCGTTCCGGTTTTCCACATCTGCTGCGAAATATAGGGTTGGCGCGCACGTCCCGCAAGGAAGCCCCACGCCCATGACCGCCCTCGCGCCCTATGCCTGCCAGCCCGATCAGAGCCGCGGACGGCTGTTTCCGGAAAAGCTGTCCACCTTCCGCTCGCCCTGGCAGCGGGATCGGGACCGGATCATCCATTCGTCGGCCTTTCGGCGGCTCAAGCACAAGACGCAGGTTTTCGTCGAACATGACGGCGAGGCATGGCGCGGCGATTATTTCCGCACCCGCCTGACCCACACGATCGAGGTGGCCCAGGTCGCCCGCACCATCGCGGGCGCGCTGAACCTGAACACCGATCTGGCCGAGACGGTCGCCCTGGCGCATGACCTGGGCCACCCGCCCTTTGGCCATACCGGCGAGGACGCGCTGGCCGTCCTGATGGAGCCCCATGGCGGCTTCGACCACAACGCCCAGGCCCTGCGGATCATCACCCGCCTCGAACGCCATTACGCCGATTACGACGGTCTGAACCTGACCTGGGAATCGCTGGAAGGCATCGCCAAGCATAATGGACCGCTTGTCGGGACAAGCCCGACAGGAGGCCCCGTCACCGGCCCCCTGCCCTATGCCCTCGCCGAGGTGAACGCCGCCTGGGATCTGGAACTGCACAGCAATGCCAGCGCCGAGGCGCAGGTCGCCGCCGTGGCCGACGACGTGGCCTATAACCACCACGACCTGCATGACGGCCTGCGCGCCGAATTGTTCACCGAGGCCGAGCTGTCCGACCTGCCCGTGATCGGCCCCGCCTTCGCCGAGGTGGACGCCCTCTATCCCGGCCTCGACCCGACCCGCCGCCGCTACGAGGCCCTGCGCCGCGTCTTTGGCGTCATGGTCGAGGATGTGATCGCGGTCGCCCAGAACCGCCTTGCGGGCCTGCAACCCCGCCATGTCGACGAGATCCGGGCGATGGACGGCCCGATCATCCGGTTCTCGAAACCGCTCTACCAGAACATCAAGGCGATCAAGTCCTTCCTGTTCCAGCGCATGTATCGCGCGCCTTCGGTGGTGGTCGAACGCGAATCGGTGACGCGGATGGTGAACGACCTCTTTCCGCATTACCTGGCCCATCCCGAGGCGATGCCCGACCAATGGCACCAGGCCGCACGCGCCCTGAACGACGAGACCGAGCGCGCGCGTCTGGTGCTGGATTACGTCTCGGGCATGACCGACCGCTACGCCATCGCCGAGCATCAGCGCCTGTTCCGCCGCTGAGGGCCGCCGGAACTTTCCCGTCCCCGCATGTGTTGAGGGCCGGAAACGGCGGCCGGACCCTCGATCCCCGCGCGCCCTCGGGCGCCGGGCGAACTGCTCCGGCCCGATAGCAGGAAGGGAACATGGCATGATCACCCGCAGCGGTTCGGCGAAATGGCAAGGCGGTCTCAAGGGCGGCAAGGGCACGGTCTCAACCGCGTCGGGCGCGCTGGACGCGCTGGCCTACGGCTTCAATACCCGGTTCGAGGACGGCCCCGGCACCAACCCCGAGGAACTGGTCGGCGCCGCCCATGCCTCGTGTTTTTCGATGGCGCTGGCGATGATGCTGGAACAGGCAGGCATCACCGGGGTCGAGATCGAGACCCGCTCGGACATCTCGATGGACAGGGAGGGCGAGGGTTTCGCCGTCAAGAAGGCCCATCTGACCACCACGATCCGCGGCGAGGGCGACCCCGACACGCTGCGCGAGATGGCCGAAAAGGCCAAGGCCGGATGCCCGATCAGCAAGTTGCTGAACGCCGAGATCACGATGGACGCGCACCTGGCCTGAGGCCCGCGCTTTCGCATTTGACATCGGGCGGCCGGGCATGTGCAGATAGGGCAAACGCCCGCTGCAAATGAGGCCGCCCGATGCTTCGATCCTGCCTGCACCTGAAGGTCTGTCTGGGCCTCGCCATCGCCGCCACGCCGCTGGCCGCCGCCGCACAGGATTGCCCGGACTGGCGCCTCGTCGCCCCCAAGACCATCGAGGCCAGCGCCACCAGCCTGTTCTCGCGCTACCAAACGCCGCTGATCGCGGGCGGCTCGGTGAACCTGACCTCGTGCCTGTCGATGCCGGGGATCGGCTATCTGGCGGAAGCCCCTGATCTCAGTGTCGAATATGACGGACAGGGGGATCGCAGGCTGCTGGATATCCGCGTTCAGTCGGATTGCGACACGACCCTGCTTGTGAACCTGCCCGACGAGCAATACGTCTATTCCGACGACGAGGACGGGCTGAACCCTGTCATCCGTATCTCGGCCGCGCAAACCGGGCTTTACGACATCTGGGTCGGCACGATCGAGCCCGCGAATTGCGCCGCCATCCTGATGATCGAGACCTTCGACGAAAGCTGAGACCGGGGCCGCCCGATCACGGGCGGCTCTGGCTCATGGGGCGGCGCGGGATCAGACCATCATCTCCTTGGTGGCGGTCAGCTTCAGGTCGGGATGGTCGCGCCCGATCCGGTCGATGTCCCATTGCAGGCGGGTCAGATAGACCAGATCGCCGTCATGGTCATGCGCCAGATGGCCCTTGTTGGCATTGGCGAAGGCATCGACCTTGTCCTTGGGGCCGCTGACCCACCGCGCGCTGGTGAACTGGCTGCCCTCGAAGCGCACGGGGATGCCGTATTCGATCTCGATCCGGCTGGCCAGTACCTCGAATTGCAGCGCGCCGACGACGCCCACGATGAAGCCCGAGCCGATGGCCGGCTTGAACACCTTGGCCGCGCCCTCTTCGGCGAATTGCATCAGCGCCTTTTCCAGATGCTTGGCCTTCATCGGATCGGTCGCGCGCACGCTCTGCAGAAGCTCGGGCGCAAAGGACGGAATGCCGGTGAAGCGCAGGGCCTCGCCCTCGGTCAGGGCATCGCCGATGCGAAGCTGGCCGTGGTTCGGAATGCCGATGATGTCGCCGGCCCAAGCCTCTTCGGCCAGTTCGCGGTCGGCGGCCAGGAACAGGACCGGGTTCGTCACCGCCATCGGCTTTTTCGACCGCACATGCGTCAGCTTCATGCCGCGCTCGAAATGCCCCGAGGCCAGACGCACAAAGGCCACCCGGTCGCGGTGCTTGGGGTCCATGTTCGCCTGCACCTTGAAGACGAAGCCGGTCACAGGCGTCTCTTCGGGGCTGATCTGACGCCCGGCGGCGTTCTGTGGCTGGGGCGGAGGCCCGTATTCGCTGATCCCCTTCATCAGCTCGCGCACGCCGAAGCTGTTGATCGCGCTGCCGAACCAGATCGGCGTCATGTGACCTTCCAGAAAGGATTGCCGGTCGAAGGCGGGCAGCAATTCGCGCGCCATCTCGATCTCGTCGCGCAGCTTGGCCAGAAGGTCGGCGGGGACGTGATCGGCCAGTTTGGGATCGTCCAGCCCCTCGATCGCGATGCTTTCAGCGACCTTGTTGCGGTCTGCGCGGTCCATCAGTTCCAGCCGGTCGCGCAGCATGTCGTAGCAGCCGATGAAGTCGCGCCCGACCCCGATGGGCCAGCTGGCCGGTGCCACGTCGATGGCCAGGTTCTCCTGGATCTCGTCGATGATCTCGAACGTGTCGCGGCTTTCGCGGTCCATCTTGTTGCAGAAGGTCAGGATCGGCAGGTCGCGCAACCGGCAGACCTCGAACAGCTTGCGGGTCTGCGATTCGACGCCCTTGGCGCCGTCGATGACCATGATCGCCGCATCCACCGCCGTCAGCGTGCGATAGGTGTCCTCGGAAAAGTCGCTATGGCCCGGCGTATCGACCAGATTGAAGCGATATGCATCAAAATCGAACGACATCGCCGAGGCCGAGACCGAGATGCCGCGGTCCTGCTCCATCTTCATGAAGTCCGACCTGGTGCGCCGCGCCTCGCCCTTGGCACGCACCTGACCGGCCATCTGGATGGCGCCACCATACAGCAGGAATTTCTCGGTCAGCGTGGTCTTGCCGGCATCGGGATGCGAGATGATCGCAAAGGTCCGGCGGCGGGCGATTTCGGGCGGAAGTTCGGGGCGGTTGCTCATGGAGGGCGCTTTACCCCGCCCGCAGGCGCAAGGCAATCGCGGGGTTGGGCGGTGAACTGGCTCGTTTTGTCGTCATCCTGCGCTTGGCCAAAGGGCGCGGGCGCGGCAAGCCTTGTGCGATATCCCGTGTCGGTGGTGCGATGGAACAGGGTCTTGAACAGGTGATGCGGCTGGTCGGGCATCGCGCGATCGAATGGATGCGCCAGCATGTCATGGCGCTGCCCGATCCGCTGCCCGCAACCCATCCGGATCTTGGCGCGCTGGCGCAGGCGGGCGTCGTCGGCCCGATCCTCGGCGCGCTGACCGGGCGGCCCTCGCCGGTCGAGGTGCTGACACGCCGCCGCCTGCCCCCCGATCTGCCGCGCCGCGCGGCGCTGGACCATCTGGCCGGCCTGCCCGCGCCGCCCGCACTGATCCTGGCCGCGCCGCTGATCGCGCCCCGCGATCCCGCCTGCGCGCTGGCTCTGGCCGATCTGGCCGAGGATCCGGCCCGCGGCATCGCGCTGCGTCTGCTCTGCGGCGCCGCGCCCCCGCCCGAGGCCGAAAGGACCCTGCTGGCCCCCCTGCCCCCGGTGATCGACCGCGACTACCTGTCGGGGCGACTGGCGCTGCTGTTGGCGCTGTGGCGTCAGGCGGGGGGCCTGCCGCGCCTGTCCTCGGCCGCGCGGCATCAGGATCTGCTGGCGGCCCTGCACGATTGGACAAGGCTGGCGGGCGAGATGGGCGACACGCAATGCCTGGCACAGGCGCTCTGCGGCCTGCTTCTGGTCGATCCGCAGCATGAGGTGGCCGCCTTGCTGACCCGGCTTCTGGATCTGCAAGGCCCCGATGGCGGCTTTCCCGCCCGCCTGCGCCGGCCCGACGGCCCAACGCCACTGGCCGAGGGGATGGGCCCCACGCTTTCGGTGCTGCTGGCCTTTCAGCTGACGCGCCCCAACCGGCGACTTGCGCCCCTGTCGCCGCCAGTCAGGCCGATCACGGGCGCGATGCTGGCACTTGCCGCGCAGATGGAGAGCCGGTTGCAAGCGCCGCCGCCTGACCCCTGGTCGCGTCTTCTGGGCGATGTGCTGGTGATGCGGGCAACGGGGCGCAACCGGCTGTCGGGTGCCCCTGTCATGCCCGGTCGGGCGCGGCTGGCGCGGCTGGCATCGATCGTCTTTGGCGATCCGGTCGCGGCCCTTGCCCTGCGTCGTCATCTGGCCTGGCGACCGGTCGGGCCCCTGCCCATGGCCGAACTGGCCTGGCTGGCCGGCGCGCCGGTGCGCCAGACGGGACAGGCCTGCGATCCCGCGGCATGGGACCGCGCGACCTACCGGAACGATGGCCGCGCCTTTCTTGCGCTGATGGCGCAGGCGCGGCGCCATGGCGCAGCCCCGCCGCCCGGCACTCTGGGCTTCGCGCGTCGATTGGCGGGTGCGGCGCTGGCCGCGACAGAGGCCGGGAATGCACCCTTCAGCGACCTCGCCCGCGCCCTTGAACAGACGATCCTTCTGGCAGGCGCCTTCGATCAGGCCCCTGCCCCGGCGATGGTCGCCTAGAACAGGCCCTCGACCTGCCCGTCCTCGTCCAGCCGGATCGACTGGGCGGCGGGACTGCGCGGCAGGCCGGGCATGGTCATGATCTGCCCGCAGATCGCCACGACGAAACCGGCCCCCGCATTCAGCCGCACCTCGCGCACGGGGATCACATGCCCCTCGGGCGCGCCGCGCAGGTCGGGATCGGTCGAGAAACTGTATTGCGTCTTGGCGATGCAGACCGGCATGCGGCCATGGCCTGCAGCCTCCCACGCGGCAAGCTGGTCGCGGATGCCCGGCGCGGCCTCGACACGGGCCGCGCGATGGATGCGGGTGCAGATCGTCTGGATCTTGTCCCAAAGCGGCATCTCGTCGGGATAGAGCGGGCGGAACTCCGCCCGCCCCTCAGCCAGATCGACGACGGCACGGGCCAGATCCTCGGCCCCCGCGCCCCCCAACGCCCAGTGCCGCGCGGGAATGGCCCGCACGCCGCGCGCGGCACAGAATTCCTGCACCGCGGCCAGTTCGGCAGGGCTGTCGCCCTCGAAATGGTTCACCGCAACCACGACCGGCAGGCCGAAGCCAGCAAGGTTCTCTAGATGCCGCCCCAGATTGGCGCAGCCGCGCGTCACGGCGGCCACATCCTCCTGCGCCAGATCGCCCTTGCCCACGCCGCCGTTCATCTTGAGCGCCCGGATCGTCGCCACCAGCACCGCCGCCGAAGGGGTCAGCCCGCCCAGCCGACACTTGATGTTGATGAATTTCTCGGCCCCCAGATCGGCGCCGAAACCTGCCTCGGTCACGACGTAATCGGACAGGCGCAAGGCCGCGCGGGTGGCGATCAGGCTGTTGCAGCCATGCGCGATATTGGCAAAGGGGCCGCCATGCACGAAGGCGGGGTTGTTTTCCAGCGTCTGCACCAGATTGGGCTGCAACGCGTCCTTTAGCAGGACCGTCATTGCCCCGTCCGCACCCAGATCGCGGGCGGTCACGGGGCTGCGGTCCATGTCCTGCGCCACGACGATCCGGCCGAGGCGGTCGTTCAGATCGGCCAGATCGCGGGCAAGGCACAGGATCGCCATGACCTCGGAGGCGACGGTGATGTCAAAACCCGTCTGGCGGGCAAAACCGTTGGCAGGCCCGCCCAGACCGACCGTTATGTCGCGTAGCGCGCGGTCGTTCATGTCCATCACCCGCCGCCATGTCACGCGGCGCGTGTCGATCCGCAAGGCGTTACCCCAATGGATGTGGTTGTCGATCATCGCGGCCAGCAGGTTATGGGCCGAGGTGATGGCGTGGAAATCGCCGGTGAAATGAAGGTTCATCTCCTCCATCGGGACGATCTGCGCGAAGCCGCCACCAGCGGCCCCACCCTTCATGCCGAAATTCGGACCAAGGCTGGCCTCGCGGATGCAGATGGTGGCGCGCTTGCCGATCCGGTTCAGCGCATCGCCAAGCCCCACGGTCGTGGTAGTCTTGCCCTCGCCCGCAGGGGTCGGGTTGATGGCGGTGACAAGGATCAGCCGCCCTTCCGGGCGCCCGCTCAGCGCGGCCAGCGCGTCATGGGTGATCTTGGCCTTGTCATGGCCATAGGGCAGGATCTGGTCGCCGCCAAGGCCAAGCCCGGCGGCGATCTGGGAAATGGGGCGCTTTTGGGCCGCGCGAGCGATCTGGATGTCGGTCTGCATGACCGCCAGCTTCACCAGTCGCGCGGCGCTGTCAACGAACGACCAGCACCGAGACGGGCGAGTGGCGCACCACGGCGTTCACGTCGCGGCTGACCAGGATGCTGCGCAGCTCGTCAGGCTTGGGGCTGGCCATCACGATCAGGTCGGCGCCGAATTTCCTGGCCGATTTCAGGATCGTCTCGGCCACATGACCATGTCCGACATGGATCTGGACACGGTCGTTGTCGGGCAGGTTCTCGCTGGCGAAGCGGTCCAGATCGTCCTTCATCACCTGAAGGATGCGCGCCTCGTAGCCCTTTGGCAGGAAGGTCGCCACCATTGAGCTGCCGAAATCGTGGACGATCCCCAGCAGGTGGATCACCCCCGTTTCCCCCGCCAGCCGGATCGCGGCGGGCAGGGCGTTTTCCCAAGTCTCGGGGTGTTGCAGGTCGATGGGCAGAAGGATGTTGTCATGCATGACGCGTCTCCTTGTCGCGGCCCTGTGCGGGGACGGGCAGGCGGCGGCGTTGCAGCCAGACCACGCCGCCCAGAAGCAGGAAGGCCGGGATATAGGCCCAGTAGCGCGAGGGCGCATCGACCGGCGCCTCGACCGACAGGATCGTCTGATCCCAGTCCAGCCCCGCCGATTGCGCCGGGCTGCCAAAGGCCACGTTGTCGATCATCAGGCGCTCGCCATCCTCGATCAGTTCGATCCCGGCAGCGTCCAGCCGGTCCTGCCCGGTCTCGCCCTCGGGAACGGGCAGGATGGCCACGAACTCGATCGGGCTGCCGATGTCGTTCAGCCCGGCGATCCGCAGGCGCAGCCCCTCGCCGGGCACGCTGTCCTCAAGCGCCTGCACGAATTCCGTGCCGGGCCGTTCCTCGAAGGGCGGATAGACATAGCTCCAGAAGAAGCCCGGGCGGAAGATCGTGAAGGCGATCAACAGCAGCAGCGCCGATTCCCAGATCCGGTTGCGCACAAGGAACCAGCCCTGTGTCGCGGCGGCGAACAGCAGCATCGCGATCGTCGCGGTGACGAATACGAAGATCCCCATCACCCAGCCCACATCGATCAGCAGAAGATCGGTGTTGAAGATGAACAGGAACGGCAGCGCCGCCGTCCGCAGGCTGTAGAAGAAGGCCACAACGCCGGTGCGGATCGGATCGCCCCCCGACACGGCGGCGGCGGCGAACGAGGCCAGACCGACCGGCGGCGTCACATCCGCCATGATCCCGAAGTAGAAGACGAACAGATGCACCGCGATCAGCGGCACGATCAGTCCGTTCTGCTGGCCAAGCGTGACGATCACCGGCGCCAGCAGCGCCGAGACGACGATGTAGTTCGCCGTGGTCGGCAGGCCCATCCCCAGGATCAGCGAAAGGACCGCCGTCAAGAGCAGGATCAGCATCAGGTTGCCGCCCGACAGAAGCTCGACCACATCGGCCAGCGCCGCGCCGACGCCGGTCTGACTGACGACGCCCACGATGATGCCCGCCGTCGCGGTGGCGATGCCGATGCCGATCATGTTGCGCGCGCCACTGATCAGCCCGTCCACCAGTTCGTCAAAGCCCTGACGGATGCGCGCCACAAGCGCGCTTTCGCCGCGCAGCAGCGCCATCAGCGGGCGCTGCGTCAACAGGATGAAGATCATGAAGGCCGTCGCCCAGAAGGCTGACAGGCCCGGCGACAGGCGGTCCACCATCAGCGACCACACCAGCACGACCACCGGCAGGATATAGTGCAGCCCCGACCGCACCGTCGGCCCCGGCAAGGGCAGCGCGGTGACAGGCGCGTTCGGGTCGTCCAGCTCCAGCGGCTTCTCGCGCGAGGCGATCCACATCAGCGCGACATAGGCCGCCGTCAGCAGGCCAAAGACCACGTAACCCGCATTGGCGCCAAAGGCGGGCCTGATCCAGCCCATCGTGTAATAGACGACCAGCGACAGGGCGCAGATGCCCGCGATGATGAAGGCGGCGACCAGCAGGCGGCGCAGGATCGGCGGCGGCTCGTAGGCGCGGAGCAGGCCCTGCATCCCGGCCTTCATCGCCTCCAGATGGACGATATAGACCAGCGCGATGTAGCTGATCGTGGCGGGCAGGAAGGCGTGCTTGACGACCTCGAAATAGGGGATGCCGACATATTCGACCATCAGGAAGGCGGCCGCCCCCATGACGGGCGGCATGATCTGGCCGTTGACCGAGGATGCGACCTCGACCGCGCCCGCCTTTTCGGCGGAAAAGCCCACGCGCTTCATCAGGGGGATGGTAAAGGTGCCGGTCGTCACCACATTGGCGATGCTGGACCCGGAAATCAGGCCCGTCATGGCGCTGCTGACGACCGCCGCCTTGGCCGGGCCGCCGCGCAGGTGGCCCATCAGCGAAAAGGCGACCTGGATGAAGTAGTTCCCGGCCCCCGCCTTGTCCAAGAGCGCGCCGAACAGCACGAACAGAAAGACGAAACTGGTCGAGACGCCAAGCGCGATGCCGAAGACGCCCTCGGTCGTGACCCATTGGTGGTTGGCGACTTCGGACAGCGAATTCCCGCGATGCGCGATGATCGAGGGCATGTAGGGCCCGAGGAAGGTATAGACCAGAAACACGGTCGCCACGATCATCAGCGCCGGGCCAAGACTGCGGCGCGCGGCCTCCAGCAACAGCATGATCCCGATAACGGCGACAAGCAGGTCGGTCTGGATCGGCGCACCGACACGGCGGCCCAATTCGTCACTGTAGACAAAGACGTAAAGCGCGACCCCCGCCGCCACCAGCGCCAGCGCCCATTCCCAGACCGGCACCCGGTTCTTCGGGCTGCCCAGCAGGATGGCCGCGATGATCCCCGCCCCGGTCAGCCCGATCCACCACGCAGGAAAGCTGGACGGCGCGCCATAGATGAACAGGCCCGACAGCACGATCGGCGCCAGGATGCCCAGCCCAAGCTGGATGGGCGAACGCTCGGCCGGATAGGCCATGAAGGCCAGGAACAGCGCAAAGGCCAGATGCACCGCACGGGCATCGGTCGCGCTGATGATCCCGAAGTTCAGCATGAAGGGCAGAGGCGAGGCGATCCACAGCTGGAACAGCGACCAGCACAGCGCCACCCCCAGGATCAGCTTGCCGACCAGCCCGGGCGGAGTGCGCGCGCCCGTGTCGCTGGAGGCGACCAGCTCGTCCAGTTCATCCTGGCTCAGCGCGCCTCGGCCTGCGGCCCCCGTTTCGACGGCGGCGGCCTGTTGCTGGCGGCGCGCCTTGTCGTCCCTGTCCCTGTCACTCATCACGGCACCCCTGCGATGCATTGGTCATTCTTGTCGTTCTCTTTTGAAAAGGGCGGCCCGCGAGGGGCCGCCCGATCCGGGCCGGATCACTCGATCCAGCCGCGCTCGCGGTAATAGCGGGCGGCGCCGTCATGCAGCGGCGCGCTGAGCCCTTCCGAGATCATCGTCTCGGGCTCCAGCGACTCAAAGGCCGGGTGCAGCTGCTTGAAGCGGTCGAAGTTCTCGAAGACCGCGCGCACGACCTGATAGACGGTCTCTTCGGGGACATCGGCCGAGGTGACGAAGGTCGCCAGAACACCGAAGGTCTCGGTATCCTCGTCATTGCCCGCATACATGCCGCCGGGAATCGTGACCTTGGCGTAGAAGGGGTTTTCCTCGACCAGACGGTCGATCGCCTCGCCCGCCACCGTCACGAGACGCGCGTCCACGGTCGAGGTCGCCTCCTGGATCGAGCCGTTGGGATGGCCAACGGTGTAGCTGATCGCGTCCACCTGGTTGTCGCCAAGCGCCGCCGACTGCTCGGCCGGCCGCAGTTCGGATGCCAGCGCGAAGTCGGACATCGACATGCCCTTGGCGTCCAGCACGATCTCGAACGTCCCGCGCGAACCGGAACCGGGGTTGCCCACGTTCACGCGCTTGCCGGCCAGTTCCTCGAAAGTGGTCACGCCGCTATCGGCGCGGGCGACGACGGTGAAGGGCTCGGGATGCACGCCAAAGACCGCGCGCAGTTCGGGGAAGGCGTCGCCTTCATAGTCAGAGCTGCCGTTATAGGCGTGGAACTGCCAGTCGGACTGGGCGACACCCATCGTCATGTCGCCTGCCTTGATGGCGTTGATGTTGGCAATAGAGCCGCCGGTCGAGGGCGCTGTGCAGCGCAGGCCGTGGTCGGCGGTCTCGCGGTTCACAAGCCGGCAGATCGACTGCCCCACCACGTAATAGACACCGGTCTGGCCGCCGGTGCCGATGGTGATGAACTGCTCCTGCTGGGCCAGCACCGGCCCCGAGGCCAGGACCAGCGCGCTGCCCAGAAGGGCGGATTTCATGAGGCTCATTCGGCTTCTCCCTTGGTTTTCTGTCGCCTTGCGGATGCGCGGGAATTCGCGCAGGGGACGTGCCGCCGCTGCGTGATCCACGCCCGTCATCCCCACGGTCCCGTGGGGACAAGTCGTCAGACATAGCCCCGGTTCCCGGCGTTAACCAGATCCTGCACGAATTTTGTGCGTTCAATCAGGCGACAGGATGGCGGCAACGGCCTGCCGCAGCTCGGGCAGAAGCGTTGACTCGAACCACGGATTGCGGCGCAGCCAGCCGGTATTGCGCCAGCTTGGATGAGGCAGCGGAAAGATCGCTGGCGCGTGACGGCGCCAATCCGCGACCGTCTCGGTGACACTGCGTCGGCCCAGATGCCATGCCTGCGCATGGCCCCCGACCAGCAGGGTCAGCCGCGGCTTCAGCAGGTCCATGACGGGTTGCCGCCATGTCGCCGCGCAGATCGGCGGGGGCGGCAGGTCCGCGCCTCGCGCATCGTAGCCCGGAAAGCAGAAGGCCATCGGCACGATCGCCACCCGGTCGCGGTCATAGAAGGTCTGGGCATCGACACCCATCCAGTCGCGCAGCCGGTCGCCCGAGCGATCGGTGAAGGGCCTGCCGCTATCATGGACCCGCGCGCCGGGCGCCTGCCCCACGATCAACAGCCGCGCGGATGGCCGGAACCAGGCCACGGGCCGCGGCGCATGGCGCGTCGCGGTAGCAGCAAAGCGGGCAGCGCAAAGGCGACATTGGCGGATATCGGCGATCAGCGGATGATCGAGGGACTGGCCGGACGGATCGGCAGGAAGGTCGGACGGAACCATCGCCCCGATCTAGAGACGATTTGCGCGAAAGTAAGGCTGGATCTTCACTTTTCGTCAGAGTTTTGCGGCCATGCTGGACAGGATGCAGGTCGCAGCCTATGGTCCGCCCTATCCGGCCGAGGCTACCGGCATGGCATGCCTCGCGCAGTCGTTTATGTGGTCAATCATCGCCATGCTCGAATTCGATAATGTTTCCAAAGCCTTCTGGACGGGGAAACAGCACAAGATCATCCTGGACCGTGCGTCCTTCCGTATCGAGCTTGGCAATTCGCTCGGCATTCTGGCGCCCAACGGGGCCGGAAAGACCACCATCATAAACATGATGTGCGGGCTGGAAAAACCCGACGAGGGCAAGATCCGCCGCGATTGCCGGATCTCTTTTCCGCTTGGCTTCATGGGCGGGCTGGTCACCAAGCATACCGGCAATGAGAATGCGCGCTATATCGCCCGGATCTACGGGCTCGACCCCGATTACGTCGCCGCCTTCACCCGCTGGTTGACCGATATCGAGGAATATTTCGACATGCCGGTCGGCACCTATTCCAGCGGTATGCGCCAGCGTTTCAACTTTGCGCTGCTTCTGGCGCTGGATTTCGACATCTACCTGATCGACGAAGGCATGCCGCAGACCACCGACGCCGAATTCAACCGCAAGGCCGGCAAGGTGCTTTATGAGCGGTTGCAGACCTCGACGACGGTGATCGTGTCGCACCAGGCATCGACGCTTGAGAAATTCTGCAACAGCGCCGCCATCCTGCGCGACGGGCGGCTCTACATGTTCGAGACCCTTGACGAGGCCAGACAATATTATGACTACACCTCCTAAGGCGCGCCGCTATCACGCCTCGGCCTCGGAAGCGATCGCGCCCGACGAGCAGGCGGCCGCAGCCAACCCTCCCGGCGCCGCGGATCCCGGGCCCGTCCGGGTCGAGGTCACGCGACGTCAGCCGCAGGCTCCGCAATCGGGCACCGGGGATGACGGCGCCGATATGATGGCGCGACTCAGCGGGACGCAGCCCGTCGATGACGGCTTCGGCAGCCTCGGCCCCAAGGCCCAGACCGCCGCCGATCCCGATCTGGAGGTAAAGCTGGCCGCGATCCGGGACGAGAACCTGTCCGAGCGTAATCTGCGCATCGCCCGCCGCATCGCCGCCTTGCATCAAATTCCCGTCTCGTCCGACGAAGAGGCGATCCTGCGCCTGCGCGAACGCGGCATCGACCCCTCGCAGCGCGCAACGATCGGCAAGGTCCTGTCGGGCGAAGGCGCCACCGGACCTGAGGCCGCTCCCGGTGCAGCCCCCAAGGGGCCGCGCGGCGCGAAATCGCTGGTCCCGGTGGGCAAAACCAAGGGCGCGCTGACCGCAGATGGCGGGGAACGCACGATGCCCCTGCCCTCGCGCGAGGCCCTGACCGAGGAAAAGCGCGCGGCCGAAATCTACCGCATCCAGCGCGACCTGGCCCGCCGCCGCCGCAAGCGGATGATGATGCTGGCGATCCGCCTTCTTGTCTTCGTCTTCCTGCCGACCGCCGCGGTCAGCTGGTATTACACGATGATCGCCAGCCCGCTCTACGCCACCGTCTCGCA
Organism: Paracoccus sp. NSM; assembly: GCF_052379855.1. Lineage (NCBI taxonomy): Bacteria > Pseudomonadati > Pseudomonadota > Alphaproteobacteria > Rhodobacterales > Paracoccaceae > Paracoccus > Paracoccus sp. NSM. Next base: position 92,931 of record NZ_JBQTCG010000002.1, on the reverse strand, counting down.
ATTCCAGATCCAGAGCGCGGACGGAAATTCCGGCGGCGGCATCGGCGGACTTCTGGGCGCGGGCGGGATGTCGGCGAACACCGACTCGGTCGGGGTTCAGAGCTATCTGACCTCTCGCGAGGCGATGATGCGGCTGAACGATGATCTGGGCTTCACGCGCGCGTTCCAGGACCCGGCGATGGACGCGGTCCGCCGCCTGCCCGAGGATGCCACGAACGAGGCGGCGTTCCGCGTCTACCAGAATTCGGTCAAGATCGGCTATGACCCGACCGAGGGCGTCCTCAACATGGAGGTGATCGCACCCGATCCGGAACTCAGCCGCGAGTTTTCGCTGGCGCTGATCCGCTACGCCGAGGAACAGGTGGACCGCTTCACCGCCCGCCTGCGCGAGGATCAGATGCGCGGCGCCATCGAGAATTACGAGGATGCCGAGGCCAAGATGCTTCAGGCGCAACGCCGCGTGCAGGAATTGCAGGAACAGCTTGGCGTGCTGGACCCGCAGGCCGAAAGCTCGGTCGTGATGGGCCAGATCTCGTCGCTTGAGGGGCAGCTGACCAACCGCCAGCTGGAACTGGGGCAGCTACTCAGCAATCCCAGCCCCGTCCAAAGCCGCGTCGATGCCGCGCGCGGCGATATAGAGCGGCTGCAGCAGCAGATCGCCCAGACCCGCCAGCAACTGACCGAGGGCAACGAGTTGCGCCGCTCGCTGACGGCCATCACCGGCGAGTTGCGCGTGGCCGAGGCCGAATTGCTGACCCGTCAGGAATTGCTCGGCGCGGCCGCCGGCCAGATGGAGGTTGCGCGGATCGAGGCCAACAAGCAGGTCCGCTATCTGTCGCTGTCCGTCGCGCCCGTCGCCCCGGACGAGGCGACCTATCCCAAGGCTTTCCAGAACTCGATCGTGGCCTTCCTTCTGTTTGCTGGCATCTACCTGATGCTGTCGCTGACCGCCTCGATCCTGCGCGAACAGGTTTCCACATGACACAGCACCACCACGTTTCACTGGGTCCGATCACCTGCGGCAACGACCTGCCGCTGGTCGTGATCGCCGGACCCTGCCAGCTTGAAAGCCGCGAGCACGCGCTGATGATCGCCGAGCGGATGGCCAAGGCCTGCGCGGATGCGGGGGCGGGTTTCGTCTTCAAGGCCAGCTACGACAAGGCCAATCGCACCTCGCTTTCGGGTCGGCGCGGGCTCGGCATCGACGAGGGGCTGGCGATCCTGTCCGATATCCGGGCCCAGATCGGCTGCCCGGTCCTGACCGACGTGCATGACGCCGAACAGGCCATCCGCGCGGCCGAGGCGGTGGACATCATCCAGATTCCCGCCTTCCTGTCGCGCCAGACCGACCTGCTGCTGGCGGCAGGGCGGACCGGCGCGGTCGTCAACATCAAGAAGGGCCAGTTCCTTGCCCCCTGGGACATGCCGAATGTCGCCGACAAGGTCGCCTCGACCGGGAACCGAAACATCCTGCTGACCGAACGCGGCGCGAGTTTCGGCTATAACACGCTGGTCGCGGACATGCGCGCGCTGCCCATCATGGCGCGCACGGGCTATCCGGTGATCATGGATGCCACCCATTCTGTCCAGCAGCCCGGCGGCCAGGGCGGCAGTTCGGGCGGGCAGCGCGAGTTCGCGCCCGTCATGGCGCGCGCGGCGGTGGCGCTTGGCGTGGCGGGCGTCTTCATCGAGACGCACGAGGACCCGGACCGCGCGCCCTCGGACGGGCCGAACATGATCCCGCTGGACCAGATGCCGGCTCTGGTCGCATCGCTGATGCGGTTCGACGCGCTGGCCAAGTCCGATCCCCTGACCGTCTAGCCCGCCGCCTGTTCGCGCAGCGTGGCGCGCAGGCGTGGCATGGCCTGTGGCTGGCTGGACTGCAGATGGTCCAGCAGCCTTTCCCTGATCTCGCAGCGCAGATCGAAGGCGCGGCCCGCATGGGTCGCGCTGGCCAGAATGCGGACCTCGACGACGGTTTCGCGGAAATCTGTCACCTGCAGCGCGAAAACGTCCCCGTTCCAGAGCGGCGAGGCCCGGACGATGCGTTCCGCCTCGGCCCGCAGGGCCGGGATCGAGACCTCGTGGTCGACATAGAGCATCACCGTCCCGATCAGCGTCGCATCGCTGCGGGTCCAGTTCTCGAAGCTCTGCTCGATGAAGTGGTTCAGCGGCACGACAAGGCGCCGCTTGTCCCAGATGCGGACGACGACATAGGTGGCGGTGATCTCTTCGACATTGCCCCATTCGCCCTCGACGATCACGGCGTCGTCGATGCGGATGGGCTGAGTGATCGCCAGCTGGATGCCCGCCAGCAGGTTGCGCAGGACCGGCTGCAGCGCCAGACCGACGACCAGACCCGCCGCCCCCGCCGAGGCCAGCAGGCTGACCCCGTATTGCCGCACGCCCTCGATCGTCATCAGCGCGGCACTGACCCCGATGGCCAGGATCAAGACGCTTCCGACGCGCTGCAGTATGCGCCCCTGGGTGACGTGCTTGCGCGCCATCAGGTTGTCCTCGACATCCAACCGGTAGCGGCGCAGATGCAGCGTCATCCAGATGTCCAGCGCGCGCCGCGCCAGCCAGGTCAGGCCGAAGATCAGCGCGATCTGCAGGACATGCGCGATCAGACCCTGCCGTGAGGGGCTCAGGGGCGCGACATTGGCCGCCGCGATGCCCGCGATCACCATCAGGATCCACTGTACCGGCCCCTGCGCCCGCCGCAGAAGGTTCGCCCAGAATTCGCCCAGCCGCCCGAGGGCGCGGACCCCCAGCAGAAAGACCAGATAGCAGGCAATCCAGGCAACCCCCTGCGCCAGAAGGAAGATCGCCGTCGTTTCAAGCCATTGCGGCATGGGTCCTCGTTGATGCTGCCTTTGGGTCCTCAGGCGAACACGCACGGACCGCCTGATGTTCCCCCGCCGGGGCCGCCCTGCCTGTCACCGTCTTTTCACGAAAGCGTCAGCCCCCTGACACCCGATGATCCTAAACGGGCGGCAGAACAGACGAGGACGCGATGCTGGACGTCAGACAAGTCACGAAGATCTTCGGCCAGAAGGCCGCCGTGGACCAGGTCAGCTTCCGGGTGGACGGCCCCGCCTTCGTCGGGATCATCGGACGCTCGGGCGCGGGGAAATCCACCTTTCTGCGGATGATGAACGGCCTGACCCCCGCGACGGGCGGCGAGATCATCGTCGAGGGCCGCGACATCCTGGCCCTGCGCGGCAGCGATGCCCGCGCCTGGCAAGGCGAATGCGCGATGATCTTCCAGCAGTTCAACCTGGTGCCGCGCATGGACGTGGTGTCGAACGTGCTGCACGGCATCCTGAACCGTCGATCGACCATCCAGACCTTGTTCAACCTCTGGTCGCGCGCCGACATCGTGCAGGCGCTGGCGATCCTCGACCGTCTGGGCATCGCCGAGCAGGCCCCCAAACGTGCCGAGGCCCTGTCGGGCGGCCAGCAGCAGCGCGTGGCCATCGCCCGCGCCCTGATGCAGAACCCCCGCATCATCCTGGCGGATGAGCCCATCGCCAGCCTCGATCCGATGAACGCGCAGATCGTGATGGACACGCTGAAGCGCATCAATGTCGAGGATGGCCGCATGGTCATCGCCAACCTGCACACGCTGGACACGGCGCGGCGCTATTGCGACCGGGTGATCGGGATGCGCGACGGGCGGGTGGTGTTCGACGGCCTGCCGAGCCAGCTGACCACAGGTGTCGCGCGCGACATCTACGGCGCGGATGCGGGCTTCAACGAGGCCGCGACCTCGACCGCGATCCCCGCCGACCATGCGGGCGACGACCAATACGCCGCCACGATGCTGGCCTGACACCCCTTTTCCCGAAAACGCATCCATCGGAGATGACGATGACCAAGCTGCTGATCGCTCTTGCGACCACCACCGCCCTGACCGCCGCCGCCGCAACGGCCCAGGAAACCGAATTCCGCATCGGCCTGCTGGGCGGCGAGAATGCGCAGGACCGCATGGCCTCGAACGAATGCTTCCGCGCTTATGCCGAGGAAGCCCTGGGCGTGCCTGTCCGCCTGTTCACGCCCGCCGACTATAACGGCGTCATCCAGGGTCTGCTGGGCGGGTCGCTGGACATGGCCTGGCTGGGCGCCTCGGCCTATGCGGCGGTCTATGTGAACGACCCCGAGGCTGTCGAGCCGGTGCTGGTCAAGACGAACCTCGACGGCAGCTATACCTATCATTCGATCGGTTTCGCCCGCGCCGACAGCGGCATCACCTCGCTGGACGACATGCAGGGCAAGAGCTTTGCCTTCGCCGATCCGAACTCGACCTCGGGCTACCTGATCCCGAACGTGGAACTGCCGCAGGCGGGCTATTCGATGACCGAGGGCGAGTATTTCAGCCGCATCGGCTTCTCGGGCGGTCATGAGCAGTCGATCATCGCCGTGCTGAACGGCGATTTCGACGCGGGCGTGGTCTGGGCCGACGCGCAGGGCGAATGGGAAGACGGCTATAATTCGGGCGCGCTGCGCAAGGCCGCCGACAGCGGCATCGTGGACATGAACGACATCGTCGAGATCTGGCGCTCGTCGCCCATCCCCGAAGGCCCGGTCGTGCTGCGCAAGGCGCTGTCGGACGAGACCAAGGCCACGATCATCGACCTGCTGTCGAACCTGCACGCGAACGACCCTGACTGCGCCTATGGCGTCGCCGCGGGCGAGACCGCCGGTTTCACCCCGGTCACGCATGACGAATACGCCACCATCATCGAGATCCGCCGCGCCGAGATGAACTGACCCGCCTGACCCCTCGGGCCGGACCCTGCATCCACGGGGTCCGGCCCTTTGCCATTCCCGAGGTTCTCCATGTCCGCACCGGCCCTTGCCGCCATACAGACGGAATATCTGGCGCTGACACGCCGCCGCCGCATCTATGGCGGGCTTCTTCTGATCGTCTTCGTCGCCATCTTCGTCTCGGGCTTCCGCGTCGCGGACGGGCGCAATGCCGGGGGCTTCTGGCAGGGCCTGCGCCAGATCGGCGACTTTCCCGCCGACCTGATCCGCGAGGCCGTCGAAAAGGCCGCGAACCTGCCCGGCCACATGATCCGTGCCATCCCCGCCCTGATCGAGACGCTGAACATCGCGCTGGTCGCCACGCTGCTGGGCTGCATCCTGGGTCTGTTCCTGTCGCTGGCCGCGACCCGCGGGCTGGCCTATTGGCCGCGCATGGTGCCGGTGGCGCGGCGGGTGTCGGACATCTTCCGCGCCGTCCCCGAGATCGTGATCGCGCTGGTCCTGATCTTCGTTCTGGGTGGCGGCCCGGTCCCCGCCGTCATCGCCATCGCCATCCATACGGCGGGCGCAATGGGCAAGCTGTTCTCCGAGGTGAACGAGAACGTGGACCTCAAGCCGGTCGAGGGTCTGGCCTCGGTCGGTGCGAACTGGTCGCAGCGCATGTGGCTGGGCGTCATCCCGCAGGTGGCGCCGAACTACATGTCCTATGCGCTGCTGCGGCTAGAGATCAACATCCGCGCCTCGGCCATTCTGGGCTTCGTCGGCGCGGGCGGCATCGGCTATGAACTGCGCAACGCGATGACCTTCGGACAGGGCAAGTTCGATCAGGCGGCGGCGATCTTCCTGCTGCTTTTCGCCACGATCGTGCTGGTCGATCAGCTGTCGGGCAGCCTGCGCCACCGTCTGACCCACGGAGCCCCGGCATGAGCACCCTGACCGCTGCCCCCGAGGCCCATATTCTGCGCGTCATGCGCCGCAAAAGCCGCCTTGCGCTGGCCGTTCCGGCCCTGATCCTGGCCTATCTGGTCTATGTGTTCTTCGCCTTCGATCTGGGCGGCCTCGCGCAGCGGGCGCGGATGGACAATGCCCGCATCCTTCTGGCCGATACGGTCAGCTACAAGACCCATGTCACCCGAGACAACCGGCGCGAGACGCTGTCGGTCTCGATCGAGGGCAGCAACCGCGCGACCTATGCGCCCGACCGCATCCCCGACTGGGTCCAGACCGAGGGCGATCTGACCCGCATCATGCTGGGCGGCGGGCAGGTCGTGACCTATGATGGCCCGGTCGTCCTGTTCGACATCCCCGGCCACGGCACCGCCCGGCTGGAGGTGGGCGAGACGGTGGCGCTGGACCTGCCCCCCGACTGGCCCGCCCGCGTCAATGCCTCTGACAGCCGCGTGACGATCACGACTGACGAGGGGCGGCTGACCGTCACCCGCGCCCGCACCGAGACGCTGCGCTATTTCTGGGGGTGGGAGCTGTTCTTCTTCGACCTGAACAGCCCATATTCCGGTATGTCCGCGCCACAGGTCGTCACCACGGTGCTGGCGGGCGAGCGGATCCAGCCTGACCGCAGCAACCTGTCGCTGGCGCTGGACAACGTCTGGAACAACGGCATCTGGCGGCATGGCGAGGTGTTCTGGGCCCTGTTCGAGACGGTTCTGATGGCGTTCCTGGGCACGTTCGGCGCGGCCTTCGTGGCGCTGCCGCTGGCCTTTCTGGCGGCGCAGAACTTCGCGCCCTCGCGCTGGTTGCGCTTTGCGGTGCGGCGGGTCTTTGACTTCGTGCGCGGCGTCGATGCGCTGATCTTCACCATCATCCTGTCGCGCGCCTTCGGCCCCGGCCCGCTGACCGGCGCGCTGGCGATCCTGCTGACCGACAGCGGCAGCTTCGGCAAGCTGTTCTCCGAGGCGCTGGAAAACGTGGACAAGAAGCCCATCGAGGGCGTCCAGTCCACCGGGGCCAATGCGCTGCAACGATACCGGTTCGGGGTGATCCCGCAGGTGATGCCCGTCTTTCTGTCGCAAGTGCTGTATTTCCTGGAATCGAACACCCGCAGCGCGACGATCATCGGCGCCATCGTCGGCGGTGGCATCGGCCTTCTGCTGACGCAAGCGATCCAGACCACGCAGGATTGGGAAAAGGTCAGCTATTACATCCTCTTGATCGTGGTGATGGTGGTGGCGATGGACAGCCTGTCGGGCTGGCTGCGGCGCAAGCTGATCCGCGGCGAATAAGGCACTGACCGAAGCGGGGGGCGTCGCCGGTTCGCCGCGCCCAACGGGGCCTAAAGCCCGGTCAGGACCAGCGACACACGATCGCCCGCAAACCAGGTGCGGCCATATTCGACCGGGCGGCCCGGATCATCGGGGCCGCCTTCGCGGTTGATGGCGACGGATCGCAGGATCGGCGCTTTTTCCGCGATCTGCAGGGCCAGCGCCTGCGTGGCATTCGCCAGCTTCGCGGTGATACGCGTGCTGGCGCGGCTGTAATCGGCCACACCGCAAGCCGCCAGCGCCGCCGTGATCGAGGCATGGGCGCGCGCGTAATCGGGCAGCCCCTCAAGCCAGCCCGGCAGGACGGACCGGAACAGCGCCAGCGGCTGGCCGTCGGCCAGCGACAGCCCCTCGATCACATGGACCGGATCGCCGGGGGCGAGGGCCAGCGCCTCGGCCTCTTGCCGGTCGCAGGGGCGCGTCTCGATCCGGGTGAAACGGTGCGAGCCCGTGCGCCCCGCCGCCGCAAGGTTCTGCGAGAACCGCACCCGGCGGCCAAGCGCGTAATCGGTGGGCCGCGACAGCACGAAGACCCCCGCCCCCCGCCGCGCATGGACCAGCCCCGCTGCGACCAGATCCGACAGCGCGCGGCGCACCGTGTGCCGGTTCACGCCAAAACGCGCGGCCAGCTGCGCCTCGGTCGGCAGGCGGTCGCCGGGGGGGTAATGGCCGGTCTCGATCTCGGACCGAAGGGTCATGGCGATGGCCTGCCACAGGGGGGTCTTGTCCGTCATGGAAAATTCACAAGCTTCCGGTTGTGGAACGGGGCGGGCCGGGTTATCACTTGTCTAGTTGTATAGTGAAACGGACCGACCGGCAAGATGTCTGCTTCCCCCCTTCCCCAACGCCGCGACTGGCTGTCGATCCTGGCGAAAGCGCCGCCCGAGCGTCTGGCCGCGCTGCTGCCGGACCTGCCACCACATGAATGGCTGCGCGCCCCCGAGACCGGCACCGTCATGGTGCAGGGCCGCATCAGCGCGACCGGCGCCCCCTTCAATATCGGCGAGATGACCGTGACGCGCTGCGCCCTGCGCCTGCCCTGCGGGACCGAGGGGCACGGCCATGTGCAGGGCCGCAGCCACGCCCATGCCAGCCGCGCCGCAGCCCTGGATGCGCTGATGCAGACCGATCCCGCCGCCCATGCGCCATTGATCGAGACGCTGCGCCTCGAGGCGCAGACCGCGCGCGAGGCCCGCGCCGCCCGCGCCGCCGCCACCCGCGTCGAGTTCTTCACCCTGCAAAGAGGAGAGGACACATGATCCCCGGCCTTGCCGACCCCGCGATCCAGTCCTCGCGCGGCTTTCGCGTGCTGATGCAGGCGATGGCGCGGCCCGGCACGATCCAGCGCCTGAACCTGACGCGCCCGCCCGCGCTTGGTCCTGCGGCGGGCAGCGTGCTGCTGCTGCTGGCCGATCCGACGACGCCGCTGCATCTGGCGGGCGATCTGCCCGGCCTTGCGCCCTGGCTGCAATTTCACGCGGGCTGCCCGCTGACCGGCCCCGAGGGCGCCAGCCTCGCCGTCGGGCGCTGGCCCGATCTGCGGCTGGACCTGCTGCCCGTGGGTCTGCCCGATTACCCCGACCGCTCGGCCACGGTGATCGTGGAGCTGGACCGGCTGGACGCGGACGGCCCCCAGCTGACCGGGCCGGGGATCCAGGGCCATGCCAGCCTGTCCCTGCCCGACATCGCGCCCTTTCGCGCAAACCGCGCCCTGTTCCCGATGGGGCTGGATTTCATCTTCACCTGCGGCGACCGGCTGGCCTGCCTGCCGCGCAGCACCATCGTGAGGGATGCCTGATGTATGTCGCCGTCAAGGGGGGCGAGCGCGCTATCGACAACGCCCATGCCTGGCTGGCCGAGGAACGGCGCGGCGATCCCGCCCTGCCCCTGATGTCGGTCGCCCAGATCCGCGAACAGATGGCCCTGGCCGTCAATCGCGTCATGGCCGAGGGCTCGCTTTACGATCCCGATCTGGCCGCGCTGGCGATCCGGCAGGCGCGGGGTGACCTGATCGAGGCCGTGTTCCTGATCCGCGCCTATCGCACCACGCTGCCGCGCATCGGCGCCTCGCGCCCGGTGGATACCAGCGCGATGGCGGTGGACCGGCGCATCTCGGCCACGTTCAAGGACCTGCCGGGCGGGCAGGTGCTGGGGCCGACCTTCGACTATACGCACCGGCTGCTGGATTTCGCGGATCAGGCCGCGATCGACCCCGCGCCTCTGGCCCCGCCCGACACGGCGCCGGTTCCGCATGTGACCGCGATCCTTGATCGCGACGGGCTGATCGAGGCCGTTCCCCCGGACGACACGCCCGCCCCCGACCTGACGCGCGAGCCCTTGGAACTGCCCGCCTGCCGCGCGCTGCGGCTTCAGGCGCTGGCGCGCGCGGATGAGGGCTTCACCCTTGCTCTGGCCTATTCGACGCAGCGCGGCTACGGGCGCACCCATGCCTTTGTCGGCGAATTGCGGATCGGCCGCGTCCCGGTCGAGATGGAGATCCCCGAACTGGGCCTTGCCATCGAGATCGGAGAAATCGAGCTGACCGAATGCGAGACGGTCAACCAGTTCAAGGGCTCGCGGACCGAACCCGCGCAGTTCACGCGCGGCTACGGGCTGGTGATGGGCCAGTCCGAACGCAAGGCCATCGCCGTCAGTCTGGTGGACCGTGCGCTGCGCTGGCAGGAACTGGGCGAGGATTTCACCGGCGCGCCCGCGCAGGATGCCGAATTCGTTCTGTCCCATTGCGACAACATTCAGGCGACCGGATTTCTGGAACATATCAAGCTGCCCCATTACGTCGATTTCCAGGCCGAGCTGGAACTGGTCCGACGCCTGCGGGCCGAAGCGCAAGAGGCTCAGCCATGACCACCCTGACCACCATCGTCTTTGACATCGGCAATGTTCTGGTCCGGTGGGACCCCCACGCCGCATTTCTGCCCGCCCTGCCCGACCGCGCGGCGGTGGATGCCTTTCTGGCGCGGATCGACTTTTTCAGCCTGAACCTGCGCGCCGACGGGGGCGAGACCTTCGCGGACCTCGCCCGCGAGATCCCCGATGCCGATGACCGCGCGCTGTTCCTGACCTATCTGGAGGGACACGCGGCCTCGATCCGCGAACCGATCGAGGGGTCATGGGCGCTGATGGACCGTCTGCGCGCGCGCGGCCTGGCCATCCACGCGATCACCAACTGGTCGGCCCAGACCTGGCCCATCGGCGTTGCGACCCATCCGCGTCTGGCAAAAGCCTTCGGCGTCACCGTCGTCTCTGGGCAAGAGGGGGTCATCAAGCCCGACCCGCGCATCTTCGCCACGCTCTGCCAGCGGGCCGGTGTCGCACCGGCTGAATGCCTGTTCATCGATGACGGCCCGAGAAACGTCGCGGGCGCGCAGGCGGCGGGAATGCAGGCCCATCACTTCACCACGCCTCAGGCGCTGGAGGCCGATCTGACCGAACGGGGTCTGCTATGAGCGATTACAACTTCGCCTATCTCGACGAGCAGACCAAGCGGATGATCCGCCGCGCGATCCTCAAGGCGCTGGCGATCCCCGGCTATCAGGTTCCCTTCGCCAGCCGCGAGATGCCGATGCCCTACGGCTGGGGGACGGGCGGCGTGCAGCTGACCGCCGCCTGCCTGACCCCCGAGGACCGGCTGAAGGTCATCGACCAGGGCGCCGACGACACCACGAACGCGGTCAGCATCCGCAAGTTCTTTCAGCGCACCGCAGGCGTCGCCGTGACCGAGGCCACGCGCGAGGCGACCCTGATCCAGACCCGCCACCGCATCCCCGAGACGCCCCTGACCGAGGATCAGGTGCTGGTCTATCAGGTGCCGATCCCCGAACCGCTGCGTTTCCTCGAACCGCGCGAGACCGAGACTCGCAAGATGCACGAGCTGGAGGAATACGGCCTGATGCATGTGAAGCTTTACGAGGACATCGCCCGGCACGGCCAGATCGCGACCTCTTACGCCTATCCGGTCAAGGTCGAGGGGCGCTATGTCATGGACCCCTCGCCCATCCCGAAATTCGACAATCCGAAATTGTCGGACTGCCCTGCGATCCAGCTGTTCGGCGCGGGCCGCGAACAGCGCATCTATGCGCTGCCGCCCCATACGCAGGTGGTCAGCCTGGATTTCGACGACCACCCCTTTGTCGCGTCAAAGCCCGACCACGACTGCGACCTCTGCGGCGCCTCGGACAGCTATCTGGACGAGGTGATCACCGACGATCAGGGCGGGCGGATGTTCGTCTGCTCGGATACCGATTTCTGCGCGGGCCGCGTGCGGGCGGGCCATGCCAAGGGGGCCGCGGCATGAGCGCGCCGATCCTGTCGGTCCGGGGCCTCGAACGGCGCTACGGCGCGCGGATCGGCTGCACCGGCGTCAGCTTCGACCTTTGGCCGGCCGAGGTTCTGGGCATCGTCGGCGAAAGCGGCTCGGGCAAGTCCACGCTGCTGTCCTGTCTGGCCGGGCATCAGCGCCCCGATGCAGGCAGCGTCACCTATGACGGGCGCGACGTGCTGGCCATGCCCGAGACCGAAAGGCGGCGGCTGGCGCGCACCGAATGGGCCTATGTCCACCAGCATGCCCGCGACGGGCTGCGGATGGGCGTCAGCGCGGGCGCGAATGTGGGCGAACGCCTGATGGCCACGGGCGCGCGCCATTACGGTCGGATCCGCGCGCAGGCCATCGACTGGCTGGACCGGGTCGAGATCGACGAGACCCGCATCGACGACCGCCCCACGGCCTTTTCCGGGGGCATGCAGCAGCGGCTTCAGATCGCGCGCAATCTGGTGACGGGGCCGCGTCTGGTCTTCATGGACGAGCCGACGGGGGGGCTGGATGTCAGCGTGCAGGCGCGGCTTCTGGATCTGCTGCGCGGCCTTGTGCGCGATATGGGCCTGTCGGTGATCATCGTCACGCATGACCTGGCGGTGGTGCGCCTGCTGGCGGACCGGCTGATGGTGATGAAATCGGGCCGGGTCGTGGAACAGGGCCTGACCGATCAGGTGCTGGACGATCCGCAGCACGCCTATACGCAGCTTCTTGTCTCATCCGTCCTTCAGGTCTGAACCATGATCAGCGTCGAGAACCTTTCCAAATCCTTCACGCTGCACAATCAGGGCAGCACCGTGATCCCCGTGATGGCGGGCGCGTCGCTGCATGTGGGTCCGGGCGAATGCGTGGGGCTGGTCGGCCAGTCGGGCGCGGGCAAGTCCACGCTGATGCGGATGATCCAGGGCAATTACCTTGCGGGCGCGGGCAGCATCCGGATTGCCGGAACCGAACTGGTCGGCGCCGAGCCGCGCGCCATCACCCGCCTGCGCCGCGAGACGCTTGGCCATGTCAGCCAGTTCCTGCGCGTCCTGCCGCGCGTGCCCGCAGTCGATGTCGTGGCCGAACCCCTGCGCGCCCTTGGCACGCCCGAGGCCGAGGCCCGCGCCCGCGCCGAAAGCCTGCTGTGGCGGCTGAACATCCCGCGCAGGCTGTGGCCCCTGTCGCCCACGACATTCTCGGGGGGCGAACAGCAGCGCGTCAACATCGCGCGCGGCTTCGTTCATCCCTTCCCGGTCTTGCTGCTGGACGAACCGACGGCCAGCCTCGACGCGCAGAACCGCGAGGTCGTGCTGACCCTGATCGAGGAAGCAAAGGCCCGCGGCGCCGCGATCCTGGGGATCTTTCACGACGCCCCCGCCCGCGACCGGGTCTGCGACCGGCTGGTCGATGTGACGGCCTTCACGCCGGGGTGGGCGGCATGATCGTCGCGGTGGTCGGCCCATCGGGCGCGGGCAAGGACCGGCTGATCGAAGGCGCACTGGCGGCCCGTCCCGACCTGCGGCTGGCGCGCCGCGTCATCACCCGCCCGACCGAGGCCGGGGGCGAGGATTTCGAGGGCGTCCTGCCCGAGGATTTCGCCGCCATGCGCCGCGCGGGCCGCTTTGCGCTGGACTGGCAGGCGCATGGGCTGGCCTATGGCATCCCCCGCGATCAGCTTGCCGGGTCGGGGCCGGTCATCTTCAACGGCAGCCGCGCCGCCCTGCCGCAGGCCATGGCGCGTCTGCCCGGCCTGCGCGTCGTGCTGATCACCGCGCCCGAGGCGCTGCTGGCGCAGCGTCTGGCCGCGCGCGGGCGCGAGGATGCCGCCGACATCGCCGGGCGTCTGGCGCGCGCGGGCTTTGCCATGCCGCCGGGCATCCCCCATGTCACGGTGATGAACGACGCCGACCCCGAAACCGGCGTGGCGCGCCTGCTGAACGCGCTTCAGCCCGACAGGGTGGCACGGTGAACCAGATGGAACCGCCCGGCCTGATCCTCGCCCACAAGGCACAGATCCTCGATCACGAAGGGGCGCGGCAGGCTGGGGGCCAGCCAATCCGACAGGGCGGCCATGACCGGCGCCTGTTCGCCCGGCCGCAGCTGATCGGTCAGGGTCAGGTGAAAGCGGAACTCCTCCATCACGAAGGGATAGCCCCACCGGTCCAGCAGATCGCGCTGGCGGGGGCTCAGTGCCTCGGGGCGGCGGCGGGCGATCTCGGCCTCGGTCAGGGGCAGGCGCAGGGGGTCGGTGGCGCGGATCACCGCCTCGCCCAGGGCGCGCAGGCCGTCGTCGCAGCCCTCGGGCAGCAGCGCCAGAAAGCCGTGCAGATCGGCCAGCGCCAGCCCCTTGCAGCGCAGGGGGGCCAGAGACGCGGCGCAATCCTCGACGGCCTCGATCAGCCGGGCCTCGATGCAGGCGGGGCGGAAGGGCGCGCGGATCGTGCCGTGAAAGCCGTATTTCCGGGGCGCCCGCGTCAGGTCGGCCAGGGAGCGCGGCAGGCCCGGCAGGTCCGGCTGCGCCACCGCGCGCCCTGCCTGCATGTCCCAACCCAGCCACGCCGCGCAGGCATCGGCGAAATCCCCCTCGCGCGGGGCGTAGTAGATGGCATATCGTGCAAATTCGATCATGATGGCCCGCCTTACCCCCGGATCGTCACATCCCTGTGACAGAGTTCTGCCAATTCACCCGCTTCGACACCCAGCCTCAAGACCGGAAATCGACATGACCGACACGATCCTTGCCAATGCCCTTCTGGTCCTGCCGGATGAGAGCTTTTACGGCCATCTGGTCCTGCGCGAGGGCCGGATCGCCGCCATAGGGCGGGGCCGCGACATCCCGCACGGGGCGGTGGATTGCGACGGCGATCTGGTCATGCCCGGCCTGATCGAACTGCATACCGACAATCTGGAACGCCATATCGAGCCGCGCCCCCGCGTGGACTGGCCCCATCAGGCCGCGATCATCGCCCATGACGCCGAATTGTGCAGCGTGGGCATCACGACCGTCTTCGACGCACTGCGCGTGGGGTCCGTGATCACGTCGAACAATGCGGGTTACGGCGAATATGCCCGCGCCCTGGCCGACGAGATCCTGGACCTGCGCGCCCGCGCCGCGCTGCGGATCAGCCATTTCCTGCATCTGCGCGCCGAGATCTGTTCCCAGACGCTGATCGAGGAAATGGCCAAGTTCGGGCCGTTGGACCGGGTCGGCATCGTCAGCCTGATGGACCACACGCCCGGCCAGCGCCAGTTCCGCGATGTCAGCAAGCTGCGCGATTACGTCATCGGCAAGGCGGGCCTGTCCGAGGCCGAATTCGCCGAGCATGTCGCCGACCAGCAGGCCCTGCGCGACCGCGTGGGCGAGGCGCACGAGGCCGCCGCCGTGGCCGAGGCCCGCCGCTACGGCGCCGTGCTGGCCAGCCATGACGACACGACCGACGATCAGGTCGCCGTCAGCGCCCGGCACGGTTGCCATTTCGCCGAATTCCCCACCACGATCGAGGCCGCCCGCGCCTGCCATGCCCATGGCATCAAGGTGATGATGGGTGCCCCGAACCTGATCCGGGGCGGATCGCATAGCGGAAACATTGCCGCCAGCGCGCTGGCCGAGGCGGACCTGCTGGACATCGTGTCGTCCGATTACGTGCCCTCGGCGCTGCTGTCGGCGGCGCTGATGCTGGGCGATCTGTGGGGCGATCTGGCGCGCGGGATCGGCACGGTCACGCATGCGCCCGCCGATGCGGTGGACCTGCATGACCGGGGGCGGCTGGCCGTGGGCGCACGCGCCGACGTGATCCGTGTGACGCGGATCGCGGGCAGCGGCATCAATACGGGCGCGGTGCGCGGGGTCTGGGTGCAAGGGCGGCGCGTCGGCTGACGCGCGGCCCCTTCGCGGTCAAATCTGGCGTTCGGGCAGTTCGACGACCAGCCCGTCAAGGTCCTCGGTGACCTTGATCTGGCAGGTCAGGCGCGAGCGCACCGGGTCGGGCTGCCAGGCGAAATCCAGCATGTCGTCTTCCATCGGGTCGCGCGCGGGCAGTTTCTCGACCCAGTCGGCAGCGACATAGACGTGGCAGGTCGAACAGGCGCATGCACCGCCGCAATCGGCGTCGATGCCGGGAACGCCATTGTCGCGCGCGCCCTCCATCACCGTCATGCCGGGCCGCACATCGACCTCGTGGCGTGTGCCGTTATGTTCGATATAGGTGATCTTCGCCATCTCGCGCCTGTCCCTTGGTTCGTCCCTTGGTCGGGTCCGAGTTAGGATATCGCCCCGCCAATGAAAAGGGGCAGCCCGACGGGCCGCCCCGATGTCGCAGCAAGCCCGCCTTACTCTTGAGGGTCCAGCGCCAGCGCGACGAAACGCGGCGCGCCCTCGCGGCGGACCAGCACCAGGATCGAACGGCGCCCCGCCTCGCGCATCTCGTCCACGCGGGCGCGCAGATCCGCAACCGAGGTGACGGGCTGCTGCGCGGCCTCGGTGATGACGTCACCGGCGGCAAGCCCCTTGTCGGCGGCAGGGCCTTCGGGGTCCAAGCCGGTCACGACCAGACCTTGCGCGTCGGGCGACAGGCCAAGCTCGGCCGCCGTTTCGGGCGTCAGGGGCGCAAGGCTCAGGCCCAGCATCTCGGTCTCGGCCTGATCCTCGGGCGCGGGGGTCTCGCCGGGGCGGGTGCGGGCGGTGGCTTCCTCGCGCAGGCCAAGCGTCACCTGCAGCGTCTCGGGCGCGCCGTCGCGCATGACCACCACATCGACCGTCTCGCCCGCAGGCGCCTCGGCCACGCGCCGCACCAGGCTGCGCGTGTCGCTGACCTCGGTTCCGTCGAACGACGTGATCACGTCGCCCGCCTGAAGCCCCGCATCGCGCGCCGGGCCTTCGGGAACGTCGGTGATCATCGCGCCGCGCGTGCCCTCCATGCCCATCGCCTCGGCCATCTCGTCGCTGACATCCTGGATCATCACGCCCAGCCAGCCGCGCCGGGTTTCGCCAAATTCCTTCAGCTGATCAACGACTTGCGACACGACATTCGACGCCATCGAAAAGCCGATCCCGATCGAGCCGCCATTGGGCGACAGGATCGCGGTGTTCACGCCGATCACCTCGCCCCTGAGGTTGAACAGCGGGCCGCCCGAATTGCCCCGGTTAATCGCCGCATCCGTCTGCAGGTAATCGTCATAGGAACCGGACAATTCGCGATTGCGCGCCGAGACGATCCCGGTCGAGGCCGAGAAGCCCTGACCCAAGGGGTTGCCCAGGGCCAGAACCCAGTCCCCCACGCGTGCCGTGTCGCTGTCGCCGAAGCCCACGAAGGGGATCGCCTCGTCGCTTTCGACCTTGAGCAACGCGATATCGGTCGAGGGGTCGGTGCCGACCACCGTCGCGGGCAGGCGCTGGCCCGAATAGAACTCGATCTCGATCTGGTCGGCGCCCTCGATCACGTGGTTGTTCGTGACGATGTAGCCGTCCGACGAGATGACGAAACCCGAGCCAAGCGCGTTCGACCGCTGTGGGCCACGCTGTTGCGGCATCCCCTCGGGTCCGGGGAGGCCGAAATCGCGGAACAGGTCTGAGAACGGGCTGCCTTCGGGGAAACGCGGGCCGCCGGGGCCGCCCGTCGGCTGCGACACGACCGAGGTCGTGGTGATGTTCACCACGGCGGGCGAAACCTGTTCGGCCAGATCGGCGAAGCTGCCCGGCATGACCTGCGATTCCGCGGCGGCCGCGGCCTCGGCGCCAAGCGGCTGGTTGGCGTCGGCGGCGTCCTGCGCCTGCTGGCTGGTCTCGGGCGAAACCTCGGCCTCGGACGGTTCGACCAGTTGCTGCGCGAAAGGCGCGCCCAGACCAAGACCAAGGGCCAGGACGGACACGGTCAGCAGGTGGCGGGGCGAAAGCGATCTCATGGATAACCTCTCAATTCAGCGGCAGGGTCCCGTATCCGGCTGCCGTTTTCGCATTTGATCTTGATCTGGGGATGCGTTGCAAGAAATCCACGCTCATTGGCTGTGAACAGATCGTGACTTTTGTTGCAGAACGGGCGGGGAAATCCCCGCCCGCCCCTTGTCTGCCATCAATTCGCAGGCGCCGCGCCCTCTTCGGGCTGGATGGTCTCGGGCGCCTCGACCGGCGCTGCGGCCTCATCCGCCGCCCCCTCGGGCGGGACGACCTCGGACGGGTCCTGCGGCGGGGTGTTCAGGCTTTCGGGCACGGGGGTCAGCCGAACGCCTGCCGATTCGCCAAGCGGATTGCCGTCGCGGTCGGTCACGACCGGCTCGATCAGGTCGTCAGCCTCGCCGGCCTCGCTTTCATAAGCCCGCCAATCCGCCGCCGAATTGCCCGGCGGAACCGGGGACGAGGGCGGGTTGGCCTGATCGGCGCCATCACCAAGCAGATAGGTGAAGAACTCACCCTCGGGCGAGAGGACCATCGAGGCGCCCGTGCCGATCATCGCCCGCTCGTAGGCGGTCATCGAGCGGGTGAAGGCGAAAAACTCGGGGTCGCGGCCAAAGGCGTCGGCATAGATCGCGTTGCGCTGCGCGTCGGCCTCGCCTCGGATGATCTCGGCGCGGCGGCGCGCCTCCGAGGTCAGCTCGACCACGGTCCGGTCGGCTGCCGCGCGGACGCGCTGTGCGGCCTCGCCACCGCGGGCGATCTCGTCTGCGGCCTCGCGTTCGCGTTCCGCCCGCATCCGCGCATAGGTCGCATTCAGGTTCTGCTCGGGCAGGTCGGTGCGGGTCAGGCGGACGTCGATGACCTCGATCCCCAGCCCGGCCGAGTTGTTGCGCGCCTCGTTGCGGATCTGGTTCATCAGCACCGTCCGGTCATCCGACAGCACGGCCGTCGAGGGAACGGTACCCAGAACCTCGCGGATGGCGTTGCGGACGATGGGCTCAAGGCGCGACATGGCCGCCTGAATGCCGCCGGTGCCGACAGCTTGACGGAAGCGGACCGGATCGGTGATGCGCCAGCGCGCAAAGGCGTCCACGACCAGACGGCGATCGTCCAGCGGCGTGACCTCCAGCGGGATGGTCGGCAGGCCCAGGATGCGTGCGTCGTATTTCACGACATTGTCAAGGAACGGGATGCGGAAGTTCAGCCCCGGGGTTTCCTGAACGTCGACGACGCGGCCAAGCCGAAGGACCAGCGCCTTTTCGCGCTCGTCCACGATATAGAGCGACGAGGCCGCGACGACGGCTGCAACAAAGACCGCCGGAAGCGCGATCGCGGTCAGCGAGATTCTGCGGGCCATCAGTTCGTCCCTCCGGTGGTCGTGGCGCCCGTGGCGGGCTGCGCCCCGGTCAGGCCGGATTGCGCCTGGCCGGGCTGCGTGCGGTTCTGCTGCGGCGGCACGGCGCCGCTGCGCAGCTGGTCAAGCGGCAGATAGGGGACGACGCCCGATCCTGCCGCGCCCTCGCCCAGGATGATCTTCTGCACGTCGGCCAGAACCTGCTCCATCGTTTCCAGATACATCCGGCGACGGGTCACGTCGGGCGCCCTGACATATTCCTCGTAGATCGAGTTGAAACGCGAGGCCTCACCCTCGGCGGTGTTGACCGCCTCGGCGCGATAGGCTTCGGCCTGTTCCAGGATCTGGGCTGCGTTACCGCGGCCCTGCGCCAGAACGCGGTTGGCATAGGCGTCGGCCTCGTTCTCAAGCCGGTCGCGTTCCTGCTGGGCGGCCTGCACCTCGCGGAAGGCGTCGATCACCTCGGCGGGCGGGTCGGCGCGGTCAAGGTTGACCCGGACGACATTGATGCCCGACTGGTATTCGTCCAGCGTCCGCTGCACCGCCTCGTGCAGATCCGAGGCGATGGCGCCCCGGTCGCGGTTGAGGATCGGCGCCAGCTCGCTGCGGGCGATGATGTCACGCATTGCCGATTCCGACACGGCGCGGATCGTGTCGGTGGGATCGGCCAGGTTGAACAGGAACATCTGCGGATCGCGGATATTCCACACGACCTGATATTCCATGTCCACGATGTTCTGGTCACGGGTCAGCATCAGGCCGCTATCCATCGGCCCGGCGCGGCCGGTCCCGATCTCGGTGACGCGCTCGTTGGTGACGGGCACGACCTCGGCCCGCATCACGGGCCAGGGGGCAAAGTTCAGACCCTCGGTTCCGACCGACACGGCGCGACCGAAAAGGAACTCGACCGATTGTTCGTTCGTTTGCACGCGGTAGAAGCTGGCCGCCGCCCAGAGGCCAAGGGCCACAAGCCCCACCACCGCCAGCGTCGAGCGGTTCATCGAGAAATTGGGGCCACCCCGGCCCCGGCCCGGACCGGCAGGACCACCGCCCCCGCCGCCGCCCATCAGGACACGCAGGCGTTCCTGGCCCTTCTTCATCAGGTCCTCGATTTCCGGCATCTGCTGGTCGCCCCGGCCCGGTTTCTGACCGTTCGGCGGCTGCTGGTTGCCCCATGGCCGCCCGGTCGGAGGACGCCTGTCGCGATCCTCGTCATCCCGGCCGCCGCCATTTCCGCCACCGCCTCCGCCCCAGGGCCCCTGATTTGCCATCCGCAGACCTTCTTTCCTTGGAATTTCCGTTGTCTGAAAACTGGGGAACAGGGCCGGAATGTCAAGCCTCGCACCCCCGTGAACGCCCCCTGCCGATGCGGCAGAGGGCCGCGCACACGCGAACGTCAGCCCGAAAGCCCTGCATGGCGCCTTGCCGGGGCGCGCATCGTCACCAGTTCCTCGGCGGCCGTCGGATGCACGGCGATGGTCGCGTCGAACTGCGCCTTGGTCGCGCCCATGCCGATCGGAATGGCGGCAAGCTGGATCAACTCGCCCGCCTCGGGGCCGAAGATGTGGCAGCCCAGCACGCGATCCGTCTCGGGATCGACCAGCAGCTTCATCATCACCTTGGCATCGCTGCCGGCAAAGGCAGAACGCATCGGTCGGAACTGGGTCGCATAGACGTCGACCGGCCCCCTTGCGCGCGCTTCCTCCTCGGTCATGCCGACGCTGGCGACCTCGTGGGGACGCAGATAGACCGCGCTTGCGACCAGCGAATGATCGACCTTGCGCGGCCGGGCGCCAAAGACCGTGTCGGCAAAGGCGTGCCCTTCGCGGATCGCCACCGGCGTCAGGTTCACCCGGTCGGTCACGTCGCCCACCGCAAAGATCGAAGGGACCGAGGTCTGCGACCATTTATCGACCTCGATCGCGCCGTTGGGCTTCAGCCGGACCTCGGTGTTCTCAAGACCCAGTCCGCCGGTATAGGGCGCCCGGCCGGTCGCGAAGAAGACCGCATCGAAACGCTCGTCCGCGCCGTCGTCGAAACTGACACGCACGCCGTCACCGTCACGCTCCAGCTTCGTGGGCGTCGCGCCCAGCCGCAGATCGACGCCGATCTGGCCCAGTTGCAGCGTGGCCAGATCGCGCGCCTCGCGGTCAAAGCCGCGCAGAACGGCATCGCCACGATAAACCTGCACCGTCTCGACACCCAGACCCGCGAGGATCGTGGCGAATTCGCAGGCGATGAAGCCCCCGCCGACAAGCAGAGCCCGACGCGGCAGCGCATCCATCACGAACAGATCGTCCGAGACCAGCGCCAATTCCTCGCCCGAAACACCGATCTTGCTGGGCCGACCGCCCGCCGCGATCAGGATATGGCGCGCGGTCTTGCGCGTGCCGTCGGCCAGTTCGACCGTATGATGATCCGCGATGACGGCGCGCTGATCGTGAACCTCGACACCGGCGCGGGTCAACCCGGCGCGGTAGACCATCTCCAGCCGCGACAATTCCGCATCCAGCTTGGCGCGAAAGACCGACCAGTCAAAGACGCCCGCCTCGGCGCCCTCCCAGCCATAGCCGCGCATCTCATCGGCCATCAGCCGGGCCTGCGAGGCAAAGATCATCAGCTTCTTGGGCACGCAGCCGCGGATGACGCAGGTGCCGCCCAGACGGCTTTCCTCGGCCAGACCGACGCGGGCGCCGTGCTCGGATGCGGCGATCCGCGCCGCCCGGACCCCGCCCGAACCGCCGCCGATCACAAAGAGATCATAGTCAAACGCCATCCCGGTCCCCCTCTGCCGCCAGCATGTCGGCATCGATATCGGCCGCGCGCGCCAATTCGGTCACGCCGCCATCGGGCCGCCCGATGATCGCCAGATCGCACATGCCAAGAAACAGCCCATGCTCGACCACGCCCGGAATGGCCGAAAGCGCGCGCGCCAACGCGACCGGATCGGGGATCTCGCCCAGATGCAGGTCCAGGATCAGGTTCCCCTCATCCGTCACCACCGGCTCGCTGCCGCGCAGGCGCTGCATCACGTCACGCCCACCCAGATCAAGGCCATCCAGCGCCCGCCGGATCAGCTTTCGCGTGGTCTCGAAGCCGAATTCCAGAACCTCGACCGGCAGGGGAAAGGCGCCAAGCGTCTCGACCACCTTGCCGGGATCGGCGATCACGACCATGCGGTCGCTGGCCGCCGCCACGATCTTCTCGCGCAGATGGGCCGCCCCGCCGCCCTTGATCAGATGCAGCTGGCCGTCCACCTCATCGGCGCCGTCGATGGTCAGGTCCAGCCAACCGATCGCGTCAAGCGCCTCGATCCGCAGGCCCAGGCTCTCGGCCAGATCGGCCGTCGCCTTCGAGGTCGCAGCGCAGCGCAGCCGCAAACCCTCGGCCTCGACCCGCGCCGCCAGTTCGCGCACCATCACGCTGGCGGTCGAGCCCGTCCCGAGCCCCAGCCGCATCCCGTCCTGCACCAGCGCCACAGCGGCCCGCGCCGCCACCAGCTTGGCCGGATCGACCCCTGAAACCTGCGCCATGTCCTATCCCCTCTTCTGGACCCGCCACGCTTATAGGCAATGCCCCGCCAAAGTGCGAGACCCGGCCCGCCCTTTGCCTTGGCCAAATATCCTCAGGGGGGAGTTGCGGCACGCGACGGGGGGCGCGAGCGCCCCCCTGCCCGGCCCGGACGCCGCGCCGTCAGCCCCGGCGAAGATCCTCGGGCAGCACCACGGAAAAGCGGCTGCCCTTGCCGCGCTGGCTCTCGATCCGCAGGCGGCCGCGATGGCGGCTGATGATGTGCTTGACGATGGCAAGGCCCAGCCCCGTGCCGCCCTGTTCGCGCGACCGATGCGTGTCTACCCGGTAGAACCGTTCCGTCAGGCGCGGCAGGTGGATCTCGTCGATGCCCTCGCCGCGATCGGCGATTTCGACCGACCAGCCCGGCCCGCGCAATTGCGGCTCGTGCGGGATGCGGCGCAGAACGACCTCCAGAAGACCGCCTGAGCCACCATATTTCAACCCGTTCTCGATCAGGTTCTGGAAAACCTGCGTCAGCTGATCGGCGTCCCCCGGCAGCATGACCGGCCGGTCCAGCCCCTCGGTCCGCAGGACCACCCCGGCGGCTGCGGCGCGCGGCTCCATCGTCGCCAGGACCGACCTCAGCAGCCCGGCCAGATCCAGCATCTGCGCGGGACGGCGCCGTTCCTCGGCCTGGACGCGGCTCAGCGACAGAAGATCGCTGATCAGCCGGTTCATCCGACCCGCCTCGCGTTCCATGATGTCCAGAAAGCGGTCGCGGGCACGGGCATCATCGCGCGCCGGGCCGCGCAGGGTCTCGATGAAGCCCAGCATCGCGGTCAGGGGGGTCTTCAGCTCGTGGCTGACATTGGCGACGAAATCGCGGCGCAGCTGCTCGGCCTCGTCCGCGACCGAGCGGTCGAGGATCGCGATGCTCGCCCCCCGCCCGATCAGCAGCGACAAGGGCGCCACGGTGATCTCGGCCATGATCGTGCGCCCGTCCGCGCCAAGAGGCGCCCGCAGCACCGCGCAGCCGGGCGCGGCGGTCAGGCCCTCGGGCGTCTCGGGTGTGGGGTGGCGGTCGGGGTCGAGGACCCAGTCCACCGCCTGCACGACGCCGGGATGACGCAGGACCGTTACGAAGGGACGGTCCAGCAGATCATCGCCCAGTAGAAGCTGCGCAGGCCCATTGGCGGCGATGGTGCGCGCCTGCGCGTCCACCGCCAGCATCGGCACCGGCACCCCGTCCAGCAGGCTCTGGGCGCGGCGCCGCAGCTCAGACGACATCGCCCGGTCCCACGGGGCGCAGTCCCGCCCGGAACCGCGCGGCATTCGCGCGGTAGCGCCCGGCCGCGGCGCGCAGACCGGCCTGCGCGTCGGCATCCAGCATCCGCGCCACCTTGCCCGGGGCCCCCATGACCAGCGAGCCGGGCGGCACCTGCCGCCCCTCGGGGATCAGCGCACCCGCGCCGATCAGCGCGCCCTCGCCGATCTGGGCGCCGTTCAGGATCGTCGCGCCCATGCCCACCAGAACGCCGTCGCCGATCCGGCAGCCATGCAGGATCGCGCGATGGCCGATGGTGCAATCCGCACCGATCACCAGCGGAAAGCCGGGATCGGTATGCAGGCAGCAGAGGTCCTGCACGTTGCTGCCCTGCCCCACGCGGATCTCTTCGGCGTCGCCGCGCAGGACCGCGCCGAACCAGACCGAGCTGGCCGCCTCCAGCACGACGTGACCCATCACCTGCGCGTCGGGCGCGATCCAGGCATCGGGCGCGATCTGCGGGGCCAGCCCGTCCAGCGCCCAGATCACGCCTCGGTCCCCTCGGTCATCAGCGCCTGCACGAAGCCGCCCAGACCCGCCTGACGGTCGCGGCGCAGGCGCTCGGCGGTCAGGATGGCGCGCAGCCTTGCTTCGGTGTCGTTCAGATCGTCATTCACCAGAACGTAGTCGTATTCCGCCCAATGGCTGATCTCGGCCCGGCTTTTCAGCATCCGGCCCGCGATGACCTCATCGCTGTCCTGCCCGCGCGTGCGCAGGCGGCGTTCCAGCTCGGGCAGCGAGGGGGGCAGCACGAAGATCGACACCACATGACGCCCAAGCGCCGAGGCGCGGATCTGCTGGCCGCCCTGCCAATCCACGTCGAACAGGGTATCGCGCCCCTCGGCCATCGCGCGCTCGACGGGGCCGCGCGGGCTGCCGTAGAAATTGCCGAACACCTCGGCATGTTCCAGCATCTGCCCCTCGGAGACCATGCGGCGGAAGGTGTCAGCGTCGGTGAAGTGGTAATGGACGCCGTCCACCTCGCCCGGCCGGGGCGGGCGAGTCGTGGCCGAGACCGAGAACCGCAGGCTGTCATCCCATTCCATCAGCCGCCGCGCCAAAGTCGATTTCCCCGCCCCCGAAGGCGAGGACAGAATGACCATCAAACCGGTGCGCGTCATCATCAGGCTTCCTTTGGGCTGGCGGATGCCTCGGGGGATGCAACGGCCCGGCCAGCGGGTCAAGCCTTTCACGAAAGCCGCGCGGGTGGCTTAACCATTCGGTAACGAAGGACTCGGCATGGCGGGCCGCTCTGGCTATTCTGCAGGGGTGATTTCAGGCGCAGAAGGTTGCCTGCCTGTTCCTTATGTAACGAGGCGCACCATGAGCGACCATGAGACAGGTCCAGACGGGCCCGCAAAGGACGGCCCGCCCGCCGTGATCCGGTTGGGCGATCACGGCGTGGCCCAGGGCGACGCCGCGCTGCGCGAGATGCGCCGCTACTGGAACCTCTTGCGCGGGGGGCGGGCGGTGCCGGCGCGGTCCGATGTGGACCCGCGCGGCTTTTCGCGCGCCATCGACAATGCCTTCATCCTGGAACGAATCGCCCCCGGTGCTGCCCGGATCAGGCTGGCGGGGCGGCACCTGATCGACCTGATGGGGATGGAGGTGCGCGGCATGCCGATCTGCGCCTTTCTGAACCCCTCGTCGCGGGGCAGGCTGTCGGATGTGCTGGAAAGCGTGTTCAAGGCCCCGCAGATCGCGGAATTGCGGCTAGCATCCCCGGCGGGCTATGCGCGCCCCGCGCTGACCGGGCAGATGCTGCTGATGCCGCTGCGGTCCGATCTGGGGGATGTGACGCGCACGCTTGGATGCCTGGTCTCGGAGGGCGAGACGGGCGTGGCGCCGCGCCGCTTCGATCTGGTCTCGGATCATGTGATGCCGGTGATCGAGGGGGGGGTGACGCTGGCCCCCTCGCCCTCGGTCTCGGGCTTTGCCGAGATGGGCGACGGCTTCCGCCCCCGGACCGAGCCACGCCAGCCCCGTCTGTCAGGCCGGGGCTTCGGCCCCGAGGACAGCACGATCACCCCCGAGGAACGGCGCGCGCGCTTTCACGTCGTTCAGGGGACGAAGTCGCCCGAACGGCCCTGACGCCTAGACCAGCAGCCCCGGCCGCCAGCGGTAAAGCGCGGCATCGGCGGGCGCGTCGCGCCCCTCGGCCTTGAGTTCCACATCCTCGATCCGGCGAAAGCCAAGGTTCTTGAGGATGCGGCGCGAGGGCTGGTTGTCCAGAAACACGTCGGCCAGAACCTCGGGCAGGCCGAACCGGGCGACGATCTCGTCGAAGACGGCGGCGACCATCTCTTGGCCCAGTCCCTGCCCCGCCATGTCGGGGTCGAGGAAGTAATGCAGCCGCGGCGGGCGACCGTCGGTCAGCCCGATCGCGCCGATCAGCCGCCCCTCGTGCCGCACCGCCAGCCGCAAGGGCGGCCAGAGCGCCGATTCGTCGACAAGCTGCGCCAGCTCGGCCAAGGCCATGTCGGACCGGAAGCGCAGCATCATCCGCGCCACTTCCGGGCGGGTGGCGATGCGGTGCAGGTCGGGCAGATCATCGCGCGCAATCGGCCCGATCCGCAGGCGCGGGGTGTGCAGCACAAAGGGATGCAGCGCCTCGAACCGGGCGCGGGTCAGGCGCAGCGCGGTCGCCGGCACCTTCTGACGCAGCGGCGTAGCGTAAAGCCGGGTCCGGCTGACTGGCTCGAAGCCCAGCCAGTCCAGCAGGCGGGCCGATCGTGTGTTGCCCTCCAGCACATGCGCGCCGATCTCGGGCCCGCCATCCAGAAAGAACCGCGACAGCGCCAGAATGCCCGCGCGGCGGCCAAGGCCCCGGCCCTGACATTCAGGCGCGATCCATAGGCCGAAGCTGCTGCCCGCCCGGACCATGCCGACAAGCGCGTCGTCCTGCCGGACGGCATGTTCATCCAGCGCCGCACGCGCGATAAAATCGCGCGCATCGGCTTCGCGATAGGGCCAGGGAACGGTGGTCAGCCAGCGCGCGGTGTTCCAGTCGGCCATCGCCGCGGTGATGCGGGCTGCGTCTTCGGGCCAGGGACGGGTCAGACGCAGCCTTTCGCTCATCGGATCACCGGGCCGGAACGACCTTGACGGCGCCACCCTGCGCGGACAGCGCGATCTCGCCCGCCGCAAGCCGCAAGGCGTCGCGGCCGAAGACCTCGGCCCGCCAGCCCTGAAGCGCGGGCAGGTCGCGTTCGCCGGTGGCGATGGCGTCCAGATCCGAGGCCGAGGCGATCAGCTTGGGCGCGACCCCCGCCGCATCGGCCTTGGCCTTCAGCAGCACGCGCAGCAGGTCCGACAGGGCCGCATTGCCGGGCTTTCCCGGTTCCTCGGATTTTGGCTGCGGCAGGTCGCGCGTCTCGGTCCCGGCCTTGATGGCAGCCAGGATGCCATTGGCGATCTCGCCCTTGCGCGCCTCGCGCAGAAGCAGGCGCGAGCGGCCCAGATCGGCCTCGGTCAGGGGCTTGGTCGAGGCCAGCTCGATCATCGCGTCATCCTTGTAGACGCGCGAGCGGGGGATGTCGCGTTCCTGCGCATAGGCCTCGCGGAAACGCGCAAGCTCGCGCAGGATCGCAAGGAAACGCGGCGAATTCGTGCGGGTGCGGACCTTCATCCAGGCCTCTTCGGGGCGGGTGATGTAGGTCTCGGGATCGGTCAGCACGGCCAGTTCCTCGGCAAGCCAGCTTTCGCGGCCGGTCTTGACCAGTTCCGCCGACAGGAATTCGTAGATCTGGCGCAGATGCGTCACATCGGCCAGCGCATAGGCGGCCTGCGCGTCCGACAGCGGCCTGCGCGACCAGTCGGTGAAGCGCGAGGACTTGTCCAGATTGGCGCGCGCAATCTTGCGGACCAGCGTTTCGTAGCCGACCTGTTCGCCAAAGCCGCAGACCATCGCCGCGACCTGCGTGTCGAACAGCGGTTCGGGGAAGATGCCCGCATCGTGGTGGAAGATTTCCAGATCCTGACGCGCGGCGTGAAAGACCTTGACCGTGTCCTTGTGCCGGAACAGGTCGTAGAGCGGTTCCAGCGACAGGCCCTCGGCCATGGGATCGACCAGCACCGCCTGCCCCGCGCCCGGCTGGCCCGAGGGCGGCAGCGCAAGCTGGATCAGGCACAGCTTCGACCAATAGGTCCGCTCGCGCAGGAACTCAGTATCGACGGTGACGTAAGGGGCGGATTTGGCGGCCTCGCAGAACAGAGCAAGCTCTTCCGTGCGGGTGATCGTGGTGATGTCCTGGCTCATTCGGCTCTTTCGCGTGTGGCGGTTCGTCCGCCCATCCGCGTTTTCTACGCCGTTGACGAGAAATTGAAAAGGGCCGCGTGAGGGCGGCCCCTGTCCATGACGATGTGTCGCCTCAGCGCGGCGATTGTTCGGGCTGGCGGTGATGCAGCGCCTCGGCCACGCCGGGTTCGCAACGGGTCTTTTCGTCCATCGGAACGCCCGTGCGGAAGGCCGCGCGCCCGATCAGATGCGCCGCGACCGGCGCGGTCAGCAGCAGGAACACGATGGCCGCCACCGCCCGCGCGGTCACGGTGCCCTCGGAAAAGGCCAGCGCAACGGCAGTCAGGATCAGGCCCGAGCCAAGCGTGCCGGCCTTGGTCGAGGCATGCATCCGCACCAGCAGATCGGGAAGCCGCAACACCCCAAGACCGGCTGCAAAGCAGAAGAAGCCGCCGCCCACGACCAGAAGGGCCACAAGAAGGTCGATCATCATTCCTGCTCCTCGCGATTGATGGCGTTGCGCCGTTCCAGATAGCGCGCCAGGCAGACGGTCGCCAGAAAGCCCACCAGCGCCAGCACCACGGCGACATCCAGAAAGGCCGCGTTGCGCGATTGCAGCGCCGAGAGCCCCGCAAAGGCCACAAGCTGCACGGTCATCATGTCCAGCGCGACGATCCGGTCGGCCAGCGTCGGCCCCTTGATCAGCCGGATCGAGGCCAGCGCGACGCCCAGAATGACCAGCGCGAAGCCCAGAAGAACTGCATAATCCAGAAGTGTCATGGCCTTACTCCGTCGCCTCGCGCACCCAGACCTCGAACCGGTCGCGGATCTGCGCCCGGATCCCGTCAGCGTCATCGCCGAACATCGCGTGGATATACAGCGTCTTGCGGTCGTCCGAGACATCCAGCGTCAGCGTGCCCGGCGTCAACGAGATGAAGTTCGCCAGCAGCGTGATCTGCAGGTCGGTCGTCACGTTCAAGGGCACCGCGATCAGCGCGGGCTTGGAACGCTGGCCCGGCGTGATCACATCCGCGACCACCGCGAAAGAGCTGACCACCAGTTCATAGACGAACATCACGATCAGCCGCGCCCAATAATAGAGCCGCAGGAAATAGCTGCCCGTTTCCGGGAAAAGCGGCCGGACCAGCCACATCGCGGCCAGACCGATCAGGAAGCCCGTGATCAGGCCCACCATCGACAGATCGCCCATCAGCGCGACCCAGGCAAAGGCCAGAAGCAGGTTCGTGGCAAACAGGTTCATGGCTGCACCCCCAGAACGGTCGTGACGTAGGCGGTCGGGTCAAGCAGTTGCTCGGCCGAGGTCTCTGCGAATTGCACGAAGGGCTCGGGGAAGAGGCCGATGATGCAGGTCAGCACCGCCAGCCCCACGATCGGCGCCATCAGGGCCACCCGTTCGCCCGCGGGCAGATCGCCCAGGCGCGGCTTGATCCCGTCGGGGTGACTGGGCCAGAAGGCCGCGCCCCAGATCTTGGTCATCGAGTAGATCGTCAGCAGACCCACCGCCAGCGAGACACCGGCCACGAACCACATCTCCAGATCCAGCGCCGCCTTGACGACGACGTATTTCGCCCAGAAGCCCGACAGTGGCGGGAAGCCCGCAAGCGAGAAGGCCGGGATCAGGAACAGGAACGCCAGCAGCGGCGCATGCGCGTAAAGCCCGCCCAGACGCGACAGGTCCGTGCTGCCTCCGATCCGCTTGGCGACACCGGCGACAAAGAACAGGTTGGCCTTCACGATGATGTGGTGAACCAGGTAGAAGACCGCCCCGACAAGGCCAAGTGGCGTGAATAGCGCAAGCCCCAGCACCATATAGCCGATCTGGCTGATGATGTGGAACGACAGGATGCGACGGAAATCGTTCATCGCGGCCGCGCCCAGAACGCCCGTCACCATCGTCGCCACGGCCAGCCACAGCAGGATCGTATGGGTGAAGGCCACGTCCTGATCGAAGATCAGCGTAAAGCTGCGGATCAGCGCATAGACGCCCACCTTGGTCAGCAGGCCCGCGAAGATCGCCGAGACCGCGACCGGCGGCGTGTGATACGAGGCCGGCAGCCAGAAGAACAGCGGGAACAGCGCCGCCTTGACCCCGAAGGCCACCATGAACATCACGGCGATCGTGGTCAGCAGGCCGGTATTCTCGACCTCGCGCACGGCCAGGTGCAGGTCGGCCATGTTCAGCGTGCCGGTGATGCCGTAAAGCAGGCCGATCCCCGACAGGAACATGATCGTCGAGACGAGGTTCAGCGTCACATACTTGATGCCGCCATCCAGCTGTTCCTTGCTGCCGCCCAGCACCAGCAGGCCGAAGCTGGAGATCAGCATGACCTCGAACCAGACATAGAGGTTGAACAGGTCGCCCGTCAGGAAGGCGCCGCAGACCGCCGCGACCAGCACCTGAAGCAGGGCGTGAAAGCCCAGACGCTCCAACCGCTCGGGGATTTCGGCCAGGGTGTAGATGACCGTGGCCATCGCCGTGATCGCGGTGATCACCACCATGACGCCGCCCAGGTAATCGGCGACCAGCGTGATGCCGAAGGGCGCCTGCCAGTTCGACATCTGCCCGGCGATGACGCCGTGTTCCAGCACCTCGCCCATCATGATGAGGCTGGCGAACAGCAGCGCCACCGTGCCCGCGACGGAAATCCAGCGCCCGGCGGGGCTGGTGCGGAACAGATAGGCCAGAACCGCCGTGACCAGCGGGATCAGGATCGGGTTGACGAGAATCCAGCTCATGCGCGGGCCTCCCCGCCCGTGGGGGTCGTGGTGGCGTCGGTCTTGTCCAGCGTCGGATCGCTGGCGGGCGGGGTGCCCGGCGCGGCAGCCGGCGCAGGGTGCGGCGCGGTCTTGGGGGCGACGATGGGCTCGGCCACGCGCATCTCGTCGCTGTTGACGGTGCCGAGGCTGCGATAGGTCCGGTAGACCAGCGCCAGCGTGAAGGCCAGAAGGCCGAAGCCGATCACGATGGCCGTCAGGACCAGCGCCTGCGGCAGCGCGTTGGCGACCACGCCCGTCGGCGCATAGGCGCCTTCGTCGATCAGCGGCGGCGCGCCCGCGGTCAAGCGACCCGACAGAAAGATCACCAGGTTCGCGGCGTTCGACAGCAGGATCAGCCCGAACAGGAACCGGATCACGTTGCGGTCCAGCATCAGATAGACGGACGAGGCCATCAGCACGCCGATGGTCAGGGCAAGCAGCAATTCCACCCTCAGATCTCCTCTTCCATGGCAAAGACCAGCGTCAGGATGCCGCCGAACACGGCCAGATAGACCCCGACATCAAAGACCAGCACCGAGGACAGCGGCAGGCCCTTTTCGCCCTCGGCAGCGAAGAGGAACAGCCATTGGCCGGTCAGGAAAGGCTCTCCTGCAAAGGCGCCCATGATGCCCGACAGGGCGGCGATGCCGACGCCCAGCATGGCGATGTTGGCCGGATCGACCCGCAGCGCGCTGCGCGCATCCGAGACCGAGGTCGCTATGACATAGAGGATGAAGCCGGTGGCCCCGATCAGCCCGCCGATGAAGCCGCCGCCGGGCAGGTTGTGCCCGCGAAGCAGCGCATAGATCGAAAACACCAGCAGCAGGGCGACCAGAAGCCGGGTCGCGGTGGTCAGGATCAGGGATTGCATCAGACTTTCTCTCCCTTGTCGGCGGCAGCGACCTGCACGGGTTCCTCATCCTCGGGCGTCGGCTTGGCGCCCGGTGCCCCGCGCAGCAGCGCATAGGCGCCCACCGCCGCGATGACGACCACGACGATCTCGCCGAACGTGTCGGTGGCGCGGAAATCGACCAGGATGACGTTCACGATGTTGCGGCCATGCGCCTCGGGCCAAGACGCGATCTCGAAGAAATCGGTCAGGCGGCGGTCAAAGGGCGTCTGCAGGACCGCGATCATCACCAGCGTGCTGAGGATGCCGAAGGCCGCCGCGATCGCCGCATGACCCGCCCGGAACCCCGAGGCCGACCGCGCAGGAAGATGCGGCAGCCGCAGCATGATCAGTGCGACCAGCACGACGACCAGAACCTCGACCAGAAGCTGGGTGATGGCCACGTCGGGCGCGCTGAACATGATGAAGATCAGCGCCACGCCGATGCCCACGACGCCAAGCGCCGCAACCGCGGTCATCCGGCTGGAGGTGATCGTCGCAAGGATCGCGCCCATCGCGATCAGCGCCAGCACCGTCCACTGGATCGGATGGACGCCATCGGCCTCGTAGTTGATGCCGCTGCCCATCCCGCCGCGCAGCAGGAAGGTCGCGCCGACGAGGATGGTGAAGCTGGCAAAGATCACGGCCATGTAGGTCTGAAGATTGCCAGTCTGAATCAGACGCGTCTGCCATGCGGCCAGCGCCTTCAGCCCGTCCAGCACCCGGTCCCAGCCTGCGTCGAAATTGACGCGGCTGCCCTGTTCGATGCGGACCAGACGGTCGCGGATCGCCTCGTGACGGCGATACATCAGCCAGCCGACAAGGAAGGTCAGCAGCGACAGGATCAGCGCCATGTTGATCCCGCCCCAGAGATACAGATGCACCTCGCGCACCTCGCCAGAAACCGCGTGGGTCGCGGGGCCGACGAAATAATGCGCCAGAACGCCCGGGAACAGGCCGAAGATCAGCGACAGCGCGCCCAGAACCAGCGGCCCGGCCAGCATCGGCCAGGGCCCCTCATGCGCGGCATGCGGCGTCTCGCGCAATTCCCCACGGAAGGGCTTCCATGCGACGATCCCGGCCACGACGAACATCATCACCGAGGCCGCGAAGATCATCACCGTGACCCAGATCGCGCCGAAGCCGCCAAGGCCAAGCCCGGCCTTGTACATGAATTCCTTGCCGATGAAGCCGACCATCGGCGGGATGCCCGCCATGCTGACCGCGGCCAGCGCCGCCGCCAGACCGGTCAGGGGCATGGCCTTGGCCAGACCGCCCAGAACGCCCGTCTCGCGCGTGCCGGTGGCGTGGTCGACAATGCCGATCATCAGGAACAGCGCGGCCTTGTAGAGCGAATGCACCACCAGGAACAGCATCGCCGCCATGATCGCGTAATGCGTGCCCGCGCCGATGAACATGGTCAGCGTGCCAAGCGCCATCAGCGTCGTATAGGCCAGCACCTGCTTGATGTCGGTCTGGCGCAGCGCCATGACCGAGGCGAAGACCGCGGTCACGCCGCCGAACAGCGTCAGGATCCAGAACCAGGCGTCGGTGCCGCCAAGGCCGGGATTCATCCGCGCCAGCAGATAGACGCCCCCCTTCACCATGGTCGCGCTGTGCAGATAGGCCGAAACGGGGGTCGGCGCGGCCATCGCGTTCGGAAGCCAGAAATGGAACGGCACCTGCGCCGACTTGGTGAAGGCGCCCGCCAGGAACAGCAGCAGGATCGCCAGATACCAGGGATGTTCGCGCAGTATCTCGCCCTGGCTGAGGATATCGACCAGCTCGAAGCTGCCCGCGACCGTGCCAAGGACGATCATCCCCGCCAGCAGGATCAGACCGCCCGTCCCCGTCACCAGAAGCGCCTGCAGCGCCGAGCGGCGCGATTTGGCGCTGTCGGCGTTGAAGCCGATCAGCAGGTACGAGGCGATGGTCGTCACCTCCCAGAACACGAAGAGCGAGATCAGGTTGCCCGCCAGCACAAGGCCCAGCATGCCGACCATGAACAGCATCAGATAGGCGACGAAGCGCGGGTAATCGGGGTGCTGACCCAGATAACGCGCCGAATACAGCGTGACCGCCGTGCCGATGCCGGTGATCAGCAGCGCAAAGGTCAGGCTCAGCCCGTCCAGCAGCACCGAAAGCCCGATCCCGAGCGAGGGCACCCATTCGATTCCGCGCACCTGGGGCGCCTGGGCGATCTGGGGCGCAAGGCCCAGGAAATACAGGAACAGCACCGCAGGCAGTGCGATCGAGAACCAGCCCGAGGCCCCCCCCATCACCCGGTTGACCTTTGGATAATCGTCAGCCATGTCTCGAACCCCCGTCGCGGCATGCATTTGGCGGCGGTGAATATCACCCTTTCTCTCGGGAAAACAGGTGTTCAGCAGCGAAATCGGATGACCTGAGATCGAAATCCGACGCGTTCGGAACCGGCCCTGCCAAACGGGTGCACCCCCCTATAAAGAAGTATGCCCGCGCAGACCGCGCGGCGGCGCGCAAAGAGGCTGCGACCACATGCCGCGTTTGCGCGCCACGAGGCGGCCCGCCTGCTGCGGTCAGACAGGCCGCCCGCGCGCCAGAGGGGTTGCGCGGATGCCCTGCTATCGGACAAAGTGCCCGCCAGAAGCGCACCCCCTCGGGGCGGCGCGAATCGCCTTTAGCACGGAAAGGAATGCCATGCTGCTTGCACAATCCCGCCTCGCCCCGACCAGCCTGATGGGCAAGATCGGCCTCACCCTGGGCGCCGCCGCCCTGATTGCGCTCAGCGCCAAGGTGCAGGTGCCGTTCTGGCCCGTGCCGATGACGCTGCAGACGATGGCCGTGATGGCGCTGGCCGTGGTGCTGGGGCCGCGCCTGGGTCTGGCTGCGATGGGCAGCTATCTGGCCGCCGGTCTGGCCGGGCTGCCGGTCTTTGCCGGTGCGGGCGCCGGTGCGGCCTATCTGGCCGGTCCGACGGCGGGCTTCCTGGCGGGCATGGCCGCCGCGATGCTGGTGACGGGTCATCTGGCGCAGGGCCGCGCGACGCTTGGCCGTGGTCTGGCGATGCTGGCCGGTCTGGCCGCGATCTACGTTCCGGGCCTGCTGTGGCTGTCGAACTTCGTCCCGTCCGAGCGCGTGCTGGCCGCAGGCTTCACGCCCTTCATCCTGGGCGATCTGGTCAAGCTGGTCGTCGCGCTGATGCTGATCGAAGGCGTCCGCCGGTTCGCCGCGCGCCGCTGATCCCCTCGACCCGACATGAGCAAAGCCCCGCAACATCTTGCGGGGCTTTCTTTTTTTTTGCACGCGGCGCTGAAACGCAGAATGCCGGCCCTTTCGGACCGGCATTCGGTAGCGTCAGGACCCGAGGATCAGGCGCCGGCGAGGGTCTTGGCGACCTCGGCGGCGAAATCCTCTTCCTTCTTCTCGATGCCTTCGCCGACGGCCACGCGGGCAAAGCCCTTGATGGTCGCGCCCGCCTCTTTCGCGGCTTCGGCCACGGTCAGGTCGGGATTGATGACGAATTTCTGGCCGGTCAGCGTGACCTCTTCGAAGAACTTCTTCATCCGGCCTTCGATCATCTTCTCGATCACGGCCTCGGGCTTGCCCGATTCACGCGCTTGCTCGGTCAGGACCTGCTTTTCGCGCTCGATCAGCGCGGGGTCCAGGTCGCCCTCGTCCAGCGAGGCGGGCGAGGTCGCGGCGACGTGCATCGCGATCTGGCGGCCGATTTCCTCGTTGCCGCCCTCCAGGCCGACCAGCACGCCGATCTTGCCCATGCCGTCAGCGGCGGCGTTGTGGACATAATGCACGACGGTCGGCGCAGTCACGACGACCATGCGGCGCAGCGACATGTTCTCGCCGATCTTGGCGATGGCGTCGGTCAGGATTTCCGAAACCGCCTTGCCGTCGATCTGCTCGTTCTTCAGCGCCTCGACATCGTCCACGTTCAGCGCGGCTTGCGCGATCTTGCGGACCATGTTCTGGAATTCTTCGTTCTTGCCGACGAAATCGGTTTCCGAGTTCACCTCGACCGCGACGCCCTTGCCGGCCTTGACGGCGACGGCCACCAGACCCTCGGCGGCCACGCGGCCCGATTTCTTGGCGGCCTTGGCCAGACCCTTGGTGCGCAGCCAATCGACGGCCGCTTCCATGTCGCCATTGGTTTCGGTCAGGGCCTTCTTGGCGTCCATCATGCCTGCGCCGGTGGTCTCGCGCAGTTCCTTCACCATCGCTGCGGTGATTGCCATATCCGTCTCCTCTGATGTCAACGCGTCAGGCGGGGCTTATCCCCGCCTGACGACAATTCCGTGAAAACTTCGATCCGGGGCAGGATCAGGCCTCGGCGGCGGCTTCCGGGGCAGCAGCCTCGTCCAGCAGCTCTTCGGGGGCCTCGGCCAGCGAGCCCAGATCGACACCGGCGGCGCCCATCTGCGCCGACATGCCGTCCAGCGCGGCGCGGCTGGCCAGATCGCAATAGAGCGCGATGGCGCGGGCGGCGTCGTCATTGCCCGGAATGATGTAGTCCACGCCATCGGGCGAGCAGTTGGTATCGACCACTGCGACGACCGGGATGCCCAGTTTTTTGGCTTCCAGGATGGCCAGGTCTTCCTTGTTCACGTCGATGACGAACAGCAGGTCGGGCAGGCCACCCATGTCGCGGATGCCGCCAAGCGAGGCTTGCAGCTTGGCCTGCTCACGCTCGAGCTGCAGACGCTCTTTCTTGGTCAGGCCCTCGGCGCCGCTGGCCATGGTCTCGTCGATGGCTTTCAGGCGGTTGATCGACTGGCTGACGGTCTTCCAGTTGGTCAGCGTGCCGCCAAGCCAGCGATGGTTCATGTAGAACTGCGCGGATTTCTCAGCGGCTTCGGCGATGGCCTTCTGGGCCTGGCGCTTGGTGCCGACGAACAGCACGCGGCCACCCTTGGCGACGGTGTCGCGGATCACGGTCAGGGCCTGGTCCAGCATCGGCACGGTCTGGGTCAGGTCCAGGATGTGGATGCCGTTGCGGTCGCCATAGATGAACTCGCCCATGCGGGGGTTCCAGCGCTGCGTCTGGTGGCCGTAGTGAACGCCAGCTTCCAAGAGCTGACGCAGAGTGAATTCGGGAAGCGCCATGTCGTGTTCCTTTCCGGTTTGCGCCTTGGCAGGGGGTTTCAGGGCGATCGCCCCAACCGGTGGACCTTTGTGCGGATGTCTCCCGCACAGGGCCCGCCCCTGCCTGTGAAGTCTGCGCGCCTTAGCCCTTGGCACCCGCCAACGCAAGGGGGAATCGCTGTGGCACCCCTGCCGATAGCGGTAACGGATGCGCGGAAAGCGGCGGGCTTTCCCTTGCATCGGCCCGGGCTTTGGGGTGAGGTCTGCGCAAATGATCCTGCCCGAAGGTGCGCCATGACCCCCCAAGCCCAGTCCCAAGCCACGAAAGCCCTGTGCCAGCTGGCGCCGGTCATTCCGGTCATCGTCATCAAGGACGCGGCCCATGGTGCCGATCTGGCGCGCGCGCTGGTCGCGGGCGGGCTGCCCGTGCTGGAGGTGACGCTGCGGTCCGAGGCCGCGCTGGACGCGATCCGCGCCATGTCGCAGGTGGCGGGGGGCCATGTCGGCGCGGGCACCGTGCTGACGCCGGACGACGCGAAACGCGCGCGCGATGCGGGGGCGACCTTTGCCGTCTCGCCCGGTCTGACCGACCGCCTGATCGCCGCCTGCGAGGATATCGGCCTGCCGCTGCTGCCCGGCGCGGTGACCGCGTCCGAGGTAATGCGCGCCGCCGATGCGGGCTATGACATGCTGAAATTCTTCCCGGCCGAGGCCGTGGGCGGCGCGCCCGCCCTGAAATCGCTGGCAGGCCCCCTGCCCCGGATCAGCTTCTGCCCGACGGGCGGCGTCTCGGTCGCCAATGCGCGGGACTACCTGTCGCTGCCCAATGTGGTCTGCGTGGGCGGCAGCTGGATCGTCACGGATGCAGACATGGCGGCCGGAAACTGGCAGGCGATCGAGGATCGCGCCCGCGCCGCAAGCGGCCTGCGCGGTTAGGATCATGGCGGAAGGTCCGGCCCTCGATCTGGGGCGCGCAAGGCGCAACATGATCATCCTGGTGATGGCGCAGGCCATCCTGGGCGCACAGATGCCGATCATGTTCATCGTGGGCGGGCTGGCGGGGTCGATCCTTGCGCCCAACCCGTGCCTTGCGACGCTGCCCCTGTCGATGATCATTCTGGGCTCGACGCTGACGGCGCGGCCTCTGTCGCGGCTGATGCAGGCGCGCGGGCGGCAGGCGGGGTTCCTGCTGGCGGTGACGGCGGGCGGGATCGGGGCGGCGGTCTCGGCGGCGGGGCTTTGGGTCGGGTCGTTCTGGCTGTTCCTGGCCGGGTCGGTACTGACGGGGGTCTACATGTCCTCGCAGGGGTTCTATCGCTTCGCCGCGACCGACACCGCGCCCGAGGATTACGCCCCCCGCGCGATTTCTTGGGTCATGGCGGGAGGGCTGGCCGCGGCGATCATCGGCCCGGCCATCGTGCGCGGGACCGATGGGCTGACGGCGGTGCCGTTCCTTGCGACCTATATGGCGGTGATCGGGCTGAACCTGGTCGGTCCCTTCCTGTTCGCATTTCTCGACATCCCGAAACCCCCGGCACCTGCGGCCGATGCCGCCGCACCACGCCCCATGTTCGAGATCGTGAAGCGCCCCGCCATCGCCGTCGCGATGATCTGCGGGATGGTGTCCTATGCGCTGATGAACCTGGTGATGACCTCGACGCCGCTGGCGGTGGTGGGCTGCGGCTTCGCGCCGTCAGACGCGGCCAATATCGTCAGCGCGCATGTGCTGGCCATGTTCGCGCCGAGCTTCGTGACAGGCCACCTGATCGCCCGCTTCGGCGCCGAGCGGATCGTCGGCGCGGGGCTGGTGATCCTCGCCCTGGCGGGAGGGGTGGCCCTGTCGGGGGTCGAGCTGGGGCAGTTCTTCCTGGCGCTTATGCTGCTGGGGATCGGCTGGAACTTCGGTTATATCGGCGCGACCGCCATGCTGACCCGCGCCCACGCGCCCGAGGAACGGGGACGGGTTCAGGGGATGAACGATTTCTTCGTCTTTGGGGGGGTGTTTCTGGCCTCTCTGTCGTCCGGCGGGCTGATGAACTGTGCGGGCGGCTCGGTTCAGGCGGGCTGGAACGCGGTGAACCTGGCGATGCTGCCGTTTCTGGTATTGGCCGGTGGCGCGCTGATCTGGCTGGTCATGCGCCCGAAAGAGGCCTGAGCGCTGCGCCGTGAGGACCGGGGGCTTCACGCCCCCGGACCCCCGTGGGATATTTGGACCAAGGCAAATCAGAGCAGGGTTTTCTGCTCGGGCGGGGGGGTGCGGCGTCGGGGCTTGTCGGCGGCCGGGCGTGCCTCGATCCGGGCATCGGCGAATTCGATCTGGAATTGCGGCGCGCGGGCGGCGGCGGCGGCGCTGGTGATCAGCCCGTCCGGACCGTGGACGACGGCAAAGCCGCGCTTGAGCGTTTCCTTGTAGCCGAGCGTCTGGCGGATACGGTCGAGCCGGATCAGCGCGTCATGGCGCTGGCGCTGGCCCCGTTTGAGCGCGGCGTCGAGGCGATGGGAAAGGTCTGTCAGACGGGCATCCTGCTGCGTGATGGCGCGGCGTGTGGTGGCCGTGACGCGCCGCAGCGAGGCGTCGAGCCGTTCCTGAAGCTGGGTCAGGCGGTCGCGCGGGCGTTCCAGCCGCCTGAGCCGCGCCTGATCCAGCCGCGCCGCGATGCGATCCAGCCCGTGGCGCTTGGCTTGCGTGAACTGGCGAAGCGTCGCGGAAGGCATCGGCCGTAGCGCGAGCCGGTTTCGGCGCGATTGCAGCCAGAGCCGCAGCGCCGGTTCGAGCCTTGCGCCTTGCAGATCAAGGCGCTGGCGCGGCCCCTCAGTCAGGGCGGCGGGGCGACCCATCGCGCGGGCCAGATCGCGCAGGCGCTGGCGGGGGCGCTGGATCCCTTGGGCATTGGCGCGCAGCATCCGGGCGCCGGTCTCGGCCAGCCGCGCGGCCAGATCGGCGCGGACGGGAACGGCCATCTCAGCCGCTGCCGTCGGCGTGGGCGCGCGCCGGTCGGAGGCGAAGTCGATCAGCGTCGTGTCGGTTTCGTGCCCCACGGCCGAGATCAGCGGGATCGCGCTGTCGGCCGCGGCGCGGACGACGATTTCCTCGTTGAAGCCCCAAAGATCCTCGAGGCTGCCCCCTCCGCGCGCCACGATGATCAGGTCGGGCCGCGGGATGGCCCCACCCGGTGTCAGCGCGTTCAGGCCCCTGATCGCGGCGGCGACCTGCGGCGCGCAGCCCTCGCCCTGAACGGCCACGGGCCAGATCAGGACGCGGCTGGGGAAACGGTCGCGCAGGCGGTGCAGGATGTCGCGGATCACCGCCCCCGATGGCGAGGTGACGACCGCGATCACGCGCGGCAGGAAGGGCAGCGGCCGCTTGCGGGCTTCGTCGAACAGACCCTCGGCGGCCAGCGCCTTGCGGCGCCGTTCCAGCATCGCCATCAGCGCCCCCGCGCCCGCAGGTTCGATCTGGTCCACGATCATCTGGTATTTCGACTGGCCCGGAAAAGTGGTCAGGCGGCCGGAGGCGATGACCTCCATCCCCTCTTCGGGGCGCTGGATCAGGCGGGCGGCCTGGCCCTTCCAAGTGACGGCGGCCAGCACGGCGCGGTCATCCTTGAGGTCGAAATAGAGATGCCCCGACGACGGCCGCGAAACGCGCCCCACCTCGGCCCTGACGCGGACGCGGCCGAACTGATCCTCGATGCTGCGCTTCACCGCGCCGGACAGTTCCGAGACGGTGAATTCATGCGCGTTGCTGCCCGGCGCGGGCTCGTCCTCTAGCAGGTCCATGTGGCTTGTTCCCTTTCGCGACGCAGACTAGAACGCCGCAGGACCAAGCGAAAGGGCGGCAGATGAATATCCTGATCCTGGGCGGCGGCGGGCGTGAACATGCGCTGGCCTGGGCGATCCGGCAGAACCCGAAATGCGACCGGCTGATCGTGGCGCCGGGCAATCCGGGCATTGCGGGCGTCGCGGAATGCGCCGATCTGGATATCCTGTCGCGCGTGCAGGTGCTTGAATTCGCCCAAGAGAACGCCATCGACTTCGTGGTGGTCGGCCCCGAGGCGCCGCTGGCCGCGGGCGTGTCGGATGCGCTGCGCGACGCGGGTTTCCTGGTCTTCGGCCCCAGCCAGGCGGCGGCGCAGCTGGAAGCATCGAAGGCCTTCACCAAGGAAATCTGCGATGCCTGCGGGGCCCCCACGGCGGCCTGGGCACGGTTCGACGCGGCCGGCCCCGCGCGCGATTACGTCACCACGCAGGGCGCGCCCATCGTGGTCAAGGCCGATGGGCTGGCGGCCGGCAAGGGCGTCACCGTGGCCGAAACCGTGGAACAGGCCCACGACGCCATCGACGCCATCTTCGACGGTGAGTTCGGCGACACCTCGGTCGTGATCGAGGAGTTCATGGCCGGCGAAGAGGCCAGCTTCTTCATCCTCTCGGACGGGACGGATTGTCTGGCCATCGGCACCGCGCAGGACCACAAGCGCGTGGGCGATGGCGACACCGGGCCGAACACGGGCGGCATGGGCGCCTACAGCCCGGCCCCAGTGCTGACGCAGGCGATCCAGGATCAGGTCATGGCGCAGATCGTGCGCCCGACCATCGCGACAATGGCCGCGAAAGGCACGCCTTTCCAAGGGGTTCTCTATGCCGGGCTGATGATCGACCAGGGCCGCGCGCGGCTGGTGGAATACAATGTCCGCTTCGGAGACCCGGAATGCCAGGTCCTGATGATGCGCCTTGGCGCCCAGGCGCTGGACCTGCTCCTGGCCTGCGCCGAGGGGCGGCTGGCCGAGACCTGCGTCACATGGGCCGACGATCACGCCCTGACCGTGGTCATGGCCGCCGAGGGCTATCCGGGCGACTACGAAAAAGGCAGCGCGATCAACGGGCTGAACGCATTGCCCGAGACCGGCTTTCAGATGACGTTCCATGCCGGAACGGCGATCAGGGATGGTCAGATCGTCGCCAGTGGGGGCCGCGTTCTGGCCTGCACCGGGCGCGGCGCGACCCTGGCCGAGGCGCATCAGCGCGCCTATGCCCTGATCGACGCGATCGACTGGCCGCAGGGCTTCTGCCGCCGCGATATCGGCTGGCGGGCCCTGTAACCGACCGTGCACCCGATGTGCACCGTGCGTACACAGGCATGACATCAAAGGAAAAAACCGGCCCGCCCCTCTGGCGCGCCGGTTTTCTCTTCTTCTTCACTCAAATATCCCCGCCGGAGGCATCCGACGGCGCGGCCTGGATCAGGCGGTCGAATAAAGTCCCTCGTAGATCGGCAGCAGGGTGTCCGTCTCGAACAGACTGCTGACCGAGGTGCCGTTCCAGATGTTCAGGACCGCCTGCGCGAACATCGGCGCGGTCGGCACGATGCGGATATTGGGCGCGTTCTTCACCGCTTCGGTCGGCTGGATCGAATCGGTGATCACCAGCGACTTCATCACCGATTTCGTCACGCGATCGACCGCCGGACCCGACAGGACGCCATGGGTGATATAGGCATGGACCTCGGTCGCGCCATTGTCGGTCAGAACCTGCGCCGCCTTGCAGAGCGTGCCGGCCGTGTCGCAGATGTCGTCCACGATGATGCAGGCCTTGCCCGATACGTCACCGATCACGGTCATCTCGGCCACTTCGCCCGCCTTCTCGCGGCGCTTGTCCACGATGGCCAGCGGCGCACCGATCCGGGTCGCAAGCTCGCGCGCGCGCGCCACGCCGCCGACATCGGGCGAGACGACCATCAGATCGCCCATCCGGCCCTTGAAGTGATGCTGCACATCCAGCGCAAAGACCGGCGCGGCATAGAGGTTGTCCACCGGAATGTCGAAGAAACCCTGGATCTGGGCGGCATGCAGGTCCAGCGTCAGGACGCGGTCCACACCGGCCTCGGTCAGAAGGTTCGCCACCAGCTTGGCGCTGATCGGCGTGCGGGCCTTGGCGCGGCGATCCTGGCGGGCATAGCCGAAATAGGGGATCACGGCGGTGATGCGCGCGGCCGAGGACCGTTTCAGCGCATCGACCATGATCAGCAGTTCCATCAGGTTGTCATTGGCCGGGTTCGAGGTCGGCTGGATGATGTACATGTCCTCGCCGCGGACATTCTCGTAGACCTCGACGAAGATCTCGGCATCGTTGAACCGCTCGACCCGCGCATCCAGCAGGTTCACGCTCATGCCGCGATGCATGGACATGCGCCGGGCGATGGAATGCGCCAGCGGGCGGTTGGCATTGCCTGAGATCAGCTTGGGTTCGGTCATGACGGGCATGGAGGGCGGCCTTTGGCGGTTGCGTCAGATTGCGGCTGCCTTAGCACCGCGATAGCCTGCGGGCAAACCCGGAAATAAGGACAGGTCATGGCGCATATCGACTATTACCTCGGCACGATCAGCCCCTGGTGCTATCTGGCGGGCGAAAGGCTGGAACAGATCGCGGCCCGGCACGGCGCGACGATCACCTACAAGCCGCTGGATCTGATGCAGCTCTTTGACCGGACGGGGGGCGTGCGCCCCGCCAACCGCCATCCCAGCCGCATGGAATACCGCGCGCAGGAATTGCCGCGTTGGGCCGATCATCTGGGCATGGCGCTGAACCTGAAACCCGCGCACTGGCCGGTGAACATGGCGCCCTCGTCCTATGCGATCATCGCCGCGCAAGAGGCGGGCGGCGGCGATCTGGGCGGGCTGGTCCAAGGCTTTCTGCGCGCGGTCTGGGCCGAGGAACGCGACATCAGCGACGATGCCGTCATCCGCGACATTCTGGGCGCGCATGGTTTCGACCCTGCCCTGGCCGACAAGGGCCTGTTCGTCGGCGCCGAGACCTATGGCCGCAATCTGGAACAGGCGGTCGAGGCCGGGGTCTTTGGCGCGCCCTTCTATGTGGTGCGCGAGACCGGGGCGCGGTTCTGGGGTCAGGACCGGCTGGATTTCCTGGACCGGCATCTGGCGGACGCATGAGCGGGCTGAACATCCGCCATTGGCCGGGCGATCCCGACCGCCCGGCATTGGCGCTGCATTGCATGATGGGCAGCGCGGGCGGCTGGGCGCCGGTCGCGGCGGCGCTGGCGGGCGCGGTCGATCTGCGCGCCTTCGACATGCCGGGCCACGGGCGCAGCGATCCGTGGCAACCGGGGCCGGAGGGGCCGGACTACCACACGGCGGTCACCCGTCTGGCCGCCGCGATGATCGAGCGCCCCCTGGATTTGATTGGCCACAGTTTCGGCGCGACCGTGGCGCTGCGCATCGCGGTCGCCGCACCCGAGGCAATCCGGACCCTGACCCTGATCGAGCCGGTCCTGTTTGCCGCAGCGCCCTCGGCCGAACAGGATGCGCTGGATGCGCGTCTGGCCGAACTTCTGGAAGCAGGGCGCGACGCCGAGGCGGCCTCGGCCTTTCTGGCGGTCTGGAACGGGCAGGATCTGGACGCCCTGCCCCCGCCGATCCGTGCGCAGATGGTGCGCCAGATCCGGCTGGTGGCCGAGACCGGCCCCGCCTTGCGCGGCGACAGCGCCCGAATCCTGCGCGAGGGCGGGCTGGAATCGCTGGATGCGCCGGTGCTGATCGTGGCTGGCGGCGACAGCCCCCCGGTGATCCATGCCATCGCGGATGCGCTGGCCGCGCGGCTGCCCGATGTGGGGCGCGCGCTGATCCCCGGCGCGGGGCATATGGCGCCCATGACCCACCCCGCGCAGGTGGCGGGGCTGATCGGCGCCAATCTGGAACGCGGCTAGAGCAGGAAGTCCTGATCGTCGGGCAAGGCGCCGATCGCCGTCCACTGGACGCGCATCCGCGCCACCCGGCTGTCGCCCCATGTCTTGAACACCAGGTCGAACCCGGCCGAGGTCACGTTCTCGA
Source organism: Paracoccus sp. NSM (assembly GCF_052379855.1). Classification (NCBI taxonomy): domain Bacteria; kingdom Pseudomonadati; phylum Pseudomonadota; class Alphaproteobacteria; order Rhodobacterales; family Paracoccaceae; genus Paracoccus; species Paracoccus sp. NSM. The sequence goes on along the minus strand of NZ_JBQTCG010000002.1, from coordinate 48,662 downwards.
CCCCCAGATCGCCGCGCTGGTTGGTGCTGCCGTCGATGTCCCACATGGAGGGCGCGACCTGCACGGCGGGCGGGGTCAGGAAGCGTTCGGGAAAGACGACGCTCTGTCGGGTCACGCGCTCTCCTTCGCCGGTCCAGAGGGGGCCGCCTGTGTCGTAATCTGTGACAAGCATGACCATGCCCTGGCTGACGCCGATCTCGGACGAGTGAAAACGCAACATGACAACTCCGGTGGTGAAGACGGGCACAAGATAAGCACCCGGCGCGGGAAAGCAAAAGCCCCGGCGCAAGACCGGGGCCGATGCCGCGACGCCCGAGGGCGCGCTGAAGCGTTTTCCGGCGATCAGTCGGGCACGGTGGACTGGTTCGGGTCCAGTCCGATATGCGTGCCCATGGCGACCATGTCGCCCACCAGCTTGACGGCGGCGGTCACGGCCTCTTCGCCCACATGCTCGCGGCGCGATTCGGCGCTTTGCTGCGCACGGCGGGCCTGGGCCAGCATGTCGTTATAGACAGCCTGCGTCAGTTCGGCGCGCGGATGACCGCGTTCGGCCAGCAGGCTGACCGACTCGGCGTTGATCTCGGCAAAGCCGCCGGTCACGGCGAATTCGCTGGTGGAACCGTCGGCACCGACCAGCACGACCATGCCGGGGCGCAGGGTGACGATCGCGGGCGCATGGCCGGGCATGGCGGTCAGATCGCCATTGCTGCCCGGCAGGCGCACCTCGCGCACGGGAACGGAGGCAAGCCTCCGTTCCGGCGACACGAGGTCGAACTGCATCGTATCGGCCATCTTGCCCCCTTATGCCGCTTCGGCGGCCAGACGCTGCGCCTTGGCTTTCACTTCCTCGATGTCGCCAACCATGTAGAAGGCGGCCTCGGGCAGGTGATCGTATTCGCCGGCAACCACGGCCTTGAACGAGGCGATGGTCTTTTCCAGCGGAACCTGCACGCCGTCCGAACCGGTAAAGACCTTGGCCACGTCGAAGGGCTGCGACAGGAAGCGCTGGATCTTGCGCGCCCGGGCCACGGTCAGCTTGTCCTCTTCGGACAGTTCGTCCATCCCGAGGATGGCGATGATGTCCTGAAGCGACTTGTACTTTTGCAGGATACCTTGGACGTCACGGGCGACCTGGTAATGCTCCTCGCCGACGACGGCGGGGTCCAGGATGCGCGAGTTCGAGTCCAGCGGGTCCACGGCCGGGTAGATGCCCAGTTCCGAGATCGCGCGCGACAGAACGGTCGTGGCGTCGAGGTGGGCAAAGGTCGTGGCAGGCGCCGGGTCGGTGAGGTCGTCGGCCGGAACATAGACGGCCTGGATCGAGGTGATCGAGCCGTTCTTGGTCGAGGTGATGCGTTCCTGCATCGCGCCCATGTCCGTGGCCAGCGTCGGCTGGTAGCCCACGGCCGAGGGGATGCGGCCCAGAAGCGCCGACACCTCGGAACCCGCCTGCGTGAAGCGGAAGATGTTGTCGACGAAGAACAGAACGTCGGTGCCCGAGGCATCGCGGAACTGTTCGGCCAGCGTCAGGCCGGTCAGCGCCACGCGCATCCGCGCCCCCGGGGGCTCGTTCATCTGGCCGTAGACCAGCGCCACTTTCGATTCGGTCAGGTTGTCGGGGACGATAACGCCCGACTCGACCATCTCGTGATAGAGGTCGTTGCCCTCGCGGGTCCGCTCACCAACGCCTGCGAACACGGAATAGCCCGAGTGCACCTTGGCGATGTTGTTGATCAGTTCCATGATCAGAACGGTCTTGCCCACGCCGGCGCCGCCGAACAGGCCGATCTTGCCGCCCTTGGAGTAAGGCGCCAGCAGGTCGATGACCTTGATGCCGGTGACAAGGATTTCCGACGAGGTCGCCTGCGCCGCGAAGTCGGGCGCGGGCTGGTGGATGGCGCGGGTCTCGGTCGCGGTGATGGATGCGCCCTCGTCCACGGGCTCGCCCACGACGTTCAGGATGCGGCCAAGCGTCACGTCGCCGACCGGCACCGTGATCGGGCCGCCGGTGTCGCGCACGGCCTCGCCGCGGACCAGACCTTCGGTCGCGTCCATGGCGATGGTGCGGACGGTGTTCTCGCCCAGGTGCTGTGCGACTTCCAGAACCAGCTTCTTGCCGTTGTTCTCGGTCTCCAGCGCGTTCAGAATCGCGGGCAGGTGGTTGTCGAACTGCACGTCAACGACGGCGCCGATCACCTGCGTGATTTTACCAGTGGCCTCTGCCATGTTTCACCTCTGCGTTACGGTCAGAGCGCCTCGGCGCCCGCAATGATTTCGATGAGTTCCGTGGTGATCGCGGCCTGACGCGAGCGGTTGTACTGCGTCGTCAGCCGGTCGATCATGTCGCCCGCGTTGCGCGTGGCGTTGTCCATGGCACTCATCCGCGCGCCCTGTTCGGACGCCGCATTTTCCAGAAGCGCGGCGAAGATCTGCGTCGCGACCGAGCGCGGCAGCAGTTCGGCCAGCAATTCCTCTTCGCCCGGCTCGTATTCATAGAGCGCGTTGGCGGGGGCCGCATCCGCGGGCACCTCGGCGGGGATCACCTGCTTCGCGGTCGGGATCTGGCTGATCACGGTCTCGAAGCGGTTATAGAAGATCGTCGCCACGTCGAAGCTGCCCGCGTCGAAGCGCTGGAGCAGGTCGTCGGTGATAATGCGCGCCGTGTCGTAGCCCACGCGCTTGACCTCGGAGAGGTCCACGTGATGCACGAAAAGATCGCCGTAATCGCGTTTCAGCTGCTCGCGGCCCTTCTTGCCGACGGTCAGGATCGCGACCTGCTTGCCTTCGCCCCGCAGACGGTCGGCATGCTGGCGGGCCAGCTTGACGATCGAGCTGTTGAAGCCGCCGGCAAGGCCGCGTTCAGCGGTCATCACCACCAGCAGGTGACGCTGATCGCTGCCCGTCCCGGCCAGCAGGCGCGGCGCGCCCGCCTGGCCTGCCGCATTCGCGGTCAGGCCAGCCATGACGGCCGACATGCGGTCGGCATAGGGGCGCGCGGCTTCCGCCGCCTCTTGCGCGCGGCGCAATTTGGCGGCGGCGACCATCTGCATCGCCTTGGTGATCTTGCGCGTGTTCTTGACGCTGCCGATCCGGTTCTTGAGATCCTTGAGACTGGGCATCTATTCCCCCTCTCAGGCGCGGGTGCGGTTGTATTCGTCCAGCGCCGCCTTGATCGCATTCTCCAGATCGCCGCTGACCTTGCGGTCGTTGCGGGTCATGTCGTCCAAGAGGTCGGACTTCTGGCTGCGCAGGAACTGGATCAGGCCCTCTTCCCAGGCGACGACCTCCTTGACGGGGACGTTGTCGATATAGCCCTTGGTGCCGGCATAGATCACGATGACGATCTCGGCGTTGGTCAGGGGGCGATACTGGGGCTGCTTCATCAGCTCGGTCAGGCGCGCACCGCGGTTCAGCAGGCGCTGCGTCGCGGCGTCGAGGTCCGAGCCGAACTGCGCGAAGGCCGCCATCTCGCGGTACTGGGCCAGTTCCAGCTTGACCGGACCGGCGACGGATTTCATCGCCTTGGTCTGGGCGGCCGAACCCACGCGGCTGACCGACAGACCGGTGTTCACGGCCGGGCGGATGCCCTGGAAGAACAGTTCGGTTTCCAGGAAGATCTGGCCGTCGGTGATCGAGATCACGTTGGTCGGGATATAGGCCGACACGTCGCCCGCTTGCGTCTCGATGATCGGCAGAGCGGTCAGCGAACCGGCGCCGTTATCCTCGTTCAGCTTGGCCGAACGCTCGAGCAGGCGCGAGTGCAGGTAGAACACGTCACCCGGATAGGCTTCGCGCCCGGGCGGACGGCGCAGCAGCAGCGACATCTGGCGGTAGGCCACGGCCTGCTTGGACAGGTCATCATAGATGATCAGCGCGTCCATGCCGTTGTCGCGGAAATATTCGCCGATCGCGGTGCCGGAATAGGGCGCCAGGAACTGCATCGGCGCGGGGTCCGAGGCGGTCGCGGCGACGACGGTCGTGTAGGCCATGGCGCCGGTTTCTTCCAGCTTCTTGACCAGCTGGGCGACGGTCGAACGCTTCTGACCCACGGCGACGTAGATGCAGTGCAGCGTCTTCATGCCCTCGGCCTCGCGGCCGTTATAGCTCATCTGGTTCAGGATCGTGTCCAGGGCGATGGCGGTCTTGCCGGTCTGGCGGTCACCGATGATCAGCTCGCGCTGGCCACGGCCGACCGGGATCATGGCGTCAACCGACTTGAGGCCGGTCGCCATCGGCTCGTGCACCGATTTGCGCGGCATGATGCCGGGGGCCTTGACGTCGGCCACGCGACGCTCGGTCGCCTCGATCGGGCCCTTGCCGTCGATCGGGTTGCCGAGGCCGTCCACGACGCGGCCCAGCAGGCCCTTGCCGACCGGAACGTCCACGATCGAGCGCGTGCGCTTGACGGTGTCGCCTTCCTTGATCTGGCGGTCATCGCCGAAGATCACGATACCGACGTTGTCGGTCTCGAGGTTCAGAACCATGCCGCGGACGCCGCCGGGGAATTCCACCATCTCGCCGGCCTGGACCTTGTCCAGACCATAGACGCGGGCGATCCCGTCGCCGACCGACAGCACCTGGCCGACTTCAGCAACTTCGGCGTCCTGGCCGAAATTCTTGATCTGCTCCTTGAGGATCGCCGAAATCTCGGCAGCCTGGATTCCCATTATCCGACCTCTTTCATGACATTCTGAAGGGAAGCGAGCTTCGAGCGGACCGAGCTGTCGATCATCTGCGAGCCCAACTTGACAATCATGCCGCCGATGAGGGTCTCATCGACGCGCGTGTTCAGCTTGACCGTCTTGCCCGATTTCTCGGCCAGGGTCGCCTTGAGCCGTTCCTGCTGCTCGTCGCTCAGGGCGACGGCGCTGGTGACTTCGGCGGTGACCTCGCCGCGCGCATCCGCGATCAGCGCGGCCAGGCGCTCGGCCAGCTGCGGCAGCACGAACAGGCGGCGGTTCTTGGCCATCAGCTGCAGCGTGTTGGCCATGACCGGCGACAGGCCCATCTTCGACGCGATCGCGGCGATGGCGGTGGCCTGTTCGGCGCGGGAGTATTTCGGGCTGGAGATCAGCGCGCGGAGATCGGCGCTGTCGGCCAGGGCGGCGGCCAGGCTCTCGGTCTCGCGGGCGAGGCTGTCGATCTGCCCCTCTGCCATCACGATGTCGAAAACGGCCTGCGCGTAACGCCCGGCGATGCTGTGGGACATGGAAACAGAGTTGGCCACGGTCATCCTTTACGGTTTGCGCAAACCCCACTGGCGGGCCGGATGCGAAATCCGGTCTGTCATGGGGCGCGGGTCGCGGTCGCGCGGCTTTTGGAGGGCCGCCCGGAATTCTGCGGCGTCTCTAGCAGCAGTTTCACCGCCCGGCAACCGTCATGCACACGCAGATGCGAGCCTGTGCGACAAAGGTCGCGGCTGACCTGTTTTGACCTTGTGGATAGCGCCAACACCCCCCTTTCGGCGGGGGTTCCATCCTGCGGCAGGCTGTCGCACCTGGTTGAAAAGCGGCATTTCCGGTCGGGAATCGGCGCCGACTCAGCCCGCCGCGTCGGGCGGGGATTCGGGCGCTCGGGTCGCCCTGCGCGTCAGGGCGGGCGCGCGCGATGCCGGGGCCGCGCGGCCCGGCAGGGGCCGGGCGACACCGTCGAGGATTTCGAGCGGGCTCGGCACGCGGATCTTCAGACCCGGCCCGACCGGCGCACGGCTCTGCTTGGCCAGCTCCACCAGCACCACGCCCGCGATCAGCACGCGGCTGATCCTCAGCCCGGTCCGTTCCCAGAACTGCGCGCTGCGCAGCCAGAAGCGGCGGTCCGAGGGCGGGATATAGACCGCCGAGCCGTGCCATTCCGGCTGAAAGCCCGCATGGCGCATCTGGGTCTCGATCTGGCCGGCCGTGTAGGCCCGCCCCGAACCGAAGGGCGTGCGCTCGGACGCGGCCCAGAGCCCGGCGCGGTTCGGCACCATCACGATGACGCGCCCCCCCGGCCCCAGGCAGCGCCATGCCTCGGCCAGAAGCTGGCGCGGATGCTCGCTGCCCTCGATCCCGTGCAGCATGACCAGCCGGTCGATGCTGCCGGTCTCGACCGGCCAGGCGGTCTCGTCGCAGAGGACCGAATGGTTGGGCAGGCCCGCGGGCCAGGCCATGACCCCCTGCTGGCCGGGCATCAGCGCGGTGACGCGCCGCGCATGGGCCAGATAGGGCCGCAGAAGCGGCGCGGCGAAGCCGTAGCCCGCGACGTTCATCCCCGTCGTCGCGGCGGGTGTCCAGCGTTCCGTCAGCCGATCGCGCAGGATGCGCTGGACCACGCGGCCCAATGCGCGCTGGTAGTAGAAGCGTCTCAACTGGTCGATGTCGTGATGCATTGCGCCCCGGCCCGGCATTTGTCAGGCTAGAGGACCACAAGGAGAGGGCTTTGCCAATGCCGCTGGATCTGGTCACGCTGCGCTGTCTGCGCGACAATTACGCCTATCTGCTGCATTCCGAGGCAGGAACCGTGCTGATCGACGCGCCCGAGGCGCAGCCCATCCTGACCGAATTGTCGGTGCGCGGCTGGGGGCTGGATGCGATCCTGCTGACCCATCACCATGACGACCACATTCAGGCCGTGCCCGAACTGGTCGCGGCCACCGGGGCGCGTGTGATCGGGGCGGCGGCGGACGCCCATCGCCTGCCCCCGCTGGATGTGAGCCTGGTTCCCGGCGAGCCGCTGGAGGTTCTGGGCGAGCCGGTCGAGATCCTCGACGTGTCGGGCCACACGATCGGGCATCTGGCCTTTCACTTCCCGCAAAGCGCGCTGGCCTTCACCGCCGACAGCCTGATGGCGATGGGCTGCGGGCGCCTGTTCGAGGGGGACGCCGCGATGATGTGGGCCAGCCTGTCGCGGCTGGACGCCCTGCCCGGCGAGACGCTGATCTGCTCCGGGCACGATTATTGCAGCGGCAATGCAGCCTTCGCCCTGACGGTCGATCCCGACAATGCGGCGCTGCGCGAGCGGATGCGGGCCATCGCCGAGGCGGAGAGCCCCTGCGCGCCGGCGACGCTGGCTCTGGAACGGGCGACGAACCCCTTTCTGCGCGTTGACGCGTTGCGCGGGGGGCTGGGGATGGAAGGCGCGGATGACGCGGCGGTCTTCGCCCGGCTGAGGAGCATGAAGGATGCGTTCTGACCATCACGATGCGGGCCCTGCCCTTGAAACGATGCCCGCCGCATCACATCTGCCTCATCCGTGGGAAAAACGGCGGCATGGGACGAATTGCCTCTTGATGCCGGGCGAAATCCACCAAATCTTAATCACATCGTGACAGTCTGGGCAGGTGGGCAGAACGCGGCCCATACCGCCAGCCGACTGACAGGAGACGACCCGTGCCAAGTTTCTCGACCACCCTGGAACAGGCCATTCACCAGGCTCTTGCGCTGGCAAACGAGCATCGCCACGAACTGGCGACGCTGGAACACCTGCTGCTGGCGCTGACCGAGGAACCGGACGCCGTCAAGGTGATGCGGGCCTGCAATGTCGATCTGGACGAGCTGCGAAGCACGCTGGTCGATTTCATCGAGGACGATCTGTCCACGCTGATCACCGATGTCGAAGGCTCGGAGGCGGTGCCGACCGCGGCCTTCCAGCGGGTGATCCAGCGCGCCGCGATCCACGTCCAGAGCTCGGGTCGGCAAGAGGTGACGGGCGCCAACGTCCTGGTCGCCATCTTCGCCGAACGTGAATCGAACGCGGCCTATTTCCTGCAGGAAATGGACATGACGCGTTACGACGCGGTGAACTTCATCGCGCATGGCGTGGCCAAGAACCCGTCCTTCAACGAGCCGCGCAAGGTCATCGGCGCCGAAGAGCCCGAGCAGAAGGCCGAAGCCGCGCCCGAGGCCAAGGACGAGACGGCGCTTGGCAAATATTGCGTCGATCTGAACCAGAAATCCCGCAAGGGCGACGTGGACCCGCTGATCGGCCGCGAATCTGAGGTCGAGCGCGCGATCCAGGTTCTCTGCCGCCGCCGCAAGAACAACCCGCTGCTGGTGGGCGATCCGGGCGTGGGCAAGACCGCGATTGCCGAGGGGCTGGCGCTGAAGATCACGCGCGGCGAGACGCCGGACGTGCTGGCGGGCGCCACCATCTTTTCGCTGGACATGGGCGCGCTGCTGGCCGGCACCCGCTATCGCGGCGATTTCGAGGAACGTCTGAAAGCCGTCGTGAAAGAGCTTGAGGCCCATCCCGACGCGATCCTCTTTATCGACGAGATCCATACCGTGATCGGCGCGGGGGCGACCTCGGGCGGGGCGATGGATGCCTCGAACCTGCTGAAGCCCGCGCTGGCGGGCGGCAAGCTGCGCTGCATGGGCTCGACCACCTACAAGGAATACCGCCAGCACTTCGAAAAGGACCGCGCGCTGAGCCGCCGGTTCCAGAAGATCGACGTGAACGAGCCTTCGGTCCCGGACACGATCAAGATCCTCATGGGCCTCAAGCCGCATTTCGAAAAGCACCACGACCTGCGCTACACAAACGAGGCGATCAAGTCGGCGGTGGAACTGGCCTCGCGCTACATCAATGACCGAAAGCTGCCCGACAGCGCCATCGACGTGATCGACGAGGCGGGGGCCGCGCAGCATCTGGTCGCGGAAAGCAAGCGGCGCAAGACGATCAGCCCCAAGGAGATCGAGGCCGTGGTGGCCAAGATCGCCCGCATCCCGCCGAAGAATGTCAGCAAGAACGACGCCGAGGTCCTGCGCGATCTGGAAAGCACGCTGAAGCGCGTGGTTTTCGGCCAGGACAAGGCGATCGAGGCGCTGTCCTCGGCCATCAAGCTGGCGCGGGCTGGCCTGCGCGAGCCTGAAAAGCCCATCGGCAACTACCTCTTTGCGGGCCCGACCGGCGTCGGCAAGACCGAGGTGGCCAAGCAGCTGGCCTCGACCCTCGGTGTGGAACTCCTGCGCTTCGACATGTCGGAATACATGGAGAAACACGCGGTCAGCCGCCTGATCGGCGCGCCTCCGGGCTATGTGGGCTTCGATCAGGGCGGGCTTCTGACCGACGGCGTGGACCAGCACCCGCATTGCGTGCTGCTGCTGGACGAGATCGAGAAGGCGCATCCGGATGTCTACAACATCCTGCTGCAGATCATGGATGCGGGCCGTCTGACCGACCATAACGGGCGGCAGGTCGATTTCCGCAACGTGATCCTGATCATGACCTCTAATGCGGGCGCATCCGATGCCGCCAAGGCCGCGATCGGCTTTGGCCGCGACCGGCGCGAGGGCGAGGACACGGCCGCGATCGAGCGGACCTTCACGCCCGAATTCCGCAACCGTCTGGACGCGATCATCAGCTTCGCGCCTCTCTCGCGCGAGGTGGTCGTCCACGTTGTCGAGAAGTTCGTGCTGCAACTGGAAGCGCAGTTGATGGACCGCAACGTCCATATCGAGCTGACGCCCGAAGCCGCCGACTGGCTGGCCGAAAAGGGTTACGACGACCGGATGGGCGCCCGCCCGCTTGGACGCGTGATTCAGGAGTACATCAAGAAGCCTCTGGCCGAGGAGTTGCTGTTCGGCCGTCTGACCAAGGGGGGCATGGTCCGCGTGAAGATCGAGGAGGACAAGCCCGCCTTCGACATCACCGGCCCCGAGACGCCGCGCCTCGGCAAGACGAAGACGCCTCTTCTGACCGCCGAATAGCGCGTCAAGGCCGCCCGGAAGACCATGCTCCGGGCCGGGCGGCCGCACCCTGCCACGCAGGCCCGTCCCGTTTGGGACGGGCCTGCGCTTTTGAACGGTCTCGCCGGGGCGAAAGCCCCGACCCCCGCTTTGACCGCCGCATATCCTCGGCGGGAATGCTGTAACGCGGCATGGTGCAGGTCGCGCCCTGCCCGTCCAGAGGACCTCTGCGACCGCGGCGGCCAGAGCCGCTGCGATCTGGCACCGCTACATCTGAAGCCAGCCGCCATGCCTGTTGTAGCGGGCCGAGATCCGGCCATCCTCCAGCGCAAGCAGGTGCAGCCATCCGTTGTCGAACAGCGCCCGCAGCCCATCATGGCGCGACAGGATCTCGGACAGGGCGTCCAGCGGCGCCTCGACCATGACGCTGAGGCGCAACGGTTCGTGCGCCAATGCCTCGCCGTCATGGATCGCCTGCCAGGGCAGGCCCGGACGCAAGAGCCCGCCATTGCCCTGCACGACGCCGATCCCGCCGACGACGTTGTGGATCAGCTTGTTGCCGCCACCGAAGATGTCGGGCGCGACAGCCGATCCGTAATATTGCAGGCTGATCCAGCTGGCCACGACGACCGGCGCGGTCAGGATCAGCTCCAGCGTGGCGAAACCGTCATCCTGCCGCCAGTCATAGCTGTGCAGGAAGGCCCGGCCCGACAGGTCGCGGCCCGCCGTCGCCTCGCGCGGGGCGGCGATGAAGGCGGCGCAACCCGCAAGGCCCCATTCGGGGCGGATCTCGGCCCAGTCATGGGCGCGATTGGCGATGGTCGCCGCGCTGGCGCCGGGCAGGCGCGCGGCGCGTTCGGCCCGCGCCAGACCTGTCGCGCGGTCAAGCCAGGCGCGCCCCTGCGTCAGGTCGGCGCGGTGCGACAGCGGCAGCGCCTCGTCGAACAGGGTGATCCGGTCGGTCGTCGTGTCATGCAGACCCGCCACGAACAGCGTGTCCGAGGGCAGATCGATCCCCCGCGCAGGCAGGCCCGCCCGCGTTTCGGGATCGTTCAGCAGCCCCGCCAGCAGCCGGGCCGAGACCGCACCGGTCTGCCCCCCGCAGGCGCCGCAATGATAGCCGCTTTCGTGAGGGTTGTTCGTCACATGGGCGCCGTGGCCCACCAGCAGGATCAGCCGCGCATGACCGCGCGTCAGGCTCATGGCGCGCAGGACGGCGGCGGCGGTATCGGCCTTGGTCGCCGGATCGGGGGCCGGGTCCAGACGCGGCGCGGGGCCGTGGCCCGGATGCGCGCCCGCCCGGCCAAGCGCCGCGCCCAGCAGTTTCAGCCCATAGGCCGGGCCCGCCGCCTCGACAAAGGCAAAGGACGAGACGGCCGCCTGCCGGAAGCGGCCCCAAGCCCGTTCGGCACGCGCGCCGATCCGGGCGCGCTGTTCGATCGCCGGGGCGGCGTGACTGGTCGCGGTCATGGCGGGGTTCAGAAGGACCGGCAGATGCGTCTCGGCGCGGTCGCTGCCATGCGGCAGATGCGCGACGGGCAGGCCGAAGAAACCCGCGAAACCAAGAGTCTGGATGCCGGGATCCTGCGCCTCCAGCGCGCGGCGGAACACCTCGGACCGCACGTCGATGCAGAAGGCTGCCTGCATGGCGGGCCGGGCGGGCGCGGGGCGCGGACCGCTGAGCAGCGCCGCCAGCCTGCGCTGATGGGCGCGTTCGGCGGCGTCCTGCAGGATCGTGTCCAGCACGGTGTCGGCATCGGGGGCGACGGGCGCCTCATGCGCGGCGACCACCTCGGCCCAACGCGCGGCCAGCGCCGGGTCGCGGGCCAGAAGCGCCTCGTCCCAGATCAGGCGGATCGCCAGCAGGTCGGTCAGCGCCGCATCCGAGCCGCCCTGCATCTCGGCCTGCCAGAGCAGCCAGCGCGCGTGCTGCGACCAGCCGCCAAGCTGGATCAGCAGCGCGTGAAAGAGGGTCGGCGCGGCGGCCTCGGACAGGCCAAGCGCGTCGCAGGCCCGCAGGATGGCGCGTTCGGCCGTGTCGGGACTGGCCGCGACATGGGCGCAAAAGCCGCCGAGGCCCGCGATTTCGGGCGTCAGGTCATGGCTGGCCCAATCGCGCCAGCCCGCCAGCGCACCCCGCCCCGGCGCGGGCGTCCAGAGCGCCTGCCCCCGGTCGAAATGCCCCGCAGCCCACAAGCCGATGCTGCGCGTGATGACCATGGGCCAGTCGATGCCGTCGGCCTGTGCCGCCAGCTCGGCCAGGCTGGGCAGAGCGCGCAAAGGCGCGGCGGGCCGCGTCATCGCGGCCTTCAGCGCCTGCAGGCTGGCAGGTTTCAGCGCCCAAGGGGACGCAGCCAGCGCCTGTTCCAGGTCGGTGTCGGTGATCGCGCCTGACGCGACGGCTGCCGCGTGGCCTGCCCGGTCCGGGATGATCCGCGCGCCCGAGACCCGCGCCAGCCTTGCGGCGGCGGTAGCCAGATCCTCGCCGGTCTGGCCCAGCATCGGGTTCACGGCGACGGTCGCGTCCAGCGGAAATGCCGGGGGGATGGCGCGGGCTGCGGCCTCGGCTGCGGCCAGAAGGTCGGTGGCGCGCCGGGGCGCGATCTCGATGGGTTTGAGGAACATCATGCCTCTCCTTTGGCTTGGGTGGCGCCGGACCGGCGGAAGCCGCCGATCAGCCGGTCAAGGACCGCGTTCAGGTAAAGCCCGTTGGCCAGATGGACGCGCAGCCCCGCCGCCGCAGGGTGATGCGCCCAGAGCGGGAACAGCGCCTGCGCAAAGGCCACGAGGCCGAAGGACAGGACCGCCAGCACGATCAGCGCCCATTCCAGCGCGCCCGCCTGCGGGGTCGCGGGCAGATGCGCCCCCCAGGCCAGCGAGGCCAGCGCGTGAAAGCCGAAATAGGCCAGCGCCGCAGCGCCCGAGGCCGTCACCATGCGCCGCGTCAGCGCCGCGGGCGCGCTGTCGGCCAGACCTTGGGCGACCAGATAGGCCACGCCGAAGATCAGCATCGCGCCCAGCGCCAGCGCCTGCGGGTTCTTGGGCGCGCCAAGCGCCGCAAAGACCCAACCCATCGCCGCGTAAAGCGCCAGCGCCGCAAGGAAGGACCGGCCCACCGCGCGCAGGCCCGGCACCGCGACCGGCCCCGGCTTGCGGGCCGCAGCCACCGCCTGCACCGCCCCGCCCGAGGACAGGAAGGCATGCGCCTTGTAAAGCGAATGCGCCACGATATGCAGCAGCGCCAGCGCCCAGAGGCCCAGACCGCATTGCAGCAGCATGAAGCCCATCTGCGCGACCGTGGACCATGCCAGCGCCGTCTTGACCGCGCTTTGCGTCAGCATGACCACCGCGCCGAACAGCGCCGTGATGCCGCCCGCCATCACCAGCGCGGCCATAGCGCCGGGGCTGGCCTGGACCAGATCGGCCAGCCGGATCAGCAGCACGCCGCCCGCATTGATGATGCCCGCATGCAGCAGCGCCGAGACGGGGGTCGGCGCCTCCATCACCTCGGTCAGCCAGCCATGCAGGGGGAAGGCCGCCGTCTTCAGCAGCGCCGCCAGCACCAAGAGCCCGACCGCGATCCGCGCCGGAAGGTCCAGACCCGAGGCCGCAAGGGCCGAGATCTGCGCCAGATCGGCGGTACCGAACGAGGACCAGAGCAGCATCGCCGCCAGAATCAGCGCCAGATCGCCCATGCCCCAGACCAGAGTGAACTTGGCGGCCGCGCGCCGCGCCTCGGGGCGGCTTGCGTAGAACAGCAGAAGCTGCCTGAGCCCGATCCCCACCCCGATGAAGGCCGCCAGCAGCACGGCAAGGCTACCCGCCTGCACCAGCACCAGGACCAGCGCCAGCACCGTCAGCGTCAGGCCGTGAAAGGCGCCCTCGCGCGGCTCTCCGTCCATGTAGCGGCGGGAATAGCGGATCACGACCCAGCCGACGAAGCCGACCAGCAGCGCCAGCGTGAAGCTGACGGCGTCAAGCCGCAGCGAGATCTGCGCCGCGCCCTGCCCGACCGACAGGACCTGCGCGCCGGTCAACGCGGCATGAAGCGCCGCCGCGCCCGTCAAGGCCAGCGCGGCCAGCGCGGCCAGTTCGGCCTGACGGGGCAGCGCGCCCGGTCGCGCACCGGGCCGCGCCAGTGTTGAGGCCGCCACCGCCAGCAGGATCAGCGGCGCAAGGGCCGCCAGAAAGGGGAACAGGATCATCCGGGAACACTCCGATTGCTGATGGCGCAGAGTTAGGACTTGCGTGACTTTTATAAAATTACATATTTTCGGCGTGATCGTTCTGTTTCATGGATGTGTCATGCTGAACCTGCACCACCTGCGCCTGTTCCGGGCCGTCGCGCTGGACGGCACGCTGACCGGGGCCGCGCGGCGGCTGAACCTGTCGCAATCGGCCCTGTCCACGCAGCTACGCGCGCTTGAGGCCTCGCTTGGCCATGACCTGTTCGAACGGCGCGGCCGGGGCCTCGTGCTGACCGAGGCCGGCCATATCGCGCTGGACCATGCCGAGGCGATCTTTCGCACCGCCGACGATCTGACCGCGACTCTGCGACAGACCGGTCAGGGGCGGCAGGCCCTGCGCGTGGGCGCGCTGGCCACGCTGTCGCGGAACTTCCAGCTTCAGTTCCTGGCGCCCGTGATCGGGCGGGCGGATGTCGAGGTGGTGCTGCGCTCGGGTTCGCTGGCGGAATTGCTGCGGGGGCTGGATGCGCTGACGCTGGACGTGGTGCTGACCAATCTGGCGCCGCCGGGCGATGCGGCAAGCCCCTGGCTGATCCATCATCTGGCCGAACAGCCCGTCAGCCTGATCGGCACGCCCGCCCGGATCGGCGCCGATACGCGGCCTCTGGCGCGGCTTCTGGCCGAGGAGCCGCTGATCCTGCCCACCGGCGACACGGCGCTGCGGGCCTCAATCGACGCGATGCTGGCACGGCTGGGCATCACGCCCCTTGTCGCGGCTGAGGCCGACGACATGGCGATGCTGCGCCTTCTGGTGCGCGAGGATGCGGGTCTGGCGGTCCTGCCCCCCATCGTCGTGCGCGACGAGATCGGCGCGGGCCTTCTGCGCGAGGCCGCACGGCTTGACGGGATCAGCGAGAGCTTTCTGGCCGTGACCCGGCGGCGGCGTTTCGGCAATCCGCTGCTGGCCGATCTGCTGGGGGCCAAGTGACCTTGCCATTTGGCGATCATATCATATATTGATGCCAAAGGAGGACGCCATGCAATTTGCCGCCATCCAAAACATCGCACCACGCCCCGACCTGCCCGCCATCACCGAGGCCGAGGCCGCGGCCCTCGCGCGTGCAACCGTGAACCTGTTCCGCGCATGGTCACTGAGCGATGCCGAGGCGCGCATCCTGCTGGGGGACATGGCGCCACGGACCTGGGCGCGCTGGAAGGCGGGCGATATCGGCCGGATCGACCGCGACCTGCGGACGCGCATGGCGGTGCTGATGGGCATTCACAAGGCGCTGCGGATCATCTTTGCCGATCCCGCGCGCGGCTATGACTGGATCAGGCGCCCCAACGCGGCGCTTGGCGGCGTCAGCGCGCTGGATGTGATGCTACGCGGCGAGATCACCGACCTGATCGACATGCGCGCCTATCTGGACGCTGAACGGGGCGCGTGGTGATCGCGCCTCTACGCCGGGTCACGTGGCAACGCAGCGTCCGCATCATCCGCTCGATCCATCCGCCGATCGACCTGTTCGAGGACATCGCCGACCCCGCCGACTGGGAGGCTCTGGCCTCGGCCGAGGCCAAGCTGAACCCCCGCCTGCGCGAAACCTTGGGTGATCTGACCAAGGTGCCGCCCGCGCGGCGTGTCTCGGGCCCCGGCGCAAGCTGGGTGATGGCGCCCTTCGTCCATTGCTCGACCGCGCGGCCGGGGCGGTTCTCGGACGGCAGTTACGGGCTTTACTATGCGGGCGATAGTTCCGAGGTCGCTCTGGCCGAGACGATCCACCACCACGCGCTGTTCATGGCAGCGACCGATCAGCCGCCGGGCTGGACCTCGCATTTCCGGGAACTGGTCGGGCATGTCGATGCCGATCTGGACGACGTGACCGGGATGGCGCCGCTGCTGGACCCGGTCGATTACCGCGCCTCGTGGGATTACGGCGCAAGGCGGCGGGCCGAGGGGGCGAACGGCATCACCTGGCCCAGCCTGCGCCGGCCCGGCGGGCGCTGCGTGGCGTTCTTCTGGCCCGATCTGGTGCCGATCCCGGTGCAGGGCGCGCATTACGCCTATCACTGGGACGGGCGCGCGGTGGATTACGTCAAGGACCTGGATGCGGGTCGGGTCATGGCGGTCCGCGCGGATTGAGGCGGAACCCCCGCCCCTGCCGAGACGTCTGGTTCATGTGACCGCGCCGACAGGCGCCCCCAGACGAAAGGAACCCTGACATGACCTATCGCACCCCGCGCCTTTTGGCGGGCCTTTGCGCCGCCGCGCTGCTGACCCTTGCCGCCTGCGGCAACAATCCGACCGAACGCGCCGCGACCGGCGGCGCCAGCGGCGCGGTGCTGGCAGGCCCGGCGGGCGCCATCGTCGGCGGCACCGTCGGCGCAGCCACCGCGAACTGACGACGCGAACCTGTCCCGACAGCTGGTCCCCGCCCTTGCGGGGGCCACGCGCTTGGCCTAAATCTGAAAGGCAAGGACAGCGAGGACAGCATAATGGCGATGGAAGCGCATGAGATCGAGGCTCTGATCCGCGCCTCGTTTCCGCAGGCCCGGATCACGATCACGGACCTTGCGGGCGATGGCAACCACTACGCAGCCGAGGTGATCGACGAAAGCTTCCGCGGCCTGAACCGGGTGCAGCAGCAGCGCGCGGTCTATGCGGCCCTTCAGGGCAAGATGGACGGCCCGTCGGGCGATCTGCACGCCCTTGCGCTGACGACCAAGGCCCCCGAATAGGGGCCGAGCCTTTTCCAGATGACCGGCCCGCGCCCGACGCGGCCCAAGACAAGGACAGCCGCCATGAGCGATGTGACGACCCGTATCCGCGAACTGATCGACAGCCATGACGTCGTGCTGTTCATGAAGGGCACCCGCGAAATGCCTCAATGCGGCTTTTCCAGCCGCGTGGCGGGCGTGCTGAACTACATGGGCGTCAGCTACCAGGACGTGAACGTGCTGGCCGATGCCGATATCCGCCAGGGGATCAAGGACTTCTCGGACTGGCCGACCATCCCGCAGCTCTACGTCAAGGGCGAGTTCGTGGGCGGCTGCGACATCGTCACCGAGATGACGCTGTCGGGCGAGCTGGACCAGATGTTCGACCAGAACTCGGTCTCCTATGACAAGGCCGCAGCAGACAAGATCCGCGAAGCCAATGCCTGACCGCGCCGGGCGCGCCCCTCGAAGGGTCGCGCCCGCGCCGCATGTCGGGCGGGCGCGCGCCGCCTGTTCCACGGACTGACAAAGATCATCTTGCCCCACTCGCCTTCCGGTGGAAGGATGAGGCATCATGCAACATTCGGTCCCCTGCTTCATCATCATCGAACGGGACAGCTTCATCGCCGGCGATCTGCGCTGCGGGCTGCTTGATGCCTGTCTCGACTGCCTGTGCCTGCGGACGCCCGACATGGATGGGTGCATGTCGATCCTGCACCATCTGGACGACCGCGCCACAAGGCCCGTCATCATCACCAAAGCCTCGATCGCCGAGATCGATGCTTGTGGCCTGGGTGGGATGGCCGCCGCGCGAGGTTGGCGGCTGGTTCTGCGCCTGGGCTCGGACCCGGTCGAGGCCGTCAGGGCGCGGGGCTGGTTCAGCCTGCCCGCGCCCTTCTCATCGGATGATATCACCTCGCTTGTCCATGCATTGCGGGAGGACGCGACCCCGCCGCTGATGCGCCGCGCGTGATGCACAAAGGGGCGGCTCGCGCCGCCCCTGTTACGTGCTCGTGTTCGCCGCCCGATCAGGGCAGGTCATCGGGGTCGATATCGGGCCGCTTGCGCCGTTCCGAAAGGTTCGAGGCGATGGCCACACCGACGGCAAAGGCACCGATCAGCTTGGCCATGCTGCCCGCATCCGTATTGGCCGCGCGTCTGGCGCTGGCCGAGGCGTTGCGGACGCTGCGCTTGGCGTCGCGGCGCCGTTCGGGCGTCAGGCCGACCGCCTGCATCGTGTCGCGCACCGTGCCGAAGACCCGGCGTTCCGCGTCATTGGCCATCTTCGAGGCGCGATAGCTGGCCTCGTCCATGACCGCATGAGCCTTGTTGCCGGCCATGTCCATGACACGTGCGGCCTCGGTCCGGGCACGGTCCGCCGCGATGTCTGCGGCCAGCGACAGGCGGGCCTCGACTTCGCGCTTGAGATCGTCGCTGGTGGGCATGGGCTGGCGCGGCTTCGAGGCCACGATCAGCACCAGCGCCAGAACCAGAAGCAGACCGGCCACGGCAAGCGATGCCAGCGTCGACCCCCAGCCCAATTCATGGGCCAGGAAGGACCAGAGCGCCGCGACGAGGAAACCAAGCGCCACCGCACCCAGAATGCCCGCCCCGACCTTCAGCCCGGTCCCGCGCAGGCGGTCCTTGACCGCAAGCTGCATCTTATGCGCGAAGTCGAACATGCCGCGCCTCAGCGACGCGAGACGAGCAGGCCGACCAGAAAGCCGATCCCGGCCGCGATGCCAAGGGCCTGCGCGGGATTGCGGCGGACCATCTCGGTCACTTCGTCATAGCGTTCTTCCGCATAGGCGGCAGCGTCATGGGCGTGGCGCTGGCCGGTTTCGTAGAGACGCTCGGCCTCGTGGCGGGCCTTGTCGGCATATTCGCGGCCCGCAGCGATCGCGCCGTCGGCCAGTTCGGCACCGCGCTCCCTCAGGCGCTCGGCGCCGGAATTGTCGGCAAGGTCACGCGCGGTTTCGCGGACCTGATCGCCAACCTTGCGGGCGCCCCGTTCCAGATCGTCGCGCGCCTCGCGGGTGGCGGCCTTGGCGTCGCGTGCCGCGTCGTCGGCAGAGATGTTCTGTGCCATGGTGTTCATCCTTTCAGGCTGTCTTGTCACCTTCGAAGCACCAACACGGGCCTGCGACAGAATGTTCCGCTGCACACGCAGAAAAAACGCGGCCCTGGGTCGCGGAACGTCACGTCGCAATGAAAGGAGGATGGTACCGCCTGCCCGGCTCGAACGGGCGACCTCTAGATCCACAATCTAGCGCTCTAACCAACTGAGCTAAGGCGGCACAGGGCGGTTCTTTAGCCCCGGCGGCGTCCCGTTGCAAGCCCTGCTTGCCGCGAAAATGCGTCCGCGCTACAGAAAGTGCCAACCGCAGAAAGGAACCAGCCGTGGGCATCAACAGCGAAAGCGACATCACCGCGAATCTGCAGATCGGCCCGACGGATCAGGGCATGGTCCGCATCTACATCCAGGGCGAGGGCGTGGACCTGCCGATGGATTTCGACCCCGACGAGGCGATGGAGATCGCCGAGGAACTGATCGCCGCCGCCGAGGTCGCCCGCGACGGCGCCAAGCCTAGGCGCCGCTGAACGCGCCGGGATCGGCGGCCGCCTGCAAGCGCAGGGCCGCCGCCCGCGCGAAATCGCGCATCAGTCGGTTGCGTCTTGCGCCGGGCAGGCGTGTTTCGGGCGCCATGCGCGCGATCTCGGCCCCGAACGGGTCGGCAAGGATCAGGCCCGTCCCCTCGGGCAGCAGATCGGCGGGGAAATCGGCGTCAACCGCCCAGAAATACCGGTCGCACCAGTCCAGATAGCCTTGCCATTTCCGGTCGGCGGTGAAATCAGCGCGGCTGCTCTTGCATTCGACCACCCAGATCTCGGACCGGGGGCCAAGGCTCATCACATCCACCCGCAGCCCGCGCGCAGGCACGAATTCCGTCAGCACCGCATGATCCAGGCTGCGCAACAGCCGCCCCACCCCGCGCGCAAGGCGCTGGCCGGGCGTGGCGGGCAGAAGAAGGGCATTCTTAGAAGGGGCGTTCATCCGGGCAGGATAGAACAAGCGTAGAACATCGGCAAGCATCCTGGATGCCCGCGGCTGCTTGCCCCTGCCTCGGCCGGGGGCTAGCGTCTGCCGACCGCGAATCTGCCCGCCAGCGAAAGGCAACCATGTTCGATATCGTGCTGCTTTTCGTTGCGGGCGTGCTGGGGGGCATGCTGAACGCGGTTGCGGGCGGCGGCACCTTCATCACCTTTCCCGCGCTGGTCTTCACGGGCGTGCCGCCGGTCGCGGCCAATGCCACGACGACGGTGGCCGCCCTGCCCGGCTATCTGGCCGCCGCCTGGGGCTTTCGCCGCGACATCCGCGCGATGGAGGGCGCGCCCCTGCTGCGCGTCACGATCTGGACGATGGCCGGGGGCGCGGTGGGTGCGGGCCTGCTGATGGTCAGCTCGAACGAGGGCTTTGCCATGCTGGTCCCGTTCCTGCTGCTGCTGGCGACGGTGGTCTTCACATGGTCGGATCAGGTGCGCCAGGCGGCCTCGCGCTGGCGCAGCATGGTGACGCCGTTCGGGCTTGGCACGCTGTTGCCGATGGCGGTCTATGGCGGCTATTTCAACGGCGGGCTGGGCATCATCATGCTGGCGGTCTTTGCCATGTGGGGCATGACCGACCTGCACCAGATGAACGGGCTGAAAAGCTGGCTCAGCTTCGCGCTGTCGGTGATCGCCTTTGCCGTCTTTGCGGCGGGCGGCAGCATCGTCTGGGGTCCGGCCGCGATCATGGCGCTTGGCACGATCATCGGCGGCTATTCGGGCGCGCCCGTCGCGCGGCGCATCCCCCGGCACATCCTGCGGCTGCTGATCGCCTTTGTTGGCTTCGGCATGACCGCGATCTTCTTCTGGCGTCTCATTCAAGGAGCATGAACATGAGCGACATCAAACGCATCGAGACCGGCCCCCGCATGAGCCAGGCGGTCATCGCCAACGGCTTCGTCTTTCTGGCCGGGCAGGTGGGCGAGCCCGGCACCTCGGTGACGGACCAGACCAAGGCCGTGCTGGCCCAGATCGACGCGCTGCTGGCCGAGGCCGGGACCGACAAGACGCGCATCGTGTCGGCGCAGATCTGGATGGCCGACATGGCCGATTTCGCGGAAATGAACGCGGTCTGGGATGCCTGGGTGCCGCAGGGCCACACCCCCGCCCGCGCGACCGGCGAATCGGCTCTGGCGACGCCCGACTACAAGGTCGAGATCATCGTGACCGCCGTTCTCTGATCGCGGTCAGGACCGAGCGCGCCGCGCGAAGGCCCGGCGCCTCGCCCCCGCGGCCCAGCCGCTCCATGGTCAGCTCCATCGCGTCAAGCTGCGCCATGCGGGCGGAGGGGTCCTCCAGCACCTGTTGCAGCGCGCGCGCCAGCGGGTCGGGCTGACAGGCGCGGCCCAGGAATTCCGGCACGCTGCGCGTCTCGCTGACCAGATTGACCAGCGTGACCGTGTCGGTCCGCAGCAGGAAGCCGATGATCAGGCGGCTCAGCGGCGCCATGTCATAGCCGATCACCATCGGCACCCGGTTCGCCGCCAGTTCCAGACTGACCGTCCCCGAGGCCGCCAGCGCCAGATCGGCGGCGGCAAAGGCCGCGCGCTTTTCGTCTGCCTCTTCGATGACGATGGGCGCGGTGGGCCAGCGGCGCGTCATCTCGCGCACCATCCCCGCCACGCCCGGCACGGTGGGCAGCGCCACGCGGATTTCCGGCACCCGGTCGCGCAGGCGCATCAGCGCCTCGTCAAAGCGGGCGCCAAGACGGGCGACCTCGCCCCGGCGCGATCCGGGCAGGCACAGGACCAGCGGCGTCTCGGGCGCGATGCCGTGGGCGTTGCGGAACAGGGCCGCCTGATCGGGGCCTGCGACGGCCTCGGTCGCGATGGGGTGGCCCACGAAATCGCAGGTCATGCCGGCGGCCTGCATATAGGGCGGCTCGAAAGGCAGGATGGCCAGCACATGGTCGATGACGCGTGCCATCTTTTGCGCGCGCCCCGCCCGCCACGCCCAGACCGACGGCGCGACATAGTGGATCATCGGCAGGTCTGGATTGCCGGGTCGGGCCAGACGCGCCACGCGCAGGCAGAAATCGGGGCTGTCTATGCCGATCAGCGCGTCGGGCGCGGCCTTTGTCACGGCGGCGGCGGTCTGGGCGATGCGCCGCTTCAGCGCGCGGTATTTCGGCAGGACCTCCATCAGCCCCATGACGCTGAGTTCGTCCATCGGGAACAGGCTGTCCAGCCCCTGCGCCTGCATGGCAGGCCCGCCCACGCCGACGAATTCCGCCTGCGGATCAAGGATCTTCAGCCCCGCCATCAGGGCCGCGCCAAGCTGGTCGCCCGAGGCCTCGCCCGCGATCAGGAAGAACTTCATGCCGGTCCGCCTGTGATTGCCTTGGGTTCAGGGGTAGTCGATCGGGGCCGGACAGGCCAGCCCTTCACGCCGCAGCGGGCGGGCATGCCCAGAGAAACAGCCCCTCTGCTTCGGCGCGGCGCAGAGCTTCCTCGCGGTCAAGCAGGATGACGCCGCCCGCTTCCCATGCGATGCCGGCAAGGCCCGCGCGCGCGGCCTGGGTCACGCTGTCGGGGCCAAGGGTGGGCAGGTCGATGCGGCGATCCTGTCCGGGTTTCGGCGCCTTGTAAAAGACGCCCCGCGCCCCGTTCGGATCGGGCCGCAGACCCGCATGACGGGACGCAAAATCCAGCATCGCCGCCGTGCCGGGCAGGGTTTCCAGCGCAAGGCAAAGGCCCTGCGCCACCACGCAGCCCTGTCCCAGATCCAGCGCGCCGGTGGCGGCAAGGATCTCGGCCGCGCGCGCCGCGTCGCGGCGGTCATGGGGCGATGGCTCACCCGTCAGCACACTCGGTCCGGGGACCAGATCGGGGCAGATTTCCGCGACAGAGGAGATACTTAGACCATGCTCCTCAAATATTTCAAGGACCGTCCGCAGCGCCGCATCGTCTCCCGACTGCATCGCCTGAAGGATGCGCGGGACCAGTTGCGCGGTGCGCGGATCAAAGGCCTCGGGGTCCAGACGCGGGCGGCGGACGGCGCCGGCAAAGACCACCCGGCTGACGCCCTGATCCAGCAGGTGATCCAGAAACGGCACCAGACGTTCCAGCCGAAAGGGGGTGGCGGGGATCGGGGGCGCGAAGCCCTCCAGCGCGTGGACAAGGGGCGCGTCCAGCGCGGCGGCGACCAGAGGGGCCAGCCGCCCCTCGCCGGCGATGATGGCGGTGCGGGTCATCGGGCCTCGCTTGCGGGACGCGGCGTCAGGAAGCTGCGATCCGAGGGGCCGAGGATGAAGTCCAGCACCTCGCGCGTGCGGCCGGTGCTGGTGTCGTGCCGCGCCCGCGCCGTGTCGCGGAACGAGCCCTGCGCCAGATCGCCCAGAAGCGCGCGCAGTTCCGAAATCTCGGCGCGCGAGGCGCCCCGGCGCTTGAGGCCCACCAGGTTCAGCCCGTCCAGATGCCCGCGCGGCCCCTGCACCAGACCATGCGGGATCACGTCCGCCGTGACCATCGTGACCGCGCCGATCATCGCGCCCTGCCCGATCCGCACCCATTGATGCACGCCCGACAGCCCGCCCACGATCACGTCATCGCCCAGCACACAATGCCCCGCGACCGAGGCATGGTTCACCAGGATCACCCGATCCCCGATCATGCAATCATGCGCCACGTGGCTGCCTGCCATGAACAGCCCGTCATCGCCGACCTGCGTCAGTCCGCCGCCGCCTTCGGTGCCGGGGTTCATCGTCACATGTTCGCGGATCCGGTTACGCGCGCCGATCACCAGCCGCGTGCTTTCGCCCTGAAACTTCAGGTCCTGCGGCACCTCGCCGATCGAGGCGAAGGGAAAGACGACCGTCTCGGGTCCGATCGAGGTGTCGCCCGCGACGACGACATGGGATTTCAGCACCACCCCGTCACCCAGCCGCACCTTGGGGCCGACCACGCAGAAGGGGCCGATCTGGACGCCCTCGCCGATCTGGGCCCCGGGTTCGACCACGGCCATGGGGTGGATGCGGGTCTCAGCCATCGGTCTTGAGATCCATCATCGCGGTGAATTCGGCCTCGGCGGCCATCTGGCCGTCAACCTTGGCCTCGCCGCGGAACTTCCAGATCTTGCCGCCCGCGCGCTTGACGGTGACGTGCAGTTCCAGAACGTCGCCCGGCACGACCATGCGGCGGAACTTGCAGGCGTCGATGCCCATGAAATAGGTCAGCAGGGGCTTGTCCACCACATCAAGGCTGATCCCCACGACCACGGCCGAGGTCTGAGCCATCGCCTCGACGATGGTCACGCCCGGCATGATCGGCTGGGCGGGGAAATGGCCCTGGAAATGCGGCTCGTTGCAGGTGACCATCTTGATCCCCACCGCGCTTTCGAAGGGCACGATGTCGCGCACCTTGTCGATGAACAGGAAGGGGTAGCGATGGGGAATGATCCGCTTGATCAGCGAAAGATCGGCCTCGGTATAAGGGGCGGGATTGCGCGTTGCGTCAGCCATTTGCGTTCCTTCGGGGCTTTCCGGCCCCGGACGGGGCGTTGCCCAAGGGGTTACCAATCGGGCCGTGCCTTGGCAAGCACGGCCCCCTTATGCCGGCGCCCGGCGGCCCAGACGACCGCCCTCGCGCAGCCAGCCCGTCAGGATCAGCCCGGCGATCAGACCCAGCCAGGCCCACCCGGGCAGCAGCGGGCGGCGCTCCAGCCCGGTGACGCTGGCGGCGTCGCGGGGCGTGACGCCGATCCACGGCCCGGAGATCGCGCGGCCCTCGGCGCGGCGGCCCGGGCGGATCTGGCGCAGGTCCGGCACGCCGTCGGAAAGGCGCTGCACCGATCCGCCCGACGCCGCGACCAGAGGCTCCAGCAGCGGCGCGGCGGCGACGGTTTCCTCGAATTCGCGCGGCGCGCGCGGGCCGATGGCCACGACGCGGCGCACCTGCCCGTCATCCAGCCGGTATAGCCCCGCCTCGGGCGCGGTCCAGCGCGCCGTAAAGCGGCCCGGTCCGTCGGGGGTCAGCGCGATCTCCTCGGTGCCGCCATCGGGGCGGGTCACGGTCAAAGGCGGCGCGGTCTCGGCCATGGAACGCCGGGTCAGGACCAGATCGCTGCCCGAGACATCGGCCAGCAGGGTCTCTTCCTCCAGCTCGGGTTCCTTCATCGACCAATGCGCGATGCGGCGCAGCAATTCCAGCTGCGGGCCGCCGCCCTCGAAGCCGCGCCCCCAGAGCCAGACCTGATCGGATGTCAGCAGCGCCACGCGCCCCTCGCCCACGCGGTTGAGGATCAGCAGCGGCGCGTCCTCGGCCCCGGTCATCACGACCTGCGCGCCGGGCTCGGGCACGGTCTCGGACAGGCGCAGCCAGCGGCCCCATTCGGGGGTGTCGGAACCGCCCAGACCTGCCGTGACGGGGTGGCGCCGACCGTCATCGGTCAGCGTCGGCAGATAGGGCGCGTCGATCACCCGTCCCGTCGGGCGAGCGGGCAGGACCGGCCCCAGAGGCGAACGGTTGAGGCTTTCGACCCCCGCCATTTCCGGCCCAGCCGCGACAAGGATCGCACCGCCGTTTTCGACATAGCGGGCGATGTTGCGGTAATAATCGGGCGGCAGGATGCCGCGCACGCGGTAGCGGTCGAAGATGATCAGGTCGAAATCCTCGATCCGTTCCAAAAACAGCTCGCGCGTGGGAAAGGCGATCAGCGACAGCTCGTTGACCGGAACGCCGTCGAACTTGTCGGGCGGGCGCAGGATGGTGAAGTGGATCAGGTCCACCGCCGCATCCGATTTCAGCAGGTTGCGCCAGGTGCGTTCCCCCGCATGAGGCTCGCCCGAGACCAGCAGCACGCGCAGCCGGTCGCGCACGCCGTTGATGCTGATGGCGGCGGCATTGTTGCGGTCGGTCAGTTCCGGGGGGCTGGCCTCGGGCGCGTCCATGACGATCTGCACGACGTTCTGGCCCGCATGACCCAACGTGACCGGCAGCGTCATCGACACCCCCACCGGGACCGAGACGACCAGCGGTTCCTCGCCGTCCAGAGAAATCCGCAGCGTGGCGGTCGCCCCCGGACCGGGGGGGACGCGGCCCTGATCCTCGATCCGCAAACGGATCTGGATCTCTTGCCCGATCAGGCCGAAGGCGGGGGCTTCCTCGATGACCAGGCGGCGGTCCCAATCCTCGGGCTGGCCCGTCAGCAGGACATGCAGCGGCGCGGGCAGGGTCTCGGGCAGCATCGGCGCGTCATGCAGGCGCCCGTCGGTCAGGGCGATCACCCCGGCCAGCCTTTCGGCGGGCTCGGCGGCGACGGCGCGGGCCAGTTCCGCGCCCAGAAGCGTGCCGTCGGGATCGTCGCCAAGCGTCACGCGGCGCAGTTCGGTGCCCGGCAGCGCCAAGGCGGCCCGGGCCAGCACCTCGGCGGCCTCGTCCATCTGCGCGGCGCGGCCCGGCAGGTCCTGACTGGCCGAGCGGTCCTCGACCAGGATCACGATGTCGGACAGGGCGTTGCGGGTCGCGGTCTCAAGCGCGGGACCGGCCAGCGCCAGCGCGGCGGCCAGACCGGCAAGGCCCCGCCAGCCCCAGCCGCGCAGACCCCGCCACAGCGCGAAGCCCGCGACCAGCACCGCCAGCGCAGCCAGTGCCGCAATCGCCCACCAGGGCAGGGCCGGATCGAAGCGCAGGGCGGTCATCGGGACGGGATCTCCTCTGTCCGCAGGCGTTCCAGCAATTCGGGCACGTGGACCTGATCGGATTTGTAGTTCCCGGTCAGCACATACATGATCAGGTTGATCCCGAAGCGATAGGCCATCTCGCGCTGGCGTTCCCCTTCCCATCCCCGGCCGATGGGATAGAGCGGCGCGCCGTTATCGTCGATGGCCCAGGCCTCGGCCCAGGAATTGCCGCCGATCACCACCGGCGTCACGCCGTCATTCAGCTGACGAAAGGGCATCCCGGCCTCGATCTCGGCGCCGACGGGCGGGGCCTCGACCCAGACCGCATTGCCCATCCAGCGGCCCGGAAAATCACCCAGCAGGTAAAAGGTGCGCGTCAGGACGTGATCATCAGGCACCGGCGCCAGCGGTGGGATGTCCAGAGGCGAGGCCAGACGGCGAAGCGGACCCGACATGTCCGGCCCGCCCACCCCCGTCAGATCGCCGTCGCGCGTGTCGAAGAGGATCATCCCCCCGGATCTCAGGAACGCGTTCAACCGCAGATAGGCGCGCGGGCCGGGCATGGGCTGGCTGTCGGTCACGGGCCAGTAGAGAAAGGTCAACAGCGACAGGTCGTCGGTTTCCAGATCCACGCCGATGGGGCGGCCCGGCTCGACCGAACTGCGCTGGCGCAGGGCGAGAGACAGCCCCCAGAGCCCGCGTTCCGAGGCGCGGTCCACATCTGGATCGCCGGTCACGACATAGGCCAGCGCGACCTCGCCCGCCGCACGCATCAGGTCGGGGTCCAGATCCTGAGCCTGCGCGGGGGGTGGCGCGGTCAGGATCAGACCGGCCAGCAGCGCGGCGGCGATCCGCCCGCCCCGCGCCGCAAAGGCCGAGGCCAGCGCATCCAGCGCCATCAACAGCGCCGCCAAAGCCAGCAGCGGGCCGCGCAGGCCAAGCCCCTGCCCCGCGCCCGCATCCTCGATCCGGGCGCCGGGCCATTCGGCAGGGACGATCGGCGCGCCCGCGTTCAGCGCCTGCACACGCTCGCCCGCCGCATAGATCCCGGCGGGGCGGTCATGGGCGGGGCCGCGCGCCAGATCATCGGCGGCGACCGGCGACAGCCCTTCGGGCGGCAGGGCGCGGCCGAAACCGTCCAGCACGACCTGCGGCGTCCAGAAGGGCGCCTCGCGCGGATCGCTTTCGGTCGCGGGGGCGCTGCGGGCGGTGGCGACAAGGCGGGTCAGCATCTCGACGAAGAGGCCCGACAGCGGCAGGTTCGACCATTCGGGATTGGCCGAAACATGGAACAGCACGACCTGCCCCTGCCCAAAGCGGTCGCGCGTGACCAGGGGCGTCATGTCCGACAGGGTGGCAATCGTGCGCTCGGCCAGATCGGGGCCGGGCTGCGCCATCAGCTGCGCGCGGATGGTCACGTCATCCGGAGGGGTCAGGCCGCCGAACACACCGTCGCGCGCAAAGGGCGCCAGCCCCCGCGGATCGCCCCAGCTCAGCGCACCGCCAATGTCGCGCCCGCCCTGACGCAGCGGGACGGGCAGCAGCAATTCATCGGTCAGGCGGTCGTAGCCCGCCATGCGCGGCCCGGCAAAGCGGATCAGCAGCCCGCCGCGATCCACCCATTCGGCCAGTTCGCCGATCTCTGACAGTTGCACCTGATCGATCAGGATCACGACATCGAGCGCGGCGTCCAGAACGTCGCCCAGACCGCCCTCGATCAGATCGGCCGAGGGGGCCAGCGCCTGCCGGACGTAATGGGCGGGCGACAGAAGCTGCTGGCCCTCGACCTGCCCGGCCATGTCACCGACCAGCGCCACCTTGCGCCGCCGCACGCTGTCATCGGCCAGAACCACCGCCCCGGCATGGCTGGCGCCCTCGATCTGAAAGCGGGTGACGCGGTTGCGCTGTTCGGGCGGCAGGTCCAGCGCGACGGGACGGCTGCCCGCATCGGGGGCGCCGGGGATCAGGCGGGCCAGTTCGCGTTCGATCCCCTGCGGGTCGGGGCCGATGGCCAACACCGCCGCGCCCTCGCCGTGAAGGCGCAGGACCGGCGCGTCGGGACCGGGTTCCAGCGTCAGCGCGCCCAGCCCAGGGGCAGGCGGCACGACGGTCACATCGCCCAGCCCGTCCAGCGCCTGAAACCATGCCGCGCGCGTGGGGTGATCCTGCCCGTCCGACAGCCACAGGACAGACAGCGCGCCGGGCGGCAGGTCCGACAGCGCAGGCCCCGGATCGTCGGGCAGTGCCGAGGGGAAGGCGCCGGGCCGCGCCCCGCGCAGCCGCGCCAGCAGGCTGTCGGCGGGCTGGAAGCGCAAGGCCTGCGCCCCGTCGCGCCCGTCGGCCATCAGCAGCGCGGCAGGTCGGCCTGCGCCCGCGGCCTCGGTCAGGGCGCGTTCGGCGCGGGCCTGCCCCGTGGGCCAGTCGGGCGCGGCGCCCCAGCCCGCATCCATCACCACCAGAAGCGGCCCCGAGGCCGGCAGCAGCGGCGCGGGCCGCCAGACCGGACCGGCAAAGGCCAGGATCAGCGCCGCCACCGCCAGAAGCCGGATCAGCAGCAGCCACCAGGGCGTGCGCCGCGCGGTCGTGCTGCGATCGGCCAGACCCGCCAGCAGCGCGACACCCGGAAAGGTCACGCGCTGCGGCGCGGGCGGGATCGCGCGCAGGATGACCCACAGGACCGGCAGCGCGACCAGCGCCGTCAGGACCCAGGGCGCGGCAAAGCCGATCGGACCCAGAAGCAGCATCAGCGCCCCATCATCTGCCAGAGTGCGGTCAGGCTGCCCGCAGGCGCGTCGCCGGTCGAGGCATGCGCGACAAGCCAGCCCGCGGCCCCCGCCTGCGCGGCCAGCCAGTCGCGCCGTTCCGCCAGCCGCGCCAGATAGGCGCCCCGCAGCCCGCCCGCATCGCGGCTTTCGTGACGCAAAGCGCCTGATTGGGACCGGAACATGACCGCGCCGTGATAGGGAAAGCTTTCCTCGTCGGGGTCCAGCAATTGCAAGATCACCCCGGTCGTGCCCAGACCCGCCGCCTGCGCCAGAAAGCCCGGCAGCCAGTCGGGTTCAGCCAGGAAATCCGCGATCAGGACCACGCGCTGATGGGGCCGCAGCGCGCCCGGATCGGGCGCGTCGGCATCGGCCTCGGAGCCGGGCGCGGCGGTCAGCGCCTCGGCCAGACGTTCGGCCTGAAGGCGGCCGCTGCGGGCGTTCTGGCCCAGCAGGCCCACCCGCTCGCCCCCGCGCAGCATCAGCATGCCCAGCGCCAACGCCAGCAGACGCGCGCGGTCGGCCTTGGTGGCGCGGTCGGGGGCACCCGAAAAGGCCATGCCCTGTCCGCCCGAGACCCAGATCGCGGCGGTCTGGGCGGTCTGCGCCTCGCGGTCGCGGACGAATTCCTGATCCGACCGGGCCGAGCGGCGCCAGTCGATCGCGCGCAGCCCGTCGCTGGACGAGGCCGGGCGGTATTGCCAGAAATCCTCGCCCGGACCGGCGCGGCGCAGCCCATGCGCGCCGGGCGAGACCTGCGCGGCCAACTGCTCGGCGGCAAGGATCAGGCCGGGCAGGTGCAGGCCCGCGGTCTCGGCGCGGGCGCGAAGCTCGGCGGCGCTGGCGGGCGGCTGCGGGCTCATGCGGCGCGCAACTGGCCCACGCGCTCGGCCAGAAGGCGGGCGATCACGGCGTCCAGCGTCTCGCCACGCGCGCGGGCGGCGAAGGACAGCGCCATGCGGTGCCGCAGGACGGGCGGGGCCATCGCCACGACATCATCCAGCGTGGGCGCGAAACGCCCGTGCAGCACGGCACGCGCCCGCGTCACCAGCATCAGCGCTTGCGCCGCGCGCGGCCCCGGACCCCAGACCAGCGCGTCGTTCACGAAGGCGGCCGTTTCGGGCGCGCCGGGCCGGGCGGCGCGGACAAGATCCAGGATCGCCTCGACCACGGCCTCGCCCACGGGCATCTGGCGGATCAGGCGCTGCGCGGCCAGCAGGGTCTCGGGGGTGAAGACGGCATGGGGCGCGCCCTCTTCCAGCCCGGTCGTGGCCAGCAGGATTTCGCGCTCGGTCGCGCGGTCGGGATAGCCCACGTCGATCTGCAGCAGGAAACGGTCCAGCTGCGCCTCGGGCAGGGGATAGGTGCCCTCCTGCTCGATCGGGTTCTGGGTAGCCAGCACGTGAAAGGGGCGCCCAAGCGGGCGGTGCTGGCCGCTGATCGTGACCTCGCGTTCCTGCATGGCCTGCAGCAGCGCGGATTGCGTGCGGGGGCTGGCGCGGTTGATCTCGTCGGCCATCAGAAGCTGGGTGAAGACCGGCCCCTCGATGAAGCGGAAGGCGCGGCTGCCATCGGGGCGGGCATCCAGAACCTCGGAGCCGAGGATGTCGGCGGGCATAAGGTCGGGGGTGAACTGGATGCGCTGGCTGTCCAGACCCAGCACCGTGGCCAGCGTATCGACCAGCATCGTCTTGCCCAGACCGGGCTGGCCCACCAGCAGCGCATGGCCGCCCGCAAGGATCGCGGCCAGAACCTGTTCGACCACGGCGTGCTGGCCGACAAAGCGGCGTTCGGTCGCGTCGCGCGCATCGGCCAGCAAGGCGGCCAGCGCGTTTACCTCGACCACGAGATTTTCGTCCGACGACATGACAATGCCCTTTCGCTGCTTTATGCCAACATAACAGGATGACGGGAGGCAACCAGACAGAATGGCGCAAGAGGGTGACAAAAGCGTGAGGGCGCCGACATCGGCCGAGGCCCTGGCCGAAGCTGCGCGACTGGCCGGCAAGGCTGGCGGATTGCCGCCTGTCCACCTGTGGAACCCGCCTTTCTGCGGTGATCTGGACATGGAGATCCGCGCCGACGGCAGCTGGTTCTACAACGGCACGCCCATCGGGCGCCCGGCGATGGTGCGGCTGTTCTCGACCATCCTCAAGCGCGAGGGCGACCGCTATTTCCTTGTCACCCCGGTCGAGAAGGTCGGCATCCGGGTCGAGGATGCGCCCTTCGTCGCCGTGGACGCCACCATCGCGCCTGACGCGATCACCTTCGTCACCAATGTCGGGGACACGGTCGTCGCGGGGCCGGATCACGCGATCATCCTGCGCGGTTCGGCGGATCAGCCCCGGCCCTATCTGCATGTACGCGCGGGTCTCGAGGCGCTGATCGACCGCAAGACCTTCTACCGGCTGGCCGCCGCCGCGTCCGAGGGCGAACAGGGCCGTGCGGGCGTCACCTCGCAGGGCCGGTTCTTCGCGCTGGAGCCCTGATCATGCCGCGTTTCGCAGCCAATCTGTCGGTGCTGTTCACCGAATTGCCGATGCTTGAACGCTTCTCCGCCGCGGCCGAGGCCGGGTTCGAAGGGGTCGAGATCCTGTTCCCCTATGATCTGGCCACGCGCGATCTGTCGCGCGCCGCCATCGCCGCAGGCATGGAGATCGTGCTGATCAATGCCCCGCCCCCGAACTGGACTGGCGGGCCGCGCGGCTTCGCCGCTGTGCCGGGCCTCGAGGAGCGGTTCCGGCGCGATTTCGAACGCAGCCTGCGCGTGGCCGAGGCGCTGCGCGTGCGCCACATCCACCTGATGGCGGGCCGCGCCGAGGGCCCCGAGGCCCATCGCGTCCTGATCGAGAACCTGAAATGGGCGGTCGAACGCGCCCCCCATGCCAGCCTGACCATCGAGCCGAACAACACCGATGACATGCCGGGCTCGTTCCTGTCGAACTACGATCAGGCACTCGAGATCATCGACATCGTCGCGGCGCATAATCTGGGGCTGCAGTTCGACGCCTATCACGCGCAGGCGATCACCGGCGACATGATGGCCTGCTGGCATCGCGTGGCGCCTCTGGTGCGGCATGTCCAGATCGCGGGTCATCCCGGACGGCAAGAGCCTGACGACAAGGGGCCGGATCAGGGCGCGATCGATTATCCGGCCTTTTTCCAGCTGCTGGACGAATGGGTCTATCACGGCTGGGTCGGCGCCGAATACACGCCCCGCGCCCTGACAACCCAAGGGCTGGACTGGCTGCGCGCCGCGCCCCGGCGGATCGACTAGGCCCGGACGGCGGGTCCCCGCCACCGGCGCGCGCCGTCGCGCGGGGCAGGAACCCGCAGGCCGGTCCGGTTGTTGGCATCACAGAACAGACATCTGTGCCTGCCGCGCCCGACGGGCCGGACCAACCGAAGAAGGAAATACCATGAATTCGATCATCTACATCATCGGCCTTGTCGTCGTCGTCATTTTCGTGCTGTCCTTCCTGGGACTGCGCTGAGGCGCCGACGGCGCGGGCCGCTGCACAGCCCGCGCGCAAAAAATAGCCCTTCAGGCGGGCTTCGGTCGCGTGACCGGGGCCCGTTTTCGAATTGTCACTGGCCTTTGCAGCCCACATCCGCTAGGGCAGCCGCGAATTGCAAAGAAGGCCGCCATGGATATCCGCAACATCGCCATCATCGCCCACGTCGACCACGGCAAGACGACTCTCGTCGATCAGCTGCTGCGCCAGTCGGGGGCCTTCCGCGAGAATCAGGCCGTCGCGGAACGCGCGATGGACAGCAACGACATCGAACGCGAGCGCGGCATCACGATCCTTGCCAAGGCGACATCGGTCGAATGGAAGGGCACGCGCATCAACATCGTGGACACGCCCGGCCACGCCGATTTCGGCGGCGAGGTCGAACGCATCCTGTCGATGGTCGATGGCGTCTGCCTGCTGGTCGATGCCGCCGAAGGCCCGATGCCGCAGACCAAGTTCGTGACCTCGAAGGCCTTGGCGCTTGGCCTGCGCCCCATCGTGGTGCTGAACAAGGTCGACAAGCCCGCAGCCGAGCCGGACGATGTGCTGAACGACGTGTTCGATCTGTTCGCCAACCTTGGCGCCAATGACGAACAGCTGGACTTCCCGCATGTCTATGCCTCGGGGATCGGCGGCTGGGCCGACGCGACGCTGGACGGCGAGCGCAAGGACATGTCGGCCCTGTTCGACCTGATCCTGAAGCACGTGCAGCCGCCCAAGCAGGTCGAGCGCGCGGCCGAGCCGTTCCAGATGCTGGCCACCACGCTTGGCGCCGACCCCTTCCTGGGCCGCCTGCTGACCGGCCGGGTCGAGGCGGGCACTGCCAAGGCAGGCGACACGCTCAAGGCGCTGTCGCGCGATGGCGAGCGGCTGGAGCAGTTCCGCATCAGCAAGATCCTGGCCTTCCGCGGCCTGACCCAGACCCCGATCGATGTGGCCGAGGCCGGTGACATCGTGACCATCGCCGGTATGTCCAAGGCGACCGTGGCCGACACGCTCTGCGCGCCCGAGGTGGACACCGCCCTGCCCTCGCAGCCTATCGATCCGCCGACCATCAGCGTCACCTTCGGCATCAATGACAGCCCGCTGGCCGGTCAGGACGGCAAGAAGGTGCAAAGCCGCGTCATCCGCGAGCGCCTGATGCGCGAGGCCGAGGTCAACGTGGCCATCAAGGTCGAGGATACGCCGGGCGGCGAGGCCTTCGTCGTCTCGGGTCGCGGCGAATTGCAGATGGGCGTGCTGATCGAGAACATGCGCCGCGAGGGGTTCGAACTGTCGATCTCGCGCCCGCGCGTGATCTTTTCGGAAGAGAACGGCCAGCGCATGGAGCCGATCGAAGAGGTCATCATCGACGTCGATGACGAATATACCGGCGTCGTGATCGAAAAGCTGACCGGAGAGCGCAAGGGCGATCTGGTCGACATGCGCCCCGCAGGCGTCGGCAAGACCCGCATCATCGCCCATGTCCCCGCCCGCGGCCTGATCGGCTATCAGGGCGAGTTCATGACCGACACGCGCGGCAACGGCGTGCTGAACCGCATCTTCCACGGTTGGGCGCCTTACAAGGGCGCGATCCAGGGCCGCCGTCAGGGCGTTCTGATCAGCATGGAGAACGGCGTTTCGGTCGCCTATGCGCTGTGGAACCTGGAAGAGCGCGGCAAGATGTTCATCGGCGCGCAGGAACAGCTTTATACCGGCATGATCATCGGCGAACACTCGCGCGACAACGACCTGGAAGTGAACCCGCTGAAGGGCAAGAAGCTGACCAACGTGCGCGCCTCGGGCACGGACGAGGCCGTGCGCCTGACGCCCCCGGTCCGCATGTCGCTGGAAGAGGCCATCGCCTATATTAACGACGACGAACTGGTCGAGGTCACGCCCAAGAACATCCGCCTGCGCAAACGCTATCTGGACCCGCATGAGCGCAAGCGCCAATCGCGCGCGGACGCCTGATTGACTAGAACTTGAAGCATTCCCCGGGCCGTTCTGACGGGCCGGGGAATTCGCATTGAGGCAAGGCGCTGATTTGTCTGCTCAATTTCTTGCCCGGACAATAAGCAAAGATTCGGCCCGCAGTCCGTGACACCGCCGCCCGGGCGCCAACTTGGCCTTGTCAAGCGCGCGGCGAGACCCCATTTTCGTACTGCTTGGTTTTCGGTTTTTTCCTGTCGTCGCGTTTGCTTGTTCAACCGAGTCACGGGATGGTCAGGGGCATGATGACAAACAGCTTCCCACGGCAGACGGCATCCTTGCACGAGCGCGCCATGGCCGCCTCGCTGCAACTGACCGACAGCCTGGGCCAGGTGCCGTCGCTGGCGCAGGTGGTCGCGTTGATCGACGTGCCCAAGGGCAGTATCGACCCCGCCTTTTCCGAAGGTCGGGATCTGCTGATCGCCGCCATCGAGCGATCCCTGACGATCCTCATCGACGATTGCACCCGCGCGGTGGTCAAGGTCGACCCCGAAGACCCCGTGGCGCAGTTCACCGCCATCGGCGAGGCCTATCTGGAATGGGCCAGCCGACATCCCGCGCAGTTCCGCCTGCTGGCGGACACCCGGCGGCTGGATTACCGAACCGTGCCCCGGCTGCGCCGCTATGTGGACAGCCTGAACGAGCTGATGTCGCGGCTTCTGCTGCGCGCACGCGATCAGGGTCGCCTTCATCCGCGCGAAGATATCGAGATGCTGGTCCTCTCGTCGCGTTGTTTCGCGATGGGCGCGGCCAGCATGATCGTGGACGGGCGTCTGGACGCAACGGACGGGCTTGGCGCCGCGAAACGGATGATGCGCGACTTCGTTCTGAGGATGGCACGCAGCAGCAGGCCCTGAGCGGGCGGCACCCAGACCTTCAGCAGCCCTGCGCGACGGAATAGCCCCTTTCGGCGCACCGACCCTTGGGTTATGTCCGTCCCCACGCCCGGAAAAGATGGAAAGCAGCACCCGTGACCGATTACATCATCAAGGACATCGCGCTGGCCGATTACGGCCGCAAGGAACTGGACATCGCCGAGACCGAGATGCCGGGCCTGATGGCGCTGCGGGCCGAATATGGCGACAAGAAACCCTTGGCCGGCGCCAGGATCGTGGGCAGCCTGCACATGACCATCCAGACCGCCGTCCTGATCGAGACGCTGACCGCGCTTGGCGCGGATGTGCGGTGGGCCTCGTGCAACATCTATTCGACCCAGGACCATGCGGCGGCCGCTATCGCCAAGGCGGGCGTGCCGGTCTTTGCGATCAAGGGCCAGAGCCTCGAAGAGCATTGGGATTACCTGGATCGGTCGTTCCAGTTCCCCGAAGGCCCCAACCTGATCCTCGACGATGGCGGCGATGCGACGCTCTATGTCCTGCTAGGCGCGCGCGCCGAGGCCGGGGAAGAGATCATCCCCGTCCCGCAATCCGACGAAGAGGCCGTGATCAAGGCCCAGATCGCCAAGCGGATGGCGCAATCGCCCGGCTGGTTCACCAAGATGCGCGACCAGATCGTCGGCGTGTCGGAGGAGACGACAACCGGTGTCCACCGCCTGTATGACCTGATGAAGAACGGCCAGCTGCCCTTCCCGGCGATCAACGTGAACGACAGCGTGACCAAGTCGAAATTCGACAACAAATACGGCTGCAAGGAATCGCTGGTCGATGGCATCCGCCGCGCGACCGACGTGATGATGGCGGGCAAGGTCGCCGTCGTCTGCGGCTATGGCGATGTGGGCAAGGGTTCCGCCGCCTCGCTGCAAGGCGCGGGCGCGCGCGTGAAGGTGACCGAGGTCGATCCGATCTGCGCGCTGCAGGCCGCGATGGACGGGTTCGAGGTCGTGACGCTGGAGGATGTGGCGGCGACCGCCGACATCTTCATCACCACCACCGGCAACCGCGACGTGATCCGGCTGGAGCATATGCGCGAGATGAAGGACATGGCCATCGTCGGCAATATCGGCCATTTCGACAACGAAATTCAGGTCGCGGCCCTGCGCAACCACAAATGGACCAACATCAAGGACCAGGTGGACATGATCGAGATGCCCTCGGGCAATCGCATCATCCTGCTTTCGCAGGGGCGCCTGCTGAACCTGGGCAACGCGACGGGCCATCCGTCCTTCGTGATGTCGGCCAGCTTCACCAATCAGGTGTTGGCCCAGATCGAGCTGTGGACAAAGGGCGACGACTACAAGCCCGGCGTCTACATTCTGCCCAAGGCGCTGGACGAAAAGGTCGCCCGCCTGCATCTGGAGAAGATCGGCGCGAAGCTGTCGACCCTGTCGCCCGAACAGGCCGCCTATATCGGCGTGACGCCGGAAGGCCCCTTCAAATCCGATCATTACCGGTATTGAGCGCATGACCGAATACACGACCTTCACCTCGGAATCCGTGTCCGAAGGCCATCCTGACAAGATCGCCGACCAGATCAGCGACGCCATTCTGGACGCCATCCTGGCCGAGGACCCGCGTGCCCGCGTCGCCTGCGAGACCATGGTCAAGACCGGCGTGGCGATCATCTCGGGCGAGATCACGACCAGAGCCTGGGTGGATCTGGAATCCATCGTGCGCGGCGTGATCAACGATATCGGCTATACCAGCAGCGATGTGGGCTTCGACGGCGCGACCTGTTCGGTGATCAACATCATCGGCAAGCAATCCCCCGAGATCAACCAGGGCGTTGACCGCGAAAACCTGGAGGAACAGGGCGCGGGCGATCAGGGGCTGATGTTCGGCTATGCCTCGGACGAGACCGACGTGCTGATGCCTGCGCCCATCACCTATGCCCACCGGCTGGTGGAACGTCAGGCCAAGGTGCGCCGCGACGGCACCCTGCCCTGGCTGCGGCCCGACGCGAAGTCGCAGATCACCATGCGCTACGGCGCCGATGGCCGCCCCGAGGCGATCGACGCCGTGGTCCTGTCCACCCAGCACAACCCCGAGATTGCGCTGGCCGACCTGCGCGAGGCCGTGATCGAAGAGATCATCAAGCCGGTCCTGCCCGCCGCATGGCTGTCGGCGGACACCAAGTTCTTCATCAACCCGACCGGCAAGTTCGTGATCGGCGGGCCGGTGGGCGATTGCGGCCTGACCGGGCGCAAGATCATCGTGGACAGCTATGGCGGCATGGCCCGACACGGCGGCGGCGCCTTTTCGGGGAAAGACCCGTCCAAGGTGGACCGCTCGGCGGCCTATGCGGGGCGTTGGGTCGCCAAGAACATCGTCGCCGCCGGGCTTGCGACGCGCTGCGAAATCCAGGTGAGCTATGCGATCGGCGTGGCCGAGCCGACCTCGATCAGCCTCAACTGCTTTGGCACCGAGACGGTGCCGGTGGAACGGATCGTGGCCGCCGTGCGCCGCGTCTTCGACCTGCGCCCCTTCGCCATCATCCGCGAGCTGGACCTGCTGCACCCGATCTATCGCCCGACGGCCAGCTATGGCCATTTCGGGCGCCAGCCCTATGCGCTGGCCGGGGCCACGGCCTTCAGCTGGGAACGCACCGACCGGGCCGAGGCCCTGCGCGACGCCGCAGCCTGAGACAGCAAAAGGGCCGCCCCGGACGGGCGGCCCTTTTCGATTCCGGCACTGGCACATCCCTCAATAGGCCATCATGCCCCAATAGCGGGTGCCGGTGATCGGGCGGCTCTCATTGGCCAGAAGGAAACCGGAAATCACCCGGATCACGCCCCAGACGGCCAGAAACACCCAGATCAGAAAGCCGATGCCCACAACCATCGTGATCATCGCCAGCAGGCCGATGGCGAGACTGATCCAGAAGGTACGGATCTGGAAGGTCAGATGGCTGTCCGCGACCTCGCTGCCGCCGCGCGCGATATAGGCGTAGACCACCCCGATCAACGACGGAATGGCCGAGAAATAGCCAAGCGCATAGAGCGCATAGATGATCTTGGCCGGCATCATGTCAGGTTCGCGGGTCTCTGTCAGTCGGGTCATGCTTGAGGGTCCCCTCCATAAAGCTTGCGTGCGCGATCCTCGAAGGCGCGCACGATACGGGACATGGCCTCGTGAAAGACCACGCCGATCAGCTTCTGCAGGATAGCGTTGCGGAATTCGAAATCCACGAAGAAATCGACATGACAGCCGCCTTCCGGACGGTCGACAAAGGTCCAGCCGCTGCG
This sequence comes from Paracoccus sp. NSM, assembly GCF_052379855.1. Lineage (NCBI taxonomy): Bacteria > Pseudomonadati > Pseudomonadota > Alphaproteobacteria > Rhodobacterales > Paracoccaceae > Paracoccus > Paracoccus sp. NSM. Next base: position 9,979 of record NZ_JBQTCG010000002.1, on the reverse strand, counting down.
CATGTGCTTGAAAGGGCCATCCAGATATTCGGTGTCTATCCGCAATTTCTGCTGGTCATCCTCGGGCCATAGCAGCACGCGGCTGCCGAAGCGTTCGCGAAAGACCTTGAAGCTGATCACCAGATCGGCGGCGATCTCTTCGGCGCCCTCGGCGGTGGGCCGGCGCGACCGGATGCGCGCAGCGCTGTTCCAGGGCAGGAACTGGGGATAGCTTTCGATATCCGCGACCAGATCGTACATCTGGCGGGCCGTATAGGGCAGGTCGCGGCTGTCCTGATGGTGGGGCAAGGCGGTCTCTTGTGTTTCAGCGCGGCGTCTGGTTCGAATTCGACCCGGGATTACAGCGAGGGGCTGGCATGAACAACATGGTGTGGCTGCTCAGGGCGGTGAAATGGGCGCGAAACCCGCCAAGTGCGCGGACGGTGCGGCTGGTCCTTGCCGTGATCGGCCTCGCGCTGCTGGTCGTGCTGATCGAATGGCTGGGGCTTTGGCCCGACTGGGCGACGCTGGATCAGGGCCGCGCCCCGCGCCTGCCGCGATGACCGGACTCAGCGGCGCCGCTTGCGTTCGATCCGGACAGGGACCGGGCGCGGGCGCGGTGCCGCCAGCCGCAGGGTGATGGCGAACGCCGTCAGCGTTCCGATCAGGGTCAGTGCAATCAGGGTCATCGAAACCTCCGTCTTGGCCCGAAGATCGGCACGGACCGCACGATTTTGAACGTGTCATATTGCCTCGGGCCGCGCCAGTGGCAAAACGTCCCGCCCCACGCGGTCCCGACACGTCCTTTAACGCAGCTGGTGCGTCCGATGTTCCCGCATCACGCCCATGCGAGCGCCAGGCCGAGGGGCTTGACCTCGCGGCTGGCAGGCGGGATGACCCTTGCAACGATAATCCGAGGGGCACGATGCTGCGCAGGCTTTACGACTGGACCATGGGCCTTGCCGGCCATCCCCGCGCCGATGCGGCCCTGTTCGGGGTCAGCTTCGTCGAAAGCTCGGTCTTTCCGATCCCGCCGGACGTGCTGATGATCCCGATGGTGCTGGCCCAGCGCGCCCGCGCGCTAATCATCGCGACGATCTGCACGGCGGGTTCGGTGCTGGGGGCGCTGCTGGGCTACTGGATCGGCGCGGCGCTGATGGACAGCGTCGGCCAGTGGGTGCTGACCGCCTATGGCAAGGAGGACGCCTATGCGAGCCTGACCGCGCAATTCGCGCTGCATGGCGGCTGGGCGGTGCTGATCGCGGCGGTGACGCCCTTCCCCTTCAAGGTCATCACGATCTTTTCGGGCGCGGTGGGCTTTTCGCTGCCGCTGTTCATCGCCACCTCGATCCTGGGCCGGGCGCTGCGCTTCTTCATCGTCGCGGGCCTTCTGTGGCGCTTCGGCGAGCCGATCCGCGACTTCATCGAGCGGCGGCTGGGCCTGGTGTTCACCATCTTCATGGCCTGCCTGATCGGCGGCTTTCTGGTCCTGGGGGTTCTATGAACGGCACGCAGCTTTCTCTTCTGGCCGGGGCGGGCTCGGGTTTCCTGCTGATCGCCGCGCTTGGCTTTCAGGCGGCGGGCTATGCGCCTTGCGAATTGTGCATCCTGCAACGCTGGCCGCATGTGGCGGCTGTCGCCGTGGCGGGGCTGGTCTGGCTGACGGGCCGGGTGCGGGCGCTGGCGGTTCTGGGCATGATCGCGGCCGGCGCGGCGATGGGGCTTGCGCTTTACCATGTCGGGGTCGAGATCGGCTGGTGGCAGGGTCCGGCGCATTGCTCGGGCGGCGTCGGCGACCTGGCGCAGCTGTCCACGGCCGAGCTGATGACCCGCCTTCAGGCCGCCCCCGTGGTGCGCTGCGACGAGGTCGCCTGGCGGTTCATGGGCATCTCGATGGCGGGCTGGAACGCGATCCTCTCGGCGGGTCTGGCGGGGCTGTGGCTGCTGGCCGCGCGCAAGGGTAACAAACCCGCCTGAAACGCCATTCAAGGCGCTGAAAAGACGGGGGCAAGATTGCCCCCCGCCCCCCTGTCGGCTATACCTCGGACCAACAAGATGTTGAGGACGACCCGTGGCCGACACCCCAGAAGACGATCTGCCCGAAACCCCCGAGACCGGCGAGGAAACCACCGCCGAAACGCGCGTGGTGATGCATCACGACGGGCCGGTGATCGACATTTCCTCCGAGATGCGGACCTCGTATCTGGATTACGCGATGTCGGTCATCGTCAGCCGCGCGATCCCCGATCTGCGTGACGGGCTGAAGCCGGTGCATCGCCGCATCCTCTATGCGATGAACGAGGGCGGCAACACCGCCGACAAGCCTTATCGCAAATCGGCCCGCTCGGTCGGTGACGTGATGGGGAAATACCACCCCCACGGCGACAGCGCGATCTATGACGCGCTGGTGCGGATGGCGCAGGACTTTTCGATGTCGCTGCCGCTTCTGGACGGTCAGGGCAATTTCGGGTCCATGGACGGCGATGCGGCGGCGGCGATGCGCTACACCGAGGTCCGCATGGACAAGGTGGCGAATTACCTGCTGATGGATATCGACAAGGACACGGTCGATTTCCAGGACAACTACGACGGCAAGGACCGCGAGCCGACCGTCCTGCCCGCGCGCTTTCCAAACATGCTGGTCAACGGCGCGGGCGGCATCGCCGTGGGCATGGCCACCAACATCCCGCCCCACAATCTGGGCGAGGTGATCGACGCCACGCTGGAGCTGATCGAGAACCCCGACCTGCCGACCGAACGCCTGCTGGAGATCATTCCCGGCCCCGATTTCCCGACCGGCGCCACGATCCTTGGCCGCTCGGGCGCGCGCAAGGCCTATCTGGAAGGGCGCGGCAGCGTGCTGATCCGGGCCAAGACCCATATCGAGGAACCCAGAAAGGACCGCTTCGCCATCGTGGTGGATGAGATCCCCTATCAGGTGAACAAGTCCACCCTGATCGAACGGATCGCCGAACTGGCCAAGGAAAAGAAGATCGAGGGGATTTCCTCGGTCCAGGACGAATCCGACCGTCATGGCGTGCGCGTGGTCGTGGAACTCAAGCGCGACGCGACGCCGGATGTGGTGCTGAACCAGCTGTTCCGCTTCACCCAGCTTCAGACGACCTTCGGCTGCAACATGCTGGCGCTGAACGGCGGCAAGCCCGAGCAACTGGCCCTGCGCGATTTCCTGAGCCACTTCATCACCTTCCGCGAAGAGGTCGTCGCCCGCCGCACCGCCTTTGAACTGCGAAAGGCGCGCGAACGCAGCCATGTCCTGTGCGGTCTGGCCGTCGCGGTCAGCAATGTCGATGAGGTCGTGGCAACGATCCGGTCCTCGGCCGACGCCGCCGAGGCGCGCGAACGGCTGATGGAACGCCGCTGGCCCGCCCATGAGATCGTCGAGTATCTGCGCCTGATCGACGACCCGCTGCACCCGGTGAACGAGGACGGCACCTACAACCTGTCCGAGATCCAGGCCCGCGCCATCCTTGACCTGCGCCTGCAACGCCTGACCCAGATCGGCGTCAAGGAAGTCACCGACGAACTGCAATCGCTGGCCGATGCAATCCGCGACTATCTTGCGATCCTCGCCTCGCGCGAGCGGATCATGGGCATCATCTCGGCCGAACTGCGCGAGGTGCGCGACCTCTTCGCCGTGCCGCGCCGCACCGAGATCGTGGACTGGTCCGGCGACATGCTGGACGAGGACCTGATCGAACGCGAGGACATGGTCGTCACCATCACCTCGGGCGGCTACATCAAGCGCACCGCGCTGGCCGAGTTCCGCAGCCAGCGCCGGGGCGGCAAGGGCCTGTCCAGCATGGCGACCAAGGAAGACGACGTGGTCACCACGCTGTTTGTCGCCAACACCCATACCGAACTTTTGTTCTTCACCACCGACGGGATGGTCTATCGCCTCAAGACCTGGCGGCTGCCGCTTGGCGGGCGGACCGCCAAGGGCAAGGCCATCGTGAACATCCTGCCCATCGATCCGGGCGTTTCCATCGCCGCGCTGATGCCGGTCGATGCGCCCGATACCGAATGGGAGAATTATCAGGTCATCTTTGCCACCTCGCAGGGTGACGTGCGCCGCAACGCGCTGTCGGACTTCACCAGCGTTCGCGCGAACGGCAAGATCGCCATGAAACTGCCCGAGGGCGTCAGCCTGATCGGCGCACGCATGGCGACCATCGACGACGACGTGATGCTGCTGACCGCGCAGGGCCGTGCGATCCGCTTCCCGGCGACGGCGGTGCGGGTCTTCAAGGGCCGCGATTCGACCGGCGTGCGCGGCATCCGTCTGGGCGATGACGACAGCGTCGTCAGCATGGCCGTGATCCGCCATTTCGAGGCCGACCCGGCCGAGCGCGCCGCCTATCTGAAGATGCGCCGCGCGGTCGCCGGCGCGCTGGATGACGGCGCCGAGGCCGACGAGGACGAGGAAGCAGCAGAGGCTTCGAGCGAGGGCAGCATCACCCAGGAACGCTATGCCGAGATGTCGGCGGCCGAGGACCTGATCCTGACCATCACCGCGCGCGGGGCGGGCAAGATCAGCTCCAGCCACGATTACCCGGTGCGCGGGCGCGGCGGTCAGGGCGTGATGGCGATGGACCGCGCGATGCGCGGCGGCGATCTGGTCGCGGCCTTCCCGGTCGAGACGGATGACCAGATCATGCTGGCGACCTCGACCGGGCAGTCGATCCGGGTGCCGGTGGAGGGGATCAGCTTCCGGTCGCGCACGGCGGGCGGTGTCAGGGTGTTCAACACCACCAATGGCGAGGTCGTCGTCTCGGTGGCCCGGATCGCCGAACAGGGCGATAGCGAGGCATTGACCGAAGGGTCGGAAGACTGACACCATAGGCCCGGCCCCATCGCGGGCCGGGCTTTCTTCATCACCCGAGGGGCGACGTGGACCAATCGAACGAATCGGTTTTGCGCGAACGGCTGCAAACCGGATTTCTGGGCATCATCGCCTTTTCGCTGCTGCTGTTCATGCTGGTCCAGGCGCGCTTCATCCTGATCTCGCTGGCCATCGCGATCATCCTGTTCTCGCTGACCTCAGATGCGATCCACGCGATCTCGACCCGGCTCAAGGTGCCGAACTGGCTGGCCACGACGCTGGCGCTGATCGCCATCGCGCTTGGCATCCTGTGGGTCTCGACCACCATCGTCGCGCAAGTCAACGAGATCGTGTTCCTGTCGATCACCTATGCAGAACGCGCGCTGGTCGCCCTGCCCGCCCTGACCGAACGTCTGGGCCCCGAGGCGCAGGAACGCATCATGCTCACGATCACGAACTTCAACATCACCGGCTGGATCCGGTCGCTGGCCGGACAGGCGGGCGGCATCCTGCAGGGCAGCGTGCTGGTGATCCTGTTCGTAGGCTTCATGTTCGCCGAGCGCGTCTGGTTCCCGCTGAAGGTCGAGCGCCTGACCGAGAATGCCGACAAGGCCGTGCAGGTCCGGCGCATCATCTCGTCGATCATGCACCGCGTGAACCGCTATCTGGTCGTCAAGACCGGGGTCAGCGCGGTCACATCGGTACTGGTCTACGCGATCTTCCGCACGGCGGGTCTGGAACTGGCAATGGCCGTCGCCATCCTGACCTTCATCCTGAACTTCATCCCCTCGGTCGGGTCGATCATCGCGACGGCCGTCGCCACAATCCTGGTCTTCGTGCTGACCGGCGACATGACCGTGACCGCGATCATCGGCGTCTCGATCACGCTGGTGCAATTCGTGATCGGCAATGTGCTGGACCCGATGCTTCTGGGGCAGACGCTGCGCCTGTCCAGCTTCGGGATCATCCTGTCGCTGGCCTTCTGGGGCGCGGTCTGGGGCATTCCGGGGATGTTTCTCGCCGTGCCGATCATGGTCGCGCTGATGATCGTCTGCGCCCATGTGCCCTGGCTGCGGCCCGTCGCCGTGATGCTGTCGCGCGAGGGGCTGCCCGATGACGGCAGCGGCGACCCGGTCGAGACCGCGCCAAGCCGGATCAGCGGCGGCGCGGCCTGACGCCTAGCGCGCGTCCAGATCGGCCTCCGGGGTGTCATCCGCGGCAGGCAGGGCACGGGCGGTTTCCTGACGCGCCGCGGCGATGCGCGGATCGGGCTGGCCCGCCAATGCCGTGGGAGCGGTTTCGCGGGGGCCGGGATGACCAGGCAGGGCTTCCGGATTGCGTAGCCAGATGTCGCGCTGCGCGAAGGGTATCTCGATCCCTTCCTCGGCAAAGCGGCGCGCGATCTCGTGCAGCAGATCCGAGGTGACGCCAAGCCCGGTGCCCACATCGGCCAGGATCGCCCGGATTTCGAAGTCCAGCGAATCGGCTCCAAGCGCCCGGAACAGGATCGAGGGCGGGGGATCGATGGCAACCAAAGGGTGATCTTCGGTGATCTCGCGCAGCACACGCTCGACCTTGCGTGTGTCGCTGCCATAGGCGACGCCGACCGGAATGATGATCCGCCCGATCTTGTTGTGGCGCGTCCAGTTCGTGACCGGCTGACTGATGAAGTCGCTGTTCGGGACGATCACCTCGGTCCGGTCGAAGGTCTCGACCAGGGTCGAGCGGATCGAGATGTTCTTGACGATGCCCTGCTGGCCGCCCGCACTGACCCAGTCGCCCACGCTGACCGGGCGTTCGATGAGCAGGATGATCCCGCTGACGAAGTTCGACACGATGTTTTGCAGGCCAAAGCCGATGCCGACCGACAACGCGCCCGCGACGATGGCAAAGGCCGACAGGTCGATCCCCGCCGAGGTGATGGCGATCAGCGCCGCGATGAAGATCCCGACATAGCCAAGGCCCACCACGACCGCATTCTGGCCGCCCGCGTCCAGCCGCGTCTTGGGCAGGATCGAGCTGCGGAAAACGCCCTGCACCGCGCGCGTGATGCCGTAGCCCACCGCAAAGACGATCAGCAGCATCAGCACCGCGCCCGGCGACAGCGTGACCCCGCCGAGGCTGAAACCGGCAAGGAAGCGCTGCCAGTACTCGCCCAGCTCGCTGGTCGAGGCGCCCCAGATCACCAGGAAAAGCGGGATCGATAGCAGAACCAGCGCAAAACCGATCAGCAGCGGCGCCAGACCCTCGCGGGCGCCTTCGGCCCCGCGCTGAAGCAGGTAGAAAAGGTCCGCGATGAAATCCTGCATCAGGATCAGCAGCGCGATCAGCGCCAGCGACAGAAGCCAGGGCCAGACCATCAGGTTGCCCAGGTTCACATAGCCCGCCGCCGTGACCACGATGGCCAGCGGCCCGATGATCCGCGTCAGCCGGCCGGCCCAGGCCATGACCCAATGGCGATAGGACAGGTCCTGCGTCACGGCTTCTCGCGTCAGGCGGCGCAGGATATTGCCCAGCCGCACCATCGCCAGACCCGCCAGCGTGATCAGCACCAGATGCCAGACCCCTGCCCCGGCCTCGGGGAACAACAGCGGCACGCGGCTGACCTGCGCCTCGCCCTGTTCATAAAGCCCGGCCAGCGGCAGCGCGGCCCGGGTCAGAAGGTGATGAGCCGCGAAAAGGATCGCGAGGGCGCGGACCACCCGCCCCGCCGAGACGCGCGCTTGTTCGGTCATCTGCAACGAAGTATAGGCGATCGCTTTCTGCGGAAACAACGAGCGCGCCAGCCAGATGCCGCCGAACAGGATCACCGCCGACATGGGCAGCGCGTTCAGGAAGGGCGTCGTCCAGGGACCGGGCAGGCCTGTCGCCTGCAGCGCGTTGATCAGCAGCGCGACCCCGATCATCGGAATCGCGATCTGGCCGAGCGAGGTGACGAAGGCCAGCACCGCGCGCGAATGGTCCGAGGCCCGGACCGAGAGGCGCGAGGGCAGCGAATCGACCCAGGCCCGACCATAGGTCAACAGCGCCAGCGCGGCGAGAAGATAGGCGATGGCCGCGGGGAGCTTGGGCCGCAGGGCAGTGATCGTTTCGGGACCGACCTCGCGCAGGACGATCTCGGCGCCCACGCCCTCGGCCAGGGACAGCCCGGCCGAGGCCGCCTGAGCCCAAGACCCCGGCAGCAGCGGCGAGGGCGTCTGCTTGGTCAGTTCCAGGGCCTGACGCTGGCGGATCACCTCGTCGATCTGGGCGATCACGGAATTGGCGCGGCTGACCGCCTCGGCGGCGGCCACGCGCGGGGCCTGCGCTGTGGCAAGCTGCTGGTTCAGTTCGGTACGGCGCGCGGCGGTTTCCTCGGCCTCGGTCTCGCCTTCGGCGGGGGCGGCGCCGAGGGCGTCGATCTGGCTGCGCAGGGTCGCGATGCGTTCGGCGTTGACGCTCTGCCCCTGCCGCAGCTGGTCGCGCCATTCAACGATCCGCGCGCGGGTCTGGGCCAGCTGTGCGTCGGTCGCCTGAGGGTTGACGATCAGGTCCTCGGCCCGTTCGGCGACCAACTCCCATGTCTGGTAGTTGATCGCCTGTTGCTGCTGTTGGGCGGCAAGCGGAAAGGCCAGCGCCATGGTCAGGACCATCAGCGCCGCAGCAAGAACAGATCGGAACATTGTCACCCTTCGTAAACTTCGGGCAGCGAGGGCGCACCGCGGGTCAGCCACTCCGGCACCGGCAGCCCCTTGGCCCGCAGGAATTCCGGGTTGAACAGCTTCGTCTGGTAGCGGGTTCCATAGTCACACAGGATCGTGACGATCGTGTGGCCCGGCCCCATCTCGCGCGCCATGCGGATCGCGCCCGCGACGTTGATCCCGGAAGAACCGCCAAGGCACAGCCCTTCGTGTTCCAGCAGATCAAAGACGATGGGCAGCGCCTCGCTGTCCGGGATGCGCCAGCTGAAATCGGGGGTGAAGCCCTCGAGGTTCGCCGTGATGCGGCCCTGGCCGATGCCCTCGGTGATCGACGAGCCCGGGCTGTCGAATTCGCCGGTCGTATAGAAGGAATGCAGCGCCGCGCCCTCGGGATCGGCCAGACCGATCTTGACCCCGCGCGGGGCCAGCGCCATCGCCACGCCCGCCAGCGTGCCGCCCGAGCCCACCGCGCAGGTGAAGCCATCGACGCGGCCCTGGGTCTGGTCCCAGATTTCGGGACCGGTCGTCTCGATATGGGCCTGTCGGTTGGCGACGTTGTCGAACTGGTTGGCCCAGATCGCGCCGTTGGGTTCGGTCCGCGCCAGAGCCTCGGCCAGACGGCCCGAATAGCGGACATAGTTGTTGGGGTTCTTGTAGGGCGCCGCCGGAACCTCGACCAAGGTCGCGCCGGCCAGACGCAGCATGTCCTTCTTTTCCTGGCTCTGCGTCTCGGGGATCACGATGACGCTGCGAAAGCCCATCGAGGCGCCAACCAGCGCCAGACCGATTCCGGTATTGCCCGCCGTGCCTTCGACGATGGTGCCGCCGGGCTTGAGAAGACCACGCGCCACCGCGTCCTTGATGATATAGAGCGCAGCCCGGTCCTTGACCGACTGGCCGGGGTTCATGAACTCGGCCTTGCCCAGGATCTCGCAGCCGGTTTCCTCGCTGGCGCGCTTCAGACGGATCAGGGGCGTGTTGCCGATCGCATCGGCCAGATCAGAACAGATTCGCATGGCGATCGACCTTCTTCCGGTTGTTGTGACGTTGAGGTTTACCTACACATGCCCCCGCCCGAGGGGCAAGCCCACTGACCTGCTGCCTTTGGACTCAGCGTTCGCAGGCCAGCCCTTCAGGGGTTGGGTCCTAGTTCGACCATCGACGATCCTCGGACGGAGAGAGGTGGTTCCGGGAATTTGAACAGCTTGGATAGGTGGGTTTTCCGCGTAACAGCAGCATGATGCTGCGATCGAGGAGAAGACCATGGCAAGACGACCGCGCCGGAACCACAGCCCGGGATTCAAGGCGAAGGTGGCAGTAGCCGCGATCAAGGGCGAGAAGATCCTGATCGAGTTGGCACAGGAATTCGACGTTCATCCAAACCAGATCAAGCAGTGGCGCGATCAGCTGCTCGAGGGCGCGACCGGTGTGTTTGGGGAAGCCTCGAAGGCCGAGCCGGAACCCACTATCGATGTGAAGT